>NZ_JBNCLF010000001.1:465306-780871 GCF_049844535.1 Streptosporangium sp. DT93
CCGCCGCGCCCCCCCCCGCCCCCGCCCCCCCCCCCCCCCCCCCGGGCGCGGGCGCCCCCCCCCCCCCCCCCCCCCCCCCCCCCCCCCCCCCCCCGGCGACCGGCACGGATCCGGAGGACGGCCCGGCCAGACGATAGGCTCTGCCGGGTGCGCGTTCTTGTGATTGGATCCGGCGGGCGAGAGCATGCCCTGTGCCGGTCGCTGGCGGCCGACCCCCAGGTCACCGAGGTCCACTGTGCCCCGGGAAACGCGGGTGTCGCGCAGGTCGCGACCCTGCACCCGGTCGCCCCGGCCGATCCGGCCTCGGTCACCGGCCTGGCCCTGGAGCTCGGTGCCGACCTGGTCGTGATCGGCCCCGAGGCCCCCCTGGTCGCCGGGGTCGCCGACGCCGTCAGGCGGGCGGGCGTGCCCTGCTTCGGGCCCTCGCGCGAGGCGGCGCGGCTCGAGGGCTCCAAGGCCTTCGCCAAGGAGGTCATGGTCGCGGCGGGCGTGCCCACCGCGCGGTCGCGCACCTGCGTCACCCCCGGCGAGGCCGCCGCCGCGCTGGAGGAGTTCGGCACCCCGTACGTGGTCAAGGACGACGGCCTGGCGGCCGGCAAGGGCGTGGTGGTCACCGGCGACCGCGACGAGGCGCTCCGGCACGCCGCCGCCTGCGGCCGGGTCGTGATCGAGGAGTTCCTCGACGGCCCCGAGGTGTCGCTGTTCGCGCTCTGCGACGGCGCCACGGCCGTGGCGCTGCAGCCGGCCCAGGACCACAAACGCGCCTACGACGGCGACCGGGGGCCCAACACCGGCGGGATGGGCGCCTACACCCCCCTGCCCTGGGCCCCCGACGGCCTGGCCGAGCAGGTGATGGCCGAGACCGTCCTGCCGACGATGGCCGAGCTGGCCGCGCGGGGCACGCCGTACGCGGGCGTGCTCTACGTGGGGCTGGCCCTCACGTCCAAGGGCCCCAAGGTGATCGAGTTCAACGCCCGGTTCGGCGACCCCGAGACCCAGGTCGTCCTGGACCGGCTCCGCACGCCCCTGGCCTCCCTGCTGCTCGCCTGCGCGAACGGGACGCTCGCGCAGGAGGACCCGCTCTCCTGGCACGACGGCGCCGCGGTGACCGTGGTGATCGCGGCGGAGAACTACCCCGGCGAGCCGGTGCGCGGGGACGTGGTCGAAGGGGTGCCCGCCCCGGCCGGGAACGCCTACGTGCTGCACTCGGGCACCGCCCTCGACGGCGACCGCCTCGTCTCCGCCGGCGGCCGGGTCCTCAGCGTGGTCGGCACCGGCCCCGACCTGACCGCGGCGCGGGCGGCGGCCTACGAGGCCGTGGGGAGCGTCCGCCTGCGCGGCGCGCACCACCGCACCGACATCGCGGCCGGCGGCCTGACGAGCCAGGCGTAGCGCCCGGGACGAGCCGGGCGTGGCGCCCGGTCCGCATGCCCCGGCACGCCCGGGGCAGTCGGTGCCCGCCCCGCCCTCCTCACCGCCCCCGCCCCCCCGGAGGAACGATGTCGCTCGACCCCGCGTTACCCCCCGAGCGGATCGGCGACACCGGCGTGCTCCGCTGGCCCGGCACCTGGAGGGTGTACGTGGCCACCAGGAGCGAGGAGATCAGGGCCGACGCCGAGCGGGCGCTGACCATGCGCGACGAGGCGGGCCAGCTCGTCTCGGTGGGCGAGGGCATCGGCACGCACCTGGCCCGCGCGGAGACCTACGCGCGCAGCAGGCACGGCATCCGGCGCTGGCTGACCGGCCAGGCCGTCGAGGGCGCCTGGTCCAACGTCAACAGCGCGACCGTGATGCTCTACGGCGTGCTGCCGACGGCCGAACTGCGCGGGCGGGCACCGGAGGTGGCCGCGATCGGCCGGGCCTACCTGCCCGGCGACGACCCGCGGCTGGTCCACCTCCAGGCCAGGCTGGCCGTCGGGGACCTCGGGGAGGACGACCGGCCGCTGATGCAGTCGGTGCTGCGGGCGGCGTACACCGCGCAGGCGATGGAGACCGGGCGGGTCCGCAGCTTCCGCAACCTGCTGCTCGGCGGGGTGTTCATGCTGAGCCTGATCGTGCTGGGCGTGGTGGTCGTCGGCGCGATCTGGCCGCACGTCATCCCGATGTGCGGCGACCGGTCGGTGATCCGCGCCCAGGGGCTGATGCCGGCCCAGATCTGCCCCACCGGCGGCCTGGAGCCCGGCCACGGCGACGTCCCGCTGGTGGCCCTGATCGGCATGCTGGGCGCGGCGCTGGCCACCGCCGCGTCGCTGTCCACCCGCTCGGAGCTGTCCACCCGCTACTCGCTGGCCGTCGTGCAGAACCTCCTCAAGGCCCCGGCCGGGGTGGCCACCGCCGTGCTCGGGCTGCTGATCCTGAACTCGGGCTTCGTGCCGGGTTTCGCGGGGCTCGGCTCGCAGCCCGCGATCCTGGTCTGGGCGATGGCCTTCGGGTACGGGCAGCAGGTGGTGACCCGCTTCGTGGACCAGCGGGCCGACAGCCTCCTGTCTGCCGCCTCCCCGCTCACCGCCGCGGGAGGCGCGAGGAACAGGTAGCAGCAGGTAGAACCCGTGCCTTCCGCCTACCATTGATCAGGAAGCCGGGAGGTGGACATGGCCACGGTCGCTCGACCACTGGTGGAGCAGACGACGCCGAGGGAGCTCGTCGGATGGACGCTCTCCGGGCGCATCCGCTTCCCTCCCTTCCAGCGCTCCTACCGCTCGGAGCGTGACTTCGTCCTGAAGGTCTTCGACAGCCTCCTTCATGGCTATCCCATCGGGAACCTGATCGTTCTGCGACGCCCCGCCGACGCGGACACCCTCCGGGTGGGCCCTTTGACGATCACAGCGGACGCGAGACCGGACGCGTTCTGGGTGGTGGACGGCCAGCAGCGCCTCACCAGCCTGGTCGGGGCGCTCGCCGCTCCGGCGGAGACGTCCGACCCGCGGTTCCGGATCTTCTTCGATCCCAGGGAGAACGTGTTCGTCTCCGGCGACCGGCACCGGCCGGTGCCCGAGCACTGGTTTCCGTTGCCGAAGGCGTTGAGCACGGCCGAAACGCTCGCGTGGCAGCGCGAACGTCCCTGGCTCACCGACGCGGAACTGGCGCGGTGCCATGCCATGACGACGGCGATACGGGATCATCCCATCGCCATGTACGTCATCGAGGGCGACGGCGACACGACGCAGTACAGCCTGGTCTTCCAGAGGATCAACAGCTCCGGCGTCTCACTGCGACGCGACGAGCTCGACAACGCCCGCCGGGCCGCCTCCGAGGAGGGCGGCACCTCCGACCTGAGCATGCCCGCGTCGGCGGCGAAGCGGGCGGGCTTCGGCACGATTCCCGACGACCTCTTGACGCAGATGGTCCTCGGCGCACGGCGGGACGAGGCCCGTCCCGCCGATCTGGGCGGCGATGAAACCCGCCCCGACTCCCTCCACGTCGCCACGCGGGCGCTCGGGACGGTCATCGACTTCCTGCGGGACGAGGCGGGGATCCCGCACATCCGGCTTCTGCCCCGACCGTCCTTCCTGCCGGTCCTGGTGCGCTTCGCCGCACGGTTCGGTCCCCCGGAAGGACGAGCGGCCGAACTTCTCCGCCGTTGGATCTGGCGCGGCGCCGTTCTCGATCCGGCACCACGGAGTGCCGCCGCGGCGATGCGACGGTATGGCCAGGCCGTCGAGGACGACCCCCTGGCCAGTGCGGATCGCCTGCTCGGCCTGCTTCCGCCCGACAACGGCTGGGAACCGGACCTCACCGCGATACGACGTGATCAGGCACGGACGAAGATCAATATCCTTGGGATGTCGTCCCGTCGCCCCCGGATTCTCGCCGCGCCGGAGGACCCCGACGACGCGGTCGGCACGATCGCAGACCTGAGCGGGCTCGTGGAACAACGTGGCAACCCGCTGCTTCCGATCGTGACCGAACGCGGCGGGATCTTCGACACCGTGGCCAACCGCCTTGTCCACCCCCGGAACATCTCCGTCGAAGACCTTCACCGAGCTCTGTTCCACGGGTCGTCCGATCCCGAGATCCTTGAAAGCCACTTCATCGACGACGAAGGGCTGGGACTCTGGCAGAGGCGTGACCGGCAGGGCTTCGTGGCCCACCGGGCGGAACTCGTCCGCGTGGCCATCGCCGAGCACGTTCAGGACAACGCGCTGTTCGGCTTTCCCGACGGTCCCGACCCGACCGTACTGACCACCATCGGAAACATCGGATGACTGAGGGCATCACGACCGCTTATGTGCTGCTCGGAGACAGGCCTGTCGGCGTGCTGGAGCAAAGAGCGGGGAAGGTCCGGTTCCAGTATCTGGACCGTGCGGCGGACAGGCCCGTACTCGGACTGCACTACGAGTACAACCCGCGGAAGATCGAGAAGGCCGTCGGGGGGCGGTTGCCACCCTGGTTCGGAAACCTCCTGCCGGAACCGGAGTCGGGGCTGCGCCGTCTCGTCACGGCCCAGCTCGGGCTCAAGTCCGTCAGTGACTTCACCCTGCTGGTCCATCTCGGCCGTGACCTGCCGGGAGCCGTGCGGGTGATCGGCGACACGGCGATCGCCGAGAGCGTGCCCGGACACGAGGGCCTCCGCACGGACGCGCAGAAGATGAGCTTCTCCCTCGCCGGAATGCAGGTGAAGCTCTCGATGGCGCGTACACCGCGAGGTTTCCGGTACGTCGGTGTCGGCGGTGACTGGATCGTCAAGTTCCCGAGCTCGCGTCACGATCTCCTTCCGGAGAACGAACACTCCATGATGACCTGGGCGGCGCTCGCCGGCGTCGAGGTGCCGGATCACACGCTGGTACCGGTGAACGATCTCGAGAACGTGCCCCCCGAGCTTGACGTCCCCGGGCAGCGGGCCTTCGCGATCCGGCGATTCGACCGCGACGACGGCCTGCGTGTCCACCAGGAGGACTTCGCCCAGGTCTTCGGGATGCTTCCACAGGAGAAGGAACGAGGTCGGGCCGAGGACGTCGGCAAGGTCATCCAGCGCGAGTGTCCCGAGCATCTCGAGGAATACGTCCGACGGGTGACGGCGTGCGTGGTGATGGGAAACACCGACGAGCACCTCAAGAACTGGTCGCTGCAGTATCCGGACGGACGCCGGCGCCGGTTGTCCCCCGCCTACGACCTCGTCTGCGTGACCTCCTACCAGGCCTTCAGGAGGGACGTGCTGACCCTGCCCGTGGCCGGGCAGCCCGACACCAGGTACATCACACTGGACCACTTCCGCGCCTTCGCCGAAGCGGTCGAGGCCGATCCGGCCGTGGTCGCGGAGACCGTACGGCGGACCGTTCACGCTCTGGCCGACTCGTGGCCGAAGGTCAGGCGGGAGTGCCCGGTGCCACCGTTCGTCGCCGCGCACATCGACGAGCGGCTACGAATCCTTCCCCTGGTCGGAGAGGCCTGAGAACGCCGGCGAACGGCGGTCTCCTCCCCGGGCCGGACGGGCTCCCGGAGCACAGGAAAGGCCTGGGCCCGGCGTGACCTGCGGGCGGGCGGCGATCATCGCGCGGAGGGAGAGAGGGACTCATCGGCCGCTCAAGGGGTAGTTCACCACCGAAGTGGCCGGTTAGGGGGCATCCAACGGCTACTGTTGGCCGATACCTTCGGCTGCCGCCCCGCGCCACACGAATCACCAGAAATCACTCCCAAGGAGCATTACGCATGGTCCGTTACCGCGTGCGCGGTGGCAACCCACTTCGTGGAACCGCCTTCATCCAGGGTGCCAAGAACGCCGTTCTTCCCATGATCGGCGCCGCGCTGCTGGCGTCCAGGGGGCGCACGGTCCTGCGCAACGTCCCCATCATCGAGGACGTGCGGCGCGCGGTCGAGCTGGCCCAGATCGTCGGCGCCACCGTCGAGCTCCACGAGGCGGAGCGCACCCTGGTGATCGACGCCTCGACGCTGAGCAGCCCGGTGCTGCCCGCGGAGATCGCCCGCCGCTTCCGCGGCTCGGTGCTGTTCGTGCCCGCCCTGCTGCACCGCCTCGGTGAGGCGATCATCGAGGGCGTGGGCGGCTGCAATCTCGGCAGCCGCAACCTCGACTTCCACTACCTGGGCTACAAGCGCCTGGGCGCGATCGTGGACGAGGGCGACTCGGTCATCCACGTCAAGTCGGCGGGCCTGACCGGCGCCACCCTGTACCTGGACACCCCCTCGCACACCGGCACCGAGAACCTGATCATGGCCGCCGCCCTGGGGCGCGGCACCACCGTGATCGAGAACGCGGCGCTGGAGCCCGAGGTGCTCGACGTGATCGAGATGCTCTCCCGGATGGGCGCGAGGATCAGTGGTGGCGGCACCGGCTTCATCACCGTGGAGGGCGTCGAGGAGCTCCAGGCCGTCGAGCACACCGTGATGCCGGACCGTCTCGACGCGGGCGTGTTCGCGATGGCCGCCGCCATCACCGGCGGTGAGGTCAACCTGGTCGGCGCCGACCTCGACCACCTCGGCGTGGTCCGCTACAAGCTGGAGCAGATGGGCGTGGAGTTCGCCGAGCACGGCGCCGTGCTCCACGTGCGCAGGGACCGCCCGCTGCGGCCGATCAACGTCATCACCGACACCTACCCCGGGTTCGCCACCGACCTGCAGTCCCCGATCATGACGGTCGCCTGCCTCGCCGACGGCGCCAGCTACATTCATGAACGCATCTTCGACGGCCGTTTCGCCCTGGCCTCAGAACTGAACAAGATGGGCGCCGATATTGAAGTGAAAGAGAACAGCGCGGTCGTTCGCGGCGCCACTCCACTCACCGGAACGCAGGTGACCGCCCACGATCTGCGCTCGGGAATCGCCCTCGTGCTCGCCGGGCTCGCCGCCGAAGGGGAGACCGTGATCGAGTCGGGATATCTCATCGACCGGGGGCACTCTTATCTGGCCGAGCGTATGCAGTCCCTGGGGGCCGACGTGCGGCGAGAGATTTCTGCATCGTAATCCTCGGGTTTGAGCCGCTCAAAAACCGCTCTGACCTGTGTAAACGGTGCCAGTCATGGCTTTAACCCGGAAGTACCTTCCGGAATTGGCCGCAAAACGGGCGTGACATTACGGCCCTCGCGAGCGATCGTTCCAAAAGAGAGCCGAAAACAAACGGACGGCATGATGGGACGAACATTGGTCGAGCGGGGCGAAGAAGCGCCACGAGTGTCACGCCCGGGTGCCCTCACACCGGATCTCACCATCGGTGTGGTGGGCCCCCATGACCTCGTCGAACGGGTGATGTTGATGGGGCACGCGGCCGCCCCGTTACCCTGCCGCCTGGTGGCGGCGGCGTACCGTGACGAGCAGGAGGCCGCGGACAAGGTCACCCGGCTGGGAGCCGGGGTGGACGCGTGCCTGTTCGCCAGCCCGGTCCCCTACGACCTGGCCCGGCGATCAGGAGTGCTGACGATGCCCGCGACGTACGTCCAGCTCGGCGGCGCGGCACTGATCGCCGCGCTGGCGAGGGCGGCACTGGACGAGCGGATGGATCCGCGCAGGGTCAGCATCGACGTGCTGAGCAGAGCCGAGGTCGAGGAGGCCTACAACGATCTGAACCTTCCCTCCGGGGACGTACAGAGCCGCGACGAGCCGGGAGCCACCGGCACGATCGCGGCCTTCCACGAACGCCTCGCCCGCCAGGGCAGTACGAGCGGGGCGCTCACCTGCCTGCCCGCGGTCGCCGACCGCCTCCAGACCGCCGGGGTGCCCGTGGTCAGGATCCGCCCGACCTCCGCCGCGGTGCGCACGGCTCTGCACACGGCGGCCCTGCTGGGCGCCCACCACCGGCTGGAGGAGTCGCAGCTCACCGTGGTCCTGGTGGAGGTGCCCACGCTGCGCGAACCGGTCCGCCGGGCCGCGCCGCGCTACTGGCGCGACGAGCTCCGGCTCTCCCTGCACCGCCTGCTGGTGCAGGAGGCGAACCGGATCAACGCGTCGGTCACCGCGGTGGACGACCACAGCTACATGGTCACCGCCACCCGCGGCGCGGTGGCCGCGGCCACCGAGGGGTTCCGGGTCCTGCCGTTCGCGGCGCGGGTCCGTGACGAGCTCGGCCTGGCGGTCGAGGTCGGGGTCGGCATGGGCCGTACCACCCACGACGCCGAGTCGCACGCCAGGGCCGCGCTGGCGCGCACCCAGGCGGGCAAGCAGGCCCAGGGGTTCGCGGTCGACCGGGAGGGCAGGGCTCTTATCCCCGCGCCCAGGATGCCTCCCCAGGGCACGGGCCCGCTCAAGCCCAAGGGCGTGGAGGTGCTCGCCCGGCTGGCGGCCAAGCTGGAGGGCGGGGACACGGTGGTGGACGCGGAGGGCGCCGGCAAGATGCTGGGCGTCACCCCGCGTACGGCACGGCGGTTGCTGCGCACGCTGGTAGACGAGGGACTCGCGTGGCCGCTCCCGCCGAACCGCACACCGCAGCCGGGACGCCCCCGGCAGCTCTACCGGCTGATCGTGGAGAAGCTCGGCACCCGCTGAGCTGCTCGTACCGCCGGTTCTCACGACCGGGAGGATTCCGCCGCGTCCGGCAGGCGGAACCTCCCTGGTCGGGATCTCGTCGCGGATTCGAGGACCGAAACCCGCCACAGGGGTCGCCGCGACGAGCCGCTATTGTCATGAGCCATGGGTCAAGACAGTGCTGACAGCCGCAAGAGGCTCCTCGTCTGGGGTGCCCTGGCGATCGTGTACGTGGTGTGGGGTTCCACCTACCTGGCGATCAGGATCACCATCGAGACGATCCCGCCGCTGCTCAGCGGGGCCGGCCGGTTCCTCACGGCCGCGCTCGTGCTCGGCGTCGCGGTACGCCTGCTGAAGGGCCGCGAGGCCTTCCGGATGACCTGGAGGCAGGCGGGCGGGGCCGCCCTGGTCGGCCTGCTGCTGCTGAACGGCGGCAACGGCATGGTCGCCGTGGCCGAGCAGCACATCTCCAGCGGGCTGGCGGCCCTGCTGGTGGCGTCGGTGCCGCTCTGGCTGGTGATCCTCAGGCTGCTGACCCGGGACCGGCCCAAGATCCTGACGCTCGCCGGGGTGCTCGTCGGGTTCGGCGGGGTGGCGGCGCTCTCGCTGAACGGCGGCGGCAGCGCGGCCGACGGCACCGGCATCGCGATCATCCTGCTGGCGTCGCTGTCCTGGTCGGTCGGCTCGTTCCTGTCGTCGCGCATCCCCATGCCCGCCGACCCCTTCGCCGCGAGCACCGTCGAGATGGCCGTGGGCGGCGCCGGGCTCGCGCTGAGCGCGGCCCTCCTGGGAGAGCACGTGGACCTCGCCGCCGTCTCCTCCCGCTCGTGGGTCGCGCTGGCCTACCTGATCCTGGTCGGATCGCTGATCGGCTTCACCGCGTACGTGTGGCTGCTGGGCAACGCCCCGATCTCGCTGGTGTCCACCTACGCCTACGTCAACCCCGTCGTGGCGGTGCTGCTGGGCGCCCTGGTGCTGAGCGAGCCGGTCACCGGTTCGATGGTCGCGGCCGGCGTGGTGATCGTCATCGGGGTCGCCCTGGTGGTCTCCACAGAGCGCCGCGGGAAGGCCGGGCCGCCCGAAACGCCCGAGAAGCCCCTGCAGGAGCCCGCCGCCGTGTGACCCCGCCCCGGGGCCGCGCGGGCCGGGAGCGGGACCACACGGCCTCCGGGCGGGGTCACACCGGGCGTCGCGGACGCGGTCAGGCGTTGCGGAAGGCCGCGGCGACGGCCAGGAAGGTGTCGTTGGCCTCGGGGTCGCCGATGGACACCCGGGCACCCTCGCCGGCGAAGGGCCGCACCGCGACCCCCTCGGCGGCGCACGCCTCGGCGAAGTCGAGCGTACGCTCGCCCAGCCGGAGCCAGACGAAGTTGGCCTCGCTCACCGGCACCTCCCAGCCCTGGGAGATCAGCGTCTCACCGACCCGGCCGCGCTCCTTGACCACGGCGTCGACCCGCTCCATCAGCTCGTCCCCGGCGGCCAGCGAGGCGATCGCGGCGGCCTGGGCGAGGTGGTTCACCGCGAACGGGACGGTCGTCTTGCGGACCGCGGCGGCGATCGGCTCACCGCCGATCAGATACCCCACCCGCAGCCCGGCCAGCCCGTACGCCTTGGAGAAGGTGCGCAGCACGGCCACGTTCGGCCGCTCGCGGTAGACGGTGAGCCCGTCGGTGACCCCGGGGTCCCTGACGTACTCGCGGTAGGCCTCGTCCAGCACGACGAGCACGCCCTCGGGCACCCGCTCCAGGAACGCCTCCAGCTCCGCCGCCTGGACGACCGTGCCGGTGGGGTTGTTCGGGTTGCACACGAAGATCATCCTGGTGTGCGGGGTGATCGCGTCGGCCATGGCGTCCAGGTGGTGCGTCTCGCCCAGCAGCGGGACCCGCACCGAGGTCGCCCCCGCCAGGTCGGCCAGGAGCGGGTACGCCTCGAAGGAACGCCACGCGTAGATCACCTCGGCGCCCGGCTCGCTGACGGTCTCGAAGAGCTGCTGGGCCACCGTCACCGAGCCCGCGCCCAGCGCCACGTGCTCCGCCGGCACCCCGTGGTGCTCGGCGAGCGCCTCGGTCAGCGCCGTCGCCGCAGGATCGGGGTAGCGGTGCATCGTGGTCGCGGCCCGGGCGACCGCCTCGACGACCGAGGGCAGGGGCTCGTAGGGGGACTCGTTGGAGGAGAGCTTGTAGGAGCGGCCGTCGGCTGACACCACGGCCTTACCCGCCCGGTAGGCGGGCATCGTGTCCAGGATCGCACGGAAACGAGGCATGGCCTTACTTTAGGAGCAGCGGGCGGATGGGGCATCATCCTGTAACACTGGAGGTGAGAGGCATGCCCGACCGGGAGGACGACATGAGCATCGCACCACTGGCCGAGAGGCCAAGCTCCGAGGCGCCCGAGGCCGAGGCGCCGGACGCCGGGGAGCCGGACGCCGGGGCGGAGTCGCCCGAGGCGAGCTCACCCGAGCGTGAGCCGCTTCCCGCCTGGGTGTTCCCCCCCAAAAGGGGCTTCGTGGCCGGTGACCTCGACCGACTTCGGGGGATCCCTCCGCACACGGAACTCGTCGATGGCACTCTCGTCTTCGTGAGCCCCCAGACCCGTTTCCACTCGCTGATCGTGGATCTCCTCATTTACGCGCTACGCCAAGCGATCCCGTCCGGCCTGCGTGCTCGTAGGGAGATGACCGTGACGCTCGGAAAGCGTCAACGCCCCGAGCCCGACATCATGGTGACCCGGGCCGACGGTGACCGGGACCGGAAGCAGACCACCTACCGGCCGGAGGACGTCGTCCTCGCCGTCGAGGTCGTCTCCGCCGAGTCGGAGGTCCGCGACCGTGAGCGCAAGCCCGTCATCTACGCCCAGGCGGGCATCACCCACTTCTGGCGGGTCGAGGAACAGGACGACCGCCCGACCGTCTACGTCTACGAGCTCGACCCGGCGACCCGGACCTACGCGCTCATGAGCATCCACCACGACCGGCTGAAGGTCAGCGTCCCGTTCGACGTCGACGTCGACCTGACGGAGATCGACGACCTCTGAGCGGCGCTCCCCGTCCGTCGAGGGACTCCCCGGCTCACCGTGAGAGAGTCCCGCTCCGCGTCGGTCGTCGCCCGGATGCTTTCGGTCCCGGTCACTCCCCGGGCATCGGGGCGGGGCTCCCCCCTCGGGCCCAGAGGCCCAGAAGGTCAGAGGCCCAGCAGGTCGGCAGGTCAGGGTCACACCTTCCAGGACCCTCGCGTGGGGAAACCTTCCCCACCCGCCCGGCTCTCCCGGTCACTCCCTCAGGGAGCGCAGCATCGGGGGATGGAGCATCACCGCGGGGCCGCGGCGGTAGAGCTTGGCCGGGCGGCCTCCGTCGCGGGTGGTGGTGGCGCCGGTGGTGATCAGGAAACCCTCGGCCTTGGTGACCTTGCGGTGGAAGTTGCGCGGGTCCAGGACCCGGCCCCACACGATCTCGTAGACCCGGCGCAGCTCGGCGACGGTGAACTCGGGCGGGCAGAAGGCGGCGCCCAGCGGGGTGTACTCCAGCTTGGCGCGGGCCCGCTCGATCCCGTCGACCATGATCCGCCGGTGGTCGAAGGCCATCTCGCGCAGCAGCGCCGAGACCGGCTGCCAGCTCATGTGCGCCTCGGTGGAGGCCGGCAGGTCCGGGGCCAGGCCCAGGTAGGCCACGCTCAGCACGCGCTGGCGCGGGTCCCGGTCGGGGTAGCCGTAGGTCTGCAACTGCTCCAGGTGCACGGGGGCGCCGGGCAGGCCCGCCCGTTCGGCGAGCACCCGGGCCGCGGCGGCCGGCAGGTCCTCGTCGAGCTGGATGAAGCCGCCTGACAGGGCCCAGCGTCCCTCGTACGGCGGGTTGTCGCGCCGCCAGACGAGTGCGCTCAGCACCTGGCAGCGCACCGTGAGGACGACCAGGTCCACGCTGACGGGAATGCGCGGAACCATGGCAGGCACGTTACACCCCGGTCATGCCTGCGCGCGGACGTGCAGCGGCCCGGCGGCGGCACGTCCGTCGGGCGAGATGACCGTGATGTGGATCCAGGTGCCCTCGGGCACCCGGGACCAGTCGAACGGGATCCACGCCGTCCGCATCCCCAGCGGCAGGTCCGGCGGCGGCGCGGTCAGGTCCACCCCGGCCACGGCGACGACCTGCGGCTCCTCGCGCCCCTCCCAGGTGATCGAGACCGTGGAGCCCATCGGGATGCCGTACCCGCGGATCTCCACGCCGTCCTGGATGTCGCGCCGCACGCGGACCGCGTCGGCCGCGATGGGCCGGTCGTGGTCGCGGGCGATCTCCTCGGCCAGGGACGGCGAGCCGCAGGTGTAGAAGTCGCTCCACATGTAGGAGACGACCTTGGAGACGTAGCGCCCGACCTGGGTGACGGCCGTGTCCAGCCGTTCCTTGTCGGTGCGTCCCCGGCCGGAACCGGCGGCGCACGGCTCCTCCTCGCCGCCGGAGGGCTCGAACGACTCGACGTTGGCCCAGAGCTGCACGTCGTAGCCCTGCTCGATCATCCTGTTGCGGGCCAGGAACATCTCCCGGTAGTAGTCGCGGGTCGAGCCGTGGTAGGCGTCGCCGTTGGTCTGCCCGTCGACGACCGTCCGCAGCCGCGCGTCGACCTTCTCGTCGCGCTCGTCCGGCCAGAACAGCCCGACCTTCCCGGTGCCCCGGCTGTCCTGCGGCGCGACGATCCCGACGCCGGTCCTGGCCAGGGCCTCGAATCCCCGGGCGACCTGCTTGGGGGTGGCGCTGAACGGCCGCTTCTTGCGCGCGTCGAGGTAGGGGCTGACCAGGACGGGCCTGCCGGGCATCTCCTGCTCGACGATGCCGTGCTGGGAGGCGTACACCTTGAGCGTGGGGTGGTCCTTCTCGTCGTCGCCGGAGTAGGTCATGTCGCGCATCTGCAGCTCGAACGGCTGGTAGAAGCCGCCCAGCGACGCGCGGTCCTGGAAGCGGGCGCCGTAGTCCTGCAGGATGCGCCGGGTGAGGGTGGTGAGCGTGTCGGTGCCCTGCTTGGCGGCGCGGGTCTTCTGCGCCGGGTCGCGGGGGGCGAGCGGCAGCGCGGGGAAGACCTTCACCCCGAACCTGTCGCCGAGGTCGAGCAGCTCGGTGAGGCTGTCCTCGTGCGCGGCGGCGATCAGGATCACGTGGTAGCCGCGCCCCTTGGCACCGATGTTCGCGCAGTTCGCGTCGTCGGTGCCGTCGTCGGTGGCGACGAGCCGGTAGAACACGGTCTTATCGGTGACGATCTTCCGTTCGAACTCGGGGCAGCGGAACAGGCCGGGGCCGAACGCCTCGTCGGTCCGGTAGACGAACGTCCAGCTCACCCGGTTGCCCGGGTTGGCGGCCTTGAGGTCGTTCTCTGCCGCCAGCGCGCACGGCACCCCGTCCTCCTCGCAGGGCTCGTAGCGCGCGTCGACCTCGTCGCCGTCGCCGTTCAGCACCCGGCCGTCGCCGTCGAGCCTGCGGGCCTGCAGCCCCCAGCCGATCCGGATCACGGTGTCGCCGCCCACCTCGTGGATGGCCCGGAACTGCCGCCGCCAGGTGCAGTGGTCGGCGGTGGGGATCAGCCAGTACCCGGTGACCGCGTACGGCGCCCGGGTGGCCGTGTCGAACGTTCCACACGGGTCGGTGAACTCCGTCGTGTCGGGCACCGGCGCGGAGGGGGACACGGACGACGAGGACGGTGAGGGTGCCGAGGACGCCGAGGACGCCGAGGACGCAGACCGGGAGGAGGCCGCCGACGTGCTCCGGCCGTCCGGGGAGCCGTCCCCGGACGGCGTGATCATCACGAACGCCGCCACGGCGACGAGGATCGCCGCGCCCAGGAAAGCGATGAGCCAGCGCACGTTCAGGACACTACCGTTCTCGTGATCAGGCAGACATAAGGAGTTCGGTCGTGCGGGACGCCGTCAGCTCTTGACGCCCGCCCACGCCTCCAGCTGGGCGACGAAACGGCGGGCCGAGTTGGGCCAGTGGTGGTTCGCACGGGCCGCCGCATACCCGCGGGCGCCCCGCGCATGCCGATCCCGGACGTCGTCGCGCAGGGAGAGCACGGCCTGGGCCACCGCCTTGGGATCGCGCCAGGGCACGACCAGGCCGCTGTCGTAGCGCTCCACCAGTTCCACCGCGCGCGGCGACGGGGTGGTGATCACCGGGATGCCGTGGGCCATGTACTCCATGATCTTCGTGGGCATGGAGTGCCGGTAGTTGGGCTCGTCGTGCAGCAGCGACAGGCCGGCCAGCGCGCCGTCGAGCCGCTTGAGCGCCTCGTCGTTGGGCATGAAGTCGCGCCACTCCAGCACGCCCTCGGCCACCGCCTCGTTCAGCGCCGGCCGGGACTGCGGGTCGGCGTAGCCGATCAGCTCGACCGCCACCCGGTACGGCTGGAGCAGCCGGCCCACCTCGATGGCCTCGCGCACCCCGCGCGCCTCCGACAGCCACCCCAGGTAGACGACGCGGTCGTCGCCGGGCGGGGTCACCTCGTCGGGCACCCAGGTCTCGTTGGGGACCACCAGGTGCGCCCGGCGGAACCGCCCGGCGTAGGCGGTCTCGGCCAGCAGCAGGTGCAGGTGCCGCTCGGCCGTGCCCTCCAGCAGCCGGGCCAGGAAACGCACCGGCGGTCGCAGGAACGCCGGGAGCCAGGGCTTCAGCGAGAGCGTGGCCGGGGTGTCCTCGTGGACGTCCCAGACCACCGGGGGCCGCCCGCGCACGCCCACGACCGCGAGCAGCAGCTCGGGGTCGTGGACGACCACGAGGTCGACCTCGCCGCGCATCCTCTTGAAGACCTTGCGGGCGGCGCGGACGGCCGACAGCCGCTTGCGCTCCGCGGCGCGGGGGAGGTCGACGCCGTTGACCCAGGAGCGGGCCATCACGCCCCGCGCCGTGTACGGGGCCGCGTACGTGACCTCATGACCGGCGTCCACGAGCGCGCGGATCTGCCGGTGCAGGATCCGGGCGTCCTCGGGGTGATGCACCACCGTCATGACGAGCACGTGCACTGCGCGCAGCCCTCCGTCGCTAGAGCCGCTCGACGCGTTCACCCTCGGCGAGCACGCCGCGGGTGTCGAGCACGAGCTTGCCGTGGTCCTCGACGACGGACAGGTCGAAGGCGGCGTGCTGCTGGAGCAACAGCGTCACGTCGGCTTCGGCGACCGCCGTCGCGAGGTCTTCCTCGCGCGTCACCTGAACGTCGTCGACCCGCCACTCCTTGACGTAGGGGTCGACGAAGACCAGTTCCGCGCCCAGTTCCAGCAGCGCCCGAGCGACCGGCAGCGCCGGGGTCTCACGCTCGTCGGCGATGTCGGGCTTGTAGGTCACACCGAGCAGCACCACGCGCGAGCCGTTGACGGGCTTGCGCTGCCGGTTGAGCAGGCGCTGCACGCGGGCCACCACGTACGACGGCATCCGCTCGTTGATCTCCTGGGCCAGCTCGACGAACCGGAACGGGTAGCCGAGCTTGCGGACCGTGTAGGAGAGGTAGGACGGGTCGACCGGGATGCAGTGCCCGCCGACGCCGGGGCCGGGGAGGAACTTCTGGAAGCCGAACGGCTTGGTGGCCGCGGCCTCGATGGACTCCCACAGGTCGACGCCCAGCTCGTCGCAGAAGATGGCCATCTCGTTGACCAGGGCGATGTTGACGTGCCGGTAGGTGTTCTCCAGCAGCTTGGCCATCTCGGCCTCGCGGGTGCCGCTGACCGGCACGACCTGCTCGACGAAGCGGGCGTAGAACGCGACCGCGCGCTCCCTGCAGGCGGGGGTGTAGCCGCCGACGACCTTGGGGGTGTTGCGCAGGCCGTACTTGGGGTTGCCCGGGTCGATGCGCTCGGGCGAGAAGGCGAGGTGGAAGTCGGTGCCCGCGGTCAGGCCGGAGGTCTCCAGGATGGGACGGGCGACCTCGTCGGTGGTGCCGGGCCAGGTGGTGGACTCCAGGACGACCAGCGTGCCCGCGCGCAGGTTGCGGGCGACGGTGCCGGTGGCACCCTCGACCGACGACAGGTCGGGGCGGTGGTCCTCGTCCAGCGGGGTCGGCACGCAGATGACGACGGCCGCGCTGTCGGACAGCACGGTCTCGTCCAGCGTGGCGGTGAACCCGGCCGCCAGCATGTGCTCCAGGTCGGCGTCGGTCAGGTCGTCGATGTAGGACCTGCCGGCGTTGAGAGCCTCGACCTTGTCGGGGTCGAGGTCCAGGCCGACGACCCGCAGACCCGCCGCCGTGGCCTCCTTGGCCAGGGGCATGCCGACGTAGCCCAGACCGATGACTGCCAGGTCGTAGGCAGTCACAGGATGACCTTGGAAAGCCGGAAACAACACTTCATGGTCGCAAAGGCTATCTCAAGTACGAACGAGCCACGCCTAATGCGATTGAACCCATCGCAAACGGACGGCATCCCCGTTACCAACATGAGACCATCAACCGGCGATCGATTGGTAAATGTCACGGTACGTGGCTGCGATGCGGCTCCACGTCCGCTTGGCCGCGACCTCGGCCCGTCCGGCCTCGCCCATCTCGGCCCTGCGCGCGGGGTCGTCCCGGAGCCCGGCGATGGCCTTGGCCAGCGCCTCCGGGTCCCCCGCGGGCACCAGCAGCCCGGCGCCCTCCGAGCCGACCAGCTCCGACAGCGCCGGCAGGTCGCTGAGCACCACCGGCTTGCCCAGGGCCATCGCCTCGACCGGCTTCAGCGGCGTGACCAGACGGCACACCCGCAGGTCCTCGCGGGGACAGACGAAGATGTCGATGGCCGCCTGGGCCTGCAGCGCCTCGTCCGGGCCGACGCGACCGGGCAGGATCGCGACGTCGCCCAGACCGAGCTCCTCGATCTGCTCCAGCAGGGCCGGGCGCTCGGCGCCGTCCCCGACGAGCAGCACCCTGACCGGCGCCCCCTCGTCGCGCAGCAGCGCGGCTGCGTTGATCATGGTGGCGAAGCCCTCGTAGGCCACGATGCTGGAGACCGAGCCCATCACGATCTCACCGGGCTCGATGCCGTACGCCGCACGGAAGGCCGCGCCGTCGTACTCGGCGGCGAGCAGCGCGTCGTCCACCGCGTTCGGCGCGAGATAGATCTTCTCCCGGGGCACGCCGCGTTCGGCGATCTCCGTGGCCATCGTCTCCGCCAGGGTGACGACCGCGTCGGCCGAGCGCATGATGAACGCCTCGCGGTCACGCTGGAGCAGGTGCCGCTGGCTGCCGACCCGCTTGGGGTCGCGGGAGGCCCAGGTCTCCTCCAGGAAGCCCCGGACCTCGTACACCATGGGGGTGCCGGTCCGCTCGCGCACCGCCAGCGCCACCGAGCCGTTGCGGTGGTCGGTCGCGGCGTGCAGCACCTGCGGCCGCAGGGTCCGCACCAGCTCGGTCACCTCCCCGGCGCCCCGGATCATGCGCCCGTGGCTCTCGAAGGGCACCTCGCCGCTGGGGATCAGCCGGTGGTAGGGGATGCCGTCGATCTCCTCGTACGGCGTCGCGTCGGCGTGGCCCTGCATCATCGGCCAGCCCCAGCTCGTCACCACGTGCGGGTCCAGGCCGGCGGCCTTCTGCGAGGTGACGATCCGGTGCGTGCGGACGGTGTACCCGGCCTGCGTGTACGGCAGCGCGTTGGTCACGCAGTGCAGTACCCGGCCGGGGAACCGCTCTCCCACGATCACCTTGCCCTTGGGCGGGATCGGGTTCGGCTGGATCGCGGCCAGCTCGCCCGCGTAGTAGGCGGCCCGGCGCTTGATGAACGGGTAACGGGTGTGCCCCTGCAGCACCGTGACGGCCTCGCTCATCCGGCCGGAGTCGAAGTGCTCCTTCGCCTCGGCCCAGGGGCCCTTCACCATGCGCATGCCGAGCTTGCGGACGACGATCCTGGCCTGGCGCGCGACCGGCCAGGCGAACCGGCCCACGATCGGGCGGACGCGCGGCGGCAGCGTCTCGGCGGCGGCCTGCGCCACCCGTACCGGGTCGGACTTGACCTTCGTCGCCACGACGCGGGAGACGATCACCGGGTGCTGGACGAAGCCCTTGAGCAGGCCGCGCAGGCCGGCGCGGGACGACTTGGCCGACACCGAGGGGACGCCGGTCACCTGCGAGGCGTCCGCCACGGGGGAGACCGGTTCGACGGTGACCTTGCCGGGGTCGGCGTCGTCGAGGGGGGTCTCGGAGGGGGTGGGGGTGCCGGGGGCGTGGTCTTCGGGGTCCTGCGGCGGGTCCGTGTCCGTGGCCTGCGGCGGGTCCGCGTCCGGGGTGTGCGGCGGGTCCGTGTCCGTCTTCGGGATCTGCGGCGCGTCCGCGTTCGGGGTGGGCTCGTCCGCGTTCGGGGTGGCGGCGTCCGTCTCGGCACCCGTGGGCGGTTCTACGGCCGGGGATGTCGCCTCGGTGGGTGCCGTGGCCTCAGGAAGGGACGTCGCCTCACCCTCGGGGGGAGACGTCGCCTCGACTGCCGAGGGCGTCACCGGCGGGTACGGGCTCGACGGAACCGAGGACGTCGTCCGGCCCGGTGGCTTCGCCGGGGCCGAGTTCGCCGGAACCGAGGGGGAGTCTGGCCTGCTGGCATCGGATACCACGCGGTGACCGTACCATAGGCAAGGTTTGCCCCACTGCCGCATGAAAGGCGAGGTCAATGAGGGACTCTGCCCATTCGGGCGCTGCTCAGGACCCCGGCGATCCCCTCGTCCTGCACGTGCTCGGCGCACGCCCCAACTTCGTGAAAGCCGCCCCGGTGGTCCGCGCGCTCGCCGAGGCGGGCGTGCGGCAGGGCATCGTGCACACCGGTCAGCACTACGACGCGCTGATGTCGGACGTCTTCTTCGCCGACCTCGGCCTCCCCGAGCCGATCGCCAACCTCGCCGTCGGTTCCGGCTCGCACGCCCGCCAGACGGCGGCCCTGCTGGTCGGGCTTGAGGACGTGATGACGGCGCAGCACCCGGCGCTGGTCGTCGTCTACGGCGACGTGAACTCGACGCTGGCCGCGATCCTCGTCTGCGCCAAGCTGCACGTGCCGACCGCGCACGTGGAGGCGGGGCTGCGCTCCTTCGACCGGGACATGCCCGAGGAGGTCAACCGGATCGTCACCGACGCCCTGTCCGACATCCTCTTCGCCACCTCGCCGGACGCGCTCTCCCACCTGGCCGCCGAGGGCGTCGACCCCGCGAAGGTGCACCTCGTCGGCAACCCGATGATCGACAGTCTCTTCTCGGCGCTGGACCGCCTCGACCCCGCGCCGGTCCGCTCCCGGCTCGGCCTTCCCGAGCGGTACGGGGTCGCCACCCTGCACCGTCCCGGCAACGTCGACGACCCCGCCTCCGCGAAGGAGCTGGTCGACGCCGTGCTGGAGGTGAGCGCGCGCCTGCCGCTGGTGGTGCCGCTGCACCCGCGCGGGCGTACTCGTCTGGCCGAGGCCGGGCTGGTCGACTCGGAGAACCTGCGCATCGTCGACCCGCTGGGATACGTGGACTTCCTGTCGCTGGTACGGGGCGCGACCCTGGTCGTCACCGACTCCGGTGGCGTGCAGGAGGAGACGACCATGCTGGGCGTCCCCTGCCTGACCGTGCGGCCCAACACCGAACGGCCGATCACCATAACGCACGGCACCAACCGGCTCGTCACCCCCGCGCAGCTCCCCGCCGCCGCCGACCGGGCACTGGCCGACGGGGCCGCGACACCCTCGGGCGAGCTGCCCCCGCTCTGGGACGGCAAGGCCGGTCCCCGGATCGCCCGGGTGATCGAGACCTGGCTGCGCGGCGGCAACCTCTCCCCTGCCGGGCAATCCGTATCGCCCAAATCCCTCTGAAGCGTCTATTCAGGTACGGCGGAAGTCGTACCCTGGCACGACCCCGGACAAAGGCGATCCCCCATGAGCGAAGAGACCCCCGAAGAGCCGAAGTTCCAGCGTCTCGGGCCGATCAACTGGCTGCCCGAGGAGCGCAAGACCGTCGAACGCTTCGAGGAGCGTGTCCGGGACCTGGAGCGGCGCCTCGCCATCGCCGAGGCCAAGGCCGAGTACGCCCAGTGGAAGCTGGAGTCGACCAAGGTACAGCGCCCCTACCGGGTGGCCGAGGCGCTCACCGCGGCCAAGGGGTCGGGGGTCACCGCGCTGCCGGGCAAGCTGCGCTCGGCCATGCAGGCGCGGCGCGGGCCCAAGGCTCCCCGGCCGGTGACCGAGGTGATCGAGGAGCTCGATCGGCGGGGGCCGTCGGTGGACGTTCCCGAGGTCAAATGGCCTGTCGGGCCGATCGTCCGTTCTGACTTGAAGGTCGCGGTCATCCTGGACGACTTCTCCCGGATGGCGTTCCGCTACGAGTGGGACCAGATCGAGTTCGGGCTCCGCGACTGGCCGGAGATCTTCGCCGAGCGGCGGCCGGAGCTGCTGTTCGTGGAGTCGGCCTGGCACGGCAACCAGGGCCGCTGGCGCTACCAGATGACCGGGACGAACGCCCCCAAGCCGGAGCTGCTCGCCCTGATCGACTGGTGCCGCGCCGAGGGGGTCCCCACGGTCTTCTGGAACAAGGAGGACCCGCCGAACTTCGACTTCTTCATCGACACGGCCAAGCTGTTCGACTACGTCTTCACCTGCGACGGCGACATGGTGCCCCGCTACCGCGAGGTGCTGGGGCACGATCGGGTGGACGTGCTGCAGTTCGCCGCGCAGCCCCGGGTGCACAATCCGATCCAGGACAGGCGCGGGCGTGTGCACGACGTCGTCTTCGCGGGCATGTACTTCCGGGACAAGCACCCCGAGCGGCGCGAGCAGATGGAGACGGTGCTCGCCCCGATCCGCGAGCTCGGCCTGCACATCTTCGCCCGCAACGGAACCGTGGACGAGAAGTACGCCTGGCCCAAGGAGTACGTCCCGCACATCGTGGGCGAGCTCCCGTACGACCGGATGCTGGCCGCGTACAAGATGTACAAGGTCTTCCTGAACGTGAACTCCGTGCTCGACTCGCCGACCATGTGCGCCCGCCGGGTCTTCGAGCTGTCGGCCTGCTCGACGTCGATCGTCTCGGGCTGGTCCCGGGCCATCGAGGAGACGTTCGGGTCGCTGATCCCGATCGCCCGTGACGAGCTGGAGTCCTACAACCAGGTCCTGCACCTGATCAACAGCCCCGAGCTGCGGGCCCGGCAGGGGCACCTGGCCATGCGCGAGGTCTTCGACAAGCACCTGTTCTCGCACCGGGTGGACCAGATCCTGACGGTCCTCGGCAGGCCCGTGCGGCAGCGGACCCGGTCGATCTCGGTGGTGCTGCCCACCAACCGTGCCTCCCAGATCGAGCACGCGATCTCCTCGGTGGCCCGGCAGGTCCACCGGCCCGTCCAGCTCGTCATGGTGCTGCACGGGTTGGACATCGACCCCGTGGTGGTCGCCGACAAGGCGCGGATGGCCGGGATCACCGACGTCGTGGTGCTGCCCGCCGACCGGTCGCTGTCGCTGGGCGCCTGCCTGAACATGGGCATCGCCGCCGCCGAGGGCGACCTGATCGCCAAGATGGACGACGACAACCTCTACGGCGAGCACTACCTGTCGGACCTGGCGCGTGCCTTCGACTACTCCGACGCCGAGCTGGTGGGCAAGGGCGCGCACTACGCCTACTTCGAGGGCAGCAACGCCACCATGCTGCGCCTGCCGGGGCTGGAGCACCGCTACGCCTTCCTGGTGCAGGGCGGCACCTTCCTCGGCAAGGCGGACATGTTCCGGCACTACGGGTTCGAGGACGTCACGCGGGGCGAGGACACGCGGCTGGTGCGCCGGTTGAAGGAGGATCGGGTGAAGATCTATTCCGCCGACCGGTTCAACTTCGTCTACTGGCGCAGCGGCGACGCGGGGATGCACACCTGGCAGGCCGACGACATCAAGCTCACCCGCAACGCGCAGTTCTCCTTCGCGGGACGTCCCGACGACCACGTCATGATCTGACCTCGCTCCGGGGGGTGTCCCTGTTCCGGCGGCCGAGTGCTCCGAACCGCCGGGGCCAGATCCAGCAAAGTGGTGTGTGAGCCGGCCTTGCGCAGGAGTTGTCAGGCGATGGCGGCGATGTCGCCGTCGTCGAAGTAGATCGACTGGTGGAGTCGACCGCCGAGGGCAGCGGCATAGCGGGCCAGGATCTCCTGCCCGGAGATCTTGCCCTGCTCGATCTGGGAGACGCGTCCCTTGGTGACTCCCATGCGATCTGCGACGTGTTGCTGGGTCAGGCCGCGCCCGCGGCGGATTTCCGCCAGCCGGTGCCCCTGGACCTCAGCCAGGAGTTCCCGCTTACCGGCCTGGACGGCCTCCTCGCCACCGGCTCGCTGGACATGTTCCGCCCGGATGTCCTTCCAGCGCACATATCCGCTCATCTGCCATCCTCCTGTCGGGCGCGTTCCTTCAAGTAGACCTCGTATCGGTGCTCGGCCAACGGGATGGCCTCCTCATACCAGCTCTTCCACTTGAGAGGTGTTCGCGCTCCGGTGGGTGGGTGCTCCGGGCGGCCGTCGTTGGTGGCGGTCCGGTGGGTTCAGGCCTCCGGCCTGGCGGGCGCGCCGGTTGCGGGCTCTTACAAGCCGCCCGGAGCACCCACCCACCTCCGCGCACGCCTTCCCTCGCCGTACACATGCGGTCCGTAGCGGATTTCTCACGGGCCGCCCGTCGGGCTCTGCGACGCTGAAGCGATCCGTACGGGTCGTCCAGGGTTCGTCGCCGTAGCTGACGCGCCCGTACGGGAAGGAGCGCAGCGTGCTCGCCGTGACCGTCACGTCTCGTCCAGCCGATGTCCTTGAACCTCGGCCAGAAATTCCCGCTTGCCAGCCTGGACGGCCTCCTCGCCATCGGCTCGCTGGACATGTTCCGCCCGGATGTCCTTCCAGCGCACGTATCCGCGCAGCGGTGGCGCGGCCCTCGGGTCGGAGGCGAAGACTCGTCCTGCCGGAGGGGGTCACCGGCAGTCGGTCGGCTGCCGGTGACCATGATGCGCGGTTTACTCAGGGGCGATGAGTCGGGCCTGGGTGGTCAGCAGATGACCAGGACGAGGGAGACGACGGTGCAGTTGGCCGAGGCGTTGTCGTTGGCCGGGTTGGGGTCGGCCGGGGCGCTGGTGGTGCGGGTTCCGGTGACGGTGACGTTGCCGAGCGACAGCAGTGACAGCGGCACCCGGAACGTCTTGTTCACAGAGGTCCCCTGGGGGATGGCGCCGTAGGTACAGGTGACCGTGGATGCCGCGACGGTGCAGCCGGCCGACAGGTTCGTGGCGGACGCGCCGGGGGGCAGGATGGCCTTCACGGTGGCGGAGGTGACCGCGTCGGGGCCGTTGTTGCGGGCGGTCAGGGTGTAGCGCAGGTAGGGGATCAGGATGCCGAGGTTGGGCTGAGCGGCCAGGTCGACGTCGATGTCGGCCGTCGGCGGGACGCCGGCGGGGGCCCAGTCGGTGGCGAACTGGAAGCCGGGCACACCCGACAGCAGGGTCTTGCCGGTACCGTTGGCGTTCATCGTGTAGATGTCGCCGTTGGAGTTGTAGGCGATCTTGGCGCCGTCGGGTGACCACTGCGGGGTGTCGGCGCTGACGGCGTCGTTGGAGATGTTGGTCAGCCCGCTGCCGTTGGCGTTGATCGTGTGGATCTGCCCGATGCCTCCCATGATCGGCCCTAACCCGAAGGCGATCTTGGTGCCGTCCGGGGACCAGTCGGGCCCGAACGCGTCGCTGCCGGAGGGAACGCTCGTCAGCTGGGTCACGCCGGTACCGTCGGGGTTGACGGTGTACAGGTTTCTGTTCGAACCGTAGGCGATCTTGGTGCCGTCCGGGGACCAGGCGGGGAACGAGCCGTCGACGCCCAGGGCGGTCGCGCCGGTCCCGTCAGCGTTGATCACCTTCAGCCCGCCGAAGGTGCCGTAGACGATTTTCGTGCCGTCCGGGGACCAGTCGATCCTGCTGTCGAAAATGCCCTCGGGGCTGATCTGGACCTCTCCGGTGCCGTCGACGTTCATCGTCCACAGATGCTGGGTGTCGGTGAACCGGGTGAAGGCGATCGTGGTGTTGGTGGCGTTCACGACCGCGTTGCCGTCGTCGACGGCATTGTCGATGACCTTGGCCAGGCCGGTCCCGTCGGGGTTGATCGAGTAGATCTCCTTGTCCGGTTCGCTGCCCTGATCGGTGATGTAGATCTTGCCGTTGACACCGGGGAACGCGGCATGCGCCGCCGGTGGGGTGATGACCTGCGGACCCAGCACGGGTAGCACGAGCGCGGCCAGGAGCACGCACACACGGCGGACGCGCGAAGACAGAGGGGAACGGGAACTCACGAAAGGGGTCTCCAGTTCGGTCTCTCCGCACCGCTCCGGCCGGGACCCCGGCCGGGCCCCTGTCCATCCGCGAGCGACGCGGCCCTACCTGGACCACGCTCGTCACGACACCACGAGTACCGGCCGGGGGCGGGCGCGTCCCGGAGGTCCGCCGCCCCGTCCTGGTCCTGGCTCAGCGTCCGCTCACCGCACGAATACTGCCAGTAGTACATATGACACCTAAGCGTCATACAACAAGATCTAACAGGAGAATTGCGCTTGTTTTGCCCCACCGGCGCCGGGAGAGCGGTGGCCGATGAAGGCCTCACGTCCGGAACACCCGCCCGCTCCGGCTGGGCGAGCGTGAGCTTGGCCACCGTACGACTCCGATATGACGTAGGGACCCCACGGTGGCAGCGCGTTGAAGAGGAAACGGTCGCCGCATCGGCTTCAGTAGGAGGTGATCCCGAGGCCCTGCTCGACGAAGTGGAAGACGTCGGTGTACGGGTCGCGGTTCGGCAGGGTCACGTGGTCGCCGTGCTGGGCGTTCATCCGGAGGGCGCGTCGCTTCGCCTCGTTGTAGCGGCCCATGATCTGTTCTATGTGCACCTCCTTGATCTTTTCCACCTCGTTCCTGAAAGGGAGGCGATCGATCACCAGGTCACACACCTGGTTGAAGGTGCCGGCCACATCCTTGTGGTGCAGAAGCCTCCATACCTCGAAGCAGGGGTGCGAGAAGGCGATGCGGACCTTTCCGTGGCGGGCCTGCTTGAAGGCTCGGTCGAGCTCCTGGTGGTCGTCCCGGTCGAACAGGCACCAGACCTGAGGGCGGGTCTCCTCCCGCAGCCGGTTGCGCTCCGCCTCGCGGGTCAGTCTCTCCATAAGCGGTACCGCCGCCTCGACCAGGTCGATCGGCTTGCGCTGGGAACCCCGTGCACCGGCGTTCGCGATGTGCACCTCGACAGGTAACCTCTGCTCGCTGAGAAGTTGTTTCATGATGTCGATGTACGAAGGCTCGGTGAGCCTGCCTTCGGTGAAGACGTGAACGACCCGGTTGCGCTTGTCGCGCCGCTGTCCGGACGGCCCCAGCACGTCCTTCCCTCGCGTACGCGTCATTGAGCCTGCTCTGCGGTGTACCGGTGCCCGCGCGCGCTCACGGCGGACAACCGCCGGGCGAACTGTCCCTCCACGACGGAGGGGACCCCTCCGAAAGCTCCGGCGAGGTAGGACTCCATGAGGTTCTCGTCCTCTCCCGGCTCGGCTGCCGTCAGGGGATACAGTTCCGTGGCGCCGTCCTTGTCCTTCTCCGTCAGCCACACCTGGCCCGGTTCCAACAGCCGCTCCCCGCTTGGGGTGATGAGCAGCGACGGGTCGTGCGAGGTGAAGACGAGCTGCGCACCCTCGGGGTTGGCGTGCGGATCATGGAAGAGCCGGACGACCTCGGCGGCGAATCGCGGGTGCAGGCTCGCGTCCAGTTCGTCGACGAGCAGTACAGCCCCTTCGTCGAGCGCCAGCAGCAAGGGGCCGAGCAGCGCGAACCAGGATCGGGTACCGAACGACTCACTTCGCCAGTCGAAGGCGACGTCCTTGGCGGCCGACCGATGGGTCAGTCGCACCGTCGGCCGGTTCTTGCCCTCCTGGACGACCTCTGCGCCGGTGATCCCCAGATCCGCGACCCTCAGCAGTTCGTTGATCCGGCCTGCGCGGCTGCCGGAGAGCTCCCGCAGGGTGAACTGCTCTCGCTGCTCCCGCTCCTCCTCCGGGTTGACGACCCGTAGGTTGCGACGGAACCAGTGGAAGAGCGCCGAGAGTTGCGGGTGGTTGTCAGTACCGGCTGTGGACAGCAACAGTGTGTTGGGGCGTGTGCGCTTGGCCAACTGGGCCCGGTCCTTGATGCGATTGCCCGGCCATTCGTACACCCCGGCTCGCGAGGCGTCACGGTCGAGCCACACCTGACGGTGGCCTCGGGGGTAGCTGTGGATCCACTCAGCCTCGACGCGTCTTGAGCTCAGCTCGAATCCGTACGTCCAGCGCACCTTGTCCAGCACGAGGTCGGCCTCGAAGAAGCTCGGCTCGCTCTCGCTCTCGGAATCGAGCCCATAGGGCTTGCGCGGGGTTCCCTCGAACGAGGCCCATTGGGCATAGGAGTCGAGGACTGCCGCCCGCATATCGGTCAGTGCGGCCAGAACATTCGATTTTCCCGAGGCGTTGGCGCCGAAGATGCCGACCAGCGGGAGAACGCCGGCGGAGCGGCTCCCGCCGAGTGCGGTCTCCCGCGCCACCGCGCTCGACTCGTGTTCGGAGACGACGAAGGACAGCTCCTGCTCGTCGCGTAACGACCGCACGTTGGCGACACGGAACCGGAGCAGCACGCTGTCCCTCCTTTCCACCCCATGGTCAGGGTAACTGTCCGATCTTCGAGTGGCGCGCTCCAGCAACGATCACACTTCGATGAGTTTCGAGAAGCACGGCAGCGGTGCCGGACATGTCCCGCGCCTTGGTCCGGGACGACAAGGAACCCGCCCCGGACCGAGAAGGTCCGGATCATGGCCGGACTCCAGCCGCGTTCCTGGCGTCCGCCATCGTGAAGTGCCTGGTCCTTGGTTTCCCCCTCCTGCCCTGGAAGCAGAATGGATGATCGGGGAGGCGCAATTCGGGCCCGAATCGCGTTCTGTGGATAACTTCCGTGCTTGGAGGATTCGTGCTCCGATGGGCGGCCGTCGCTTGTAACTGACGCCTCCGTGCGGGAGAGTGCGCGGCCACTCGCCGTGACTCGCCCCGGCTCGTCGCACCGATGTCGCTCACCGTCGCGGCATGCTCGCCTGCTCGGTGCGCCGTCGCGCTGGTTGTGGCCGGGGATTCCCAGAAAGTGGTGGCCATTCAGGTGGGAAAGGTGCCGGCGCCGTCGGCCGCGACGCGGAACCAGACGGCGGTGCCCGCCTCGGTGTCGTGGTGGACGCCCCAGCCGGCGGCCATGGCCTCCACCAGGAACAGGCCGCGCCCGCCGTCGCTGTCGAGTCCGGTCGCGCGGACGAACGGAAGGCTCGCCTCCGAACCGTCGTCGATCACTTCGGCGTGCACCATGCCGCCACCGAGGCCCAGGCAGACCGTCACCGATCCTCCTGCCGTACGGCCGGAGTCGGAGTGGACGACGGAGTTCGTCACGACCTCGCTGAGCAGCAGCACCACGTCGTCGAGGGCGGTATTCGCGACTTTTCCGTTCAGGAGGTGACGCGCCCAGGCGCGCATCGTCGCGACCGAGCAGGGGGTTCCCGCGAACTCGGCGTGCCCCAGCGGGTGCAGCACGGCCCAGCGTCCCGAGGTCGTGCGTTGCCGTTCGTACCGGCAGGCGGCTTGTGCGGGCGTGCTAATGCGATCGCCGCCGAGACGATGACGTCGGCCGCGTTGTCGGCTTCGGCCCACACCGCTTCGCCGGGCCGCCACACCCTGGCCCACCAGGGGCGCCAGACGAACACCCATCCGCGGTCGCGACGGATGACCGTGATGCGGACGCGAGTCTCACTCCCGGACAGCACCTCCAGGATCGGCCGCCCCGCCCGGGGGAGCACCAGCGAGGTGCCCACTCCCAGCCTCCGCAGATCCCAGCCCAGCCGCACCAGATGAACGAACTCCTCTTGTGGATCGCGTGGCTTCACAACTCGCCCTTCCGCTGTCGTCGCATCGACTTACCGGCACTTTCGAAAACTCCGACGTTCACCGTCGGTGACCGGCCGTATGCTCAGAGCATGCAACTCATGCAACCTCAAATGCAACCCCAAATGCATATGCATGACGGAGATGCTTATGGAGAGTGCACCCTGGAGAACAGCCAAAACACCACCAAGTCGATGAAGGCGGACACGTGACGGATGGCCAGAGTCCGACAGTCCGTCGACGCCAGCTCGGGATGGAGCTACGTCGGTTACGAGAACGGGCGAATGTGTCCGCTGTCGAAGCGGGCGAACACATCGGTCGATCCGACTCGACGATCAGTCGCTTCGAGACAGGCAAGGTGACCATCCGCCAGAAGGTCCTTGTGCAACTTCTCGATCTGTACGACGCGGCCGATGACGAGACTCAGATCGTGCTCGATCTCGCACGCGAGGCCGGCAAACGGGGATGGTGGCATGCCCACGGCGACGCGGTACCGCCCTGGTTTGAGATCTTCATCGGGCTTGAGGCCGAAGCTGCGTCGATACAGACCTACCAGCCCCAACTGGTTCCTGGCATTCTTCAGACCGAGGCGTATGCCCGTGCCGTCGTCGAGGCCGACAGGCCCGGTACTCCCCCGCAGGAGGTCGACAGGCTTGTCGACCTCCGCCTGGCGAGACAGAAACTTCTTATTCGATCGAACCCACCGGAGCTGTGGGCGGTGATGAGCGAAGCAGTCCTGCGTCATGTCGTCGGCAACTCCGCGATCATGCGGGAGCAGCTCCTCAAACTTCACGAAACGCGACACCTCGCCAACGTCACTCTCCAGATACTGCCTTTCGCCGGAGGCGCCCATCCAGGCATGCTCGGCCCCTTCCATCTCCTGGAGTTCCCTCAACCCTCAGACACCCGTGTCGTTTACGTTGAGTACCTAACAGGCTCCATGTATCTGGAAAAACCCGAGGAAGTACGCAGGTATAGACTCGTTTTTGACCATATTCGCGCGGCTGCCTTACCGCCCAACAAGTCCGCTGCGCTGATGAGCTCGGTCATAGAGGAGATGACTTCATGACCGTGGAAGAGCGTGAACCGCAAGCTCTCGACGACCTGTCTCACGCCGCCTGGCGAAAGAGCAGCCTCAGCGGTAACGGAGGAGCCGACTGTGTAGAGGTCGCATCCCTTCCGGGCTCGGTGGCCGTTCGTGACTCCAAGGACCCCGGTGGCGTCGCGCTCCTCTTCTCGTCGGGTGACTGGACCGCTTTCCTCGGGCGCGTCAAGACCGGAGACTTCGACGCGCGCCCCTGATCAGGGGATCGACCCGAAGGCGTTCTCGGGCGTGGAGGAGGACACGAGCGCTCGGGGTACTCCTGAGGGCTGGTCGTTCTAGCCTGGGACGATGTCGGTCGATGGCACGGCGGCGTACGACGGGTTGGCGGGAGTGCCGCCGCTGGTGGGGCGGGCGGTCGAGGTCGCGCGGGAGGCGGGGTTCGGGCCGTCCTGTCGTCCCGAGCAGGGGCGGTTGCTGCACGCGCTGGCGGGCGGTGCCGAGGTGATCGGGGAGACCGGGACGGGGTGCGGGGTGGGGCTCGCCTGGCTGGTCTCGGGAGCCCGGCCGGGCACGCGGGTGGTGAGTGTCGAACGGGACGCGCGGTGGGCGGCGACGGCTGCTCAGGTGTTCGTCGACCATCCGTGGGTGACGGTGGTTCACGGTGACTGGCGGGAGATCCACCGGGAGGGGCCGTACGACCTGCTCGTGCTCGACGGTGGCGGGCAGGGGAAGCATGGTGAGCCCGCTGCCGATCCGTACCTGCTGCTCAGGCCGGGAGGGACGCTGGTCGTCGACGACCTGACCCCGGCCCGGCACTGGCCACCGCGGTTCGGCGAGGACGTCGACAGGGCCCGGATGCACTGGTTCGATCACCCGGGGCTGGACGCGGCGGAGCTCCGGCTCGCGCCCGGCCTGGCCACGCTCGTGGCCACCCGTCGTTTCCCCGGCGCGACGGAGGACCGGAGCGGATGACGCGCCACGATCCCGGCCGGGGTGACGTACGGCGCGGCGCGCGCGAACGGTCCCCGCCCCCTCGCCCGTCGTCGCTGCGCCTTTGACCTTCCATCCGTACGGCGCGGCGCGTGTGGGCGGCCCTCGTCCCCTGGGTGCCCTGCCGCCCATGACCGTGATGTCCGTGATCATTGGAACCGGTGGGTTCGAGCGGACAGTAGATGTGTGTGGAAACGACTATGCGTGCCCGGGTGCGCGCCGGGGATCCGGACGCCTTCGCCCGGCTGTTCGACGACTACGCGCGCTCGGTCTACAACCACGCCTTCCGGCTGACCGGTGACTGGTCGACCGCGGAGGACGTGGTCTCCGTGACCTTTCTGGAGGCGTGGCGCCTGCGTGGCAGGGTCGACGTCGACGGCGGCTCGTTACGGCCCTGGCTGCTCGGCGTCGCGACCAACGTCGCGCGCAACGTCAACCGCGCCGCCCGGCGGCACGAGGGGGCGCTGGCCCGGCTGCCTCCGGGCGAGGCGGTGCCGGACATCGCCGAGGAGGTGACAAGTCGCGTCGCCGACGACGCGTTGCTGGCGTCGGTCCGGGTGGCCCTGGACGCGCTGCGCCGTCCGGAGCGGGAGGTGATCGCGCTGTGCGTGTGGGCCGGCCTCGGGTACGCCGAGGCGGCCGAGGCGCTGGGGGTGCCGGTGGGGACGGTCCGCTCCCGGCTCTCGCGGGCGAGGAAGCGGTTACGGAGGCTCGCCGTGGACGCGGCGGGGAGGGGGGCGGGAACCGGAACGGGGTCCGGGACCGGCATCGGGACGGGGACCGGCATCGGGACGGGGACCGGCATCGGGACGGGGACCGGCATCGGGACGGGAGAGATACGGGAACCGCGGGCTTGGTCCAGACAGGTAAATGGTGACCGCGAGAACGCGGTCCGGTTCGTTCGGGAGAAGACGCTGTGAATACCGCCAAGCCCCAGCCCGATCCTGGTCGGATCGAGGAGCTGGCCCGGCTGCTGCCGGTCCCGGCGGAGCGGGACCTTCCGGCGGACCGCCGTCGGCCGCTCAAGGAGTTCATGATGCAGGAGATCCAACGGGACACCCGGCCCGAGGAGCGAGTGCGCCGTCGCCTGTTGCGGCGTCCGGCGCTGCTGGCACCCGTCCTGGCCGCCGCCGTGGCGGTGGCCGTGGCGGTGCCGGTGCTCGTCTCCGGGGGCACACCGGCCTACGCCGTGGCGCGGAATCCCGACGGCACGATCTCGGTCCAGATCAACGAGGTCAGGGACTCCAAGAAGCTGGAGGCCGACCTGAACGCCCTGGGCTTCAGGGCGGTCGTGGACTACGTGCCCCAGGGAAAGCAGTGTGAGGATCCGCGCGGCGACTTCCTGCCGAGCGAGAGGTCCTACGGACCCGCCGCCGACGACCCACTGGTCATCATCGACAGGGGGCCCATATCGGAGAAGGGCTTCCTCTTCAACCCCGCGGCTCTGGAGGAGGGACAGACCGCGGTGCTGGAGTTCAACATCGGTGATCCCACCGTGCACATCTGGGCGAAGATCGCGAACGGGCCGGTGAAGCCGTGCGTCATGGTCGACACCACCGGGCACCCCGTCGGTACCTCGGCGGTACCCAGCGCGTCGGGGTAGGCCGCGGACGCCCCTCGGCCGGGTCGTGGTCACCGTGCGGACGGTGCGGAACGCGACGACGCCCCCGCCCGGATGACTCCGGGCGGGGGCGTCGCGGTGCCGGGGGTGGTGGTCTCCGGAATCCCTCGGGATCTCCCCTCGGGAACCGGCCACCCCCGGGCACGAACTAGCGGACTCCGCGCCTGCCGTACAGGTTCGCCGCCAGGATGACGCCGACGGCGGCGACGGCGATCTGGATGATGATCTCGATCCAGTCGATGCCCGACGTGCTGGAGACGCCGAGGGCCCTGGCGATCGCGGTGCCGATGAGGGCGGCGACGATACCGACGACGATGGTCAGCCAGATCGGGATGCCCTGCTTGCCGGGCACGACGAGCCGGCCCAGGAAACCGATGATGGCACCGATGACGATGGCGGTGATGATGCCGGTTACTGTCATGCTCCACGCTCCCTGTCTGCTCAGCTGCCAGGCGTATGCCCTGGATAAGAGGAACAACACATAACGGAGTGATCTCAATCGGTAGCCCGCGGTCACGGAATCCTCACGGAGCGGTCCGCCGCGTCCCAGCGTCGCCGTCGAGCCAGGACGCCGGGACGCCGGGACGCCGGGACGCCGGCGTCGATGCCGCCGGGCACATGACCGTAAGGCGTCGCGATCCTTCGAGGACACACGTCGTTCCATGTCCGCTTTATTCGATGGATATCAGTTAATGCGACCTATTGGAGATATGTCATAAAAGAGAGCTAATGGTATGGGTAAAAACTTCTCGGAGGCACAGCGCGGCGGTCGGCACGATCTCTTCAGATCGGGAGGATCACCCCATGACCGATCCTCACGAGATCAATCCCCGTAAGGCCCTGGAACTCGGTATGGACCGGCTCATCTCCCGTCGAGACATCGTCGACGGGGTCATCGTGACCGACGGGATCGCGGCGAGCGCTCCGTTCCGCCCCGGCGAGCTGGACGGTCCCGGCGAACGAAACGGTCCCGGCGAACGGAAGGGCCTCGGCAAGCGGGACGGTCCCGGTGGGCGAGACGGTCTCGGTAGGCGGGACGGTCCCGGCGGGCGGGATCTCGGTGGGCGGGACGGCCTCACCCGCGCGCACTGGCCGGTGGGTGTCGACTCCCTGCGACCGCCGTTCCCCGGGGTCGCACGGCCGGCCGGGCTCGCGCGGGTCCTGCGCGACCCGCGGTTCCGGTCGCCGTCGAGCACCCCCGAGCCCACCGGCGAGCGCTACGACCTGGTCGTGGTCGGTGCCGGGGTCAGCGGGGTCAGCGCGGCGTACCGGTGGCTGGAGCGCGCCCCGAAGGCGCGGATCCTGATCCTGGACGATCATGACGACGTCGGCGGGCACGCCCTGCGCCACGGGCTCCACCCGGGCGGCGGGGAGGGGTCGCCGGCGGCGTACGGCGGGGCGCGGTGCGTCGAGCGGCCGCCGGCGTGGACCCCGGAGGCGAGGGATCTGCTCGGCAGGCTGGACATCCGCTCCTGGAGACCCGGCAGGCACGCCGATCACGGCCCGTACCCGGGAACGCCGATGCACGACAGCGTCTTCTGCGACCGGGAGACGTTCTCCTCCGAGAAACTGGTCGTGTTCAGGGCCGGGGGGCGGGCCGGGCGGTGGATCGCCGAGCTCCCGGTGGCCGACCGGGCCAGGAGGGACCTGCTGACGCTGTACGGCGACCCGCCCGACTGGTTCCCCGGCCTGTCCGCCGAGGAGAAGCAGGAACGGCTGGCCCGGCTGACCTACTCGGGTTTCCTCCGCACCGTCTGCGGGGTCCACCCTGACGTGCTGAAGTTCGTCAGGACCATGCCCGTCGAGAGATGGGGCTACGGGTCCGACGCGCTGGGCGCGATCGACGCCTGGGGGGAGGCCGACGAGTACCGGTACGCCGGGTTCGCGGGCCTGGGGCTCGACGGGTCCAAGCCGTCCCGGTACAACTCCCCCACCATGATCAAGGAGTGGAGGGCGGGCGGGTCCGCCGCCCGCCCCTTCCCCGGGGACGACCGGGTGATCGTCCAGATGATGCTCGCCAGGATGATCCCCGGTTTCGCCACCGCCACCGGCGCGGAGGGCATCACCACCGCCGCCTTCGACCACGCCGTGCTCGACCGGCCGGGCAACCGGGTCCGCGTGCGCCTGCGCAGCCCGGTGGTCTCGGCGGCCAACGACGGTCCCGCCGGGACGGCCGCCTCGGCCACGGTCGGCTACGTCGACGGCGAGCGGGTGCGGACCGTACGGGCCGGGGGCGTGATCATGGCCTGCTGGAACGCGCTGATCCCCCACCTGGTCGGCGACCTGCCGCCCGCGCAGCGGGTGGCGCTGCACCGGGCGGTCAAGGTCCCGCTGGTGCGCGCGCGGGTCCGGCTCCGCCACTGGCGGGCCTGGAGGGAACTCGGCATCGGGCACACCCGTTTCACCGGCGCCTACTGGTGCGCGGCCGGGCTCGCCGCCCCGTCCGGGCCCGGCGGCGACCGGCGCGGGGAGGGCCCGGCAGGACCGGACGAGCCGATCACCGTGCACATGACCGGCGCCCCCGTCACGCCCGGCATGTCCCCCGCGCTGGGCTCGATCTCGGGACGGTACGCCCTGATGGCGACGCCGTACCACCGTCTGGAGTACGGCATCCGCGACCAGCTCGCCCGGCTCCTCGGCCCGGCCGGGTTCGACCCGGCCCTCGACATCGAGGCGATCACCGTCGACCGCTGGGGGCACGGCTACGCGCCCGAGTACGCCACCCCGTGGGACCTGGCGTTCTATCCCGACGGCGACCCGCCCGCGGCCGTCGCCCGCAGGACGCACGGCCGGATCGCGATCGCCAACTCCGACTCCGTCCCGGCCGCCCGCACGGACGCGGCCGTCACCGCCGCCTACCGCGCGGTCGCGGAGCTTCAGGGCTGAGCGGAGGGAGCAGGGGAATCGACGGCCGGACCGGGTCGGGGGCGGACGGTCGGGTCGGGTCGGCCGGTTGCGGGCGGGAGGTCGTGGGCGGGGCGGGTCAGGCCGGTCTTCTCAGCCGGGTGAAGGCCCAGCTCATGTCCGGTTCGACCGCCCAGCGGGTGGCGCGCCGCACCGGCGCGGTGCACAGCAGGGCGGCGAGACCGACCCCCAGGAGCGCCACGACCGCCACCCCCGGCACGGTCTGGGCCCAGTCCCCGTAGAACCGCTCGGCGACCTTCACCACCAGGCCGTGCAGCAGGTAGGCGTACATGGTGGCCGTGCCGAGCCCGGAGTAGCGGGTGTGCCGGGAGGGGGTGACCGCCAGGAAGGCGGCGACGAGAAGCGCGCCCGCCGCCAGCATGCCGAGACGGATCAGGCTGCCGGTGACGTCGTCGACGCCGATCACGTCGTTGGCGTGCCGCCAGCGGATCCACTCGGTCCTGACGTGGGTGTGCAGGAGGAGCGCCGCCACCGCCCCGGCGGCGAGCGTGACGGCCCCCGCGATCCGCACCGGTCCCCGGCGCAGCAACGCGAAGTGCTCGGGACGCAGCATGAGCCCGAGCACGTAGAACGGGAGCAGGCCGAGGGTGCGGTTCATCGACAGCTCGTCGGGGAGCCTGCTCGTGCCCGACAGCAGCGACAGCCCGACCGCCACCACGAGCGGCCACCGCAGCTGCTGCCACACCGGCGTGGAGAGCCGCCACAGGAACAGCGACATCAGGAACCAGGTCAGGTAGTACGGGTCCAGGAGGCTGATGTCGAGCGTGCCGTACAGGACGAGGCGGGGCAGCGAGTAGAGCAGCTCGAAGATCACGTACGGCACGGCGAGGGTGCTGATCAGCTTGCGCGCCTTGCCCGACGAGAAGGTGAAGTTCCGCGACAGGTAGCCGCTGAGCACGATGAACAGCGGCATGTGGAACGTGTACACGTAGAGGTAGGCCGCGTGCGCGACCGGGACGTCCCGCAGGTCCTCGATCAGGTGACCCGAGACGACCAGCGTGATCGCCAGGAACTTGGCGTTGTCGAAGAAGGGGTCCCTGTGCGCGGCGGGCGGAAGGACGACCCGCAGGGGGGTTGGGGCGCTCACAACCCTCGGACCGTAGCCGCGCCCGCCCAACGCACGGCGAACGGCCGGTGACCCCCGGACGGCCGGTGCGCGACCGCCGGGCACCGGGCACCGGTCGCGGTCGCGGTGCCGGCCGGCCGGTCGCGGCGGTGGCCGTCCGGTCGCGGCACCGGTCAGGCGACCGCGGCGGCGCTGGCCTCCCAGAGGGCGCGGGCCAGGGCGGGGTCGCGCATCCTGGAGGGGACGGCGGCCGGGGCGCTCCTGGCGAAGTACCGGCCCGGATGGGCGGCGCCGTCCGGGTGCGTGGCCAGGTGGACCATGGTGCTCGCCCCCTCCTCCACGCTCCGGCCCATGCCGGGAACGTGCTTCACCATCCACATCACGAGCGTCGCCGGGGCGAACTCCGTCTTGATCACCCCGGGGTGGAAGCAGGTCGCGGTGACCCCGGTGCCCGCCAGGCGCCGGGCCAGCTCGACCGTGAAGAGGGCTCCCGCCTGCTTGGAGTCGCCGTACTGCAGCCAGCCGCTCCAGCGGCGGCGCTCGCGGTCGAGGTCGGAGGGGTCCAGCCGCCCGGTCCTGGCCGCCCGGGAGGAGGTGGTGATCACCCGGCTCCCGATCCGGTCGAGCAGCAGGGTCGTCAGCAGGAAGGGGGCCAGGTGGTTGACCTGGATCATCGTCTCGTGACCGTCGGGGGTGAGCGTGCGCTCGGTGGTCATCACCCCCGCGTTGTTGACCAGGACGTCGATCCGCCCGTAGCGGGAACGCAGCCTCGCGGCCAGCTCGCGCACGTCGTCCAGGCGGGTGTAGTCACAGGTGAAGGTGTCGGGGATCCGGTCGCTCACCGCCCGCACCCGCTCCGCCGCCCGGGCCGTCCTGCCGGGGTCGCGGCCGACCAGGACGACGTTCCGCCCGCGCCGGGCGAGTTCCACGGCGGCCGCCTCCCCGATTCCGGCACTGGCCCCCGTAATCACGTTAATCATCAGATCTCTCCCCCTGCGCGGAAACCTTATTCGGTGCTAGTCTCCTGTGCGATCTTCCGGAGGCGTAATCCATCCCAAAGCGGCACGAGCCTCCACACGCTCAGGGGTTGGGACGAGTGGACATGGGCTCTAGGAACCGCTCGATTCGGTTCAAGATTTTCTTGCTGCTGCTCCTGCCGTTGCTCTCCCTCAGCGCGCTGTGGGGATTCGCCCTCAACCTGACCGTCGGCGACGGGATGGCGCTGTTGCGCGCCAACACCCTCTACCAGACGGTGGGTCTCACCTCCACCGACCTCGGTCTCCAGTTGCAGGCCGAGCGGACGCGGTCGTCGATGGTGGTCAGCTCCCGGGTCATCACCAGCGGGATGGGCGAGCAGCGCGCCCGCACCGACCGCTCGGTCGAGGCGTTCAAGAAGGCGGCCGCCGGCGACGAGGCCGTCACCCCGGAACTGCGCAACTCCCTGGACGAGCTGCTGCGCCGGCTCGACGGCCTGCCGAGCGTCCGCTCCGGCGTCGACGGCGGACAGCAGTCGCGGCTGAACGTGGTGTCGAGCTACAACCAGATCCTCGACTCGGTCTTCCTCGTGTACACCCAGATGACCGCGGTGCCCGACCTGCCGATCTTCCAGCAGGCCGCGGCCATGCAGGGGATGGGCAACGCCCACGAGATGATCGCCCGGGAGAACGCGCTGGTCAGCGGCGCGCTGGTCGACAACCGGATGTCACAGGAGGAGCGCAGGGCCTTCGGCGAGTACGTCACCACCCGGCGCTTCCTGCACAACCGCGGCGTGGCCTCGCTCGACGCCGAGCTGAGCGGTCCCTACCGCGACACGTTCCGCTCCTCGGTCTTCGAGAGGTTCACCGAGCTGGAGCGGGCCGTCGCCGGGGGGACCGGCGACTTCCTGCCCCCCGAGGCCGCCGCCTGGAAGGCGTCCGTGAGCGAGGTCTCGGCCCGGCTCGACAAGGTCAACGCCGCCGCCGCCCGCATGCTGGCGGACCGCGCCCAGGGGGTGGCCACCGACGTCCTGATCCGGATCGTGATCGCCGGCGGCGTCGGCCTGATCGCGGTGGTCGCGTCGATCATCATCTCGGTCCGCTTCGGCCGTCGCCTCGCCTCCGAGCTGGCCGGGCTGCGTTCGGCCGCGCTGGAGCTGGCGGACGTGCGGCTCCCCCGGGTCGTGGAGCGCCTGCGGCGCGGCGAGGAGGTCGACGTGCGTTCCGAGGCGCCGCCGATCCAGGCGGGCGGCTCGACCGAGGTGCACGACGTGGCCCACGCCTTCGGCTCGGTGCAGCGCACCGCCGTCGAGGCCGCCGTCGGCCAGGCCAACCTGCGGCGCGGCGTCAGCCAGGTCTTCGTGAACCTGGCCCGCCGCAAGCAGGGCCTGCTGCACCGCCAGCTCGCCCTGCTCGACAGCATGCAGCGCCGGGCGACCGACCCCGACAGCCTGCACGACCTGTTCCGGCTGGACCACCTGACCACCCGCATGCGGCGGCACGCGGAAAGCCTGATCATCCTGTCCGGCGCGGCCCCCGGCCGGTCGTGGCGCAGGCCGGTGCCGGTGATCGACGCGCTGCGGGCCGCGATCGCCGAGGTCGAGGACTACACCCGGGTCAACGTGCTGCCGGTGGCCGACGTCTCGCTCGACGGAACCGCGGTCGCCGACATCACCCACCTGGTGGCCGAGCTGATCGAGAACGCCACGATCTACTCGCCGCCGCAGACCACGGTCACCGTCCGCGGCGACGTCGTGGCCAACGGGTTCGCCATCGAGGTGGAGGACCGCGGCCTGGGCCTGACCCCCGCCGAGTACGAGGCCGTCAACGCGCGGCTGGCCGACCCGCCGGAGTTCGACCTCGCCGACAGCGACCGGCTGGGCCTGTTCGTGGTGGGTCAGCTCGCCTCCCGGCACGACATCCAGGTCATCCTGCGCGGCTCGCCGTACGGCGGCACCACGGCCATCGTGCTCCTGCCCCGGACGTTGATGGCCCAGGGCGTGCCCCTCACCCTCACGGCGCAGCGGGCGTCGTACACCGCCGAGCGCGTGGACGAGCGTCCGGAGGGGCTGTTGCCCTCCCAGCGCGAGGCGCTCCCGTCCGCGCCGGGCGGAGGCGGCCTGCCCCGCAGGACGCGTGCCGCCGCCCCGGCCGCCCAGCCCGCCCAGCCCGCGGCCGCCCCCTCGCTCAGCGTCGTCACCGACCTGCCCGCCCGGTCGCCGGTGCCCGGCCTCCGGGAGCGGCCCGGCCAGGACGGCGGGCGCGAGACGGTCCGGGGGACGCCCCCCGGCCCGGCGTCCTCCCCCCCTCCCGGAGCACTCCCCCGCCGGGGGTCGTCCCCGGCCGGCCCGTCCCGTCCCGTGACCTCCCCCGCCGATCCCTCATCGCCGTCGTCCTCCCCGGCGGCCCCCTCGCGGCCGATGTCCTCCCCCGCCGATCCGTCGCGGCCGGTGCCGTCCCCGGCCGGGGCGGCCCTGGGCACGAGGGCTCCGAGGACGTCCCCGGCGCCCCCCGAGACGCGGGAGGCGCCCGCCAAGGGCGGCGGCGCCGTGACCGGCTGCCCGGCGGCGCGCCCGTCGGCCGTACAACCTCCCGCCGGACCCGGCGGCCTGCCCCGCCGGGTACGCCAGGCGAACCTGGCGCCTCAACTCCGCCAGGAGGGCGAGGCGTCGGCCGCACCGGCACCGAAGGCGGAACCGTGCGAGGAACGTTCACCCGAGGAGATCCGCGCGATGTTCTCCGCCTTCCAGGCGGGCGCCCGGCGCGGACGCGAGGAGCAGAACAATGAATCGCCACACCACACCACAGGCGACAAGGAGGACAAGTGACCGGAAAATTGAATAACACCGGCGAGCTGAACTGGCTCCTCGACGACCTGACCGGCAGGGTGGGCGCGGTGCGCCAGGCCGTGATCCTCTCCACCGACGGGCTGGCCGTCGGTTTCTCCCAGGGTCTCAGCCGCGAGGACGCCGAACATCTGTCCGCGGTCGCCGCGGGGTTCCAGAGCCTGGCGCGCGGCGCGGGACGCCACTTCGGCGGCGGGGAGGTGCGCCAGACCATCGTGGAGATGGAGTCGGCGTTCCTGTTCGTCACCGCCGCCGGGCAGGGCACCTGCCTGGCCGTGCTGAGCAGCGCCGACGCCGACGTCGGCCACGTGGCGTACGAGATGGCGATGCTGGTCAAGCGGGTCGGCCAGCACATCTCCGCCAACCCGCGCCAAGGTCTCTCGTGAGCGGCGGGCGCGACCCCCAGGGACCGCTGGACCGCCGGGCCCGGTGCGGGAGGTCCGGATGACGCACTGGATGGACGAGGAGGCCGGGCCCGTCGTCCGGCCGTACGCGCTCATCGGGGGTCGCACCCGCTCCTCCGGCGACACGCTGGACCTGGTCGCGATGGTCACCTCGACCCGCTCCGTCTCGTCCGGGGGGTTCGTCCCCGGACCGGAACAGGAACGCATCCTCGCCATGGTCACCACCCCCACCTCGGTCGCCGACGTCGCCTCGGACCTGAACCTGCCGCTCGGCGTGGTCAAGGTCCTCCTCGGCGACCTGAAGGACCAAAGGCTCATCTCGATCGGGCGCGCCTCCGCGAGCGAGCGCATTCTCAAGGAAGTGATCAATGGACTTCGGGCCCTCTGACGAACCCGTCGCCCTCAAGATTCTCATCGCGGGCGGTTTCGGGGTCGGCAAGACCACGCTCGTGGGCGCCATCAGCGAGATCCGCCCGCTGCGCACCGAGGAGGTGCTCTCCGACCGCGGCATCGGCATCGACGACGTCGACGGTGTCGAGGGCAAGACCACCACCACGGTCGCGATGGACTTCGGCCGCATCACCATCAGGGACGGCCTGGTCGTCTACCTGTTCGGCACGCCCGGCCAGGAACGGTTCTGGTTCATGTGGGACGAGCTGTCCTACGGCGCGCTGGGTGCCGTGGTGCTGGCCGACACCCGGCGGCTGACCGACTGCTTCCCGTCCATCGACTACTTCGAGCAGCGCGGCACGCCGTTCATCGTGGCCGTCAACTGCTTCGACGGCGCCGACCGGCACGAGGCCGAGGACGTCCGGGTGGCACTGGACCTCGACGTGGACGTGCCGGTGCTCCTGTGCGACGTGCGGCGCCGGGTGTCGGCGAAGACGGTGCTGGTGACGCTGGTGGAGCACTCGCTGAAGGTGCTGACGGCCAGCCAGAGCTGACCGCCGGAGGCGGAGCCGAGCCCTCGGCGCCAGGAAGCCGGGGGCCGGGCCGGGGGGTCAGAGCGCCCGCAGGCCGCTGATGAGCTCCCTCAGCAGGCTGTCCGTGGGCAACGCCGCGGGGGCGGGCGGCCGTACCAGGATGAGTCCCTGGTCGAGCAGGTCCCCCAGCAGGACCTTGACCACGCCGAGCGGCAGGCCCGAGTCCGACGCGATCTCCACGATCGGCCGGGACCGCCCGGACAGGCCGAGCAGCCTGCGGTGCTGCAGTCCCAGGTTCGCCCCTGAGGAGACCTGCGCCCCCGTCACCGTCACCGTCGAGAGCAGGTCGAGCGAGGAGGAGGACGTGCTGGTGCGCCCTCCGGTCATCGCGTAGGGGCGGACGACGGGACCGGCCTCCTCGTCGATCCACTCCACGTCGTCGGTCACTGCCCGGCCATCCTCGGCCCTGTGGCCAGATGCTGGCCGACACGCGTGACCAGGCGGGCCATCTCGTACGCGATCAGGCCCACGTCGGCGGCGCCGGTGGTCATGACCGACAGGCAGCTGCCCTGCCCGGCGGAGGTGACGAAGAGGAAGGCGGAGTCCATCTCCACCATCGTCTGCCGTACCGCCCCGCCACCGAACTGCAGGCTCGTGCCCTTGGCGAGGCTCTGGAACCCGGAGGCCACCGCCGACAGGTGATCGGCGTCCTCCTTGGACAGCTCTCGGGACGAGGCCATCATCAGCCCGTCGTTGGACAGGATCAGCGCGTGCGAGACGTCCGCCACGCTCGTGACGAAGTCATCCAGAAGCCAATGCAGCTCACCCGGCACGTGATGAAACCCCTTCCTGTCTGATGATCTCGTTGGCCGCCGGTCCCCTCCGGTCCGGCGGCTCCGTTCCCATCGTTCCCGTCGTGCCCGTCGTTCCGGCCGTTCGCGTGGTTTCCGTCGTTCCGGCTGTTCCCGACGGCCCGTTCGCGCGGTCGGCGTCGTGGTTCCGGCTCACCGCGTGGTACCGCCGTTCCCGTCCTCGGCCCGGCCGCGCCGCCAGCCCGACTGCAGGGCGCTCATCAGCGCCCTCGCCTCCTCCGGGGAACGCGCCCCGGCCTCCGCCTCGGACGGGGCGCCCGAGGGGACGTCCGGCCGTGGCGGCGTGTCCGCGCGCCGTGCCCTGCGGGGCAGACCTCCGCCGGTGCGCCGCACCGGCTTCCACAGGTCCGCGGGGATCGGCACCGCCTGCTCCCCCGGCCCGCCCGGCTCCCCGTTCGGCGCCCCGGGCTCGCCCGGCTCGCTCGTCCGGGTCGGTGCCGTCGCCCACGCCGGCCGCTCCGCGAGACCGGCCCGCCGGGCCGATCCGGCGGGCTCGGCCCGTCCGGTACGCGTCGGCAGGACGGTGAGAACCGGCGGCTCCGGCCGCTGCGGCTCCACGGGTTCGGGGTCGGGGGCGCCGAGCAGTACGGCCGGGAGGACGACGACCACCCCGGTCCCCCCGTACGGGGAGGGGCCCAGCGTCACCTTGACGTCGTACCGGGCGGCCAGCATCCCGACCACGGTGAAACCCAGGCGGTCGGTCTCGGCCGGGTCGAACTCCGGCGGGCTGGCCAGGCGCTCGTTGACGGCGGCGCGCTCGGCGTCGGTCAGCCCGAGTCCCCTGTCCTCGATCTCGACGGCGAAGCCCCCGGGCACCGGCTCGCCACGGACCGAGACCTGGCTGTCCGGCGGGGAGAAGACGGTGGCGTTCTCCAGGATCTCGGCGAACAGGTGCATCATGTCGGCGACGGCGTTGCCGGCCAGGGTGGTGCCGCCCATGGGGTGGATCCGTACCCGGGTGTAGCTCTCGACCTGGGCGGCCGAGCCGCGCAGCACGTCCTCCATCGGCACCGGCGAGCGCCACCTGCGGCCCGCCGCCCCGCCGGACAGGATCACCAGGCCCTCGGCGTGACGGCGCATCCGGGTGGTCAGGTGATCGAGCCGGAAGAGGTTCTCCAGCGCCTCGGGGTCCTCGGCCCGCTGCTGCATGCCGTCGAGCAGCTTGAGCTGGCGCTGCAGGAGCGACTGGCTCCGCCGGGCCAGGTTGCGGAACGCGTGGGAGACGCCCTCGCGCAGCCTGGCCTGCTCCACGGCGGCGTTCACCGCGCTGCGCTGCACGCTGTCGAACGCGGCGGCGACGTCGTGGATCTCGGAGGTGCTGCCCACCGGCTCCAGCGGGGGCGCCTCGGCCGCCACGTCCACCTTCTCGCCACGGCGCAGCCTGCTCATCACCCGCGGGAGCCGGGCCTCGGCCAGTTCCGCGGCGGCCCCGCGCACGGCGGCGAGCTCACGGGTGATCCCGCTGCCGATCCGGTAGGAGACGAGCAGCGACGCGATGACCGCGACGAGGCCGATCAGGCCGACGACACCCGCGCGGACGAAGGCGGCGGTCGCCACGGGCGCGGCCCGGTCGACGAGCTCGGGGGCCGCGACCGCCAGGGACCGCCGGTAGGTGGTGTCCAGCGCGTCACCCGCGCTGCGCCAGTCGGCGGACGACACGCGATCGCCGGACAGCAGCCGGTTCTCCAGCGCGGTGAAGCGGGCGTACGTGGAGGAGGCGATCATCTCCGAGAAGGGACCGCGCAGCGAGGAGTCGAGCTCCGGCATCGCCTGTTCCATCAGGAAGATCCGGTTGGCGGCGAGCCGGTCGAACAGCCGGGCCTCGGTCTCCGTCATCGGCCCCTTGAGCGCCAGCACCCCGGCGGCCAGCGCCCGCTCGCGGCTGAGCAGGTCCGCGGCCTGGTTCATCATCGTGACGCCGCGGGACTGGCGGTAGAGCGGGAGGTCGTTGGTGAGGCTCAGGGTGTTGAAGAGCCTGCTCAGGGCGTCCGGCAGCCGGGAGAACTCCTCCGACAGCCCCACCGGGCCGATCCGCCCGTCGTCGATCCTGGCGCGGATCGCGTCCAGCGTCTCCGCCTGCCGCAGCAGCTCGGCGTGGTGGGTCCGCATCTCGTCGGACATCTCCGAGCGCGCCGCCTCCCCTGCCGTCTCGCGGCGGAAGCGGGAACGCGCCCGGTCGGTGACGGCGCGCTGTTCCGCCATGGTGCGGCGGTCGGCGTCGGAGCGGGTGGCCAGGAACTCGGCGGACAGGATGTGCTCGCGCTGGACCTCGCTGCCCAGCTCACCGGCGGGCTTGCCCACGGTCGCGTACAGCGTGCCGATCGAGAGCATGCTCACCGAGTCGCCGACGGTGACGACCGCCGCGAAGCCCCAGATCGCCACGAGTGAGGTCAGCGGAATGACCAGCAGCACCGAGATCTTGAACCGGATGGATGTGCTCGATGCCATGTCACCTCAACGGCTCGCTCTGGGATCGCCGGGGAAGGCCCCGGGCGATCTCTAGATCGCCGACGAGAATAGCACTGGCGGCTTCTCTTATTTGTATTCCATTTGTGACATGTCAGGAAATAGCTATAGGGAAGAGAAAAAGCCGACCCAGGGCGGCGTGTGACGCCGGGGCCGGCTCGGGACGGTGTACGGACGCCGGGATCGGCTCGGGACGGCGTGCGGCGCCTGGATCGGCTCAGGACGGCGCACGACGCCGGGATCGGCTTCGGGCCGCCCGGGACGTCCGGGTCAGCTCAGGACGGCGTGTGAGGCCGGGGCGGCGCTCCGCACGCGGCTCGGCCGCGCCAGCAGGACGGCGGGAACGCCGGTCAGCACGGCCCCGATCCCGACCAGACCCCACTCGACGAGGCCGATGAGCACGCCCTGGCCGGGAAGCGCCACGTAGGTGAGGGCCAGCAGGCCGAACCCGCCGGCCAGCGCCAGCCACTCCACCGGTCTGGCCACCGGCCGCCACCGCTCGTCGGCGTTGAACCGCGCCGCCATCAGGCCACCGGCCGCGGACATCGCGACCAGGGCGACGACCGCCACGAGGTGGTGGACCTGGGCGACGCTCTCCATGGCGGTCGCGGGCAGGACGGCGGGCAGCGTCGCGACGACGATCAGGCCCGCGCCCCAGACGAGCATCAGCCGCTCGGCCGGCAGGCCTGCCCGCGCCTTCGCCGCCCGCAGCCCGGCCACCACGGCGAGGGCCGCGACCCCGAGCGACGCCAGCATGAGCGAGGTCGCCCCTCCGCGGTCCAGCACCGCGTACGCGCTGATCGGCAGGTTCAGCGGACCGGTGTACGAGGCCGGGCCGATCTGTCCGACGACGGCGGCCAGCGCGGCCGTCACGAGGGCGGCGCATGCGATCAGGGGGTAGAGCCTCTTCGACGCGAGCATGGGTCAAGACTGTCCGCCGGAGAGCGTTTCAGACATCCGGCGGCACCCCTGATCCGACCCTGAGGCGCCCCTGAGACGGCCCGGGATCGCCGACCCCGTCCGGGGTCCGCCCCCTCGGCCCGGCGTCGCCCCCGGAGCCGGGGAGGAGGATCGGGTCGAGGTGGCGAAGCTCCGGGGGGCCGGGGTCGAAGGTGCGGGGGCGGGGAGGTCCGGGGCGGGCGGTTCAGCGCAGGGCGCGGGCCTCGGCGTAGCGGGCCCTGACCTCGGGGACGGGGTCGGCCTCGTGGTGCTCGGCCCCGCCCGCCTCCCAGGCCGGGGGCTCGTCGCCGCCGAGCAGCCAGGCGGCCTGCCGCGCCGCCCCGTCGGCCACGTACTCCCCGGGTTCGGGGACGACCACCGGCCGCCCGAAGACGGCCGGGGCGATCCGCCGTACCGCCTCGGACCGGGCGCCGCCGCCGATGAGCAGCACCCTGGCCGGGTCCAGCCCGAGGGCGTCGAAGGCGTCGGCGAGGTGGCAGAGCAGGCCCTCGACCGCCGCCCTGGCCAGATGTTCCGGGGTGGAGGTGGCGAGGGTCAGGCCGTGCAGCGAGCCGGTGGCGGTGGGCAGGTTCGGGGTGCGCTCGCCCTCCAGGTACGGCACGTACACGAGGCCGCCCGCGCCCGGAGGCGCCGACAGGGCCAGCCGGTCGAGGTCGGCCAGGCCCACCCCGAGCATCCGCGCGGTCGCGTCGAGGACCCTGGCCGCGTTGAGGGTGGCCACCAGCGGCAGGTACCGGCCGGTGGCGTCGGCGAACCCGGCCACCGAACCGCTCGGGTCCGCGCTCGGGCTCTCGGCGACCGCGAAGGCCGTCCCCGAGGTGCCGATCGAGACCACCACGTCGCCGGGCAGCGCGCCGACCCCGAGTGCCGCGGCCATGTTGTCGCCCGTCCCCGGGGCCAGCCGCACCGTTCCGGCGGCGGGTATCCCCGAGGCGGGCCGTACCTCCCCCGCAGGATCGCGGGGGCCCAGCACGGCCGGAAGCTCCGGGAGCGCGCCGAAGGCCTTCTGGAGCAGGTCCGTCCGGTAGGCACCGGTCGCGGGCGACCAGTAGCCCGTGCCCGAGGCGTCGCCCCTGTCGGTGACGAACTCGCCGCCCAGCCGCCAGGTGAGCCAGTCGTGCGGCAGGCAGACACGCTCGGTGCGGCGGGCGGAGTCCGGCTCGTGCTCGGCCAGCCAGCGGAGCTTGGTCACGGTGAACGAGGCGACCGGCACGCTGCCCACCGCCTCGGCCCACCGCTCCGGGCCGCCCAGCTCGCCGACCAGGTCGGCGGCGGCCCCCGCGGAACGGGTGTCGTTCCACAGCAGCGCCTTCCTGACCACCTCGCCGTCGGCGTCCAGGCAGACCATGCCGTGCTGCTGGGCGCCGACGCTCATCGCCTCGACGCCGTCCAGCCCGCCGGCCCGCTCCAGCGCCTCGCGCAGCGCCTCCCACCAGGCGGCCGGGTCCACCTCGGTGCCGTCGGGGTGGGCCGCGCGGCCCTGGCGGACCAGGGCGCCCGTACGGGCGTCCCTGATCACCACCTTGCAGCTCTGGGTCGAGGAGTCGACCCCGGCCACCAGCGTCATCCGCGGACCCCGAGGAGGTGCTCGACGGCGAGCTGGTTCAGGCGGGTGAAGTGGAAGCCGCGCGCGGCCACCGCCTCCAGGTCGAAGTCGTCGCGGTCCAGGTCGGCGAGCGTCTCGCCGGGGGCGAGCGTGGGCTCGGACAGCTCGGCGACCTTGCTCGCGGCGAGCGCCTCGGCGACCTCCGGGTCGGCCCGGAACGCCTTCACCTTCTCCTTCAGGATCAGGTACGTGCGCATGTTGGCCGCGGCCGAGACCCAGACGTCGTCGGCGTCCTCGGTGCGCAGCGGCTTGTAGTCGAAGTGCCGGGGGCCGTCGTAGCCGCCGTTCTCCAGCAGGTCCACCAGGAAGAAGGAGTTCTTGATGTCGCCGTGGCCGAAGATCAGGTCCTGGTCGAACTTGGGGCCGTGCTGGCCGTTGAGGTCGATGTGGAAGAGCTTGCCCTGCCACAGGGCCTGGGCGATGCCGTGCGCGAAGTTGAGCCCGGCCATCTCCTCGTGGCCCACCTCGGGGTTGAGGCCGACGCGCTCGGGGTGCTCCAGCTCGTTGATGAACGCCAGGGCGTGGCCGACGGTCGGGAGGAGGATGTCGCCGCGCGGCTCGTTCGGCTTGGGCTCCAGCGCGAACCGGATGTCGTAGCCCTTGTCGATCACGTACGAGGTGAGCGCGTCCATGCCCTCCTTGTAGCGGCTGAGCGCGGCGCGGACGTCCTTGGCGGCACCGGACTCCGAGCCCTCGCGCCCGCCCCAGCAGACGTAGGTGGTCGCGCCGAGCTCGGCGGCGAGGTCGATGTTGCGGATGACCTTGCGCAGCGCGTAGCGGCGGACCTCGCGGTCGTTGCTGGTGAACCCGCCGTCCTTGAAGACCGGGTGGGTGAACAGGTTCGTGGTGGCCATCGGGACCTTCATCCCGGTCTCGGCCAGCGCCTTCTTGAAGGCGGCGATCGCCTTGTCCCGGTCGGACTCGACGGCGAGCAGGTCGTCGTCGTGGAAGGTGACGCCGTAGGCGCCGAGCTCGGCGAGGCGGTGGACGCTCTCCACCGGGTCCAGCGCCGCCCGGGAGGCGTCGCCGAACTGGTCGCGGGCCTGCCAGCCGACGGTCCACAGTCCGAAGGTGAAGCGGTCCTCGGGCGTGGGGGTATAGGCGCTCATCTGTGTTTCCTCCGAATTAATCCACGTTATGGACTTAATATGTATCGAGCTGGTGGGATCGTCAAGAGGTGGTTGTTCCATGACACAGGCCCTGCGCCATGACGCGATGCGCGCGCGCAACCTCGGCGTGGTCCTCGCCGAGGTCCGCAGGAGCGGTCCCGTCAGCCGTGCGGCGCTCGCCGAGATCACCGGGCTGACCAAGACGACGGTCTCCAAGATGGTCGGCGACCTGATCACGGCGGGCATGGTCGCCGAGTCCGGCGCGGTCAGGGACGGCGAGCGGGGACGGCCCGGCACCGCCGTCACGCTCAGCGGCGGGCGGGTGGCCGCGCTCGGCCTGGAGATCAACGTCGACTACCTGTCGGCCTGCGTCGTCGATCTGACGCTGACCGTGCGGACGCGATATGCACAGGCTGTGGACAACCGCATGGCCCCACCTGTGGAAACCCTCTCTCACCTGCGGGAACTTGCCCAGAAAGCTGTGGATGAAGCGCGGGCGCAGGGACTCTTCATCGCCGGTACGACCGTCGCCGTGCCCGGCCCCGTGGACGGGGGCCTGGTGCACGCCGCCCCCAACCTGGGCTGGCACGACGTCCGCGTGCCCGACCTGCTCGACCTGCCCGTGGAGGTGGACAACGAGGCCAACCTCGCCGCCCTGGGCGAACTCTGGTTCGGCTCGGCCCCCGAGGACTTCCTGCACGTGTCCGGGGAGATCGGCATCGGCGCGGGCCTGGTCGTCGGCGGCGCCCTCTTCCGCGGCGCCCACGGCCTGGCGGGAGAGCTGGGACACGTGGTCGTCGCCCCCGACGGGCCCGCCTGCCGCTGCGGCGGCCGCGGCTGCCTGGAACAGTACGCCGGGCAGGACGCGCTGCTGCGGGCCGCGGGACTCGGCGGGGCCACCGGAGGGGTGCCGGAGCTGCTGGAGCGCCTGCGCGCGGGCGAACGGCGCCCGCTGGAGGCCTGCGATCGCGCCGGCCGGGCCCTCGGCATCGCCCTGACCTCGGCGGTTCACCTGATGGACCCGGGGACCATCGTGCTGGGCGGCGTCTTCGCGCCGCTGTTCGAGTGGATCAGGGAACCGGCGCACCGGACGATGACCGCCCGGCTGTCGGCGATGCGGCACACCGTGCCCGAGCTGACCGTCTCCCACCTGGGCGGCGACGCGGCGACCCTGGGAGCCGCCGGACGAATCATCCACCGCGTAATAGCCGACCCGATGGCGCTGTGCTGACAGGCGTTACGGGAGCAGGCGGCGTTGCAGGATCATGCCGGGCCATGTGCCCACGTAGAACGGCATCGACCGGGTGAAGCCACATCGTTCGTAGTAGCCGACCAGGCGGCCGTCGTCACCGGCGTAGCAGTCGACGCGCAGCAGCCCCACCCCGTGCCGGACGGCCTCCTCGGCCGCCCGGTCGAGCAGGGTCCGGCCCACCCGGCGGCCGGAGAAGCGCTGGTCGATCACCAGTGCCCGCACGTACAGCTCGGGCTCGGTCGCCGGCATGACGTACGGGTTCGGCGGCCCCACCACGACGCACCCGGCCGGCTCGCCGTCGATCTCGGCGATGCGCATCCCGCCGCCCGCCGCCCACTGCCGGACCTGCTCGATCCGCTGGGGGTCGCCGCTGAACGGCTCGCCGCCCCACTGGCCGATGCGCCCCTGGCTCACGAGGAACCGCACGGCACTGTCGAACATCGTGAGCACGGCCCCGGCGTCGCCGGGGCCGCCGTCGCGAATCATCACCCGCCCAGATTAGGGGGAAGCGGCCCGAGCGGGAGGATGTCGTGCCGAATCAGTGCTGGTCGGGGACGGTGGAGGCACCCGGGGCGGGGAGGATGGCCGCGCACAGGGCGGTCAGGTGGCGGAGCTGTTCGGGGTCGAGGCGGTCGAGGAAGGTCTGCCGTACCGCCTCGACGTGACCGGGGGCGGCGGCGGCCAGGGCCGCGAACCCCTCGTCGGTGAGGACGGCCCAGCTCACGCGCCTGTCGGACGCGCAGGGCCGGCGGCGGACCCAGCCGCGTTCCTCCAGCCGTTTCACCGCGTGCGACAGGCGGCTCTGCGAGGCGTTGACCTCCGCCGCCAGCTCGCTCATCCGCATCGTGCGGCCGGGCGCCTCCGACAGTTTCACCAGCACCGCGTAGTAGGCGTGCGGCATGCCGGCGTCGCGCTGCAGCTGCCGGTCCAGCTCCTCATGGACGAGCTGCGAGGCGGCCTGGAACGTACGCCAGGCACGTTGCTCGTCATCGTCAAGCCATCGCGTCACCCTCGTATCTTACTTGAACTCTCAAGGAAATGAGGTAACATACTTGAGAGTTCAAGCTTTAGGAGGAACCATGCCGGTCCAGCGTCTCAACCACGCCGTTCTCTTCGTCCGTGACGTGGAGCGGAGCGTCGCCTTCTATCGGGAGGCCCTCGGCTTCACGGTGGTCATGGGCACGCCACGGGCCGCGTTCCTGCAGGCCTCGGGATCCACCAACGACCACGACCTCGGCCTCTTCGAGATGGGCGCGCAGGCCGGCCCGTCCGGCGCCGGACGGGCGACCGTCGGCCTCTACCACCTCGCCTGGGAGGTCGACACCCTGGAGGAGCTGGAGCGGATCGCCCTCAAGCTCGGCGAACTCGACGCCCTGGTCGGCACCTCCGACCACTCCACCACCAAGGCGCTGTACGCCAAGGACCCCGACGGGCTGGAGTTCGAGGTCTCCTGGCTGGTCCCCGCCGACCTGCTGACCGAGGAGGCGCTGGAGGGGCGCACGACGATCAGGCCCCTGGACATCGCGCGGGAGAAGGAGCGCTACGGCGCCGGGACCCGCGGCGGTGTCGGCGTCTCGATCCCCGCCTGAGCGCGGGCGCGGCGGGACGCGTCGGGGGCATGGACCGAAATATTCGGAAAGAAGTGACCCGGTGGAGGCCTCCCCAGCCCTCCACCGGGTCACGGACTCTCCCGACGTGCCCCGTCAGACGAGAGATACTCCCCGGTCCCCCTATTTTTTACCTATCCATAAACACCTCGCCGGTGTCACAGCCGATCGAACCACGCGCGGACCGCGTCGATACCCCCCGTTCCGAGGGCCACCATCAGCGCGTACCGCGCCTTCTGGGGTGCCAGCCCGCGGGCGCCGATCGCCCCCACCGTGGCGGCGAGCCCTCCCACGGGACCGACCTCGCCCAGCGGCCCCCGGCCGGTACGGCAGCGTGACGCGACGACCACCGGGATCCCCCACTCCGTCAGCTCGGCGATCGCCGAGAACAGGCCGACCGGCACGTTGCCCGTCCCGGTCCCCTCCAGCACGATGCCCTGGGCTCCGGCGTCCACGGCCGCGGTGAGCAGTCCGGCCTCGATCCCCGGATAGGTCTTGATCAGGGCGACGTCCGAGGCGGGGTCCCCCCCGAACGCCGGTGGCCTCGGCGGAGGCGGGATCATCGTCTCCACCCGCCCGCCGGACAGGCGTCCCAGCGGCGGGAAGGGCGCCGAGGAGAACGCCGCGACGCCCGTGGCGTCGGTCATGCTCACCCAGCGGGCGGCGTGGATCTCGTCGTTGACGCACACCACCGCCCCGGCACCGCGCAGCGCCTCGTCGGCCGCGGCGGTGACGGAGGAGGCGAGGTTGCGCGGCCCGTCCGCGGACGGTTCGTCCCTGGAGCGGACGGCGCAGGTCAGCACGATGGCGCCGCGCTCGGCCGCCCGGCCCGCGAGCAGGTCCGCGAGGTAGGCGGTCTCCTCCAGCCCGTCGGCGCCGTGAGTGACCACCACGCCGTCGAACCCGCGCTCCAGGATGGCCGAGCGCGTCCTGCGGGCCAGCTCCAGCATCGTCGAGGGTGACATGTCCCAGCTGGGCCCCGCCATCACGTCCTCGGCCACCACGTCCGCGGTGATCGCGCCGGACGGCAGGGCCGCCAGCAGTTCCGCCCCGGACGCGGCCCCCGGCCGGTCGGGGTCGTAGGAGTGGGCGATGGTGTCACCGGTCGCCAGCAGCAGCACACGCTTCACGGACACAACCCTTCGACGGCCGATGACGCGTCCGGTCCGCGGACGAACGGGCGGGCGCGCGGCGGTGGGGCACGGTTCCCGGCAGCCCGTGACCGCTCCCCGACGGGACCCTCGCCATGGGGACGGAGGACACCCCGGACGCGCCTTCCCCTTTATAACCCATCGCTACCCCTATTGGGGTTATCTTCGAGGGATCACGCCTCCGGGGATCGGCCGTCCCGGGGCGCACGGCCCACGGAGGTCGGATGCGCGGTTCAGGCTCCGCTCGCCGGATCGGCGGCGGAGAACACGGTCGGGGAAGCGGTTCTCCCCGCGTCAGGTGCGCGGTTCGGGGGGCGGGAGCAGAAGGCGGTGGAGCCCGACCGCGCCGGGGTCCGCGAGACCGTCGCTCACGAACAGCGCGCGGGCGACCTCCCGGGTCCCCTCCTCCCCGGCGCCAAGCACGAACTCCTCCGGGGTCCGCCCGAACAGCCGCCGGAGCGCCGCCGACCGCCCCAGCAGGTGCCCGATCAGCTCGCGCTGGGGGGCGAGCGGCAGTGGCACGCCCTCCTCGTCCACCAGGCATCCGTGCCTGCTCACGTAGACGTGGCACGACGGGAGCGTCTCGCCCGAGGGGAGGGTGGCCGGGAAGGAGTCGTCGGGCAGCACCAGCCGGAGGTAGTTCGGCTCCGTCGCGTCCAGGACCCCGAGCTGGGTGTCGTCCACCCAGACCACGAACAGCAGCGAGGCCCCCTGTGCCTCGACGGGCGTGGCCGGCAGGTAGGCGTACCGGCTGACGTGCGCCGAGACCCCCGGGGTGACACCGTGCACGGCGGCCGGGGTCAGCGGGGCGACGGGCCGGATCCCGGCGGCGGCGAACTTGCGGCGCAGCTGGCCGGGGGCGGCGTTGGAGCCCACCGCGATCACCGGCCGGCGCGCCTCCAGCGGTGCCGCGCCGAGGTCGGCCAGGTGGTCGGCGAGCGTCGCGGTCCGGTCGCCGGACCGGACCAGCCCGCCGGCGAGGGCTCCGGGCACCTCCGTCATCGGCAGGAAACGGTCGTCGGCGAGCAGCCCGGCGGCCGAGGGGAGACGGCCGGGGTAGGTCAGCGGTGCGGACATCGGATCGTCGGCGAAGAGCCGGGAGGAACCGGAGGAGTCACAGGGGCCGCAGAAGCCCGAGGAACCGTGGGAGCCGGAGGGGCCCGCGGAACCATGAGAGTCCGCGGAACCCGCGGAGCCAGGGGAGCCAGGGGAGCCAGTGGAGCCAGGGGAGCCAGTGGAGTCGTAGGAGGCGTTCTCATGAGCGGATGAGCCGGGCGGAACGGACGGGTCGTCCGATGCGGACGGGTCCGGTGGGCCGGGTGGGACTCCGCGAGCGGGAGGGGGCCGCCTCATCGCCGGCCCCGGACGGGGGCGGTCGTCACGCGCGGCACCCATCCCCCAAGGGTAGGCGGGGCCGAGAAGGCCCGTGCGGGCACCCCGGCACGCGCGGGGACGGTCGTCACGCGGGTCGTGACCGTCGACCGTGATCCGTGGCGCTCCGGCACGCGCGGGGACGGTGGGGCCTGCCTCACCTTTTTCCCGGGCCTCTCGCCCATGTGCCCGGAACGCCGAGATCCTTACGGTGGTGTCATGACCACCGTCGAGATGCCCGCCGTCGAGCTGCCCACTCCCTGGACGAGGATCAGCGCTCACTGGTCGGCGCGGACCTGGCTGCGTACCGCCCACCTGGTCTCGGGGGTGCCGCTGGCCCTGGCGGGTGTCACGGTGCTCTCGGCCCTGGTGGCGGCCGCGGTGCTGCTGGTGTGGACCGTGGTCGTGCCGGTGGCGGCGCTGCTGCTGTTCTTCGTGGTCGTGCGGCTGCTCACCCGGGTACAGCGGTCCCGGTTCGCCGCCTTCCTCGACGTCGGCATCGCGCCGGTCCCGTGCCGCCCGCTGAGCAGGAACCCGCTGCGGCGGCTGCTGCAGGAGACGCGGACCTGGAGCACCTGGCGCCGGATCGGGTACCACCTGCTGACCGCGCTGATCAACGGCGTCGGCGCCCTGTCCGTCGTCGGGGCGTGGTCGGGCGCCCTGGTCACGGCCGTTCTCGCCGTGCGGCACTGGGCGCTGGCGGAGACCTGGGAGAGCGTGGCGTACGTCTTCCTCTCCGGGATCCTGTTCGTCGCCGCGCCGTGGGTGGCGCGCGGGTTCACCACGCTGGACGTGATCGCCGCCGAGGCCCTGCTCGGCCCCAGCCTCAGCGACCAGCTCGTGCTGCGGGTGGAGACGCTGCGGGAGAGCCGCGCCGGGGTGGTGGACGCGGCCGACGCCGAACGCCGTCGCATCGAGCGCGACCTGCACGACGGCACCCAGCAGCGGCTGGTGTCGCTGGCGATGAACCTGGGGATGGCCCGCGCCACCCTCACCGACCTGCCGGAGCCCGCCCGCGAGGTGATCGTGCGGGCGCACGAGGAGGCCAAGCTGGCCCTGCGGGAGCTGCGCGACGTCGTCCGCGGGCTGCACCCGGCGGTGCTGGACGAGCAGGGCCTGGACGCGGCGCTGTCCGGTCTCGCCGCGCGGGCCCCCTTCCCGGTGAGGGTGCGGGCCGACCTGGCCGGGCGGGTCGCCCCCACGATCGAGGCGGTGGCCTTCTTCGTCGTCTCCGAGGCGCTGACCAACATCGCCAAGCACGCGCGGGCGTCCGGCGCCGAGGTCGTCGTCGGCAGCGACGGCGACCGCCTCCACCTGTCCGTGCACGACGACGGCGTCGGCGGGGCGGATCCGGACCTGGGGACCGGCCTGCGCGGACTGGCGGGGCGGGTGGCGTCGGTGGACGGCATCCTGGACGTCCACAGCCCGCCGGGCGGGCCGACGACGATCAGAGTGGAGCTGCCGTGCGTGTAGTGCTCGCCGAGGACTCCGTGTTGCTGCGCGAGGGACTGGTCCGCCTGCTCGGCTCGGCGGGCATCGAGGTGGTGGCCTCCGTGGCCGACGCCGACGGGCTGCTCCGCGCGGTGGACGAGCACGACCCCGACCTCGTCGTGACCGACGTGCGGATGCCGCCCTCGCACACCGACGAGGGGCTGCGCGCCGCGCTCGTGCTGCGCCGGCAGCGGCCCGCGCTGGCGATCCTCGTGCTCTCCCAGTACGTCGAGGAGCGCTACGCCACCCGGCTGCTGTCCACCGCGACCGGGGGGATCGGCTACCTGCTGAAGGACCGGGTGGCCGATGTCGAGGAGTTCCTCGACGCGGTACGCCGGATCGCCGCGGGCGGCACCGCCCTGGACCCCGAGGTGGTCGCCCAGTTGCTGCTGCGGGGGCGCAGCGACCCGCTGGACCGGCTGACCCGCAGGGAGTACGAGGTGCTGTCGCTCATCGCGGAGGGCCGGTCCAACACCGGGATCGCCGAGGCCCTGGTGGTCTCCGAGAGCGCGGTGGGAAAGCACATCAACAACATCTTCGCCAAGCTCGACCTCTCCGGCGCCGACAAGGACCACCGCCGGGTACTCGCCGTCCTGCGCTTCCTCAAGGTCTGAGAGAACATGCCGACACGAAACACCGTCCGGATCCTCTGGCTCGCCCTGGGCGGGGCGCTCACCGCGCTCGCCGTGGCCTTCACCACGCTGGCGGCGCTGGCGGAGATCAACGAGCCCGGCCGGATCGTCGAGACCACCTCCAGGTCCCACGCGCTCACCTCGCCGAAGGTCGTGGTGCGGGCCACGGGTCCCGTCGATCTCTCGATCGTCGCCGGTCGCGAGAGCCGGCTGGACGTCAGGCGCGAGCTCCTGTGGACGAGGAACCGGCCCGTGGTCACCGAGCGGTGGGACGGCCGGACGCTCACCGTCGACTCCCGCTGCCCCGGCGAGACCGGCGCCACCCCCGCCACCCCCGACGACACCCGTGACACCCGCGGCACCCGCGGCACCCGCGGCACCCGCGACCCTGCCTGCCGGACGCACTACGTCCTGACCCTGCCCGCGACCACCGGCGTCGAGGCGGCGAACGGTGACGGGACCGTGTCGGCGACCGGCCTCCGGGGCGACCTGCGCCTCGCGGCCGACGCCGGTGACGTGATCGTGAACGGCTCACCGCGCACGTTGCGGGTGAGGGTGCACAGGGGCGACGTGATCGGCAACGACCTGAGGTCCGCCGAATCCGACGTCGAGACCGGCTACGGAGACGTCATCCTGGGGTTCACGGCCGCACCCGCCGGCGTCAGGGCGGTGGTGAGGACGGCCGGGAACATCGAGATCAGGGTTCCGGACGAGGCCGGCGGGAGGGGGTACGACGTGCGGACCGACTCCGGCGACGCGACCGTCGAGGTACGGCTCGACCCCTCGGCGCCGCGCCGGATCACCGCCCTGACCCTGACGGGCGAACTGCGGATCCTGCCCTCCTGACCCGCGGCCCGCCGGTTCGTCGGGGGCGAGGTATTGCGAACACAGGTTTGACCGCGTCGAGACCAACGCTCGGCCGCCCGCGCACGTACCGGGGACTTGAATCGGAGGTATGACTCCCCACGAGGACCCGCGGGGCCAGGCGGTCATCACCACCGCGATGCGGCTCTTCTCCGCGCTCGGCTACGACGGCACCTCGCTCCAGGCGATGGCCGAGGCCACCGGCGAGGACCCGGCGTGGATCCAGGAGCGGTTCGGTGAGAAGCGCGACCTCTACCTCGCCGTCGTCGACCACGCCAGCCGGGCGGAACGGGCCGTCGTGGAGGGCGCGCTCGCCGCGCTCCCCGGGACCGACGCCAGGGGGACCGCCGCCGCCCTGTACGGACTGTCCGAGAGCTACCTGGACTTCTGCGTCGCCAATCCGCAGATCCCCGCGCTGTGGATCCACCGCTGGCTGGGTGACGCCGCGGACATCCCCGAGGTGGAGCGGACCCACTCGATCCCGCTCATGAGCCTCACCGCCGACGCGATCCGCTCGGCCGCGAGAGCCGGTTTCGTCGACGGCGAGGTGGACGAGGACCTGCTGGTGCGGACGCTGGTCTGGAGCGTGTACGGGTTCCTGCACGGCGAGATGATCGCCGAGGCGGGCGAATCGGTCTCCGCCGACCCGCAGACGCGGCGGCGTTTCCTGGCCCATCACCGCCAGTTGCTCGACCGCGTGCTGAGACTTCCCGGCGCCTGAGACTCCGGCGCGGTCCGGATGCCCGAAGCCGCTCGGATACCCGGAGCCGTCGAGACACGCGAAGCCGTCCGGTGGAGCCCTGGGTCCTCCGGTGGCACCCGAGTCAGCCCGGAGCCCCTCGGACGCGCGAAGCCGTCCGGTGGCGCCCTGGGTCGTCCGGTGGCGTCCTATCCCTTTTGTCGGTGTGATCGGTTACTGTGTCGCCGATCACGGACGCGGGAAGCGCGGCGACGCCGGCTCCGGCGGTCCTCTCGACACCCGGGACACCCGCGCCCATGATGACGGTGAGGTGCCTCACCGTCCGGGACGATGGCGACCCGCCACCGCCCCGCGCATCTCGGCAGTCGCGAGAGCCGACGGGGGTTTTCGGAGCATGACCGCAACGACCGTCTCGCCCCGGGGCGAGACCCTGGCCTTTCCCCCCGGTTTCGTCTGGGGCGCGGCCACCGCCGCGTACCAGATCGAGGGCGCGGCACACGTGGACGGGCGCGGCACGTCCGTCTGGGACACCTTCTCCCACACGCCGGGCAGGATCGCCGACGGCCACACCGGGGACGTCGCGTGCGACCACTACCACCGCCACGCCGACGACGTCCGCCTCATGGCGGACCTGGGCCTGAGGGCCTACCGGTTCTCCGTCGCCTGGCCCCGGATCCAGCCGGCGGGGTCCGGCCCGGTCAACGCCGGAGGGCTGGACTTCTACGACCGGCTGGTGGACGAGCTGCTGGCGGCCGACATCGCGCCGTACGCGACCCTCTACCACTGGGATCTCCCCCAGACGCTGGAGGATCTCGGCGGGTGGACCGCCCGCGACACGGCCTACCGTTTCGCCGACTACGCGCGGATCGTGCACGACCGGCTCGGTGACCGGGTCGGGACGTGGATGACGGTCAACGAGCCGTGGGTGAACGCCGTGCTGGGATACGGCATCGGCGTGCACGCGCCGGGCCGCGCCTCGTCCGAGGAGGCGTTCCGCGCCTCCCACCACCTCCTGCTCGCCCACGGGCTGAGCGCCCGGGTGCTGCGCGAGGGCGGCGCCCGCGAGATCGCCCTCACCCTGAACCTGGCGCCCGTCCTCACGCCCGGCCGGCTGACCGACCCGGACCTTCCCCTGTCCGCCGAGGACGCCGAGGCCGTGAACCGGGTCGACTGCCTGATCAACCGCCAGTTCCTCGACCCCGCCCTGCGCGGGGAGTACCCCCGCCCGGTGCTGGAGATCATGGACAGGACCGGCGGCCTGGACCACATCCGCGACGGCGACCTCGAGACGATCAACCAGCCCGTCGACCTGCTGGGGATCAACTACTACACGCCCTGCGTCGTACGCTCCGAGCCGGGCGAGCCGGCCAACGCCGCCTACCCGGGGACCGAGGACATCCGCTTCAGCGGGGCCCACGCCCCGACGACCGCGATGGGCTGGGCGATCGTGCCCACCGGCCTCACCCAGGTGCTCACCCGGCTCTCGCGCGACTACCCCGAGGTCGGCCTGCTGGTCACCGAGAACGGCGCCGCGTTCGACGACGTGGTGAACGGCGACCGCGTGCACGACACCGACAGGACCGCCTTCTTCGAGGGTCACCTGCGGGCCGCGCACGCCGCGATCGAGGCCGGGGCGGACCTGCGCGGCTTCCTGGTCTGGTCGCTGCTGGACAACTTCGAGTGGGCCGAGGGCTACCGCAAGCGCTTCGGGATCGTGCACGTCGACTTCGAGACGCAGCGTCGGCTGCCCAAGGACAGCGCGCTGTGGTACCGCGAGGTGATCCGCCACAACGGGCTGCACCGCGAACGCGCCAGACGGCCCACCCTGGAGGCCGTCGCCGCCCGCGCCGGGGTGTCCAGGTCCACGGTCTCCAGGGTGATCAACGGTGAGGGCACGGTCAGCGACGAGTTCCGCGCGATCGTCATGAACGCCGTCGACGAGCTGGGGTACGTCCCCAACTCGGCGGCGCGCAGCCTGGTGACGCGGCGCACCGACTCGATCGCGCTGGTCGTCTCCGACCCGGCCGCCGCGGCGGGCGCCGACGACGTGGCGTTCTCGGCGACCGTCCGCTCGGTCACCCGGGAGCTGGAGGAGGCGGGCAAGCGGGTCACCCTGATGCTCGCCGACTCGGCGGACGGCCGCCTGCGGGTGGAGCGCCACGCCGCCTCCGGATACGTGGACGGGGTGGTGCTCGTGTCCGGCCACGCCGCCGACCCGCTCCAGGCCGAGCTGGCCCGCACGGGCGTTCCCTTCGTCGTCCTGGGCAGGCCGGTGGCGGCGCACACCCCGTACACCGGCGTCGACGACGTGGGCGGGGCCGCGGCGGCGGTGGCGCACCTGCTGGTGCGGGGACGGCGGCGGATCGCCGCCATCGCCGGGCCGCCGGACTGCATGGCCTCGCGGGCACGGCTGGAGGGGTACCGGGAGGCGCTGCGCGACACCGGGCACCGGTCGATCATCGCCGTCGGCGATCTCACCATCGCCTCGGGCGCGGACGCGATGCGCCAGCTCCTGCGGGACGACCCTGCGCTCGACGCGGTGTTCGTGGCCGGTGACGCGATGGCGATCGGGGCCCTGCGGGCGCTGGCCGAATCCGGGCGGCGGGTGCCCGAGGACGTCGCGGTCGCGGGTTTCGGCGACATCGCGGCCGCCTCCCACACGGTGCCCGCGCTCACCACGGTGCGCGTCCCGGGGACGGAGCAGGGCCGGACCGCGGTACGTCTCCTCCTGCGCCGCCTCGACGGCGGCCCCGCCTCGTCGGCGATCCTGCCCACGGAGCTGATCGTCCGCGAGTCCACCTGACCCCGAGGTCAAGGGGTCTCCACGGGGACAGGGGAAGGGTCCGCCGCGGTGACGACGGACCCTTCACGCTTCACGCCCCGGGTGTACGGGCCTCCGCCGGGCGGGATCACTCCTGTCCCTACCCGGCGGGCCGGGACGCGACTCCCGCCGGGCCGGATCGGCCGGTGACGACGGACCGGATCAGCCGGTGACGTCGGCGGGGCGGCTCAGTCGTCGACCTTCTTCCCGTCGGCCCTCAGCGCGTACCAGTCGTCGCCGAAACCCTCGTCGTCGTGCCCCTTGACCTCCGCGGCCGCGGTGTCCCTGGCGAAGTAGTAGAGCGGGTGGCCCGCGTAGGTCACCTGTGTCGTGCCGTCGTCCCGGGCGGTGGTGGCGAGCAGGTCCGCCTTCACCCCCTTGCCGGCCTGCGGCTCGCCGTCCGTGACGTACGGCGGCCAGGCCCGCGCGCAGGCGTCCGAGCACGACGACTTGCCGTTCCTGTCCTTCTCGAAGGCGTAGAGCGTGCGGCCCCCCTCCCCGGCCAGGACCCTGCCGATCCGCGTCTCGCGCAGCTCGACCCTGGCCTTGGTGGCCGCCGAGGGGTCCGCGGGCGAGGTGGGTGACGCCTTGATCTGGTCCGCGACCAACGGTTCGGTCGTGCTCCCGTCGTCGGCGGCGCCGCATCCGGCCGTGAACACGCAGAGCGCGAGCACGCCGGTACGAAGCAACTTCCTCATCTCCGACCCTCCAGGTGAGCGGTGACATTACCGCTGTCCAGCAGACACGCTGCGGCGTCGGCGGGCGGCCAGGACACGGAACCCTTGGACAGGCCTTTGCCCTCTTTTGCGGGACCGCTCCCGCCCCCGGCTCCGCAGGAGGACCGGGCTCTCCGGGGAAGCCGGGTTCGCGGGAGGGGCGGGCTCGCGGAAGTGCTGGGCTCGCGGGAAGGAACCGGCTCGTGGAAAGAGCCGGCCGGGAGGGGTGGGCTCAGCCGGTGGGACGGGAGGCGGCGCGGGAACGGTGGCGGTGTGCCTTCTGGCGGCATGCCGTGCCGCAGAACCGCGCGGGACGGCCCGTGCGCGCCTCACGGAGCGGGGCACCGCACATCTCGCACCCCGGGGGATCGCCCCCGTCGACGCCTTCCTCACGAGGTGCCGTCGATTCCTCACGCGGCGACGACACGGCCGGAGTTTCGTTACGGTTGGCGACCACGACACGGTGTTTCGTCGCACCACCGAGTCCTGCCGCGCTGCCAGGTTTCGTCGCCTCGCCGGGTTTCGTCTTGCCGTTGACTTCCGTCGCACCGCCGGATTCCGTCGCGTCGCCGGGTTTCGTCGCGTCGCCGGGTTGCGCCACGACCCGCGGGTCCGGTCCGGCCGGCGCGGTCTCCCGGTGGGTGTCGTAGCCCGCGCGGGCCGCGGCGATCTCGTTCTGGTGCCGTTCGGTCCAGGTGACGAGCGACTGGATCGTGTCGTGCAGGGTCATGCCGAGGGGGGTGAGCTCGTAGTCGACCCTCGGTGGCACGACGGGGTGCACGGTGCGGCGCACCAGGCCGTCCCGCTCCAGGTGGCGCAGGGTGACGGTGAGCATGCGCTGGCTGACGCCGTCGATCTCGCGGCTCAGCTCGGTGAACCGCAGGGAGCGCCGGTCGAGGAGCGCGATGACGAGCAGCGACCACTTGTCCGCCACGCGGTCCAGGATCTGGCGGACCTCGCAGTCCTCCCGGGTGTCCCACTGGCGCGCGTCGACGTAGGCGTCGCCGGTGTCCGCGCAGCGACTCGGTGACTTCGAAGTGCCTTCTTCCATGCCTGTCGATGCTGCCTCAGGATGCGATTACTTACAAGAGGGAACCGGCCGCCACGGGGAAACGGCGGCGGTCTTCGCGGTTCCCCGTCCCCAAGGAGTCGTCCCGTGTCCACATCGTCGTCCTCACCACCCTCCCTGACACCCTCTCCGGCGCCCGCCGATCGTCCCGGCCGCGCCGACCGTATGGGCGGGCGTGCCTGGGGCGTGTTGTTCGTGCTGTGCGGCGCGATCTTCCTGGAGGGGATCGACGTGGCGATGCTGAACGTCGCCCTGCCCGCGATCCGCTCCGACCTGGGGCTGAGCACCGGCTCGCTGAGCTGGGTGATGAGCTCCTACGTGCTCGGGTACGGCGGTTTCATGCTGCTGGGCGGCCGGGCCGCCGACCTGCTCGGCCGGCGGCGGATGTTCGTGCTCTGGCTCGGCGTGTTCGTCGTCTTCTCCGGGCTGGGCGGTTTCGCGACCGAGGAGTGGATGCTCGTCGTCGCGCGTTTCGTGACGGGGGTGGCCTCCGCGTTCATGGCGCCCGCCGGTCTCTCCATCATCACCACCGGCTTCACCGAGGGCCCCCGGCGCAACCGTGCCCTCCTGGTCTACGCGGGGACGGCGTCGGCCGGCTTCTCCGTCGGCCTGGTCGTCGGCGGCCTGTTGGCCGCGATCGACTGGCGGTGGGTGTTCTTCGCGCCGGTGATCATGGCCTCCCTGATCCTCGCCGCCGCCCTCGTCCTGATCCCGGACGACGGACGCACGGACGGCGAACGCACGGACGACGGACGCACGGACGACGGACGCCCGCGCGGCTCCGTCCGGGGCTTCGACCTGGCCGGTACGGTCACCGTGACCTGCGCGATGCTCGCGCTCGTGTTCGGGGTCGTCCGGCTGGAGGCACCGGCCACCGGGTGGGGCTGGACGGCCGGCGCGTTCGCCGCCGGGTTCGCGCTGCTCGCGGTCTTCCCCGCGATCGAGCGGCGCTCGGCGGCGCCCCTGGTGCGCCTGGGTCTCCTGCGCTCGGGTCCCCTGGTGCGGGCCAACCTGGGATTCCTGCTGTTCTCGGGGTCGTTCTTCGGATTCCAGTTCCTCGTCGTCCTCTACCTGCAGGAACTGCGCGGGTGGTCGTCGTTGCAGGCGGCCCTGGCCCTGCTGGTCATCGGCATCGACGCCGTGCTCGCGCCGACCCTCACCCCCTGGCTGGTGAACCGCTTCGGCAATGTCCGGGTGATCCTGTGCGGGCTCTGCCTGGCGGCCGTGGCCTACCTGCTGTTCCTGCCGGTCGGCCTCGACTGGACCTACGCGGCGATGTTCCCCACCATGGTCATCCTCGGCCTGGCCTTCTCGCTGGCGTACGGGCCGTTCACCATCGCCGGGACCGACGGGGTGGGCGAGGAGGAGCAGGGGATCGCCGGTGGCCTGCTGTACACCTCGTTCCAGTTCGGCGCGGCGCTCGGCCTGGCGGCGGCGACCGCCGTGTACGTCGCCGCCACCGGGCCGGCCGGATCACCGGAGGCCGCGCTCGGCGGTTTCCGCACGGCCCTGCTCGTCCCGGTCGCGATGGCGGTCGCCGGGGTGGCCGTCATCGCCTCGGGCCTGCGCGGGCGCGCCGGAACGGTCACCGGGTCCCGTCCCGGGAGCCCCGCCACCGGGACCCGGTAGGCGGGTCCCGGTGGGCGGGGCGGGCCCGTCGACGGGTGATCACCGTCCGGCCGCTCGTCGCCGGGTGCCGGTCGCCGGCCGCCCGTCCCCGGTCGCTCGTCCCGGTGACGGGCACCCGGCGCCGAGCCCCGGGCACCCGTCACCCGGCGTCCGGCCCCGTCGTCCGCGCCACGGCCCGGTAGGAGAGGACGACCACGCCGCTGCCGAACGTCGTCGTCCCGGCGAGCTCGAAGGGGAACCTGCCGGTCTTCTTGAACATCAGGTCCCCGGGGTCGCCGTCGCCCACGACGATCGGGTGCACCCAGAGGCGGAGTTCGTCGAGGAGGCCGTGCTCCAGCAGGGTGAGCGCGACCGGCCCGTAGCCGTACATCAGGATGTCCTGGCCGGGCTGCCGCTTGAGCGCGGTCATCTCCTCGACGAGGTCGCCCGCGATGACGGTCGAGTTGTTCCACCCGGCCTTCTCCAGGGTGCGGGAGGCGACGTACTTGGGCAGGGAGTTCATCCGGTCGGCGAAGCCGTCCTCGTCGGTCATGGCGGGCCAGGCCCCGGCGAAGCCCTCGTAGGTGAGCCGGCCCATCAGCAGGGCGTCGCTGGCGAAGAGCTGCTCGCGGGCGAACCGGCCCGCGTCCTCGTCGAAGTAGGGCATGGCCCAGCCACCGGGGTCGCCGATGTAGCCGTCGAGGGACACGTAGGTCGAAGAAATGATCTTTCGCATGGGGATCTCCGTGGATTCTCGTGTTCGAGGGGACGTTCGTGAGGGGTGGTGCCGTGGTCGTGCGTCGGCCCGCACCGGCCCTTACAGGCCCGGATCGCTTATGGTTCCGTGCTCGTTCGTGTTGATTTGTACCGACTCGTGCCGTTGGAGCGGGTCAGCAGGGGTAGGGATGCCCGGCTCTGGCGTCGCGCAGCGCGCGGGCCCACCAGGTCAGCTGGTCCAGCGTGGTCGTGGCGGCGGCGTCGTACTCCGTGCCCGCCCGGGGCCAGCCGCCGTCGGCGGCGAACTGCTCCCAGGAGCGGGGCAGCGTCACCCCCGCGTGGACGGCCACCGCGTGCACCTCGCCGAAGACCTGGCGGAGCTGCGCGGCGGCGAACAGGCCACCGGAGTCGTTGCCGTAGGAGACGAACGCCACCGGCTTGGCCTGCCACTCCCGGTAGAACCAGTCGACGGCGCTCTTCAGCGGGGCCGGGAAGCTCCGGTTGTACTCGGGGGTCACCACCACGAACGCGTCGGCACCGGCCAGGCGCGGCGCCAGGGCGGCCACCGGGGCGGGAGGCGGCTCGTCCTGGTCCGTGAGCGTCTGCGGAAGCGCGACCTCGGCCAGATCGATCAGGTCGATCTCCAGCTCCGCCCGCCTGCGCGCCCGCGCCACGAACCATTCCGCCACCGTGGGCCCGAACCGGCCGACGCGGGTGCTGCCGACGATCACCGCCACCCGCAACCGGTCTTCGTTCTGCCTTTCGGACATCTGCCACCTCCCTCGTTCTCGTGTCCGGCTGATGGGTCCAACCATGCCGGAGGGTGTTTACGACATGTTTACGGCCGGCCTCCGGCGGGCTTACGGCACTCTCCCGGGTCGCGTACCGGCCGGTCCCGTATGGTGCGTTCATGCGTTTCGGGGTGCTGGGTCCGCTGGCGGTGTGGACGGCGGACGGCACGCCCGTGACCGTCCCCGGCGTGAAGGTCCGCACCCTTCTCGCCGTCCTGCTCGTCCACGAGGGACGTCCGGTCCCGGCCGACCGGCTGATCGACGACCTGTGGGGCGAGAGCCCGCCCGGCAACCCGGCAGGGGCGCTGTCGGCCAAGGTCTCGCAGTTGCGCCGGGTCCTGGAGGACGCCGAGCCCGGTGCCCGGGAGACGGTCGTGTCGCCCCCGCCGGGGTACGTGCTGCGCGCCGGCGCCGACGCCGTGGACGCCCACCGGTTCCGGTCCCTGGCCGACGAGGCCGACAAGGCCGGCCGGGCCGGTGATCCGCGGTCGCGCGCGGCGCTGCTCACCGGCGCCCTCGCCCTGTGGCGCGGCCCCGCGCTGGCCGACTTCGCCGACGAGCCGTTCGCCCGGTCCGTGATCACCCTCCTGAACGAGCGGTGGCTCACCGCCTGCGAGGACCTCGCCGAGACGCGCCTGGTCCTCGGCGAGCACCACGGCGTCGTCGCCGAGCTGGGCGAGCTGGTCGGCCGGTACCCGCTGCGGGAGAGGCTGCGCGCCGCGTACATGACCGCCCTGTACCGGTCCGGGCGGCAGAGCGAGGCGCTCGACGGCTACGAGGAGCTGCGCGCCCACCTGGCCGACGAGCTCGGCCTGGATCCGGGCGCCGATCTGGTGGCCCTGCACCGGGCGATCCTCGTCCGGGACCCGGCGCTCGACCCGCCCGCCGCGCCCCGGGACCCGATGGCCGGGCCCGCCACGAACCTGCCCGCGCCGCTCGGCCCGCTGATCGGCAGGGACGAGGCCACGGCCGGGATCGGCGACCTGCTGCGCACCGATCGCCTGGTCACCCTCACCGGTCCCGGCGGGGTGGGCAAGACCCGCCTCGCCGTCGAGGTCGCGCGGCTGCGGGCCGGCGACTTCCCCGACGGGGTGTGGCTGGTCGAACTGGCCGCGCTCGGCCGTCCGGGCTCGGGGGACGCCGCGGGCCCGAAGGACGGCGTGGACTCGACGGCCGGCGAGGTCATGCGGGTGCTGGGCGTCCGCGACACCGCCTCCGCCGGGGGAACGCCACCGGACCACCTGGCCGGCGCGCTGCGTCCCCGGCGGCTGCTGCTGGTGCTGGACAACTGCGAGCACCTCGTCGACCCCGTCGCGGAACTGGTGGAGGTCCTGCTGCGCGCCGCCCCCGGCCTGCGCGTCCTGGCCACCAGCCAGGAACCCCTCGCGCTGACCGGCGAGGTGGTCTGGAACGTCCCGCCGCTGGAGACGCCCGCCGCCGCCACCGACCCGGCCTCGCTGGAACGGCTCGGTTCGGTACGGCTCTTCGTCGCCCGTGCCCGCGCGGCGGACCGCGGGTTCACCCTCGACGCCGCCACCGCCCCGGCGGTCGCCACGCTCTGCCGCCGCCTCGACGGCATCCCGCTGGCCCTGGAGCTGGCCGCGACCAGGGTTCGCTCGCTGGGCGTCACCGGCCTTGCCGAACGCCTGGACGACCGTTTCCGGCTGCTGGCCACCGGGCACCGCGGCGCCCCGCCCCGTCAGCGGACCCTCCAGGCGATGATCGACTGGAGCTGGGACCTGCTGGGCGATCCCGAACGGCTGGTCCTGCGCCGGTTGGCCGTACACGCCGACGGGTGCTCCCTGGACGGCGCCGAGGCCGTCTGCGGCGCGGACGACCTCCCCGAGGCGGACGTGGCCGACCCGCTGGCGCGCCTGGTGGACCGCTCGCTCGTGACCGTCGTGCACGGCGCCGACGGCCCCCGCTACCGCCTGCTGGAGTCGGTGTCCGCCTACTGCCTGCTGCGCCTGCGCGAGGCGGGCGAGACCGCGCGGCTGCGGGAGCGCCACCGGCGCCACTACACCGCCCTCGCCGAGCACGCCGCGCCCCGGCTGTACGGGCACGACCAGCAGCGGTGGCTTCGCCGCCTGGACGCCGAGAACGCCAACCTCCAGGTGGCCCTCGACGGTGCGGTCGCCGCCGGGGACGCCGAGCAGGCCCTGCGGCTGGTGAACGCGCTGGCCTGGTACTGGTTCCTGCGCGGCCGGACCGGCGAGGCGGAACGGTCCCTGGCCGCGGCACTGGCCGTCCCCGCCCTTCCCCCAGGGACACCCACCGTTTCCCCAGGGACACCCACCGCCCCCGCGGGGGCACCCAGCGTCCCCGCGGGGGCACCCAGCGTCCCCGCGGGGGAGACGCCCGTCGCCCTCGGGAAGACGTCCGCGCGTCCCGACGCGACGTCTGCCGACACGCCCGCGGGCCGTGCCGCCGCGCTCCGTCCCCGCGTCCTGGTCTGGCAGGCGGGCATCGCCCTGTTGCGCGGCCGGACCACCGACCGCGCCGCCGCCATGCGGCTGTACGAGGACGTCGGCGACCCGGCCGAGCGTGCCCGGGCCCAGTGGTTCCTGGCCTTCTGCGGGATGGGAGCGGGTGACCTCGCGCTCTGCGAGGACCTCCTCGACCGGGCGCTGACGGCCTTCGACGCCCTCGGCGACCGGTGGGGGACGGCCGCGACCCTGGTCGCCCGGGCCCAGTACGCGCACGTGCGGGGTGACCTGGCCGCCCTGGAGCGCGACAGCGAGCGGGGGGCGGAGCTCTTCGACGAGCTGGGCGACCGCTGGGGCCGGTTGCAGGCGACCGAGTGGCTCGGCGGGCTGGCGGAGATGACCGGCGACCACGAGCGGGCCGAACGGCTGCAGGACGAGGGGTTGCGCATGGCCGAGGAGCTGGAGCTCTGGCCCGAGGTGGCCGGCCGGCTGGCCTGGCTGGGCTGGATCGCCCTGCAGCGCGGCGACCACGCCCGTGCCCGTACCTGCGGCGAGCGGGCGGCGCGGCTGGCCGCCGAGCAGTGCCACCGGAGCACGCAGATCTTCGCCGAGACGGTGCTCGGGTACGCCGCCCGCAAGGAGGGCAGGTTCGACGCCGCGACGACGCACCTGCGCACCGTGCTGGCGTGGACCCCCCGGCGGGACGACGGGACCGACCACGCCATGCACGAGCCGATGATCCTGGCCGAGCTGGGGTTCGTGGCCGAGCAGCTCGGCGACGCCGAGGCCGCGCGAGCCCTGCATCTGGAAGGACTCACCGTGGCGCGCGGGCTCGACGCCTCCCGGGACGTGACGCGGGCCCTGGAGGGCCTGGCCGGCGCGCTCTCCCTGGCCGGGTCCCACGACCGGGCCGCCCGGCTGCTGGGGGCGGCCGCCGCGGCCCGCCGGTCCACGGCCATGCCGCCGGCACCCGCCGAACAGGACGACGTGGACCGGATCACCGACCGGGTACGTGACGCGCTGGGCGAGGACGGCCTCGCGGCCGGGCTGGAACGCGGCGGCGGCCTCGCCCCCGGCGAGATCGAGTCCCTCGCCGGCCCGCCGGTCGTCACCTGACCCCGCCCGCGAACTCCGCCCGTTCAGGTCCCGCCAGATCAGATCCGGTCCTGGCGTCAGATACCGCCAGACCGGCCCCGGTCCGGCTCCACCCGACCAGGTTCCGGCCGGTCAGGTTCCGGCCGGTCAGGTTCCGGCCGGTCAGGTTCCGACCGGTCAGGTTCCGACCGGTCAGGTTCCGACCGGTCAGGCGCCGGCCGGGCTCTCGGGCCGGGGAAGGGCCTCGATGGTCTCCATGTTCCGCTCGCCCCACTCGCCCAGCGGGAGCAGGGCCTCGTTGAGCGAGTGACCGAACCCGGTCAGCGAGTACTCCACCTTCGGCGGGACCTGGTGGTACACCTCGCGGTGCACCAGGCCGTAGGACTCCATCTCGCGCAGTTGCTGGATCAGCATCTTCTCGCTGATGCCCGAGACCGACCGCCTGAGCTCCCCGAACCGGAGGGGCCCGTGGTGGAGCGCCCACAGGATCAGCGCCTTCCACTTGCCGCCCACCACGTCGACCGCGGCGTCGAGCCCGCACGAGTACGTCCGCTTCTTCATCCCGCCCGCCTTCCTCACATACCAAAAGGTAAGTACCAGACAAAATAGTAGGTACTTGAGGAAACTCCAGCGTGACCCCAGCATCGTGACCGTACCGGCCGGGTCACGAGGGATGGGCCCGGGTCCGGACGCCCACCCGCCGACGTCGAACGAACCGGGGATCACATTGACCACCGACAACCGCCCGCCCGTGACGGTCATCGGCCTGGGCGCCATGGGAAGCGCGCTGGCCACGGCCTTCCTGGACGACGGCCGTCCCACGACCGTGTGGAACCGCACGGCCGCCAGGAGCGACGAGCTCGCCGCGCGGGGGGCCGCCGTCGCCGCCACCGTCGCCGAGGCGATCGCCGCGAGCCCGCTCGTGGTCGTCTGCGTGCTCGACCACCACTCCGTGCACACCGTCCTCGACGCCGCCCTGGACGTTCCCGGCTCCGACTCCGGAGCCGGAGCCGGTGTCCTGGCCGGCCGGTCGGTGGTGAACCTCACCAACGGCACGCCCGCCCAGGCCCGCGAGACGGCCCTGCGGGTCACCGGGCACGGCGGGGAGTACCTGGACGGCGGCATCATGGCGGTGCCCGCGATGATCGGGACCCCCGGATCGCTCGTCCTCTACAGCGGGTCGCGGGAGTCCTTCCACGCCCACGAGCGCGCCTTCGAGGCGCTGGGCACCGCGATGTACCTGGGCCCCGACCCCGGCCGGGCCCCGCTGTACGACGTCGCGCTGCTGAGCGCGATGTACGGGATGTTCGGCGGGTTCTTCCACGCCGTCGCCCTGGCCGGGTCGGAAGGGGTCCCGGCGGCGGAGTTCACCCCCCTGGTGGTCTCGTGGCTCGGCGCCATGACGACCTCCCTCCCCGGGATGGCGAAGGCGATCGACTCCGGCGACCACTCCGGCAGCGGCTCGAACCTTCGGATGCAGGCGGTGGGCTTCGTCAACCTGCTGGACGCCGGCAGGGACCAGGGGGTCAGCAACGAACTGGTGGAACCCATGCGGGCGCTGCTGGACCGGGGGGTCGCCGCGGGCCGGGGCGACGGCGGCGTCTCCGGCGTGGCCGACCTGCTGCGTACCGGTCCCGCCGGGGACGCGCGGGCCCGGTGACCGGCTCCCGGGGAGCCGGCCTCGTCGTTCGTCGCCGCCTTAGAAGGCGTCGCCCCAGCGGCCGCAGTCGTCGAACTTGTTGTCGCCCTCGCAGACCCGGATCTTGAAGTCGTCGAAGCCGTTGCTCTTCTTGAAGCCGCCGAACCGGTCGAGGTGCGAGCGGCCGAAGGTGCTGAAGACCTTGGTGTGGGAGCCGAAGCGGTCGTGCCACTTGAACCACACGTAGCTGCGGTCGCGGTCACGGTCGCGGTCGAACAGGTCGCCGTAGAACCAGTAGCGGCCGCTGTCCTTGGTCCAGTACCCCTTGAAGTACGAGCGCCTGCCGAAGCCCTCGCCCTTGCCGAAGCCGGAGTGGTAGGGGCCGAAGAAGTGCTTGCCGGAGGCCTGGGTCTCCTGGACGGCGGTGGCCGTGGCCGGGGCGGCGGAGGCGCTCGCCGCGGGGGCGGTGGCCACGGCGGCGGCCAGCGAACCGGCGAGGGCGGCTCCGGCGAGAAGGGTGCGCATCGTGCTCATCGTCATGCTCCTGTGCGGTGGAGGTGTTGCCGTTCGGACACCTCGAACACTAGGAAGATCCGGCGAACCCTTCTGCGCAGGAATACACACATCTGACCGAACGTGCCCTATTACCCGTTCGGCGGTTCCACGGGACGGGGACGGCCGCCGCCTCACCCGTTCCGTGAGCCCTGACCCGGTGAGCTCCGGCCCGGCGAGTCCCGCCCGGTGGGTCATGCCCCCGCGACGTCCGTGCCGGTGAGGTCCCGGCGCCGCGCTCCCTTCGCCCGCTCGGGCATGTCTCCTCCTCGCGGACCGGTCGCCTGGGCGCGCGCGCGCCGAGTCTGCCAGGGGGCACCGACAGCGCCTGCCAGGAAGGCCGATACCCAAAGGACGAAATACCTATAAACGGTCTGCCGATGGGCAAATGCTGTGGCGGCGTCTCCGTGCCCCGCCGGGCCGGTCGTTGACAACCCGCCCGGCCGTTGGCCACGGTGAAGCCTGCGATCCGGCCGCGACGGAGGGGAGAGGGTGCGCGTGGGCGAGAGCGGGCGTAAGGACGCGGCACCCGCGCCCCGCAGGACACCGGCGTCCCGGAAACCGCCCGCGCCCCGCAGGGCGCCCGAGGCGCGCAAGACCCCCGCCAAAGCGGGGTACGCGGGCCGGGAGACGCCCTCCCCCGCCGGCCGGGAGACGTCCCGGGGGACCTCCCCGGCGGGACGGGCACCGGCGGCCGGGCAGGGAGGACCGCCGTGGCAGCCGTCCGGACCGGGCGAGACGCCCTCGCCGCGTCAGGCCAGGGCCCTCTTCCTGCGGGCGGACCGCCTGCTGGCGCACGCGCGGGCCCTGCTCGCCGACGACGCGCGGGCCCACGCCGACGTCCGGCACGCGCTGTCCGCGCTCCGTTCCCGCCTGGCCCGCGCGGAGCTGGGCTCCATCCCGCTGACGCGCCTGAAGGACGTCACCGGCGGGCGGCTGCGGCTGGGCACCTTCGAGCAGGCCGGGTACACGACGGTCCTCGACATCCTGGACAGCACGCCGTACGCGCTCCAGCTCCTTCCCGGGATCGGGGCGCGGACCGCGGGGCAGGTGCACGCCGCCGCCGGGCAGATCGCCCGGGCCGCGGAGGAGACGGTCACGCTGCGGATCGACGTCGAGGCCCAGGACCGGGAGACCACGGCCCTGCTGGTCGCCATGAACCGGCTGGTGACCGCCGGTCCCGACCTGCCGCGCGCCCGCGCCGCCGCCGGCCGGGTCGACGAGAGCCTCTCCTCGCTGCTCCCCGCCGCGCAACCGGCCGGCGGGCGGCTGCGGATGCTGCTCGCGGGCCGCAGGGGACGCGACCGGGCCCGCGAGGCCGTCGCGCGGATCGCGGAGGTGCTCGCGGAGGCGAACGCGTCCGAGCTGTCGCTGCTGTTCGACCAGGCCTCGGTGGACCTGCTCCGCCCGCCGGTCTCCGACATTGAGGCGTGGGTCGACTTCGAGATCCGCGCGTCCGAGTACTACAACCTGCTCGCCGAGCTCGCCGCCCTCAAACCCGACCGCGTCGCCTCCGAGGGCTTCCTGCCCGACGACGTCTCGGCGCGGGTCAAGGCCCAGGACCTCGACGACACCCACCGCCGGGTGTCGCTGCGCGGCTACCAGTCGTTCGGAGCCCGTTTCGCCCTCGCCCAGCGCCGGGTGATCCTGGGGGACGAGATGGGTCTCGGCAAGACCATCGAGGCCATCGCCGCGTTCGCGCACCTCAAGGCGGAGGGCGAGCGGCACTTCCTGGTCGCCTGCCCGGCCAGCGTCCTGCTCAACTGGGTACGCGAGATCGAGGCGCGCAGCACGCTCGGCGCGCACCCGCTGCACGGTCCCGGCAGGGACGCGGCGCTGACCGGCTGGATCGGCGCCGGCGACGTCGCGGTGACCACGCTGGACACGCTGCACCGCCTGGAGATCCCCGCCGACCTCAGGGTCGGGATGCTCGTGGTCGACGAGGCGCACTACGTCAAGAACCCGGAGACCCGCCGGTCCAAGGCCGTCGCCGCGTGGTGCGGCCGCAGCGACCGGGTGCTCTTCCTGACCGGGACGCCGATGGAGAACCGCGTCGAGGAGTTCCGCAACCTCGTCGGCCTGCTGCGGCCCGACCTGGTCCCCTCCATCAGGGGCAGCGACGCGGCGGCGGGCGCGCGGGCCTTCCGCAGGGCCGTGGCCCCGGTCTACCTGCGCCGCAACCAGGAGGACGTGCTGACCGAGCTGCCCGACCTCGTCCACGTGGACGAGTGGGAGGAGTTCAGCCCGGCGGACCTGGCCGCCTACCGCAGGGCGGTGGCCGGGGGGAACTTCATGGCGATGCGCCGTGCCGCCTACGCCGTGCCGCGGACGTCGGCCAAGCTGCACCGGCTGCTGGAACTGGTGGACGAGGCCGCGGGCAACGACCTCAAGGTCGTGGTCTTCTCCTACTTCCGCGACGTCGTCGCCGCCGTCCAGGACGCCCTCGGCGGCCGGGCGCACGGGCCGATCTCCGGTGACGTGAGCGCCGTGGACCGCCAGCGGATCGTCGACGAGTTCACCGCCGCCCCCGGCCACGCCGTCCTGCTCGGCCAGATCCAGGCGGGCGGGGTCGGCGTCAACCTGCAGGCCGCGTCCGTCGTGATCATCTGTGAGCCGCAGGTCAAGCCGACCATGGAGAGCCAGGCCGTGGCCAGGGCGCACCGCATGGGTCAGGTCCGCAAGGTCCAGGTGCACCGCCTGCTGACGGCCGACAGCGTCGACCAGCGCATGCTCGACATCCTCCGCGGCAAGGCCGGGCTCTTCGACGTGTACGCCCGCCGCAGCGACCTGGCCGAGTCCACCCCCGACGCGATCGACATCTCCGACCAGGCCCTGGCCCGCCACATCGTCGAGGAGGAGCAGCGGCGCCTCGCCCTCGGCCCGGCGGGCGAGGCGGCGGGCGGCCCGGCCGCGCGGGATCCGCTCAGGAGATGACTCGGGAGGTGACTCAGGAGGTGACGAAGGCCAGCAGGTCGGCGTCGAACTCGTCCTTGTGGGCGCCGACCAGGCCGTGCGGACCGCCCGGGTAGACCTTCAGGGTGGCGTCCCTGACGATCTCCGCCGACTTCAGGCCGGCGGCGCCGATGGGCACGATCTGGTCGTCGTCGCCGTGCCCGATGAACGTCGGGACGTCGAAGCGCCTGAGGTCCTCGGTGAAGTCGGTCTCGGAGAACTGCTTGACGCAGTCGTACGCGCCCTTGAGGCCGACCTGCATGCTCCACATCCAGAAGGCGTCGCGCGCGCCCTGGGACACCTGCGCGCCGGGCCGGTTGAAGCCGTAGAAGGACATGCTGAGGTCCCGGTAGAACTGCGAGCGGTCGGCGACGATCCCCGCGCGGATGTCGTCGAAGACGTCGATCGGCAGGCCGTCGGGGTTGGCGTCCGTCCTGACCATGATCGGCGGCACCGCGCTCAGCAGGACGGCCTTGGACACGCGGGAGGTGCCGTGCCGTCCGATGTAGCGGGCCACCTCGCCGCCGCCGGTGGAGTGACCGACCAGGATCGCGTCCCGCAGGTCGAGGGTCTCGATGAGCGTGGCGAGGTCGTCGGCGTAGGTGTCCATGTCGTTGCCGTGCCAGGGCTGCGAGGAGCGGCCGTGCCCGCGGCGGTCGTGGGCGACGGCACGGAAGCCGTTCTCCGCGACCAGCATCATCTGGTCGTCCCAGGTGTCGGCGTTGAGCGGCCAGCCGTGACTGAAGACGACCGGCCGGCCGCTTCCCCACTCCTTGTAGAAGATCTCGGTGCCGTCGTCGACGGTGATGAAGCTCATGGTGCCTACCTCGGAACGCTGGACGGACCGGACATGCTCCGAACGCTAGGCAACGGACGGGCTCCGGCAATCGGCCAGATGACCGCATAGGGCGAAATTCAATTACATACTTACCGGCTTTTGACCTGGGCCCGGTTCCGGGTCCCGCTCCCGGCTTCGTTCCGGGACCTCCCGCCGGGCCAGGCGTCTGCCCAGGCGCTGCGCGGGGGCCTCGATCACGCCGTGGGTCACGTAGCAGAACGGCACCAGGACGAGGAAGAACATCACGAGGTTGGGGCTCACCCGGAGCAGCAGCGGGTGGAGCAGGTAGAGGGAGAAGCTGATCACTCCGAGGTGGGCGAGCGGGCGGGGGAACCGCCGGTGCCGCAGCAGGAACGCGCCCCCGAAGAAGGCCACGGCCAGCACGATCGCCGGCGCCCAGCCCGGGTCGTCCCTGGCGAGGAACCCGCAGGCCGTCACCACCGCGACGGCGGCCACGGCGGTGCGCCACCGGATCGTCCCCTGTTCCGCGCGGTACACGGCGGTGCCGGCGAACATCAGGGCCAGGATCGTCACCCCCTGCCACGGGCCGATCCGGCTGCCCAGGACCACCAGGGCCAGGCCGAGGACGCCACCGGTCACCGCGGCGGCCGTACGCGCCGCGCCGCGAGCCCCGGCCGACACCACGACGGCCGTGACGACCGCGACGGCGAGGAGCCCGGCGACCACATCGGCACGGCCGCTGATGACCGGGCCCGTCATCAGCACCCCCAGGGGTACGGCCGCCACCGCCAGTACGGTCGCGACGGCGGCCGACCGGTGCGCCTGCCCGGTGGTGAACAGGGCGACCGCCATCAGGTAGAACGCCATCTCGTAGGAGAGCGTCCACATCACGTCGATGACGGCGGGCACGCCGAGCAGTTCCTGCAGCATCGTCACGTTCGCGAGCACGACGAGCGACGGAGGACGCGTCCCCAGACCGGGATTGAGGGCGACCGCACCGGTGTACGCGAACAGGAGCGCCACACCGAACGCGACGAGCAGCAGGGGGAGCAACCGGAAGGCCCGCCCGATCCAGAAGACCCGCAGGTCACCGCGCCGCTCCAGGGAGGCGGGGATGATGTAGCCGCTGACCAGGAAGAACACGAAGACACCCCAGGTGCCGACGTCGACCCTGCTGTCCACCTGGGCCCAGAGGTCCGGGATGAAGGCCCAGCCGGAGTGGTGCAGCGCGACGGCCAGGGCGGCGGGTCCGCGCAGGGCGTCCAGCCAGGCCAGCCGAGAGGAGGTCGGGGGCATTTGCCCGACTTTAGGCGATCCGCCGCGTGCCCGGCCTTGAATCCCTCCCCGATCCCTCCCCGGCTCCGCTCCGGCTCCGCTCCGGCCCCGTCCCCGCTCGTCCCCGCTCGTCCCCGCTCGTCCCTGCTCGTCCCCGTCCGGCCCCGTAGACCACCCCGCCACTCACCCGCACCGGTGACGCACCTTTTCCTCGATGCCAGACATATCCGCCTGTGTCTGTAGATCGACGGCAGCTCCCGACGGCCTTTCGGCAAGCCATCCACCCTGCTGAGAGTCCTTTTGCCGTCAGCAGGAACGGCCGGTGCGAGCATCGCCGGAGAGCCAGAACTGATCATGATAACTGGGGGAAAAATGCTCCGAAAACTGATCCCGGCCCTGATCGTGGTCGCGGCCGCCGGGTCACCGGCCACCGTGACCGCGGCGTGGGCGGAGGGAACGTCGGCGGTGCGGGCGGGTGGCGCCGGTTCGGCCGGGCAGGGGACCGGTACGTGCAGTCCCGGATCACCGTGCGCGCTGGTCAACTGCGGTCCTGGCCGTGTCTGCGTGCCCTCGCCCAAGCAGTGCATCACCACGCCGTGCCCGCAGTACGACTGCGTGCCGGTCTCGTCGCCGGGACGCTGGCCTTCCCACCCGTCGGGGTACCCCCATCCGGGGTGGCGTCCGCCGTACCCGAGCCAGTGGCGTCCCCCGTACCCGGGGTGGCGTCCGCCGTATCCGAGCCAGTGGCGACCGCCGTACCCGGGGTGGCGTCCGCCGTATCCGAGCCAGTGGCGGCCCCCGTACCCGGCACCGCGGCCCCCGTACCCGGCACCGCGTCCGCCGTACCCGGGCCAGTGGCAGCCTCCGCACCCGGCACCGCAGCCTCCGTACCCGGGACCGCGTCCGCCGTACCCCGGCCCCGTGCCGCGGCCTCACTACGTGGGGCAGTAGGCCGATGACGGACCGCCCCGGGAGCGCTCCTCGCGGCAGGGCCCGCTCCCCGATCGGGACGGGTGCCGCGCGGGTCGCGTCCGGGTCGGATCCGTCGTCCTCCCCGGGAGGCCCGCCCGCGCCGGGAGCCGGGCGTCCCCGGCCCCCGTACGGACGCGGGAGGCCGGGTCGTCAGGGGGCGGCGGGCGTACGGGACGGAGGCCGGGCGTACGGGACGGAGGCCGGGCGTACGGGACGCGGGAGGCCGGGCGGGTCGTCAGGGGGCGGCGGTGAGGCGCTCGGCGACGCGGTCCGCGAAGTCCGCGATGAGCGGCGCGATCTCGGGGAGGTTCTCCTCAAGGGCGAAGTGGCCGGTCTCGAAGAGGTGGAGCCTCGCGTCCGGCAGGTCGCGCAGATAGGCACGGGCACCCGCCTCGGTGAAGAACAGGTCTCTGCGGCCCCACACGACGAGGGTGGGCGGCCGGTGCTCGCGCAGCCAGCGCTGCCACTCGGGGTAGCGGGCGAGGTTCGAGTGGTAGTCCAGCGCCAGGTCGGCCTGCGCGTCCCCGCGTCCGGGAAGGTCCAGGAAGTGCTGGTCCAGCGTCCAGCCGTCCGGGGCGACGCGCTCCGCGTCGGAGGTGCCCTCCTCGTACTGGGCGCGGGTGACCTCCAGGTCGAACAGCCGCCGGACGTTCTCCTCGGCCCCGGGGACGCCGGGCCGGTTGGCGATCGTCTCCCGGGCCAGGTCCGACAGGCCGTCCTCGTAGGCGTTGGCGTTCTGCACGATCAGCCCGGCGATCCGCCCGGGACGCCGGGTGGCCAGCCGGAAGCCGACCGGTCCCCCGAAGTCGAAGGTGTACATCACGAACCTGTCGAGCCCCAGTGCCGACACGAACCCCTCCAGGACGTCGGCCAGCCGGTCGAAGGAGTAGGTGAAGCCCTCGGGCACCTCGGTGTACCCGAAGCCCGGCAGGTCCGGGGCGATCAACCGGTACCGGTGGCCGAGGGCGTCCATCAGCCGCCGGAACTGGTGCGAGGCCGACGGGAAGCCGTGCAGCAGGAGCAGCACTGGCGCCCCCGGCGTCCCGGGCGTCTCGGGCGGGCCGGCCTGCCGGTAGAAGACGCGGACCCCGTCGACGTCCAGGAAGCGGTGGGTCACGGAGGGAACGATCATTCACATGCCTTTCAAGGGTAATGAGGCATTAGTTATAACCGCACTCGTTCTAATGCGTCAATCGTCGGATGTAGCATTAGCAGCATGATCCTGGTCGGTGAGCCGCTCGCGCTCGACCTGCTCAACACCCGGTGGCGTGACGGTGACCTGCTGGAGTCCGGCGCCCTGTTCCGCGACTGGCTGGCCGCCCAGCGGGACCGCCTGACCGCGCCGGTGACCGAGGTCGACCTCGACGCGGTACGGCGGCTGCGCCAGGCCGTCCAGGAGTGCGTCGAGCACGCCCGCGCGGGCGGGACACCCCCGGCCGCGGCGCTGCGCGCGCTCAACGAGGCACTGCGGCGCGCGCCCGCCCGCCGCGAGCTGGTCTGGCCGGACGTTCTCGTCAGACGCGGTGGCGACGTCACCGAGAGGTTGCTCGCCGAGCTCGCCGAGGCCGCCGTCGACCTGCTCACCGGTCCCGATCTCGGCAGGGTCCGCGGCTGCGCGGGGCCGGAGTGCACCCTGCTCTTCCTTCCGGCCCACCCCGGCCGCCGCTGGTGCTCACCCGCCCTGTGCGGCAACCGGGTACGCGTCGCCCGCTACTACCGGCGTCACAACGCCTCCGCGCCCACCTCACGACCGGAGTGAAAGGAACGGACATGCGCCTGCTGCCCTTCGACGAGGCCCATGCGGCCACGGTCGCCGGCTGGCCCGCCTCACCGAGCGAGGTCGAGATGTGGTGCGCGCGGAAGGAGTTCCCGCTGCCGCCGGGGGTCGTCACCGGCTGGCAGGGGGAGCCGGACGTCCGCTCCCACCTGCTCTTCGACGATCTCCCCGGCGACTTCACGCACGGCCTCCCCGGTGACCTCACCGACGGCCTCTCCCGTGATCCGTCCGGTGGTCTCGCCGGCGTCCCGTCCGGTGACGTCTCCGGTGGACTCCCCGCCGCGGGCCCGATCGGCTACGGGGAGCTCTGGCTGGACATCGAGGAGAACGAGGTCGAGCTCGCCCGGATCATCGTGGCACCCGGCGCCCGGGGCAGGGGCGTCGGCCGGGAGCTGGTGCGGGCGCTGACCCGCCAGGCCGGGGAGACGGGTCTGGCGGACGTCTTCATGCGGGTCCACCCGGACAACGACCGCGCCCTGCGCTGCTACCGGGGGGCCGGCTTCCTGCCGGTCGACCCCGCCCTGGCCGCGACGTGGAACCTTCCCCAGCCGATCGACTACGTGTGGCTGCGGTACGCCGGGCCGGCCGACGAACATTCCGGAGGGGATGACAGGATCACCTCGTGACGGATATCGATCGTCCTCCACGGCGGGTCTCGGTGAGCCTTCGCCGCACGTCTCCGTGACGGCTTCACCGCAGGTCCTCCCGGGAACGGACAGGACCCGGGAGCGGCCGGCCCCGCCGCGACGGAGGAGTTCGGCATAGCCACGACAGCTCCGCTAGCCGCGCTAGAATCGCCGTCATGTCGATCAGGGCCCGCAGGGAACGCGAGCGAGCGGAGCGGGAGCGGCTGATCGTCACCGCCGCGCGGGAGCTGGCCGAGTCGCAGGGGTGGGACGCGGTGACCACGCGACGGCTGGCCGACAGGATCGAGTACAGCCAGCCGGTCCTCTACAGCCACTTCGCGGGCAAGGACGCCATCATGGCGGCGGTCGCGGCCGAGGGCTTCACCGATCTCGCCGCCGAGTTGCGCACGGCCCGCGCGTCCGCGGCCGACCCGCGACGGGCCGTCGCCGACGTCGCCGCGACGTACTGCGCGTTCACCGAACGCCGATCCGCCCTGTACGACGCGATGTTCGCCCACCGCGCCGGTTCGTCGTTCTCCGGCCCCGACGCGCAGTCCCCCGCGCGGGAGGTCTTCGCCGAGCTGTGCGAGACCCTGCGACCGCACGCGGGAGACGACGATCCGGAGACGTTCGCCGAGACCTTCTGGAGCGGGCTGCACGGGCTCCTCGCACTCGTGCGCTCCGGCAGGCTCGGACCCGAGGAGCACAAGCGACGGCTGGAACTGCTGGTCGGCCGCTTCTCCCGCTGACCCGCCCCCGGCCGCCACGCCGGCCCCCTCGCGAGGAACCACACCCGATCGTCGCGTCGGCCCGCTCACGAGGTTCCGTCCCCCGATCGACGCATCGGCCCCCTCGCGAGAAACCACACCCGGCCATCACGCCGGCCCGCTCACAAGGTCCCGTCCCCGGTCGTCACGTCGGCCCACCCGCGTCAAGCCGCCTCCCGGCCGTCCGGTCCGGCCGGCCGTGGATGTGTCCCGTCCAGGAAAAGGGCGTACCGGATCGGCGGTCCTCGTTATTGCACCTTTCGGTTCAGTGTCATAAGCTGAACCACATGGTTCAGCATTTGGCGCTCGATCGGGCGTTCTCGGCGCTGGCGGACGCGACCCGACGGCAGATCCTGACCCGCCTGGCCGAAGGGCCCGCCTCGATCGGCGAGCTGGCCGAGCCGTTCGGCATGTCACTGACCGGCATGAAGAAACACGTGCTCGTCCTGGAGAACGCCGGCCTGGTCGTCACCGAGAAGGTCGGCCGGTCACGGCAGTGCCGCCTGGGAGCCGAACGACTGGAGGACGCCATGGCCTGGATCTCCTTCTACCAACGCCTGTGGGAACGCAGGCTCGACGGCCTCGACGCCTACTTCACCCTTGAGAAGGGAACCGAACAATGACCGGACAGACCAGCACCGCGCAGCTGCGGATGACACGCCTGCTCCCCGCCACCCCCAAGGAGGTCTTCGACGCCTACACCGACGCGGAGAAGCAGAAGATCTGGTTCAGCATTCTCGACGAGACCCCCGGCGTCGTCGAGATCGAGGTCGACCTGCGGGTCGGCGGCCGGCAGACCGCCGTCTGGGGGCCGGACCGCGACACCCTGTTCCGCGAGACGCAGACCTTCGTGGTCATCGACCCCCCGCACCGCCTCGTCACCGAGTCCACCGGCAGCAGCCCGGACGGGTCGACCATGACGACGACGGTCGAGGTCACCTTCGAGGAGCACGAGAAGGGAACGCTCCTCACCGTGGTGCAGAGCGGGTTCCCCGACGCCGAGACGCTCGACTTCTTCACCCAGCACGTCTGGAACGGGGCGTTCGCTCGCATCGAGGCCTACCTCCTCCGCCCGTAGTGGTGGCCGCTCGCGCCCGCCACGGTCGCGGGACTCCTGGCGCCGCGCGGGCCCGGCCACCGGCCGGACGACTGAAGCACCTGCACGGCAGGTGCGGCGCGCCCGGAGCATCCGAGGAAGCTCGCACGTCCCCGCCCACCTGCGCGGCGACCGCAGCCGTCGACGATCCGGATATCGATTTCCGAAACTTTCGACTGCTTATCAGCAGGTCTGCACACACGACAAACCTATGAAACATTCATTTTGCCGAAACATTCCGGCAATCTATTGACACATTTCATAGGCATTCACAGAATAAGTCCCGAGTGGAGTTCTTCACACCTTCACCCGGGTGACCGACGACAGACCGCGAGCTCAACGCGGCCCTGTGACCTGCGTGTACCGGCCCTGGTCCGCCACGGCCGGTGCACGCGCATCCCCCTCTCCGATCGGTGTTCCAGTGGAGGAACAGACATGATCGACCACTTTCCCGCCCCCGGCGGGTTCCGGAAACGCCGTACGGGCATCCGGAACGCGCTCGTCACCGGCCTCGCGGGAATCCTCGGCGCGGCGTTCGCCGTGCCCCTGTCAGCACCGGCCGACGCCACCGTCACCCTCGGCGCGGCGGGAAAGGACCGCCACATCGGCACCGACGTAACCACCGGCCGGGTCGGTGACCCGTCGTCCGCGAGCGACGCGCGCGCCGCGGGTCCCGGCGACTGCACCGCCGGATACGTCGGCCTGACCTTCGACGACGGCCCCAACCCCGGCACCACCACCGCCCTGCTGAACGCGCTCACCGCGAACGGGGTGCGGGCCACGATGTTCAACGTCGGCCAGAACGCCCAGAACAACGCCTCGCTGGTCAGGGCACAGCAGGACGCCGGCATGTGGATCGGCAACCACAGCTGGACCCACCCGCACCTGACCCGGATGAGCGTCCCGCAGATACAGTCCGAGCTCCAGCGGACCCAGCAGGCCCTCCAGCAGGTCACCGGGACCGCGCCGAGGCTCTTCCGGCCCCCGTACGGGGAGACCGACGCCACCGTCCGGTCGGTCGAACAGCAGCTCGGTCTCACCGAGGTCCTCTGGGACGTCGACTCCCAGGACTGGAACGGCGCGAGCACCGCCCAGATCGTGCAGGCCGCGCGCACCCTCCAGAACGGCCAGATCATCCTCATGCACGACACCTACGCGACGACGATCGCCGCGATCCCGCAGATCGCCGCGGACCTCAGGAGCCGGAACCTGTGCGCGGGCATGATCTCACCGTCGACCGGCAGGGCGGTCGCCCCGGGCGGCGGCACCGGCCCGACCCCCACCCCCACCCCTACGCCCACGGTGACCCCGCCCGGTGGTTGCACGGCCACGATCTCCCCGGGACAGCAGTGGGGTGACCGGTTCAACCTGTCGGTCACCGTCTCGGGCAGCAGCGCGTGGGTCGTCACGGTGACCGTGCGCAGCCCGCAGAGGGTCATCGCCACCTGGAACGGCACCCCGAGCTGGGACGCGAGTGGCAACGTCATGACGATGAGGCCGAACGGCAACGGCAACACCTTCGGCTTCACGATCCAGCACGGCGGGAACCGGACCTGGCCCTCCGTCTCCTGCCGCGTCGCCTGAGACCCGCACCACCTCAGGCCCGGCCCTCTGAGACCCGCACCCCTGAGACCCGCACCACCTGAGACCCGCACCGCCTCAGGTCCGCACCCCTGAGACCCGCAAAACTTGGGACCCGCACCGCCTCAGGTCCGCACCGCTTGAGGCCCGCAACGCTTGAGGCCCGCAACGGCCGAGGCCCGCACCGGCACCCTCTCCCCGTACCGACCCGCCGATGTGAAACTTTCACCGACGGTTGACGGATGTGAGGCGACCGCTCATGATCATGTTGCCTCCGGGTCAGGAGGGGGTGTCGTGTGAATGCCACTATCCGTTGCCCGAGGTGCACCGATGCCAAGAACCCTGTTACGAGCCGCGTCCGCCGTACTGCTGACGCTGGCCGCCCTGAACGTCCCCGCGGCGCATGCCGAAGATGTCCCCCCGGTCGAGGTGACCGTCAACGCCCGTGCCGCGCTCGCCACCGTCCCCGAGACCGGCATCGGCACCAACCACGCGATCTGGGACACGCAACTGGGCAACGACACGACCGCCGACCTGCTCAAGGACGCGGGCGTGAAGGTGCTGCGCTACCCCGGCGGCTCGTACTCCGACATCTACCACTGGGCCGACCATACCGCTCCCGGCGGCTACGTGGCCCCCAACACCGACTTCGACACCTTCATGCGCGGCGTCCGGCGCACCGGGGCGCAGCCGATGGTGACCGCCAACTACGGCACCGGTACGGCGCAGGAGGCCGCGGCCTGGGTCCGGTACGCCAACGTCACCAAGGACTACGGCGTCAAGTACTGGGAGATCGGCAACGAGAACTACGGCAACGGCCGCTACGGCGAGCCCTGGGAGGCCGACAACCACGCCGACAAGAGCCCCGCCGAGTACGCGCGCCACGTCGTGGCCTACTCCGACGCGATGAAGGCCGTCGACCCGACCATCAAGATCGGCGCCGTGCTGACCACGCCGGCCAACTGGCCCGACGCCATCGTCGCCGACGGCGACGCCGGGAGCTGGAACGACGTCGTCCTGGCCGCCGCCGGATCGAAGATCGACTTCGTGATCCTGCACTGGTACCCCGCCGCCTTCGACAAGGCCGGGCACATCCCCGACATGATCGAACTCACTCGCCGGCAGATCGCCAGGCACGTCGGGGCGGGCTCGGAGCGGATCGGCATCGCGATGACCGAGTTCAACACCGGGTCGAACAGCGGCGGCACGACGACCCAGCCCGGCGCGCTGGCCGCCGCCGACACCTACGCGACGCTGCTCGCCAACGGGGTGTTCACGGTCGACTGGTGGAACGTCCGCAACGGCATCGGCACCGTCACGCAGGTCGAGGGGCACACCGACTACGGCGACTTCGGCCTGCTGTCGAGCGGGACGTGCACCGCCGACAACAGCGTCTGCGAACCGGCGGTGAACACGCCCTTCGCGCCGTACTACGCGCTGCAGATGGTGAGCAGGTTCGCCCGTCCCGACGACCGGTTCGTCCGGGCCGCGACCGACCAGGCGAAGGTCGCCGCGCACGCCGTGCGCCGGCCCAACGGCGACCTGGCCGTCCTGCTGATCAACTCCTCGTCCGACACGTCCTACCCGGTCGAGATCGACTACACCGGCTTCAGCCCGGCGTCCGGGGCACCCACCGTGCTGACCCACACCAACGGCGCCACGAGCATCACCACCGCGACCACGGGCAGCGCGACCGCCCAGACGCTGCCGCCGCTGTCGATGACCACGATCGTCCTGCGTCCCTCCTCGGTCCAGCCCGGCCTGCCGGGCGCGCCGGGACAGCCCGCGGTCTCGGCCGTGACGGACACCACCGCCACGATCTCCTGGCCCGCCGCCTCCGCCGGCACGCGCCCGGTCGTGAAGTACGAGGTCAGCCGCCAGAACGGGGCCGTCAGCGAGCAGATCGGCGAGACGGGCGGCACCTCCCTCACCGTGCACAACCTGAAGCCGGGCACGCGGTACACGGTCAACGTGATCGCGCGTGACGGCGGCGGCGGCACCTCGGCGCCGTCCCTGCCGCTGACGTTCACGACCGGCACGCCCGCCTCCAGCGGGTGCTCGGTACGCCTGACCAAGCAGTCCGACTGGTCCAGCGGCTACGTCGGCGCCATCGACATCACCAACAACGGCGCGCCGATCAACGGCTGGACCCTGGCCTTCGCCTGGCCCAGGACGTGGCAGAGCCTGGGCAGCGGCTGGAGCGCCGTCTGGACGCAGACCGGGCAGAACGTCAAGGTCGTCAACGAGCCCGGCAACGGCTCGCTGGCCACCGGCGCGACGGCCACGGTCGGCTTCGTCGGCAACTACAGCGGCCCGAACACGCTGCCCGCCGTCTTCACCCTCAACGGAACCGTCTGCACGACCCGCTAACGACGACGGGGCCGTCCCTCCCCCCGGACGGCCCCGTCCTTTCCGCACGAACCCCGGCCCCGCACCCTCCCGAACGCCCCCGGCGCCCTTCCCGCAGACCCGCACCCCCCGCGCGTGCCGGTCACGACACGCGCCCGTCCGCGTCATCGTGTTGACACCCCCCGCGTCCCGCTCGTACCGTTCAAAGGTCCCTGTCGTCGTCGATCGGAGTGGACGTTGTACGTCTGAGGTTGAGACACCGTGCCGCGCAGCGCCCGTCCGTCGCTGTCCGCGTGCCCGTGTGCGACCTCGGCCGCAGCGCCGTCCGCCCGGCAGGGATCCCTCCCTTCGCGGTGTCTCCATCCGTCGCCCTGTTCTCCTCGCAGCGACCGGAGGCCCCCATGTCTCATACCCCCACCTTTCTCACCTGCGCGTCCCTCTCCTTCGCCTGGCCCGACGGGACGACCGTCTTCGACGATCTCCAGCTGGCCGTCGGCCCCGGCAGGACCGGCCTGATCGGGCTCAACGGCTCGGGCAAGTCGACCCTGTTGCGGCTGCTGGCCGGTGAGCTCACCCCCTCCGCGGGCACGGTCAGGGCCTCCGGCGACATCGGCTACCTCCCGCAGACGGTCGTCCTCGACACCGGCCTGCGGGTGGACGAGGTCCTCGGCGTCGCCGCCGCACGGGCCGGGCTGCTCGCCATCGAGGCGGGTGACCCGGGCGAGGAGCACTTCGCCGCGGTCGGCGACGACTGGGACGTCGAGGAACGGGCCCGCGCCACCCTCGACCAGCTCGGGCTCGGGCACATCGGCCTCGACCGCACCGTCGGCGAGCTGTCGGGCGGCGAGTGCGTCCTGCTCCGGCTCGCCGCGCTGCTGCTGGCGCGCCCCGCCGTCCTCCTGCTGGACGAGCCGACCAACGATCTCGACCTGTTCGCCAGGGAGCGGCTGTACGCGACCGTGGAATCCTGGTCCGGCGTGATGGTCGTGGTGAGCCACGACCGCGCCCTGCTGGAGCGCGTCGACCGGATCGCCGACCTGCGCGACGGCGAGGTGCGGTGGTACGGCGGGACCTACTCCGCCTACGAGGAGGCGCTGGCCCAGGAGCAGGAGGCCGCCGAGCGGATGGTGCGGGTCGCCGAGGCCGACGTGCAGCGGCAGAAGCGGGAACTGGCCGACGCCCACGTGAAACTGGCCAGACGGGTGCGGTACGGCCAGAAGATGTACGACACGAAACGGGAGCCGCGGACCATCATGAAGGCGCGCAGGCGTGCCGCGCAGGTGTCCGCGGGCAAGCACAGGATCATGCACACCGAGAAGCTCGCGGAGGCCAGGGAGCGCCTCGACGAGGCGGTGGAGGCCGTACGCGACGACGACGAGATCAGGATCGAGCTGCCGCGCACCGTCGTCCCGGCGGACCGGGCGGTCCTGACCCTGCGCGACCCGCGCCTGCGGTACGGGTCCGCGGCCGGCGCGACCGTGGGGGAGGCAGGCGGCGGAACCTTCGAGAAGGCGGGCGGCGGGCTGGACGTCCACGGTCCGGAACGGATCTCCCTGACCGGGCGCAACGGCTCGGGCAAGACGACCCTGCTGCGCACGATCGCGGGAGAGCTGGAGCCGCTCTCCGGCGAGGTGCGGGTCCACGTCCCGCTGCGTTTCCTGCCGCAGCGGCTCGACATCCTGGACGACTCCCTGAGCGTGGTCGAGAACGTGGCCCGTTTCGCGCCGGCGGCGACGAACAACGCGATCCGTGCCCGGCTCGCGCGTTTCCTCTTCCGGGGGGCGGGCGCCGACCGGCCGGTCGGCACGCTCTCGGGCGGGGAGCGTTTCCGCGCCTCACTGGCGGCGCTGCTGCTGGCGGAACCCGCGCCACAGCTGCTCCTGCTGGACGAGCCGACCAACAACCTGGATCTGGCGAGCGTCAGACGGCTCACCGCGGCGCTGGAGGCGTACGAGGGCGCGCTGATCGTCGCGAGCCACGACGTGCCGTTCCTGGACTCGATCGGCATCACCCGCCGCCTGACCCTCTGAACCCCGAACGGCCGGTCCTCCCCCGGAGGACCGGCCGCCCGCTCACCGGGGTGGGCGCACCGGCCGATCCGGCTCGGGAAAGGCGCCTTCGGGCTTTCGTGGTGTCGTCGTCAGGCCGGCACCATCGGCTGGGTCTCCGCCTCGTCCTCTTCCACGTCGTCGGCGGCGGCCGCGCGGGCGGGCAGGAGGAGGGCGGTGACGACCACGATCACGGACAGCGCCGCGCCGATGATGAAGGCCAGCCGCATGCCGTCGAGGTCGGCGAGCACCTTCGTGACCCCCGCGGACGCCAGGGTCTCGGATCGCGCGCTCATCACGGTGACGACGAGCGCGGTGCCGATGGCGGCGGCGACCTGCTGCAGCGTGCTCAGGATCGAGCTGGCGTGGGAGTAGAGCGGTGAGGGAACCGCTCCGAGCCCGAGGGTGAACACCGGGGTGAAGGTCGCGGCCAGGCTCACCATCAGCAGCGCGTGCAGGCCGAGGAGCTGCCAGATCGGCATGGTCATCGTGATCTGGGTGAAGCCGGTGAGCGCGAGCGTGATGCCGATCGCGCCGGGGACGACCAGGACGCGGCCGCCGAACCGGTCAAACAGGCGGCCGATGGTCGGCCCGAGCAGTCCCATCGCGAGGCCGCCCGGCATCACGAGGAGCCCGGTCTGCAGGGCACTGAGCCCGCGCACGTTCTGCAGGTACAGCGGCAGCAGGATCATGGATCCCAGCATCGCCATGAAGGCCACCGACATCAGGATCAGCGCGACCGTGTAGGTGCGGTACCGCAGGGTGCGCAGGTCCAGCAGCGGCACGTCGCGCTTCTGCAGCGACAGCTGGCGCAGCACGAAGACGACGATGGCGGCCAGGCCGGCCACCACGATCGCGACGGCGGTGCCGGTGTCGCCGCCCTCGAACCGGCTGAGCCCGTAGACCAGGCCGCCGAAGCCCGCGGCGGCGGTCACCACGCTCAGCCAGTCGACGGTGCTGTACTTGGCCTCGCCGACGTTCTTGAGCTGCTTCAGGCCGAACCAGGTGATCACGGCGGCGATGGGGAACACCACGGCGAACAGCAGCCGCCAGGACCCGAACTGCAGGATCACCCCCGAGACCGTCGGGCCCATGGCGGGCGCGACCGAGATGGCCAGCGACAGGGTGCCCATCACGCGGCCCCGGTCCCTCTCCGGCACCACCTGCATCAGCGTGGTCATCAGCAGCGGCATCATCACGGCCGTCCCGGACGCCTGGACGATGCGCGCGCCCAGCAGCACCTCGAACGACGGTGCGACGCCGGCCAGCGCCGTGCCGGCCAGGAACAGGCCCATCGCGGTGGCGTACGCGGTGCGGGTGGACACCCGCTGCAGGAACCACCCGGTGATCGGGATGACGGCGGCCATGGTCAGCATGAACGCGGTCGAGAGCCACTGCGCGGTCTGCTCGGTGATCTTCAACGCTTCCATCAGCCGTGGGATCGCGTTGATCATGATCGTCTCGTTGAGGATGACCACGAAGGTGGCGAGCACCAGCAACCGGATCACGGGCGGGGTGCGACCCGGGACGGCGGTCGCGGGCGTGGCGGGTGAGTCGGACTGCGGGATGTGCACGGCTCCTCAATCGGGGTCGTCGATCACGGCACGGTCATGGCCGGGGTTCCAGCCGCGGGGCTCGGAAGAAGTCGTCGTCCCGTAAGAGTGACGGACGGCACCGACAGAATTCATCGCCCTTCCTCAGCATTTCGGTGGGCGGCGAGGAATGTCATCAGGTTTTTCCCGGCGGACGACACCCCCGGCGCGCGCTAGGCGATCCGGATCGTCCCGTGACCTGCGCGAACACCGCGCGCATCACATCCGGGCACGGATCGCCACGGTGACGAGCGCCACGAACCGGTAAAAGGACTCCGACGGTGAGGGACCGCCCGCGCTCGGGCGTACGGCCGCCGGGAGGACCTGGAGGACTCCCCGCCCGGCCGCGGCACCCCGCCCGGGGGCAGGCGGCGAGCCGCGCGGAGGACGCCCCGGCCACGACGGCCCCCGCGGACGGTGCCGCAGGGGGATTCCCGGGTTCCGCCGCGACCTGTCCGTAAGCTGGGGGTGTGTCCCCCGCCCTGGTCCTGCTCGACGGCGTCCGCTGGCAGGGTGCGCGCGTGGTCGGCGATCGCGCGCGCACCCTGCTGGCCGTGCTCGCCCTGCACGGGCGCGCGGGAGCCGGTGAGGGGCACCTGATCGAGGAGCTGTGGCCCGACGAGGCCCCGGCCAACCCGGCGAAGGCGCTGCAGGTGGTCGTCTCGCGGACCAGGGCGGCGACCCGCGGCGACGTCGTGGTGCGGACCCCGCGTGGTTACCGGCTGGGGCTGCCCGCCGACCAGGTGGACGCGCTGCTGCTCGGCGCGCTGGTGGAGCGGGCACGGGCCGCGCTGGGCGAGGACGACACGGCGCTCGCGCGCCGCCGCGCCGAGGAGGCGATGGGCCTGGTGGCCGGCGGCCCGGACGGCGGCTCGGGCGGCGGGCCGGACGGCGCCACGGGCCCGCTCGCCGAGCTGAGGGACGCCGCGGCGGGGTGGGCGGCCGAGGCGCGACGGGTGGCGGCGATCGCGCGAGGCCGGAGCGGCGCCCACGAGAGCGCGCTGCCGCTGCTGGAGGAGGTCGCGGCCGACCGGCCGCACGACGAGGAACTGCTCGCCTGCCTGCTGCGCAGCGAGGCCGCCGTACGAGGCGCCGCCACCGCCCTGGAACGCTACGAGCGCTACCGCACGGGCGTGGCCGCGCGGCTCGGCACCGGGCCGGGGCCAGAGCTGACCCGCGTGCACGCCGGACTCCTGGTCGCCGACCGGCCGGTGCGCGAGGGCATCCTGTTCGACGCCTCCCCGCTGCTCGGCCGCGACGACGACATCCGCGCGGTGCACGCCCTGCTGCAGACGAACCGGGTGGTCTCCGTCGTCGGCCCCGGCGGGCTGGGCAAGACGCGGCTGGCCCACGTCGTCGGCAGGAACGCCGCACAGCCCGTCGCCCACTTCGTCGAGCTCGTCGGCGTCTCCTCGCCGGAGAGCGTGGTGGGCGAGGTGGGCTCGGCGCTCGGGGTCCGGGACTCGGTCGGCGCGCGCCGTGTCATGACCGCCGGGCGGCGCTCCGACGTGCGCGCCCGGATCGCCGAGCATCTCGACCAGGCTCCGGCGCTGCTGATCCTGGACAACTGCGAGCACGTGATCGAGGCCGTCGCCGCCCTGGTGTCGTTCCTGACCGTGACGACCCGCGACCTGCGGGTGCTCGTCACCTCGCGCGCCCCGCTGTCGATCCCCGCCGAGCGCGTCTACCCGCTCGGGGAGCTGCCCGCGGGCGACGCGGCCGCGTTGTTCCGCCAGCGCGCCACGGCCGCCCGCCCGGACGCGCTGATCGACGAGGGAGCGGTTCAGAGGGTCGTCGCCCGCCTCGACGGGCTGCCGCTCGCGATCGAGCTGGCCGCGGCCAAGGTGCGGACGATGTCGGTGGAGGAGATCGCGCGGCGCCTGGCGGACCGGTTCGCCCTGCTGCGCGGCGGGAACCGTACGGCCCCCGACCGGCACCGGACGCTGCTCGCGGTCATCGACTGGTCGTGGAACCTGCTCCGGGAGCCGGAGCGGCGGGCGTGGCGGTGGCTGTCGCTGTTCGGCGACGGTTTCACGCTGGCCGCGGCCGAGCACGTCCTCGGCCAGGACGCCCCGCACGCCGTGGACGCGCTGACCGAGCAGTCGATCCTGGGCGTCCGCGAGACGGCGTACGGACTGCGTTACCGGATGCTGGAGACCGTCAGGGAGTTCGGGCGGATGCGGCTGGGGGAGGCCGGGGAGGAGGAGGCCGCCCGGGAGGCGCAGCGGGCCTGGGCGACGGCGTACGTCCTCGGGCACGCCTTCGCGCTGTTCGGCCCGGAGCAGTTCGCGGCGGCCGACGCGCTGCGCGCCGAGGAGGGCAACCTCGCCGACCTGCTCCGCCAGGCTCTCGGCGAGAACGATCCGGTCACCACGGTCCAGCTGCTGACCGGCGTCGGCGCGCTGTGGTCGATCCGGGGCGACCACTCCCGCGTCCTCGTCCACCAGGACGCGATCATCCAGGTGATCACCGGCTGGACGCCGCCCCCGGATCTCGTCGGGCCGACCAGGGCCGCCGCGATCATCACGCTCATGAACGTCACGATCACCACCGAACGCCGTGCCGGCCCGCTGTACGACCTCCTGCGAAGGCTGCCCGCCGACGACACGGCGGACACCCGGGTGACGGCGATGGCCACGGTGCTGCTCGCGTGCGACGAGGCCGGCCGCGACGACATGCGCCGGCGGCTGGCGGAGCTGTGCCGCAGCACCGACCGTGACGTGGCCCTGGCGGCGGTACAGATGAGCACCCACGTCCTGGAGAACGCGGGGGACGTGAACGGGGCGATCGAGGCCGCCGAGCGGACCCTGACGATGCTCCGCGAGGGCGAGGGGCCGTGGGCCGCGGCGATCACGCACGCCGTGCTGGCCCACCTGACCATGCAGCTCGGCGACCGCCGCCGGGCGGTCGGGCACGCGCGGACCGCCCTCCCGGTGCTGAGCCGGCTCGGCGCCGGCGACGACGAGACCCAGCTCCGCTCGGTGCTGCTGATCTCCGCGCTCGCCGACGGCGATCTCGCCACCGCCGAGGCCGAGCTCGCCGAGATCACGCGGAACAACGACAACGAGGCGGTGCTCAGCGGGGTGGCGATCGGCTCGCTGTGCGCGGCCGAGATCGCCCTCGCCCGCGGCGAGACGGCCGCCGCGCTCGCGCAGTACCGCCTGGCCGTCCAGCGGGCGCACGCCCTGCGCCTGCCGGGCGTGCCGCACACGCAGCTCACACCGTGGTCGATCGCCGCGATGTCGGTCACCCTGACGGCGTACGCGCACCACGCCCCGCCCGAGGACGCCCGGTACGGCGAGGAGCTGTTCTCCGGCATCCTGGGTCACGACCTGCTGGCCGTGGAGAACCCGGTCCTGGACTACCCCCTGTGCGGCTCGATCATGTTCGCGCTCGGTTCCTGGGGGCTGCTGCGCGGGGCCGTGCCCCCTCGTGACGCGATCGGGCTGCTGGTGCTGGCCGAGCGGTTCGCGTACCACAACAGTCTTCCCAGCATGACCTTCGAGCGGATCGAACCGCACGCCGAGCGGGCCGCACCCGGGCTGGTCGCCGCCCTGCGGGCCGGGTACGGCGACCGTAACGGCCCCGACCTGCTCGACGAGGCGTGGGACCTCGTCGAACGGGTCCGCGGCCGTGCCGGGCGGGGGTCACAGGTGGCGCTTTTGACGCGCTCCCCGGACTGAAGGCCGGGGGTTCAGCCCGTGCCGCGTCATGCGGCACCTCTGTGGCTTCCTGCTTCGTCGGTGTCCGCCACCGCGAGCGGTGGTCCTACGTCACCTCCACAGGCGTTTAACCTCTCCGCCCGTCCGGCGGCGAGAACGTTGATCGCGGCGTTGACGTCCCGGTCGTGGGACGCGCCGCAGGCGCAGATCCACGACCGGACGTTCAACGGCATCGACCCGGCGACGGTGCCGCACGCCGAGCACAGCTTCGACGACGGGAACCACCGGTCGATCTTCGCGAAGATCCGCCCATACCGGACGGCCTTGTACTCCAGCATCGCGACGAACTGCGACCAGCCCGCGTCGTGCACACTCTTGGCCAGCTTCGTGCGGGCCAGGCCCGACACGGCCAGGTTCTCCACGTACACAGCTTGGTTGTCGCTGATCACCATGGTGGAGAGCTTGTGTGCCCAGTCCCGGCGCGTATCGGCCACGCGGGCGTGTGCGCGGGCGACCCTCACCCGCGCCTTGACCCGGTTCGCCGAACCCTTCTGCGTGCGGCTCAGCGCCTTTTGCGCTGTGCGGAGCTTCTTCGCGGCGCGCCGCAGAATGCGCGGGTTGCTGATCTTCCGGCCGTCCGACAGCACCGCGAAGTGCGTGAGCCCCAGGTCGATACCGACCTCGGACGCGACCGACGCAAAAGGCTCGTCGGCCGTCTCGACCACGAACGACGCGAAGTACCGCCCGGCCGCGTCCTTGATCACGGTGACCGACGACGGGTCCGACGGCAGAGCGCGTGACCAGCGCACCGGCACGTCCCCGATCTTCGGCAGGCGCAGCTTCCGGCTCGCTGTGACGGCGAAGCGGGCGTTCTTGGTGAAGCGAACCGCCTGCTGGTTGTCCTTCTTCGACCGGAACCGGGGGGCAGCGACCTTGCGGCCTCTTCGCTTCCCGGACAGGGAGGCGAAGAAGGTGCGGTAAGCGGTGTGCAGGTCCGCGAGCGCCTGCTGCAACACCACGGCCGACACCTCGCCCAGCCAGGCCCGTTCCGGCGTCAGTTTCGCTTGTGTGATGACCTGCTTGGACAGGTCACCGTCGCAGATGTACGGCAGGCCCGCCTCGTGGGCATCCCGGCGTGCGCGCAGCCCGTCGTTGAACACCGTCCGCGCGCACCCGAACGCCCGTGCCAGCGCATGGCGCTGGATGGCGTCGGGGTAGACCCGGTACCGGTAACGAAGCCGCACGGCACCAATGGTGCCCTGCCTTATGGCTGAGCGTATGAGTGTCCGACAACTCCGAGACCAACTGGGCCGCCGCATCGACGTCGCCCACTTCACCGGCGAACCCACCGTCGCAGAACGCCACGGCGACCCCCGCGCCGTTCTGGTGTCCTACATCTGGTGGGCCGAACGGCAAGACCCGAAAGGTCACGGCACGCTCGCGCCCTAGCGGGCACTCCCGCGCGGGCCTTCACCCCCGGCCTGAAGGCCGGAGCACTAGCCCGCATTTCGGTAGCTGCGCACCGACAGCGGCGCGAAGATCGCGATGACGATCAGGCCCGCCAGGAGCGTCCAGGCCACCTCCCCGCTGACGACGCCCCCGTTGGCGAGGTCGCGGGCGGCCGTGACCAGGTGTGAGACCGGGTTGACCCGTACGAACGCGGCCAGCCAGCCGGGCAGGGTCTCGACGGGGACGAACGCGTTCGACAGGAACGTCAGCGGGAACAGGATCATCATCGAGATGCCCTGCACGGCCTGGGCGCTCCGGGCGATCGTGCCGACCCAGGTGAACACCCACGCCAGCGACCAGCCCGTGAAGATCGCCAGCAGGATCGCGGCGAGCACGCCGCCCACCCCGCCGCCGGGACGGTAGCCCATCACCAGGCCCATGCCGAAGGTCAGGGTGGCCGCGATCGCGTACCGCAGCAGGTCGGCCACCATCGGGCCGGCGAGCGGTGCGACCCGGGCGATCGGCAGCGACTTGAACCGGTCGAAGACGCCCTTCTCCAGGTCCTCGCGGAGCTGGATGCCCGTGGCCATGCACGTCGTCAGCACGGTCTGGGCGAGGATGCCGGGGATCATCAGGGGGAGGTAGCTCTGCACGTCCCCGGAGATGGCGCCGCCGAAGAGGAAGGCGAACATCGCGGTGAACAGGAGCGGTTGCAGCGCCACGTCGAAGAACTGCTCGGGGTTGCGGCGCATCTTCTTGAGCGCCCGCCACGCCATCATCAGGGTCTGGCCCAGGGTCTCCCCCGCGGAGACGCGCCGCCGGGCGGCCGCCACGCGGTCGGCGGTACGGATCACCTCGCGGGCGGGTGCGGTCAGGGTGCTCATCGGTTCTCCTTCGTGCCGGTCTCGTCGTTCCCGCGGGTCCCGTTCACACCGGTCCCGTTCACACCGGTCCCGTTCTCGCCGGCCCCGTTCGCACCGGTTCGGTTCGCACCGGTCCCGTTCCCGCCGGTCCCGTTCCCGCCCGTGCCGTGGCCGGTGAGGGCGAGGAAGACCTCGTCCAGGCTGGGCTTGGCCACGCTCACCGAGGAGATCGACACCCCGGCGGTGCGCAGCGCGATCAGTACGTCCGCGGCCAGGTCGGCCCGGTCGAGGGCGACGGTGAGGCGGCCCCGCTCCGGGCTGAGGACCGGGTCGGAGCCGAGGACGCGCCGCACGACCTCCGCGGCGGCCGGCACCTCGTCCGGTTCGGCGAGCAGCACCTGGAGGGTGGAGTCGCCGACCGCGGTCTTCAGCTCGTCGGGGGTGCCCTCGGCGACCTTGCGGCCGTGGTCGATGACGGCGACGCGATCGGCGAGCTGGTCGGCCTCGTCCAGGTACTGCGTGGTCAGCAGCACCGTGCAGCCGTCGGCGACCAGGTCCCGGATGGTGTCCCACATCTGACCGCGCGTGCGCGGATCGAGACCGGTGGTCGGCTCGTCGAGGAAGATCAGCGGTGGCGTGGTGATCAGGCTGGCCGCCAGGTCGAGGCGCCGGCGCATGCCGCCGGAGAACTGCGCGATCGGCTTGTCGGCGGCGTCCTCCAGGCCGAACCGGCCCAGCAGCTCCGTGCAGACGCGCCGGGCGCGCGGCGCGGCGACGCCCTGCAGGCGGCTGAAGAGCCAGAGGTTCTCGCGGGCGGTCAGGTTCTCGTCGACCGACGCGTACTGCCCGGTGACGCCGACCAGTTGCCGGATCACGTGCGGGTCGCGGGCCACGTCGACCCCGAAGATCTCGGCGCGGCCCGCGTCGATCCCCGACAGGGTGGCCAGCATCCGCAACATGGTGGTCTTGCCGGCGCCGTTCGGGCCGAGGACACCGAAGATCTCGCCCGGGCGTACCTCCAGGTCGATCCCGTCGACGGCACGGTGCTCGCCGAACGTCTTCACGAGTCCTTGCGCGCGTACGGCCGGATGGGTGTCCCCGCCGGTGATCGGTCCACCCTCGCGGCGTCCGAGTTCTGTGATGCTCATGACCTCACTGTCGGTGAGACGGGTTTCACGCTGCCCTCGACCGGGTTTCACCGGTTTCAGGGAGACCGCGCGCGTACGGCCGGGTCGCTTCCGGGCGATCGACGTCGGCCGTGACGACTGCGCTCCGGACCGCTCAAGCCGGTCGCCGTCCCCGAGGGTAGGAAGTGGCCCTACGCGCGCACCACCGCGACGCCCAGCAGGCGGTCGTGGAGAACCCGGCCCTGCGGATCGAGGAGCGTCCACGCCCCGGTCACCAGAAGCCACCACAACCCGGCACCGGGAACGAGGACGAGCACGGGGAAGGCCAGCGTGCGAAGAGCCGTCCTTCCCGCCCCCGGCCGCCCGCCCGTTCGCGCGGCGACGACGCGGACGCCCAGCAGCCGCTTGCCGGGAGTCCGTCCCCACAGGGTGTGCTGCACCCAGAAGTAGAGGAACACCCCGGCCACGGTGACCAGGGGCGCGGGCCTCATGGCGCCCCCGGAGAGCAGTGCCTCGGTCCGCTCCAGGAATCCGGCCCCCGTACCCATCCTGAAGCCGGTGCCGATCCTGAGGCCGAGAAGCCATGCCAGTCCCATGACGGCACCGGGAACCGAGGCGATGATCAGATAGTCGGCCAGGGCCGCCACAGGCCGGCGCCACGTCATCCCGGCCTGCGATTCTGGCGGCTCCGGCCGACGCCGTGCCGTCCCGGCCCGCGACCCGTCCGGCTCGTCCGCGGTGACGGGCCGCGTCACCCGCGTCACCCGCGTCGCCCGCGTCACCCGCGTCGCCCGTGACGCGGCGAGCACCAGCGCCGCGGCCGCCAGGAGGCACAGCTGGGTGACCCCCCACCCTTCGGCCGCCCCGCTGAACCATTCGGCACTGAACAGCGGGATCGTCTCCCAGCAGATTCCCCCATATCCGTACAACGCCGCGAGGGGATCGACGGCCGCGATCAGGACGACAAGGCCCGCCACCCGCCGGCCCGTCACCCCGGGATCCCCGCGACGAAGACACGCGAGGAGGCCGAGAAGGATCACCAGCGTCGGGACCGCCCACCCGAGGGTGATCTCCCCGACCGTCTCGAGATCACTGCGCAGCGTGGCGAGCGGGGACGTCGTCGTTCCGCTGTCGAACCGGCACACGTACCCGTAGACCAGGTCGGGCCCTCCACCGGCCTGGCCGGGCTTGTCGAGATCGAGCCGTTCGCGCCGCATCTCCCACGTCGGGAAGGCCGCGACGACCGCGGCCGCCCCCCATACCGACCACGACAATCGGGAGAACTGCGGCACGATGATCCTTTCGCCCTGCGGAGCGACACCCTACCGACGTCCCGGCGAAGCCGCACGGGCCCAGCGAAGCCGCACGGGCCCCGCGGCCGAGACGACCGGTCGTCGCGGGTGACGGGCGCGCCGTCCGCGGCGACCGGTGTCATGTTCACGACCTCGACGGAGAACGACGTGGAATTCCAGCATCTGACACGGCACTACGAGACGGTCCTCCGGGCGCGTTCGGCCTGGCTGGGTGAAGGACTGGCCTGGACCGCCGTCCTGCCGGTCGGCGGCCCGCTGTCGCTGGAGGAGACGGTGTCCCGCCTGGTCGGCGGCGAGCGGCCGCCGTTGGTCGAGATGGAGGACGAGGAGGCGTACGAGGAGGGCACCGTCCTGCTGGAACGGACGGGGAACGCGACGATGATCGTCCAGACCTTCGGAAAGAACCACGTCTGGGAATCGGACGCTCTCGGGCGTCTCAGTGCGAACGCGCGGGTCTGGCATCTGGCGTGGGAGGTGACGAGGAACTCCCGGCTGATCCACGCCGCGCACGGGCAGGTTCTGGCAGAGGTCCCGCATCTGGATCCCGCCGACGTCAGGGGAGAGGACCCCGCCGCCATCGAAGCCGAGCTGGCGGCCCTGGGGTCGGTCGTCGACGCGCCCTGGCCGGCCTCGCAGGCCATGGCCATGGCCATCGTGGAGGGCCGTACCGGTGCGCGCCTGGACCAGGACTGGTTCGAGCGCCCTCATCCGGCCGTCGTCGTCGGTGAGCCCGAGTAGCCGCGCGACCCCGAGGAGCCACGGAGCTGGTGAGCCTCGCGACACCGGAGAACCAAAAAGCCGGGGAGCACACCGCCCGGTCCGTGGAAGAACCAGGCCGCCGATGCCTGATGAGCGGCCCGTCGCGCGGGCGGGCTTCGGGAACCGGTTCTCAGGGAGTTTTCAGGCGAAGTTTGTAGCACTTTCGGCTTAGATTTACGAGTATGGGGTGATGGAAGGCGCGCCGCAGGGGGCCGAGGCGGCCGAGGTTCGGGAAGCCGTGCCCGGGAAGGCCCGGCGCCTCGCCGCCGGGGGTGGCGCGCTCGTCGTCGTGGCGCTGCTCGCGTACTGGCTGGGAGGCGGGGGCGGGAACGGCGGGGAGGCCGCGCCCGCGCCGAGCGCGACGCCGACGCCCAGTGCGGCGCTCACGGTGCCCGACGTCTTCGAGAGGGTCGGGCCGTCGGTGGTGGTCGTCCAGGCCGGGAAGTCCCTCGGGACCGGGGTCATCGCGGCCGAGGACGGGACGATCCTGACGGCGCACCACGTCGTCGAAGGCGCCTCCGGCAAGGACGCGCCGGGCAAGGGGACGTCGGACAAGGACGCGAAGGACACAAAGGACGCGGAGGACGTCACCGTGACGTTCGCCGACGGCACCAGGGCCAAGGCCGTCGTGGCGTCGTCGGACCCCGAGCGCGACATCGCCACCCTCAAGCCCGCGAAGCTGCCGGAGATCCTCGTCCCGGCGACGCTCGGCGGCGCCGCGACCGTGGGCGCGCCCGTCGTGGCGATCGGCAATCCGCTGGGCCTGACCTACAGCGTCTCCACCGGCGTCGTGTCGGGCCTGAACCGCAGCGCCACCCGTACCGCCAAGGGCCGCGGCCTGAGCGGGCTCATCCAGTTCGACGCCTCCGCCAACCCGGGCAGCTCCGGCGGCCCCCTCCTGGACGCCCGCGGCCTGGTCATCGGGATCGTCGTCTCGATCGCCGACCCGGGGGGCGACGAGGCGTTCGCCGGCATCGCGTTCGCGGTGCCGATCGGCGCGGCCCTGGGCGGCGGTGACGGCGACGGACCACCGGGCGACGGACCCCAGATCTGACCGAAGCGCCACGCGAAGGAAGACCACATGACCTCGACCACGTCCCCCGAGTCGGCCCACCCGCTCGAACAGGTGCTGTTCGAGGTCAAACGCACGATCGTCGGGCAGGACGTCCTGCTGGAGCGCATGGCCGTCGCGCTGGTCGCCGACGGCCACCTGCTCGTCGAGGGCGTCCCCGGCCTGGCCAAGACGCTCGCGGTGAGGTCGCTGGCCGCCGCGATCGACGGGAGCTTCCAGCGCGTCCAGTTCACCCCCGACCTGGTGCCCGCCGACCTCGTGGGCACGCGGGTCTACCACCAGCACTCCGGGGAGTTCAGGACCGAGCTCGGCCCGGTGTTCGCGAACCTGCTGCTGGCCGACGAGATCAACCGCGCTCCCGCCAAGGTGCAGAGCGCCCTGCTGGAGGTGATGCAGGAGCACCAGGTGACGATCGGCCGCGAGACGTTCCGGGTGCCCGAGCCGTTCCTCGTCATGGCGACGGAGAACCCGATCGAGTCGGAGGGCACCTACCCGCTGCCCGAGGCGCAGGTCGACCGTTTCATGATGAAGGTGGTCGTCGGCTACCCGACGCAGACCGAGGAGCAGGCGATCGTCGCACGGGCGCTGCGCCCGCCCGAGCCGCCGCAGCCGATGGTGACGGCCGAGGACCTGCTCGCGATGCGGGCCCGCGCCCGGCAGGTGTACGTCGACCCGGCGATCATCGACTACGCGGTACGGCTGGTCTCCGTGACGCGTTCCCCCGCGACGGCCGGGCTGGGCGAGCTGGAGCGGTACGTCACCCACGGGGCGAGCCCGCGGGCGTCCATCGCGCTCGTCACGGGCGCCCAGGCGCTGGCGTTCCTGCGCGGCCGCGACTACGTCCTGCCGCACGACCTGTCCGAGCTCGCGCTCGACGTGTTGCGCCACCGTCTCGTGCTGTCCTACGAGGCCCTCGCGGACGACGTCGACGCCGACACGATCGTCGCCGGGGTGCTCGGGGCCGTCCGCGTGCCCGACGTCGTCCTGCAGAGACGCTGAGCGCCGTGGCCACCACCCCCGAGAGGCTGCTGCTCCGCCTGGAGTGGAAGGTCGTCCGCAGGCTGGACGGCCGGCTCCAGGGCGCCCACCGCACCGCGCACCGTGGCGCCGGGATCGACTTCACCGGATTGCGCGCCTACGGCGACGGCGACGACGCCCGGAACATCGACTGGAACGTCACCGCGCGGCTGGACGAGCCGTACCTGCGCGTGTTCACCGAGGACCGCGAGCTGACGGTGTGGCTCGTCCTCGACCGGTCGGCGTCGATGACGGCTGGCCGGCCGGGACGCGGCAAGCACGACGTGCTCTCCGAGCTCGCGCTCGTCCTCGCCCGGCTGTTCGGCCGGGGCGGCAACCGCGTCGGCGCCCTGCTGTTCGACACCGGGACGCCGCGCGTCGTGCCGCCCGGCACCTCCCGGCGGCACGCGCTGCGGATCGGCGCCGAGCTGGAACGCACCTCGGGAGCACGCGACGGCGCCGTGTCGGGAGCGCGCGGCGGCGCCCCCTCCGGAGCACGCCGCGGCCGTGTCTTCGGGGCACGCGGCGCCCTCTTCAGGGCACGCGACGGCCGCACCTCCGGGGCACGCGGCACCACCACCGACCTGGCGGAGATGCTGGACGCGGCCGGACGGCTCGCGCGCCGCCGCGCGCTCGTCATCGTGCTGTCGGACTTCATCGGCGAGGGCGACTGGGAACGCTCGCTGCAGCGCCTGTCCCGGCGGCACGAGGTGGTCGCCCTGCGGATCGTGGACACGGCCGACGACGTGCTGCCCGAGGCCGGGCTGATCGTGGTCGAGGACGCCGAGACCGGCGAGCAGCTCGTCGTCGACTCCGCCGACCCGCTGCTGCGGGCCCGCCTGCGCGCCGCCGTCGAGGACCGCGACGCCCGGATCGAGGCGGGCATGCGCCGGGCCGGGGTGCCCGTCCACCGCGTCGACACCGGCCGCGACGTGGCCGAGGCGCTCGTCGAGGTCGTCGCCCGGACCCGGGACCGGTCGCCGTGACCCTGTCCTCCCCGTTTCTGCTGGTCGTCGGGCTGCTCGTCACGGCGGTGCTCGCCTGGGCGGCCGTCGTCTCGGCGCGCCGCAGGACGGCCGCCCTCACCGCGGCCGGGGTCGCCGTGCCGGGGGGCCGTCGGGCGTACCTCGGGGTCGGCCTGACGATCGCCGGAGTCGGGGTGCTCGCGGTCGCCGTCGCCGGACCGGCGGCCATGGTGCCGGTCCCGCGCACCGCGGGCACCGTCATCCTCGCCGTCGACGTCTCCAACAGCATGGGTGCCGACGACGTCGCGCCCACCCGGCTGGCCGGCGCGCAGCGGGCGGCCCGCGCGTTCGTGGAGGCGCAGCCCGACAGCGTCGACATCGGGGTCGTCGCGTTCGAGCGGGGCGCGCTCACCACGGCGCGGCCCGACGCCGACCACTCCGTCGCGCTCAAGGCCATCGACCGGTTGAGGATCACCGGCGGCACCTCGCTGGGGACGGCCATCACGGCCTCCCTGTCGGCGATCACCGGCAGGCAGGTGGTCGTCGGCCGCGACGGTAACGCGCCCGACATCGGCTACTGGCCGTCCGCGACGATCGTGATGTTCTCCGACGGCCAGAACCAGGGCGCGGACGTCGAGGAGGCCGCCGGCGTGGCCCAGCGGGCGGGCGTCCACGTCCACACCGTCGGGGTCGGCACCACGGCCGGGGCGACGGTGAAGGTCGACGGCTACCGCCTGCGGACCGCCCTGGAGGAGGACACCCTCACCTCGATCGCGCGCACCACCGGCGGCGCCTACCACCCCGCCTCCGACACCGCGCGGCTCGACGGGGTCGCCGACACGATCGACCTGCGGCTCACCGTCTCCGACGAGCCGCTGCCCCTCGCCGGCGGGCTGATCGGGCTCGCCCTGGCGCTGCTCACCGCGGGCGCGGTGCTCACCGTGCTCCGGTCAGGACGGGTGATCTGAATGTCCTTCTCATGGCCGTGGGCCCTGCTGTCCATCCTGGTCGTCCCGCTGATCCTCGCCGTCCGCGAGTGGTCGCGGCGCCGCCGCCGGCGGGCCGCCGTGCGCGTCACCTCGATCGCGCTCGTACGCGTCGCCCTGCCCGGCCGTACGCGCTGGACGCGGAGGATCCCCGCGGCGCTGTTCGTCGCCGGGCTCGCGCTGCTCGCGGTCGGGGCCGCGCGACCGCAGGCGTCGGTCCCGGTGCCGCAGACGGCGGTGACGATCCTGCTGGCGCTCGACACCTCCGGCTCCATGTGCTCCACGGACGTCGCCCCCAACCGTCTCACCGCCGCGAGGAAGGCCGCCGCCGAGTTCATCGAGTCGCAGCGGGACGGGCCGCGCATCGGCCTGGTCACCTTCGCGGGCAGCGCGGGACTGCTCGTCCCGCCCACCGACGACACCGACGCGCTGATCAAGGCGCTGGACGGCCTCAGCGTCGCCCGCGGCACCGCGATCGGACAGGCCGTGCTCACCTCGATCGACGCGATCGCGGAGGTCGACCCGTCGGTCGCCTCCACCGGGGCGAACCCCGTCGGCGGCGGCCCCGTCGGCGGCGGGCCCGGTTACGCCGGTGCCGCGATCGTCGTGCTCACCGACGGCGCCAACACCCAGGGCGTCGACCCGAAGATCGCCGCCCAGGAGGCGGCCCTGCGCCGCGTCCGCGTCTTCCCCATCGGCTTCGGCACCACGACCCCGTCCCCGATGGTCTGCGAGAACTCGCAGTTCGACGGCCAGGGCTTCGGCCGCTGGGGCGGCTCCGGCGGTCGCGGCGGGTTCGACAGGGGCCGCAGCCCCCGCACCATCGACGAGCCCGCGCTCAAGCAGATGGCCCAGACCACCGGCGGCTCCTACCACCGCGCCGAGAACGCCGACCAGCTCCAGAGCGCCCTCGACGCCCTCCCCGCCAGCTTCACCGTCGTCCAGCGGCGGGTCGACACGGCCGCCGCCTTCGCCGCCGGCGGCGCCGTCCTCGTCGCCGCGGCCCTGTCGCTGTCCCTGTGGTGGAACCGCCCCCGGAACCCGGCCCGCTGACGGGGACGAACGGCGGGAACTCGAAACGACGGCCACCACACGCCTCCGGGCACCTGGTCGTACTCGAGGCATCGCGCGGTGGCCGTTCCGGCGCCGAGAACCACCCGTCACCGGGTCAAGGGCGAAGCTAGGCCGGCACCTCCCCGGCCGGCGAGGACGGGTCCGCCGGCGATGAGCGGTCCGATCCGGCCAACCGGCCGGACGCTCGGGCCAGCAACTCGATGAGCCGCGCACGCTCCTCGGGGGTGTAGGCGTCGGCGAGCTCGCTCTCGATGGCCACCGCCTCGGCGTCGGCCCGCCCGAGTACACGACGCCCCTCGTCGGTGAGCTGCACCTCGGCGACCTTGCGGTGCCAGGGATGGGGACGGCGGGTGATCAGCGCCTTGGCCTGGAGATTGGTGAGCACGGTGGCGATGGTCTGCGGGGTGACCAGGCAGGTCCGGGCCAGTGCCGCGGCGGAGATGCCCGGGTGCCCGGCGAGCGTGTACAGGACCACGTATTGAGGCACGGTCAGGCCGATCGGGCGTAGCGCCGCGTGCTTGGCCGCCATCAACTCCTGCTCGACGCGCTTGATGTGCAGACCGAGGCGTTCTTGAGGCGGCATGTCCATGTACCGATTCTACGAGCAGCCAGACCTCCACTTGTTAACAGAGTTCTGTCATCTATATGATCCCTGGCAACTAGATGGCCATGGAGGCTCTCATGATCAATTCCACCGTTCTCGATCACATCACCGCCGGCACCGGTCCGGGACTCGTCCTGATCCACGGCACCGGCGCCGACGCGGCGTCGAACTGGGGACCCCTCGTCGAGGCGGCGAGCGATCGGTACACGGTCGTCGCGATGAACCTGCCCGGTGCGGGCGCCACTCCCGCGCCGGACGGCCCGCTCGATCTCGATGAGCTGGCCGGGCAGGTCCTCGCCACCGCCCGTGCCGCCGGCCTGGAGCGGTTCCACCTGGTCGGGCACTCGATCGGCGCGGTGATCGCCACCGCCGTCGCGGCTCGCGAACCGAGTGCGGTCGACTCCCTGCTGCTGCACGCCGGCTGGGTGACGACCGGCCCCCGGGAGGCGTTCATGTTCGACCTGTGGGCGCGGCTGCTGCGCACCGACCCGGCGTTGCTGGCCCGGCACCTGGTCTTGACCGCGATGGGTCCCGGCCTGCTGGGCGCGCTCGACGACCAGCAGTTCGCCGAGTTGGCCGCCGGGTTCACGGCGTCGCTCGACGAGCGTGTCCTGCCGCAGATCGACCTGGACGGCCGGATCGACCTGAGCGACAGCGTCGGGCGGGTCGTGGCGCCCACGCTGGTGCTCGCCGGCGCCGATGACCAGATCGTCCCACCGCACCACCAGCGGGAGCTGGCGGAGGCGATCGACGACAGCCGGTATCTGGAGGTCCCGGGCGGGCACGGGTTGCCGTTCGAGGATCCGGACCGGTTCTTCTCGATCATCACCGGGTTCGTCGACGCCCAGCAGACCGCCGCACAGGCCGGGACGCCGGCATGAACGTACGGGTCGAGGAGGTCGTCTTCGGCAGCGAGGGCGTCGACTGTGCCGGGACCCTGTTCATGCCGGCCGACACCACCGGCCCGCTGCCCGGCCTGGTGATGGGCAACGGGTTCGCCAACGTCCGCCGGATGTACCTACCGGCCTACGCCGCCGCGTTCGCCGCGGCCGGGATGTCCGTGCTCACCGTCGATTACCGCTACCTCGGCGAGTCAGGCGGCCGTCCGCGCCAGCAGGTACTTCCCGAGGCCCAGTGTGACGATCTGCGTAACGCCCTGACGTGGCTGTCGGAGCGACCCGAGGTCGACGCCGGACGGATGGGGCTGTGGGGCACCTCGTTCGGCGGCGGCCACGCCATGCGCGTGGCCGCTCTCGACCGCCGGGTCGCGGCGGTGGTGGCCCAGGTGCCGGCGATCGGCCTGTGGCGGTACTTCCGGCGGAACGAGCCGGCGGTACGGGAACGCTTCCTGGCCTCCGCCCTCGCCGACCGGCTGGCATACGCGCGCACCGGTGAGCCCCGCCCGCTGGCGATCACAGCCGAGGAGGGCATCGAGTCGATTCTCGGCCCGGACGGGCTCGACTGGCACCGGCGCAACGAGCGGGAGCACGACACGTTCCACAACTGGATCACCGGGCACTCGCTCGACCGGATCGTGCCCTACGACCCGGGCGCGTTCGTCGAGGACATCAGCCCCGTCCCGCTGCTGATGATCCTCATGGACGCCGACACCACGACCCCGTCCGAGGTCGCCCGGGAGGTCTATGACCGCGCGAAAGAGCCCAAGCAACTCCTCGAGCTCGTCGGCGGGCATTACGACGTGTACGACCTGCCGTCCGTCCGCGAGGCGTGCGTCGACGCCACCATCGGGTTCCTGGTGGAGCACCTGTCGGCGACGACCTGAGCGGAAGAGTGCCACCGGCGTGCGGCACGAACGGCACGCCGCGCAGCGCCGGACGGTCATCGAGCCGTTCATCCGTGCGTACCGTGCGGAACACGCGCTCAGCCGCGCGTGCCGTCCGGGACGTGCAGCGACAGGTGCCGGGACAGGGCACGCAGGAAGTCCGGGGCGTCGAAGGCCGCGCCGGCGGAGGCGACGCCGACGGTCCTGGCCCGCCCGGTGAGAACGCGGTCGGCGGCCTCCACCGCGAGCGGCGCGCTGACGGCGTAGATGTCCTGGCCGGCGGCGGTCACGCGGCGTTCGGTGCCGCCGGAGCGGACGAGGACGTCGACGACGAAGGTCTGCGCGGAGCGGCCGCGCTCGTCGACGGCGGTCGGCGCCGGGGTGCCGGGAGCCGACAGGTCCGCGGCCGCCGTGGCGGTCATGTAGGTGCGCACCTCCGGGACGGCCAGGTGGCTGGGGACGGTGACGACGTCGGCCATGGTGAACTCCCCGATGACGCTCTGCGGGCCGAGCGGGGCGAGGAAGGGCCACTCCAGGGTCGGCAGGGCGTCGTCGTGGTACTCCAGCCGCCCGCCGGTGAAGCGGACGCGGCGGCCACCCCGCCGCCGCCCCGAGACCGCGCCCGAGGCGAGCGTTCCGGCGGTGGGGTGCCAGCCGCTCAGGCCGTAGGCGACGTGCACCTCGTCCGCCGTCGTCCACTCATCCATCGCGGCGGTCACCAGGAGGTCGCCCAGGCCGCCGAAGAAGGCCATCGCCGGGACCACCACAGTGCCCGCGGAGCGGGCGCGCTCCGCGAACTGCGCGAACGTGTCGGCGTTCGCCTCGATCTCGGCCGACACGTCGACGTACGGGATGCGGGCGCGCAGCGCCGCCTCGATCAGCGGGGCGGCGGTCGCGGCGAAGGGCCCGGCACAGTTGACCACGGCGTCCGCGCCGTCCAGCGCGCGGTCGAGCGAGGCCGGGTCGTCCACCGACGCCCGCCGCGCCTCCAGCCCGGGGTGGGCCTCCGCCAGCGCCGCCAGCCTCTCCCGGTCGCGGCCGAGGAGCAGCGGGACGTGCCCGCGCTCCCGCGACTCCGCGACCACGAACCGCCCGGTGTGCCCGTAGGCGCCGAACACCGCCACGATCGGACCCGATCCCATGCCTGCCCCCGTGTGCTCGAAGTGCTTCACCGGGTGAATCCTGTCCCGCCGGCCCGCCCACGCCCAGTGTCCGGAACGACATGCCTCGTACAATTTCCGACATGAGCCCTGACCCGCGTTCCGTCGCGGTCGCCGCCGTCGACGGGATGCTGCACTTCGAGCTGGCCCTGGCCTACGAGGTCTTCGGCTCCGCCCCGGCCGCCGTTCCGGGCCCCTGGTACGACGTCGGTGTGTGCGGCACGCACCCCGTCCGGATCGGCCGGTTCCTGCTGGAGCCCGACCACGGGCTCGACCATCTGGCGCACGCCGGCACCGTGATCGTCCCCGCCCTGGCGGACGTCGACGAGGACCCGCCGGCCGAGCTGGTCGAGGCGGTGCGCGCGGCCCACCAGGCGGGCGCGCGGGTGGTCTCCCTGTGCACGGGCGCGTTCGTGCTCGCCGCCGCCGGCCTGCTGGACGGGCTGCGCGCGACCACGCACTGGGCCCACACCGGCGAACTGGCCGCGCGTCATCCCCGGGTGAGGGTCGACCCCGACGTGCTGTACGTCGACAACGGCAGCGTGCTCACGTCGGCGGGCAAGGCCGCGGCGATGGACCTGTGCCTGCACCTGGTACGCCGCGACCACGGCTCGGCGGTCGCCAACGTGGTCGCCCGCCGCCTGGTCGTGCCGCCCCACCGGGCCGGCGGCCAGGCCCAGTTCGTCACCACGCCGGTCCCCGCGCAGGACGGGCACCCGCTGGCCGAACTGCTCGCCTGGACGATGCGGCGGCTGGACCGGCCGCTCACCGTGGAGGACCTGGCCCGCCAGGCGAACATGAGCTCACGCCACCTGGCCCGCCACTTCCGCTCGTTCGCCGGAACCACCCCGCTGCAGTGGCTGCTGACGCAGCGGATCCGCCGCGCGCAGGAGCTGCTGGAGACCACCGACGACAGCGTCGAGGCCATCGCCTCGGCCTCGGGCATGGGCACGGCGACGACGCTCCGCCGCCACTTCCACCGCACGATCGGCGTCCCACCGGACACCTACCGCCGCACGTTCCGTGCGTGAGACAGCGGCCCAAGGCGCCTGACACGTCGCCCCCGCTCAAGGACTCGTGTACCAAATCCTCCCCCTCACCCCCTCCGAGGGGGAGGATTTGGTACACCCGCGTCCGTGGGTGGCGGAGGTGCCAGATCGGTGTGACGGCCTTGTCGTGACGGCACGATGGTCCCGGACCAGGGGCGGGGCGAGACCATCGTGCTCGCTCAGAAGTGGCCGACGGTGACCGAGGTGGAGGTCAGCGACCAGCGGTACAGCGCGGTCTCCTCCGCCTCGCGCATCTGTGCTTTCAGGCCCTCGACGGTCCGGTCACAGATGATCAGCGGTTCGGGGGTGGACCAGGTGGCGATGGCGTGGAAGAGGCGGCTGCCGGTGCCGTAGAGGACGGCCCATCCCGGCCGGGCGATCTCCAGCATCGCGGCCTCGGCGCGGGCCTCGTGGTCCCAGGTGTAGCTCGGGACCGGGGTGACGCTCCGGCCGTCGCGGTGACGCCCGCGTGCGGCGCTCAGGCAGCGGCGGATCACGAGCTCACCTGCCCGGCCTGCTCCTGCCGGACCGGAGTCTCCCGCTCTCGTGCCGTCCGTTCCTGAACCTCCCGTTCCTGAACCTCCCGTTCCTGGATCTCACGGGCGAAGGTCTCCTGCCGGTCGGTCGCGGCTCGCAGCTCCTCCAGGCTGTCACCGTCGACGGTACGGTCGGCTCCGGCGTCGCAGGCGGCCTCGGAGAAGGGCTCCTCGCGACTGGCCCACAGCCGCCCGGCGTCACTGAGGATCAGCCGCCAACCGGGAATCGTGGTCTCGGGCCTGGTCGGCTCCGGGTCGATGGACCTACCATCGTTCATTGATTGGACCTCCATCCGATCAAGGGCCCGTCCGGACGTTGGTAGCGGTGGACGGGCCCGCTCTGTGAAGCAGGGAAGGATCTGGAGGGGTACGCCGCACCTGCCGGGAGGCCGGTGCGGAGACGGGGCGAGCGAGGCTCGGTTCGGTGCGCAGATGGTCGCCCGTCTCGGACGGGACGCGAGGTGGCGCCGGTGGTCAAGCCGGGACAGATCGGTGCGAGCGGGCCGGGGCCTGCCGTGGAGGGCGGACCGGGACGGGCGCGCCGATCGCGGGCGGCAGTGCGCCCGCGCGGGCGGCGGCACATGCACGGCAGGCGGTACCTGCTCGGGACCGCGCTGGACGGGCACCGGCGGGATTTCCTCGGCCGGTTCCACGGGAGCGAGCGGCTCGAAGCAGGGCAGCGAGCGATCCCCGGTCCGGCGGACCAGCAGCCGGACATCCAGCAGGGCGGCGGACGGCTGGGCGTACTCGTGGTCGGCGGACCGGTCGGGACAACCGTGCGCGTACGGGGCGTGCCCGCAGGCGGCACAGCCCATCGGCATCGGCGGCGCGTCGGCGAAACAGCCGCACTCACCGACCGCCTGCCGGTCGAGAACGGGAGCACTAGGGTTGCTCACGGGTCAGGATCACCTTCCTGATCAAGGACCCGTCACGGTGTTCCAGCACCGGGCGGGTCCGCTTTATCGGCCTCCGTTGCACGGATCGGTCCGCAGATGTCATGGCATCCTCACCTTGAGTCAACGAACCAGGCCGTGGGCAACTACCGATGTGCGGCGACAGTCGAACACCCCGCCACTCTGTCACTCTCGGTAGCTGAATGACTCCTTGCAGTGTGATGTGCAAGTTACATGATCACAAGTGCCTTGTATAAATTTGCTCGGCGTACAGCGACGGCGATCAGGCATGCTGGTCGGCATGGCTTCCGCGAGTCCTACCGTCCGACACCGCCGTCTTGGCCGTGAGCTGCGAAGACTTCGAGAGAAAGCGGATCTCACGCTGGAAGACGTTGCCACACCGCTCCGCTGGTCCACGGCCAAGCTGAGCCGCATCGAGAACGCTCGGACCATGCCCAGCAGCACGGACGTCGCGGACCTCTGCGATCTGTACGCGGTAGACCCGCCCACGAAGGCCGGGCTGATCCAACTCGGCCAGGATGCCGGTCAACGTGGCTGGTGGACCGCCTACAGCGATGTGTTCGCCGGCGCCTACGTCAGCCTGGAATCCGAGGCCACGGCCATTCGCACCTGGGAACCGCTGCTGGTGCCGGGTCTTCTGCAGAACGAAAATTACGCGCGTGAACTTATCCGCACATCACGTCCGGGACTGGCCACAACAGAGTTGAAGCGGTATGTGGCAGCTCGGATGGCACGCAAAATCAGCCTTCTCAGCTCACAGGCGCCTTCGTTGCACGTCCTCATGGACGAATGCGCACTGCGCCGCCCTGTCGGCTCACCCACCATCATGGCCCACCAACTCGAAGACATTCTTCAGGTCATGGACTGGTCCAACATCACCGTTCAGGTTCTTCCGCTTCAGGTCGGTGCACATTGTGGACTGGAGGGCGCTTTCTCTCTGCTGGCGTTCGATGCTGAAGACCCAGAGGTGGGCTACATCGGCTGTCCAGGCGGAGACGTCTATGTGGAGGCGACGGATCAGGTGGAGAACCTTAAGCTGACATTCGAACGTCTTGCTGGTGCGTGCTTGTCCCCCGAGAAGTCTGCGGCGTTCATTGCTGCGGCAAGGAGTGATCATGCTTCCCTCTGACCTGAACGGCGCCGCGTGGCGTAAGAGCAGCTACAGCGGCGGAAGCAGCGACAACTGTGTGGAAGTAGCCACGAACCTGCCGGGCCTCATTGCTGTACGCGACAGCAAGGACCCCGCCGGCCCGATGCTGACCTTCTCCCCGACGACCTGGAACACCTTCCTGACAGGCATCCGCAGCGGAGAGATCTGACCCGCCCACGAATGCCCCACGGTCGGAATCTCCCGGCAGGCACCGCGTGACGACCGTCATCGGTTTCTCTTCCTGTCCCTGAAGGCGGGAACGAGCGAGACGAACAGTACGGCGGCCATGAGCGCGAAGGACGCCGGGTAGCCGAGCGGGTGGACCAGCAGGCCGAATCCGATGGCGCCGATCCCGATCCCGGCGTCGTAGGCGAGGTTCCACACGACGCTGACCTGGCCGAAGTTCGCGGGCGAGGCCCGTGCGAACATCAGCGACAGCGTGACGTTCTGGGCCGCGCCGAAGCCCAGCCCGAACAGGACCATCCCGGCGAGCAGGGCCCCCTGGTGCGGGACGAGGACCATCAGGGCGGTGCCGACGGCGGTGGACAGGACCGCCGGCAGGAGGAGGACGCCCTGGTCGTACCTGTCACCGAACCAGCCCGCGCACCAGCGGGCCAGGGGGGTCACGCAGGACTGCACGAGCAGGGCCGTGGCCACCGAGCCCGCCGCCAGCGGCAGGAAGGTCAGCAGGACCCCGCTCGCCATCGTGATGGTGGCGAAGACGAACGCGGGCCTGACCAGATCGGTGTCACGCAGGGCCGCGAGGATGCCGCCGTGCCGTTCCTGCCGCGCGCTCCTGGCGGGCAGGCCGGTAACCGCGGGCAGCACGACCAGGGCCAGCCCCGCGCCGAGGAGGAACACGGGCGTGAAGCCGATCCGCTCCTGCAGCCACAGCCCGGTCGGCAGGCAGGCGATCGACGGAATCCCGACCGCCAGGCCGTACAGGCCCAGGCCCTCGCTTCTGCGCTCGGCCGGGACGAGTTCACCGATCAGCGCGGCGCCGCACACGACCACGATCCCCAGCCCCGCACCCCTGAACAGGCAGACGACCAGGACGACGGCGAGCGGTGGATGGGCCGCGAGCAGGAGGGCGGGCACCCCGAGGAGCAGCAGGCCGAGCCCGACGACCGTACGGTAGCCGAACCTGGCCAGCAGCCGGACGACCGCGAACTCGGCGAGCACCGTCCCCAGCATCAGGGTGCCGGTGGCCAGACCCGCGCCGACGTCGCCCGCGCCGACGCCCGCCGCGTACAGCGGGACGACGGGCATCAGCAGGTAGAAGCCCGCCATGGAACCGACGGAGAAGACCAGGAGCATGGCTATCGGGCGGGTGACGATCGGTTGCCGCGGCGTCTCGACGGTGGTCATGGCGTGAGCCTAGAATCCGACCGGTCCGGAGAGGAGGTCCAGTTCGATGCCTGTCGAGTGGACCGGTTCCGGTCCCGAACTCCTCGTTCCGCTGGACCGGGGCAGGCCGCTGCGCGTACAGCTCGAACTGGCCCTGCGCGAGGGCATCCGCACCGGCCGGCTGACCGCGGGCGAGCAGCTGCCCTCGTCCCGCGCGCTGGCCCGCGTGCTCGGCGTCTCGCGCGGCCTGGTCGTCGAGTCCTACGCGCAGCTCCAGGCCGAGAGCTACCTGGTCACCCGGCCCGGCTCCGGCACCCGGGTCGCCGGAGCCGGGCACGCGTCCCCGGCGGCTCCCGCCCGTCCGGCGGTGCCGCCCGCGATCCGCGTCGACTTCCGTCCCGGCGTCCCCGACCTGGCGAGCTTCCCCCGCGAACAGTGGAGCCGGGCGCTTCGCCGGGCCTGCCGGGAGGCCTCCAACGAGGAGCTCGGCTACTCGTCCCCGTACGGCAGCCCGGCGCTTCGCGAGGTCCTCGCCGCCTACCTGCGACGGGTCAGGGGTGCCGCCGCCGATCCGGCGCACACGATCGTCAGCTCGGGCTACACGCAGGGCCTGCAGCTGGTCCTGCGCTCCCTGGGCTCCCTGTGTGACGTGCGGACCGTGGCCTTCGAGGATCCCGGCGACCCGGACCACCGCGCGATCGCGGACATGCTCGGGCTGGAGGTGGTCCCCGTACCGGTGGACGAACACGGCATGGACGTCGGCGCCCTGGCCGCCACCGGCGCGCGTGCCGTGGTCCTCACGCCCGCGCACCAGTCACCGACCGGCGTGGTCCTCGCACCCGACCGGCGGCAGGCGCTGATCACCTGGGCGACCGCCCGTGACGCGACGATCGTCGAGGACGACTACGACGCCGAGTTCCGGTACGACCGGGAGCCTGTCGGCGCGTTGCAGGGGCTCGCTCCCGATCGGGTCGCGCTGCTGGGGTCGGTGAGCAAGTCGCTCTCACCGGCGTTGCGGCTGGGCTGGATCGTCGCTCCGCCCCGGCTGTCCGCGGCGGTCGCGCGGAACAAGCGGCTCGCCGACCTGGGCTCCCCGGTCCTCGACCAGCTGGCCCTGGCGAGCCTCGTCCGGACCGGGCAGTACGACCGGCACCTCCGCCGGATGCGGCAGCGGTACGCGGCCCGCCGTGCGGCTCTCGTGGGCGCCCTGGCGCGTCACGCGCCCGGGGTGGAACTCCTCGGTCTCGCCGCCGGGTTCCACGCCGTCGTCCCCCTGCCCGCCGGAGCCGACGAGCGATCCGTCGTCGACACGGCTCTGGATCGAGGGGTCGGCCTGTACGGCATGGGTCCCTACCGGGTCCGGAGCGGTCGTCCCCGGCTTGTCCTGGGGTTCGGGAACGTGACCCCCGACGCCATCTCCGAGGGCGTCGCCACCGTCGCCGACCTGATCGGCGGCTGAGTCCCCTCCCCGGCCGGTCCGGGTTCCGATGGGGATCACGGGCGCGTGCGGCCGGGAGAACAGCTGAGCATCGGGGAAGACCCCGACGGCGTACGGCGGCCTGGCGGTCCGCCCGCGTGTCGGCGATGCTGTGACGCGTGAAGTACGTGTCCAGAGTGCCGCGACCGCCGCTGGACGGGCTGATCGACGACCTCTACTACCTGGAGGGTGCGTCGCCGTACGCCCGGCTGACGCTGCCGCCGACACCGTCGGCGTTGCTCGTCGTCAACCTCGGGGCGCCGTTCCGCATCCGCGCCGGCACCGGCATCGAGACGGCCGAGTACGCCGACGGCTGCGTGGTCACCATGCCCACCCGCGCCTTCGAGTTCGGCTATCCGCCGGAGACCCGGTCCGTCGGCGTGCACTTCAAGCCGTGGGGGCCGGCGTCGTTCCTGCCGATGCCCGCGGCCGAGCTGTGTGACCGTCCGGTGACGGTGGAGCAGGTCTGGGGCCGGCCCGCCGTCGCCGAGCTGCGGGACCGGCTGGCCACGGCGGCCGGGCCGCAGGAGATGCTGACGCTGCTCGAGGAGGAGCTGATGCGACGGCTGCGCGAGACCGCCGGCCTGGGGCTGGTCCGCCGTACCAGCGGCGTCATCTCGGCGGCCGGCGGGGCGGTGGCGATCGGCGACCTGAGCGTGGCGGCCGGTGTCAGCAGCACTCATCTGGCGCAGCGGTTCAAGGAGATCGTCGGCGTCACGCCGAAGCGGCTGGCCCGCATCCACCGCTTCACCGCCACCGTGTTCGGGATCGACCCCGCCGGGCCGATCGACTGGGGCGACCTCGCCGCCGGCGCGGGCTACTTCGACCAGGCCCACTTCGGGCACGACTTCCGGGCGTTCACCGGGCTCACACCGACCCGGTACATCGAGGTCCGGCGGCGGTTCCTGCGCGAACATCCCGGCCACGTGCTGGACAGCTGGCCGCTGCCGGCCGATTGATTTCGTACAAGAGCGACAGCTCACGACACGCTAATTTGGGGCACCCCGAAGCAGAGGAGAGCCCCGTGGGCAAGGTGGTCATGTACAGCTCGGTGTCGGTGGACGGCTTCGTCGCGGACGAGAACGACCAGCCCGGACCGCTGTTCGACTGGTTGACCGGCGGTGACGTCCCGCTGGACGAGAGCGGCGCGCTGAAGGTGTCGCAGGCCTCCTACGACCACACCCGGGCGTACTGGGACCGGATCGGGGTGACGATCGCCGGCCGCCACGTCTTCGACCTGACGGACGGCTGGGACGGGAAGCCTCCGGGCGGCATCGACCACGTGGTCGTCGTGACGCACCGGCCGGCACCCGAGGGCTGGGACCCCGAGGCGCCGTTCCACTTCGTCGACGGCGTCGAGGCGGCCGTGGCCAGGGCGCAGGAGCTCGCGGGTGACCGCATCGTCGAGGTCGCCGCCGGCGACGTCGGCGGCCAGATGCTCGCCGCGGGCCTGGTCGACGAGGTGCGCATGGACGTCGTACCCGTCGTGTTCGGGTCCGGCAAGCGCTACTTCGGGTCGGTCGACGCGCAGCACCTGCTGGAGGATCCCGACGTGGTCGTCCAGGGCAACCGGGTGCTTCACCTGCGCTATCGGGTGCGCCGTTGACCGATCCGGGCGGGTCCGCGAACGGCCCCGACCATGCTCGGCCGGACGGACGCCGTGGGCGCTCTGCAAGCGATCATCAACCTCGGTGTAAGGAGATGTCCCTAGATTCGCCGCATGTTCTCTCGAATCGCTCTTGGTGGCGCTGTCCTCGCCGCCGTTGCCGCACTCCTGTCCCCGTCCGCTGCGCAGGCATCCTCCACGCAAGCGGACGCCCACCGGGCCACCCTCGTGGGCGAGGATGTCCTGCCGCCGTTCCTTCGACTGCGGTGAACACCGGCTCGACCCGGCCGCGGTGAAACTCCACCCGTCCGGATCGAGCACGAAGGACCGCATGCCCTTGCGACCACCTCCGAGATCGTGGCGTCGGGCCTGATCCGCGACCGGGGCACGCGTCCGCGCCGTCACCGGGAACGAGTTCTCGGCTCTTCGGCCGGCCCCGGCTCCGAACGGCGGTCGGCCGTGAGTGCTGTCGTGGGGCGGCGGTTCGGGAGTGGGCGGCCGCGGCCTCACACCCATCCTTCGAGGGCCGCCATGAACTCCTCATGCCGGCCGTACCACACGCTGTGGCCGGCCCCCTCGACGGAGCGCACCTCGAACCCGCAGGTACGCAGCCGGTCGGCGTCCTCGCCGGAGATGTACCGGCTGGGCTCGGCGCGGATCACGAGCGAGGGAGCCACGAGGGGAGGGGTGTTGTCCGGACCCCCCACCCGCCCGGCATGCAGGCTCACGGCCGTGGCGACGTCGAACAGCCTGGCCGCCTCCACCTCGGCCGCGATGTCACGCTCGCTCCACCACGGCCGTTCCCGTCGCAGGTTCTCCGCGGTCCGGGTGGCCTTGGCCTCCTCCAGCTCGGAGGCGAATACGGCGACGTCGAGATGGGGGCGGCCGGGGCCGAACGGCGTCTCCACGTAGACGACGCGCTCCGGTCGCAGCCCGGAGACGGCGGCGGCCAGCACCGAGCCGCCCAGCGAGTGCCCCATCGCGAGGGCGGGACGCGCCGGGACCGACCCCAGGACCGAGGCGGCGAACCGTTCGATGTCGCCCTCGGGATCGGGGCCGGACCTCCCGTGCCCGGGAAGGTCCACGGCGACCACACGGTAACCTCGCTCCGCGAGAGCCGGACCGATCTCCCCCCAGGAGCGCGAGTCTCCCATCATGCCGTGGACAAGGACCGCCGTACGGTCACCGTCACCCCACTCACGCGTGTTGAGGATCACGACCGAGAGCGTACGCGGAGCCTCACGTCCGAAGACAGCCCTGTTCCGGCGGCGGCGCGACCCGTCCGATCTCGGCGTCCTCTCCCGTCCGTTCCCGAAACCGGCGCCCGGTGCCGCGCTCACGGTCCGTCCGCCGCGCAGTCCTCCTCCACGCGGGCGGACGTCCACCGAGCCGCCCTCATGGGAGAGGATGTCCTGCCACCGTTCCTTCGGCCGCGGTGAGCAACGCCCCGCGCGGAAGCCGGAGTTCGAACGCGGCGCCCGAGCCGGACGGCAGGGCGCGGGCGTGCCCGTGGTGGGCGTCGGCGACGGCCGCGACGATGGCGAGCCCCAGGCCGGTGCCGGAACGGCGGGTGGGGTCGGCGCGGTAGAAGCGTTCGAAGGCGCGCGCCGCCTGCTCGGCGCTCAGCCCCGGCCCCTCGTCGCGCACCTCGACGACCGCGTCGTCGCCCTCCGCCCGGACGGTCACCGTCGCCGCCGTGCCCGCCGGGGTGTGCGTACGGACATTGGCCAGCAGGTTGTCCAGGGCCTGGCGCAGGCGCGTGCGGTCGCCGAGGACGAGGACGGGTCCGGCCAGCCGGAGGGTCACGGGACGGCCCGGGTCCACGGCCGCGGAGGCGGCGACGGCCTCGGCGGCGAGATCCGCGAGGTCGACCGGCTCGCGTTCGAGCGGGCGCCGCTCGTCGAGGTCGGCCAGCAGGAGGAGCTCGTGCACGAGGACGCCCATGTGCTCGGCCTCGGCCTCGATCCTGGCCATGACCGTGGCCAGGTCACCGGGGCGGTCCGCGGCGCCGCGGCGGAACAGCTCCGCGTACCCCCGGATGGAGGCCACGGGCGTGCGCAGCTCGTGCGAGGCGTCGGCGACGAAGCGGCGCAACCGTTCCTCCGAGGCGGTGCGCTCGCCGAAGGCGGCCTCGATCTGGCCGAGCATCGCGTTCAGCGCCAGCCCGAGCCTGCCCGCCTCGGTGTGCGGCCCGGCCGGCTCGACCCGCCGGGTGAGATCGCCGCCGCCGATGGCCTGGGCGGTCTCGGCGATGTCGTCCAGGGGGCGCAGCGCGTGGCGGATCGCCCGGAAGGCGACGAGGGCGAGCACGCAGAGCGCGAGCAGCGTGATGGCCGCGAGAACGCCGGTCAGCCGCTTCGTGACGGCGTCGTACTCGGCCGTGCGGATCCCGGCGACCAGGATCCGCCCGTCCGGGAGCCGGGAGTAGCGCAGCCACCACTGGTCCTCGCTCGCGAAAGGACCGCCCAGGTCGGGGGAGGCGTCCTCGCGCACGTGGACGGCCCCGTCCGGGTCGGCGGCGGTCGGGCGGCGGGGCCAGGTGGCGCCGGGACGCACGTCGGCGGGGAGAACGGTCCTGACCACGTCGCCGCGGGCGTCCCGCACCTGGAGGAAGGACGGGGCGGCCGCGGCGGAGAACGCCCGGGCCGTCCTCTCGTCCGGTGAGCGGCCTTCGGCGAGGAGCGGGGTGACGGCCGTGGCGAAGCGGTCGAGCCGGTCGCGAGCGCTCTCCGCGCCGGCGTCCCTGGTGACGCCCCACGTCACCAGCGGCACGCCGAGGAGCCCCGTCGTCAGCAGGGCGAGCACGGTGAGGGTCAGGCGCGCCCGCAGCGACCGAAGGCGGATCACGACCGCGGCAGGCGCAGCGTGTAGCCGACGCGCGGGACGGTGTGAATGAGCGGCGGGCCGCCGATCCTCCTGCGCAGGTAGCTCACGTACGTGTGGACGAGGCCCTCGCTGCCGCCGCTCTCGGACTCCCAGACGTGGTCGAGGATCTGCCGCTTGGTGAGCACCCGCCCGGCGTTGGCCAGCAGGTACCGCAGCAGCGTGTACTCCTTCGGGCTCAGCTCGATCAGGCGGCCCTCCCGGCGTACCTCCCGGGAGCCGTCGTCGATCTCCAGGCCCGCGTAGGAGAGCCGGTCGGCGGGCATGGTGCGGCGCAGCACGACACGGGTCCGCACGATCAGCTCCTCCAGGCTGAACGGCTTGGTCAGGTAGTCGTCCCCGCCCGACCTGAGACCGGCGATCCTGTCCTCGGTGCGGCCCATCGCGGTCAGGAAGATGATCGGGAACCGATGTCCCAGCCGCCGCAGCCGCCGGCAGGTCTCCAGCCCGGAGCCGTCGGGCAGCCTGACGTCCAGGACGAGCAGGTCCGGCGCGTTCCCGGTCACCCGGGAGACCGCCTCGCTCCCCGATCCCGCGGCCTCCGCCTCGAAGCCCTCGTACCGCATGGCCATGACCACGAGGTCGGCCAGATGGGGATCGTCGTCCACGACGAGGATGCGAGCGCTCATCCGGCCAGTCTGCCGTGGAGTTCTCAAGAAACCCTGTCACAGGGAAACTGAAGGGCACACTGCTGCGCTGGGCGCATGAATCATCCAGATGACCCGTTCACCGCGCGACTCGGACGGTTCGTGCTGCGGCACAGGACGATGGTGGTGCTGACCTGGCTGGCGGTCACGGTGGCGGGGGTGTTCGCGACCGTCGCCGTGGGCGACCGCCTGACGGAGGACTTCGCCCAGCCCGGGCGACCCGGGTACGAGGCCAACCAGGCCGTGCACCGGCTGTACGGGACCGGTGGCGACGACCCGCCGCTCGTCGCCGTCGTCACGTTGCCGCCGGGCGGCACGGCGGCCCGGCATCGCGCGGAGATCGGCAGGCTGTTCTCGGCCGCCGTCTCGGCCATGGACGTGCGCGTCGTGTCGTACGCCGACACGGCCGACCCGCGATTCGTCGGCGACGACGGGCGGACCACGTACGGGCTGGTGTTCACCGAACCCACACGCGGCATGAACGCCGACCTGAGCGAGCCGCTGGAAAGGGCGTTACGGCCGGCGTTGATGCCGGGCGCGACACTGCGCGTCACCGGCATGGAGGCCTTGGCCGACACCGGGGCGAAGGGCCTCGACGTGCTCGCCGAGACGCTCATCGGCGGGCTGGGGGCGCTGGTCGTGCTCGGTCTCGTGTTCGGTTCGGTGCTCGCGCTGGTGCCCGTCCTGGTGGCGGCCGTGTCGATCCCCGTCACCTTCCTGGCGGTGTACGGCCTGACCGCCGTGACGGATGTGCACACGATCGTGCGGTTCATCGTCTCCCTCGTGGGGCTGGGCGTGGCCATCGACTACTCGTTGCTGCTCATCACCCGCTGGCGGGAGGAGCGCGCGCTCGGGTACGAGAACGAGGTGGCCGTCGAGCGCGCCATGGCGACGGCGGGCCGCTCCGTGGTGGTCAGCGGGGTCACCGTGGGCATCGGCCTGCTGGCCATGGTGGTCATCCCGGTGCCGTTCCTGCGCAGCGTCGGGTACGGCGGCATCATGGTGCCGCTCGTCAGCGTGGCTGCCGTACTGACCCTGCTGCCGGTCCTGCTGGCCACGGGCGGTCCGCGACTCGACCGGCCCCGCCGCCGGCTCCCCGCCGGCCCCGGCCGGTGGCATGCCTGGGCCCGGGGTGTGGTCCGGTTCCGCTGGGCCGCGCTGGCCGTGTCCGGCGCACTGCTCGCGGCGCTCGGCTGGGCCGCGTTCTCGCTCCAGCTCGGCCAGCCGGTGAGCGACTCCCTGCCCCGTACCGGCCCCGCCTACGAGGGGCTGTCCGAGCTGCGGCGGGCGGGCGTCCCCTCGGGGGTGCTCACCCCGCTCGACGTGATCCTTCCCCCCGGTGTCGATCCCGCCGCGCAGGCGGCGCGCCTGGCGAGGCTGCCCGGCGTGCTCACCGCGGTGGCCCCGCACGCCTGGAGGAGCGGCGGAACGTCGCTGATCACGGTCGTCCCGTCGGACGAGACGGGCACGCGGGCGGGCCGGGCCACGATCGCCCGGGTCCGCGCTGCCGTGCCCGCGGGCGCCCAGGTCTCGGGCGAGGGGCCGCAGAGCGTCGACTTCGTGACCGCGGTGTACGGCGGCTTCCCCGCCGTGCTCGCGCTCATCTCCGTCCTGACGTTCCTGCTGCTCGTACGGGCCTTCCGCTCGCCGCTGCTGGCGGTCAAGGCGATCGTGCTCAACCTGCTCTCCCTCGGCGCCACCCTGGGCGCGGTGGTGCTCGTCTGGCAGTACGGCTACGGCTCCGAGCCGATCTGGGGACTGGCCGGTACCGGTTCCGTCGCCGAGTTCATCCCGGTCATGATCTTCGCGTTCCTGTACGGGCTGTCGATGGACTACGAGGTGTTCATCCTGGCCAGGATGCGGGAGGCGTACGACCGGACCGGCTCCACCGAGGAGGCGGTCGTCGAGGGCGTGGGGCGGACCGGACGGCTGGTCACCAGCGCGGCGCTGATCCTGTTCCTGGCGTTCGGGTCGCTGGCGGCGGCCCCGCAGCCGGAGATCAAGATGTTCGCGACAGGGCTCGGGCTGGGCGTGCTGCTGGACGCGACCGTGGTCAGGGCGCTGCTGCTGCCGGCGTTCGTCGCGGTGATGGGCCGGTGGAACTGGTGGCTTCCCGGCCGACGGGGTGCGTTCAGCCCGCCGGCTCGCTGATGGCCTCGGCCCGTGACCTTTTCTCCTCGGCGCCGACGGCGCGGGTGATGCGCGGCATGCCCTGCCTCAGGCGGAGGGTGCCGCACCGGTACCGGACACGCCCGATCACCGATGCCGGGCCGGGGTCCTCCCCGTCGTGATCGCTCGGCGGTGGGGCCGGGCGTGGAAAAGGCCGGGCGTCCCGTCGGATGCCCGGCCCGCCACCGGCCTCCTTATGTCAGGCCGGTGGCTCAGAACTCGCAGTTCTCCTCGGTCTCGCCGGTGCAGGTGTCGATGTCGCCGCTGCCGTCGGTGGTGTCGTTGCCGCCACGGCCGTGCAGGAAGTCGTTGCCGCTGCCGCCGACCAGGACGTCACGGCCGCTGCCGCCCCACAGGGTGTCGTGGCCGGCCGAGCCGAAGATCTCGGTGAAGCGGCCGACGGTGTCGTTGTTGACGATGTCGTCGCCCTGGCGCATGTTGACCATGATCGTGATGGCGTTGCGGCAGCTGACCCCGCCCGAGATCGGCTGGCAGTCGCTGTCGGTGGAGGTGACGCCCGCCCCGGTCACCGTGATGGTGCCGCCGCCACCCTCGGCGAGGGTGATCAGGTCGTGTCCGGTGGTGCCGGTGACCGACAGGCCGTCGAGGCTCACGGTCACGGTGATCGGCGCGGCCGCCTGGGCCGGAGCCGACAGCGACACCATGCCGGCGATACCGGCGGCGGTGAGGGCGAGAGCGGCGAGATGACGACGCATGTCATTCAGTCCTTCGATTCGGTGGTCCCGGCCCCCGTCGGGCCGATGTCCCGAGGAAAGCGCCTCACCCCCGCCGCGGTCTGTGCTGAAATCCACGCCCGATCCCGGTCCAAATACCCACACGACGAAAGCGGCACAATGCCGGTATGACGAGAGAACTGCCGGTTATCGATCTGTCGGGTCCCGACGTCCCCGCCCGGATCGAGGCCGCGTGCGTCGACAGCGGCTTCTTCTACGTCAGCGGCCACGGCGTCCCCGAGAGCCTGATCGGCGAGCTGGACGCGGCCGCGCGCCGCTTCTTCGCACTGCCCGAAGAGCGCAAACTCCAGATCGCGATGGCGCGTGGCGGCCGGGCCTGGCGCGGCTTCTTCCCCGTCGGCGGCGAGCTCACCTCGGGCCGCCCCGACCTGAAGGAGGGCCTCTACCTCGGCGCCGAGGCCGAGCCCGACGGCACCCCGCTCAGGGGCCGCAACCTGTTCCCCGACGCCGACGTCCCCGAGTTGCGCGCGGCCGTCCTGACGTACCTCGACGTCATGACCGCGACGGCGCAGCGGGTGATGAGCGGCGTCGCGCTGAGCCTCGGCCTGCCCGAGGACTACTTCGCCGACGGGTACACCAGGGACCCGACGATCCTGTTCCGGATCTTCCACTATCCGCCCGGCACGGGTGCCGCCGAGGAGTGGGGCGTCGGCGAGCACACCGACTACGGGCTGCTGACCCTGCTGCTCCAGGACGACAACGCGGGCCTGCAGGTCCGTACCCGTGACGGCTGGGTCGACGCCCCGCCGATCCCCGGCACGTTCGTGTGCAACATCGGCGACATGCTCGACAGGCTGACCGCGGGCCACTACCGCTCCACGCCGCACCGCGTCCGCAACGCCTCCGGCCGCGACCGCCTGTCGTTCCCGTTCTTCTTCGACCCCGGCTGGTACGACGAGGTCCCGCCCCTTCCGTCGGTCCCCGGCCGCGAGGACCGCCCGCGCTGGGACGGCCAGGACCTCAGGGCCTTCTCCGGCACGTACGGCGACTACCTGACGGCCAAGGTCGCCAAGGTCTTCCCCGAGCTGGCCGCCGAGGTCTGAGGGAAGATCCGGCCCGGAACGCGGTCGAGATCTCCACCCCGCAGGCCGGACCGCCGCGGGCTTCGCGATCGGTACCGCCAAGCCGCTTCGTCGACCGGCGTCGCCATCCTGCCGTCAGGCGCCGGTCCGCCGGGAACGCCCGTTCTCGCGGCACGGCGGGCCGGCCGGACGGCGGCCGGCTGCCGGGTTCAGATCACGAGCGTGGGCGCGAGACCGAACGTCGGCACCAGGCTCGGGTCGTTGAACGCCGTGATGCGGGTGATCCGGTCCCCGGTCAGGGTCAGGACCTGAACGCCGTGTGCCTCGTACCGGCCGTCACCCGTGCGCTCGTAGGCGACGAGGGCGGGCTGGCCGTTGGCGCGGGCGGGCACCGTCCACCACCGGTCCGTGCCGAGTACCCGACCGGCCAGAAACCCGACGACGGCCCGCCGGCCGGTGAACCAGGTCGGGATCGGCGGCATCTCCAGTTCGACGTCGGCCCGCAGCAGGCTCACCAGCGCGTCGAGGTCGGCGCGGGTGAACGCGTCGACGTAGCCGTCGAGGAGGGTCCGCCGGGTTTCCCCGTCCGGCTCGGCCAGGTCGTCCTCGACCGGTCCGGCCGTGGCCAGGTGGGTCCGGGCGCGGCGGAGCGCGCTGTCGACGGCCGCGGCCGTCGTGTCCAGCATCTCGGCGACCTCGTCCGTCCGGAACGCCAGCACGTCGCGCAACGTCAGCACGGCCCGCTGCCGGGCGGGCAGGAACTGGAGTGCGGCGATGAAGGCGAGTCGCACTCCGGTCCTCCCGGCCACGATCGCCGCCGGGTCGTCCGCGCCGAGCAGCGCGTCGGGTGCCGGCTGGAGCCACCCCACCGACGGCTCGCCGGGAGCCACGGCCACCCGGTGGTCGTCCGAAGGCGCGCCCAGTCCCGACGGGAGCGGCCGCCGGGAGCGGGTTTCCAACGCCGTCAGGCAGGCCATAGTGGCGATCTTGTACAGCCACCGCCGTACCGAGGAGCGGCCCTCGAACCGGCCGAACGCGCGCCACGCTCGCAGGTAGGTCTCCTGCACCAGGTCCTCGGCGTCATGGATCGAGCCGAGGATCCGGTAGCAGTGCGCGAGCAGCTCCGGCCGGAACGGCTCGGCCAGGGCGGCGAATTCGGCGTCCGACGACATGACGGTTTCTCCCAGGGGGCGGTGAGGTCGACTGCAGGCGCAGGCTCAGCCGACCGGGCGCAGGCCGGTACCGCTGACCAGGTACTCCGGAGCGCCGCCGGGGTCCCCGGCGAGTTCCACGACGGCCTTGGCGACCTGTTCCGGGGTGAGGATCGGCTGCATGCCTTCGACGAAGGTGTCCCGGTCGACCCCCTGGCGCGCGGCGTAGCCCGCGACCCCGGCCGAGCCGAGGCCGGTGACCGGGGTCAGCTGCGGAAGCAGGGTGACGAACCGGATGTCCGACCCGGCCCGCTTCGACTCGTCGTCCGCGTACCCGCGTATGTACCGAATGGCGGCCTTGGCGCTGGCGTATCCGCCGCTGAGCGGGGATCCGCCCAGGACGGCTCCGCTGGACATCGCGACGACCACGCTGCCCGGCGCCAGCGGCTCCCGCAGGGCCGCCCGGGTCCAGGCGAAGACGTGCCGGGTGTCGGTGTGCCAGTTGCGGCTGAAGGTCTCCCAGGTCTGCTCGTGCACGGGCGCCATGTGCGGCGTGGCCCCGGCGTTGAGGACGAGCAGGCCGGGACGGTGGTCGCGGATCACGTCCCGCGCGATCGTCTCGTCGGTGGCATCGGCGGCGACGGGCGTGAAACCCTCGCCGAGTCGGTCGCGTACGGCACGCAGTTCCTGCTCACCGCGGGCGATACCGATGACACCGGTGCCGGCGGCGACGAGCGCGGCGGCGATCGCGCGCCCGAAGCCGCGGCCGGCACCGGTGACGACGGCGGTCTGGAAGGAGTCGAGCATTGGACACTCCGGGGTGGTGGTCGGGTTCGGTCCGCATCAAGACCAGCCGCCGGAGGAAAAACCGTCGCCGCCTCGGAAATCAGTGGAGTGATGTGGGTCACAGGAGCGTGACTTCTCGTCCGGCTGCTCATTCGAGGCGACACGCCGGGGGACGCGAACACGACGTGGGAGCGGTCACCATGCTCACGTTCCCGGCGGGGACGAGACAGGGACATGCGCCGGACCCGTTCACATCTCGCATGCCCGGTCTGATGATCCACACGCCCGTACCGCAGCCCTTGAAGGTCAACGAGCCACAATGCCGCCAAGGGCGACCAGGCGGCGCGCCGGCCGGGTGACCAGTGGCTCGGCGACACGAACATGTCCGAAGGGGGACGGGCGCACAGACACTCCGCTCGCGAGCGGGATGGGGAGGAATCCAAAAAAGCACCTTGATCAAGCCATGGAAACACGCGCACCGTCAAGTTTTACGATCGGTGGTCACTCAAACACAAGGGGTACTACCGGGCACAGATCGGAAAGTGCGGTCCATGCGGAAGAACGACATTCGATAATGGCCGGTGAGCTGAGGAATGAGGGCACGGACCGCCGGTCGCCCCCGGCCTCCACACATATCGGCCGCCGTCAGGCGCTCGTGAGAGTGGTGCCGGTTCAGGGAATTGTGATTGCCCGGTCGCGTACGATCTCACCTCGGGTAGCGTTCTCGTCGCGGAGCCGTATTTTCCCGGAGGACAAGAAAGGGTGAGCATGCAGGATGAGCAAACTCCCTTGCGGAAAACAGGCCTTCGCGGTCTCGGGCAAGGTGCTGCCGGAGGTTTTCTGATGGGCCTGCTCGCGTTGTGGCTCCATGACAACGACCTCTGGCCCCTGGGTACGGTCTTCACGTGGCAGAACGTCATCGGTTACATGGTTTTCCTGGGCTGGATCAGCGGTTTTGGCGCGGTCCTCATCGAGTACAAACGCCGGAAGGCGGTCACCGGAGAGGCCGGACGGCGTCCAGTTCGGAGACCTCGTCCCCTTCCGATGCCGACAGTGGCTAGCACTGCCACAGGAAGCGACCCTCCTGCTCGTCAGAGCGGCCACTGAGGTTCCTCCGACCAGGTCGGCCGGCCACCGAGCTTGGTGCAGAACTCGTCGATCACCCTGTCCGCACGAGAGAAGGCCATCTCGTACGTGAGGTCATCAGCGTCGATCATCGGGGCATCCCACGGGGAGGTACCGACCCGTTTCGGTCCGTGGAGGCTGGTATAGCCAGCCGGCGGAGGCAGAAAGCCGCCAGAAACGGCGCTCTGCTTCCCTTCGTGAAACGGGATTTGCCGGCGACCAGCAAGGAGCGACTTGAACGAGCCTTCCCTGTGGACCGGGTTCGCCGTCTACCGGAGGGCTTCGGCAGCGCCTGAGCAGAGTGGCCGGCGGCTCGGATCTCGTCTCTGTCATGCTGCTGAAAGCAGGAGAGCGCTTCATAACCCTGAGTTGTCCGCACGGGTCCTGCCGCGGTTTTGAATTTAAAGATCATCCCATGCGTATCCCGCACAGGCTGAATCAGCATTGCCCCCTCCCGGTCTTCTCCGCGCCGTTGTCCTTCGTTCAGGGACGGGAATACACGGCGGCCTGCCCGGAGGACTTGCCAGGGAAAAGAAAGATCGACATATTTGGGCGGTGGAATCGAAAAAGACACCTTCTGGACCCAGGGCACGCGGATCCCGGGCCGGTATCCGTGGCATTGTGCTCGCGGTCGTCGTCGCCTCCGTCGCCTCCGTGACGTTGGGTGAAGCGGCCGACGCCGCGTACGAGGACCCCGACCGCGTTTTTGCTCAAGCGTCTCCGCAGACCGGGCCCCGGGCCGGTGGGCAGAAGTTGTCCCCGCCGCCGGACGGGCCCTGGCCGCAGGGCGCGGAGTTCACTCTCTTCCTGTGCGAGTCTGATAGCTCGTTCGACAACTGTCACGACCGGGCGATCACTGCGAAGCAGCGGCGCGCGCTCCGGGCGAGACTGGAGGCGATGCCGCAGGTGAAGGACGTGAGGTTCGAGTCCCGCACGCAGGCATGGGCGAATTTCAAAAAGCGCACCGATGACAAGACTTTGATCTCGGCGATGAAGCCCAGCGACATGCTGGAGTCGTTCAGCGGCATGCTCCGGCGGCGGGCCGACGTCGCGTCCTTCCGGGCCGTGGCGAAGAAGACACCGGGCGTGTCCAACGTCTTCGTGCAGGGCCTTCCTTTCTGGAAGGGCAAGGCGGACGTCAGCGTCACCCTGTGCGGGGGGGAGAAACCGTATGACGGCCCTTGCGCCAAGCGCGGGTCCGTCACCCGGCAGGAGAAGGCCGCGATCGAAGGCCGGCTGAGCGGCATGCGGCAGGTTCAACGGATCTACGTCGAGGATGCCGCGCACGCCAAACGGGTGTTCGAGTACTTCTGGATGAACGGGAAGTTCAGGACTTCCATGTTCCCGGAGAGTTACCACATCAGGCTCACGGATCCTGGTGACGCGCGGAGGGTGATCAAGGCCGTCAAGGACATGCCCGGTGTCCAGGGGGCCCAGGCCGTCGACACCGGTTGATCCGCGCAGGAACCGAGTTTCATGAGCCTCCGTACACGGAGAACTCAGGAGCGTCAGGCACGAAGACATGAGTGCCATTCCTCCGCTTCGGGTTCGCCCAAGGAGTAGCCCTTGCCGTCCTCGGCGAGCGAGGACGTCATCGGGCGTGGCAACGGGCAAGGCATCCTCCAGGGCGGCCTCACGGATCTGGTCGGCCTCGGGGTCGGTGTCGGGCATCGCCTCACACCACCGACGACGCAGGATCGTCTCCGCTGATCCAGAGGTGCTGTCCCGAGCTCCCCGGTGGAAACTTTCATTCGCCGGCCACCGAGCCGGGCGTTCACCCGTTCTCCGGGTCCGCGGAGTGTGGCGTGTGAGCGGCATGCCAGAAATGCGCTCGAAGCTCCTGGCTCCGACGGTCCGGTTGTGGTGATCAACCCGCCTGCCAGGAGCTTTCCACATTCGTCAGGCAGAACACCGAGCCCGCGGCCGACCCGCGACCGGCAGGCCCTCGTCGGAGGATGAAAATCGTTCGACGCGCGGCCGAAGAACCGGTGGATCCTGCGGAAACCACGCTGTCGCCACAAAAGCGCAGGTCGGCCGGTCAAGGCGATTCACATCGCACGGATCCGTAAAGCGGACCGAAAAGTAATCGTTACACGGCCCACATCTCCACGAAACATGGACGTCAGTCCGCCGGGTTTACCCGCCGGTAACGGATTTCTTCTGCGCCGGGCTTCCCAAGGACGCCGTCAATCGATGATCATCGTTTTTCCGCCATGTCCGGAAGCGGACAACTAATGGCATGTGCTATCGGCCGGAATTAAGGCGGCCTGTAAACGCGTATTCGCAGGTCGAGTCTCGGCGATCACCACCACTCCCCGTGGGCGCGAAGCCGGGGTATCAATATGTGGACAAGGCTTTACCAGCCGCAATAACTACGGTCAAGTCGTTGATTAACAACTTAATTCATGGAATACCGGATACATCCAAGCAGGCGTCCCGCAAAGGAGTATTCCGGTGCAAATCCCCCCAACTGCCACAAGATCCTCACGATCCTTCCGTCGTCTGGCAGTGGCGCTCGGCACCACCCTCGTCCTTGCCGGGATGGGCGTCGGGCAGGCCGTCGCGGCCCCCGCCCCCGCCCCCGTCAAGGACACCACCACCCGGCCCATCGAGCCGGCCGGCGCGATTCCGGGCGGTTTCGCCTCCTGGAAGGATCTGCTGGCCACCCAGGAGAAACTGGTCAAGGCCGCGGACCGCGTCACCGCCGCGGTCAAGGCGCGGGGCGGCGCCGGGTTCGCCGGCATCGTGGCCGCGCCGGAGAACCATGAGCTGCGCGTTTACTGGAAGGGGAACACTCCCAAGTCCGTCCGCGACCTGTTGGGCCAGGTGCGCCAAGAGGTGCCCGTCAGCGTCCTGTCCGCCGCCTACTCGGCCCGCGAGCTGGAGCGGGAGATGAACCGCCTGGTCCGCACGTCCGGCGACGTGATCACGGCGATCGCGCCGAACGTCGACGGTTCGGGCCTCACGGTGTCGGGCGCCGACTACGGCATCACCCGATCGAAGGTCGCCGACTCGGCGGTGCCGGTCACCGTGGAGGCCGGCGTCAAGCCGACGCTGGCCACCCGCTGGGACGACTCCCCGCCCTGGTGGGGCGGCGCGGCCTGGCGTAACGCCAGCACCGGCGGCGGCTGCTCGACGGGCTTCGCCGTCACCTACGGCGGGACGAGCAGGATGCTGTCCGCGGGTCACTGCGGCGACGCCGGTCAGACGGCCACCGACCCGACCGGCCAGGTGATCGGCTCGATCTCGCCGGACAGCAACAGCCTCGACGTGCTGCTGATCAACGGCACCTCCGCGGGCCGGGTCTTCAACAACAACCTCGGCTCCACCTCGCCGGAGTTCAGCAACTCGGTCATCGGCACCTCCAGCTCCTACGTGGGCCTGTGGGTGTGCACCTCCGGCGCGTACTCGGGCACCAACTGCAGCATCCAGGTGCAGCAGGTCGGTGTCACGATCAACGTGGGCTACCTGATCACGGGCACGGTGCGGGCCGAGCAGTCGGCGCACACCAACGCGGTCGGCCAGGGCGACAGCGGCGGCCCGGTGGAGGTCATCAATTCGGCCAACACCAACCAGGTGTACGCGGCGGGCGTCAACACCGCGATCGACGGCAGCACCTCGGTGGCCTGCACCGGCTACGTGACCAGCGGCCGTATCTGCGCCTGGCGGATGTACTACTCGCCGTGGAGCAACGCGACCGCCGCGTTCCCCGGCATCGCCATCACCCTCGGATGATCGACGAGATCTGATGCGAGCGATCAGGGACCGGTGCGCGGGTGCCGGTCCCTGATCGTCGCCCGCACGCGGCCGGCCAGGCCCCGGCCGACGTGGACGAAGTACCGATCGGCCGTCGCTTGCCGGAAATGCCGAGGTCATCGCCCAGGAGGCTCCACAGTGAACAACCCCCCGAGAACCCGTAGGTCAGCTCGATTCCGTTACCTCGCCGCGACGATCGGCGTCATGATCGCCACCGCCGGGATGGGCACCGCCCAGGCCACCGGCGCACCGGACCCGGTCAAGCCCCCGACCACGGGATCCGTGGAGCACACCGGGCCGGTGCCGGGTGGCTACGCCTCGTGGAAGGACCTGCTGCTCGACCAGCAGAAGATGGTCAAGGCCGCCGACCGGATCACCGCAGCGCTGGCGGACGACGGCGACGGCTACGCGGGCGTCATCGCGTCACCGGAGAGCCGCGAACTGCGCGTGTACTGGAAGGGCAAGCCCGCCAAGGCGATCAACGACCTCGTGGGCCGGTTGCGGCGCGACGTGGCGATCAGCGTCCTGCCGGCGCGGTACTCGGCGCGTGAGCTGGAGGGTGAGGCGAATCGCCTCATCCGGGCGAACACCGATCTGATCACCTCCATCGAGCCCCTTCAGGACGGCTCGGGCCTGAAGGCCACCACCGCCTCGGCCGGCGCGACCCGCACGGCGATCTCCGGCGCGGCGGTGCCGGTCACCCTTGAGCACGGTGTGCGCCCCAAGGTGGCCAGCCGCTGGGACGACAGCCCGCCGTGGTGGGGCGGTTCGGTGTGGGGCACTTCGTCACCCGCCTGCACGACCGGTTTCGCGGTGACCTACCAGGGCGTCACCAAGATGCTGACCTCGGCGCACTGCGCGTCGGTCGGCCAGACCGCCGTGGACCCCACCGGCCAGGTCATCGGCCCTGTCACACACGGCAACTCCGCCCGTGACGTGCTCCTCATCGGCACCAGCGCCGGGGGCCGGGTCTTCAACAACCCCGTCGGCAGCGTCGCCACGGAGTTCAGCAGCAGCGTGATCGGCGCCACCAATTCGATCGTCGGCCAGTTCGTCTGCACCTCCGGCGGCTTCTCCGGCACCAACTGCACCATCAAGGTCACCGCGGTCAACGTCACGATCAACGTGGGCTGGCTGATCCAGGGCACCGTCCGCGCCGAGCAGCAGGCGTTCACCAACGCGGCCGGCGGCGGCGACAGCGGCGGCCCGGTCGAGGTCACCAACCCGGTCAACACCAACCAGGTTTACGCCGCCGGCACCATCACCGCCACCGACTTCGGCACCCAGGTCCCCTGCACCGGCTACCGGCCCACCGGCCGGGTCTGTACCTGGCGCATCTACTACTCCCCGTGGAGCAACGCGACCACGGCGTTCCCCGGCATCGCCATCATCCCCGGATGACCCACCTGACACCTTTCCGAGTCGAGTGATCGGGACCGGGGCCAAGGCTCCGGTCCCCTTTGTCATTCCCTGCGAACGCTTCCGTTTCATCGACTCCCGCGGGGAGGATCTCACCGATGGACCTCGCGGTCACGTCATCCGGTCGCGGCGAACGGAAATCGTTCTGGTCACGAACGGGATGGGGTGACGCCCGGCCGGAGCACCGGTCATGTGACCGCCGGCCGTACCTGCGCCTGACGCATCCACCACTTCCCGTGGAACACCGTGATCGCGGCCTTCCCTGAAACGGCCGTCGTCACCGGATGATCGACGACTCCGGGTGTGACAGGCGATGACCGAGAAAGGGGCCGGCACTCAGCGACGACCCCTTTTTCATGCCACGAGCCGATCTTTCCTCGAAAACGGGGGACATCTTTCCACGCCCGGTTCGAACGCATCCCGTCCGCTTTTCGTTCCACCTGTTTACCGGACAATATGATCGGAGGCGTCCTCATGAATGCCAGGCATCACATCCGTACCACGGCCACCGTCCTGGGCGCGGCCCTCTGCCTGGCCGCCACCACGGCGGCATGCGCGGCTCCCGGCGGCGACACGGCCGCCACCCCCGAAGGCCCCACGCCCCCCGTTCCCCAACCCACCGTCGCGAGTTCCACGCCCACGGGCCAGGCCGAGGCGCCCTTCCTGGCCGACCGCGTCAGCACGTACCTACGCCAGAACTACCCCGACCAGTACGCCGGGACAACCATCGACGGCTCCAAGCTGATCGTCTACCGCGTCCCGTCCTCCACCCTGGACAGCGATCTGCGCGGCAGATTCCCCGCCCTCCCCCTCGAACTCCGGGACGCCGCCCACTCCGCTCGCCGCCTGGAGGCCCTGGCCCAGCGCATCACCGACGACATCGACCACTGGACCCGCAAGGGTGTCCCCATCACCACGGTGGCCGCCCGCTTCGACGGCGCCGCCGTGGAGATAGGCACCACCGACCTCCGAAAGGCAACCGCCGAACTCCCCGAACGCTACGGCCCCGTCCCCCTGCGATTCATCGAAGCCTCCCCCACCCTCCTTCTCCCCACGACGACCCCGACCTAGCCTCGGGCTTCCACCTGGACGGCGGAGAATTTGATCGTTCACATGGGAAAAGCCCTCTCCCGACCAGAAGGGCAGGGCTTGTCGAAGGTCCTGTCCGTGCCGGATTCCGGAGCACTTCTCAACCGACCGACCTGCCCCGCACGGCCCTCCAGAGGAGATTCCCTAAGGCGGATCGCGAGTGGCGGGGTCTCGTCCCTGCTGGCCCTGGCGTCTACGGCTGGCGCTTCGACGCTGGCAGGCGAGCAGGAAAACCGGTCGCCGACGTGTTGTGGACGCAACAGGTCGCCCGAGTTCGGCGGTGAAGACGCAACCGCTGTCGCCGCTGTTGTAGCGGTGCAGAAAGTCTCCGAGGGCATCGGTGCGTTCGTCATTGCCGGCATAGGGCCGCAGGTGGGCCCATTCCTCCACCAGGCGCCCGACAGCATCGAATCGGTCCGTTCAACGGTGAAGATTCGACACAGGTCCGGATGGTTCCGAGCATGCCGATTCGATTTTGGAACCGTGTTCGAGGCATCCAACGCAGCATGGTGTCGGTGCGTAACACCTCGGGCAGTTCCCGGTCGGTGACGTTGACCGGGTCGCTGTCGTCCGACAACGGAACGGCTTTCAGCTACCCGCAACTGCCCAGCCGTACGGTCACCGTGGCGGCCCGCTCGACCGCGACCGTGACCGTCGGGCCGGTCGCGTGGAACCTCGACAGCACCTCGTACTGGTGGCCCAACGTGCCGTACCGATCGGGGTACCGGGCGCAGCTGCACCGGCTGGCGGTGCGTGCCGCCACCGATGACGGGCACACCAGCGACGCCGCGTACCGGTTCGGGTTCCGGGAGGCCACCCAGAACGGTGAGTACTACTACCTCAACGGCGTGCGCGTGAACTTCCGCGGCGACAACCTCCAGGGTGCCGACTACGACCGGGTCAACGACGGCGGCAAGGGCGACGCCTTCGACACGCTGCCCGGATTCCTTCCGCCCTCGCCGGGCAACGGCGGCTGGCCGCAGGCCGTGGACAACTACCAGCGGCTGAACTTCAACGTGGTGCGCATCCACCAGGAGCCGGCCAGCCCCTACATGTTGGACGTCGCCGACGAGATGGGCCTGATGATCATCGGCGAGACCGCGATTCGCGGCTCCTCCGACAAGCAGGACTGGATCGCCGGGCACGACAACATGGTCAACCACGCCCGTGCGCTGGTCCTGCGCGACCGCAACCACCCCGCGGTCATCCGCTGGAGTCAGTCCAACGAGCCGAACCAGAGCGGCCAGGATTCCGAACAGTTCGAGAAGGACCTGTACGCGGCGATGAACGGCGCCGACGGCACCCGGCCGATCATCACCGAGGTGGGCGTCAACGGGAACGTCAACGGCTATCCCGGGATGACGTACGCCAACTTCGCGGTGATCCCGCACTACGTCGACGGCTTCGCCAAGTACGGGGAGCGCCTGATCACCGTGAACGGGCGGCCCGACGGCGAGGGCGAGTACATCTGGCCGGCATGCAACACCAAGCAGGGCTTCGAGTGGTTCGCCACGGCAACCCTGGCCAAGCGCGGCAAGGACGCCTCCGACCTGCGTCCGTACACGCTGCTGTCCGCCTGGGCCAGCGTCGGGCCCGGAGTGCGGACCACCGACTTCGTCCCGGAGGAGGGCGGTCGCCCTGTCTACGGCGCGGACAACCTCTCGGACCCCTGGAGCAACCCGCAGTTCCAGCGCGTGCAGGCGGCGTTCAACCCGGTGGCAGCGGTGGACCTGCCGTACTGGTCGGCCTCCGGCAACTCGGACGCGAACGGCACCTTCCCGCTGCCGCAGGCCGTGCCCACCTACGCCCGGAACGCCTCGGTCACCCGCACCATCACCGTCTTCAACGACGACTTCGCCGACACCTCGGTGGGCTTCACCTGGACGGCGCGGCTCGACAGCCCGACCGGCGCGGTCGTCGCGTCCGGAAGCACGACCCTGACCGTCCCGCTCGGCTCGCGGGTCACCCAGCCGGTCACCTTCACCACACCGGCGAGCGGCTCACGGGTGTACCTGGTACTGACAACCACCAAGTCGGGCGCCACGACGTTCGGCGACGCGGTGGAGTACTTCAACCTCGGCGCAAGCGGACCCGCGCCGGGCAACTACCGCATCGTCAACCGCAACAGCGGCAAGCCGATCGCTGTCGCGGGCAACTCCACCGCGGACGGTGCCAAGGTGGTCCAGCAGAGCGGCACCGCCACCTGGACCATCGCCACGACCTCCGACGGCTCCTACACCCTCAAGTACGTCCCGAGTGGAAAGATGCTCGACGTCAACGCCGGCAGCAGCACGGCCGGGCTGCAACTGCAGCAGTGGACGGCCAACGGCGGCGCCAACCAGCAGTGGCAGTTGGTCCCGGCCTGAGATCACCGGGTACGGCCCGGCCATGGCGGCCGGGCCGTACCCTGCCTACCTACTGGGAATGAGGATGGAGAGTGTCGACGCTGCCTGACGTGAGGCTGTGGCGGATATCGCCGGCAGCCGTACGCACTTGCCCAGTGGCAGGACCTGAGGAACGAAGGCCGCGGCAGCCCATCGCCCCGACCGGTTACGGCCATCGCCGAAGTGAGCGATCGTCACGGCCGCCACCGCGACGACACCGATAAAGAGCTTCCTTGTCCATCGTGGTCTGCCGTCTGGTGATCGAAAGCGCGCAGGTGGCGCGGGCCGCGACCGGCCGAAGAGCCGCAGCGGGGAGTCTGATCCAGAACACGAAAAAGCCCAGGTCATCGTGATGATGGCCTGGGCCTTTGCACTGTGCGGCCGGAGGTACTCGAAACCCCGACCTTCTGATCCGTAGCCAGTTCGAGAACGTCCGCCGACGTCCACCGCTGACAGAAAGACCTGCGCGGAGGCGCCTCCCGCTTGATCACCTTCCATGGAAGTCCACGCCCGTCCAGGGACGGTGTTAGCACTTCCGCTAGCAAGATCACATTTTCTGGGTGCCATCCGCATGAGGTGACAGCATCAGCGTTCAAGCTGAGGAGCATGATGCGGATCGTCCACCGTGATCGCCACGTCGCGTACACCACCTCCGTGAACGCAACCGACAGGACAGATCGGCGGGGCACAACTTCCTGACTGTCCACGGTGATGCTTTGGGATCATGGCCAGGTGGAGGGAAGGGCCGGGGCCAGGTCTTCCGGCCGCAGGGTGTGGTTTTCGGCGGCGGCCCGGCTCGGGGAGTCGCGCTTGAGCCGGACGGACGTCGGCCAGCGGGGTCCGTAGGCGCGGGTGAGATAGGTGTGAGCGGTGGACGGCGGGACGCACTGGAGGGAGAGAGGGCCGAAGGGCAACGGGCGGAGATCATGGAGGTCCTGGTCGGTGAGATCGGGCCGGGGCCAGGTAAGGCGCGGGCGGTCGTTCGCGTAGCCCCACAGACCGTCGTCCTGCCGGCGCAGCGGGAACAGGTCCACGTGCGGCAGTCGCCGGTCGGCCGGGAAGACCTTCAGGCCGACTTCGGTCTCCTTGATGTCGCAGCCGAGGTCGAGGAACAACGGGCGAGCGTCCAGGACGGCCGCGAGGTCCTGCTCACGGAAGGCGAGGTCTGCGTCGTCGTCCCACGGGATCATGCCGTGGTGGCGGATCGCGCCCAGGAGCGTTCCCGCGATCATCGTGTAGGGGACGCCGAGCTTGCCGAGCACCTCGTGCGCGGTACTCAGACAGCGGTAGATGCCGTCGACGGCCCACTGCGGATTGCGCGGGAAGCTCCAGTCGGCGGGTGGCGGGACGAGCGGGGCGAGCGTGTCGGGGATCTCCTGCTCCAGCCAGGAGGCGACGACGGGATCGGCACCGCCGGACAGGACCTCGTCGTAGGCCGTGTGGTGGAGGGCCAGGGCGTGAGCCTCCCCGTCGTCCGGTCGCCAGGACGTCCAGGGGCCGTCGCCGGTGACGAAGGACCGGAGCCGGGCGGCCCACTCCGCGCCGGGCAGCAGATCGTCCTCGAGGATGAGGATGGACTCCAGCGCGCGGCCGCGTGCCGTGGCGACGATCGAGCGCAGTGCCTCGGCCCGGCTGGGCGCGTGGACCGGTTCGACGAACCAGTCGATGCCGAGCGCGGCCAGCTCCCGTCTGCCGCGCTGCCAACGTCGTTGGACGGCGTCGCGGTGCAGGCAGAACACCGCGTCGAACCGGGCGTAGGGGTTGGCCGCCTCCCTGCGTGCCAGGGCGAGGGTGGCCGCGGCCTGAGCGGAGCCCTCCGCCTCGAAGAGCTCGTGGAGATGCTTCTCGAACCCGTCGAGGTCCCAGCCGAGCTCCTCGTACAGCAGCACGTAGTTGCGGGCGCGGTCGCGCCAGAACGCGGGGTATCGGGTCCCGCCGGCACGGAAGCCGCGGTGCACCCAGCGGAGGGAGGGCAGGCAGATCGCGCGCCCGCCCGCCCGCCGGAACTTCTCGTGGATGTAGCCCTCCTCCCCGCCATGGCCGCGCATGCGCGGGTTGAAGCCGGGCCAGGCAAGACGGCGGCAGGCGAACACTCCCAGCCCCTGCATGGGGATCTCGAACGGTTCTCCCGACGGGTCCTGGCCGCGTGGGTCACAGGCCCAGCGACCCCACATGCCGGCTCCCCACTCGTCCTTCAGATGGGTGGCGACGTTGCCCGCCATGCTGTCCTGGAGCAGCGGACCCTGGACGATGTCCAGGCAGCCGGGGCTGGTGTCGAAATAGTCGAGCAGAGCCCGGACGGATCCGCTTTCCAGAAGGACGTGCGAGTCGACGCACATGACATATTCGGTCGTCGCCTCTCGGAAGATGATGTCCCGTGCACCGGTGCTCGCATATGCCGCAAAAGGGACATATTTACATCGGGGAACACGTTTCGCCAACGTTTCCAGGGCCGCGGAGATCGGTCCTCCCGGGTTGTTGTCGAGAATCAGAAAAGCGATGTCGTCGATGTCGGCCGCCTGTAGCAGCCGGGTCGCCTGGATGGTGAAGTAGACGCCGTCATAATCGTCGTACACCGCCATCCCTATCGTCATTCGTGCCATCTACTCGGAACACTCCAAGATCTTCAGAAGCCGGATCAGGATCAGGAACGTCCCTTGTGCTGGCCGCGGTCGTCGTGGCCGCCAGAGTCGCGGCCGGGCTGTCCGAGGTGGCGTCCACGGTCGTCATGGTCGGCGTCATTACCCCGTCCGTGGCCCTCGTCGTGGCCCCGTCCGTGACCCTCGTCATTACCCCGTCCGTGACCCTCGTCGTGGCCACGTCCGTGACCCTCGTCATGGCCACGTCCGTGACCCTCGTCGTGGCCACGTCCGTGACCCTCGTCGTGCCCCCGGCCGCGCTGGTCGTCCGGTTCCGGGACGGGCGTCGGGGGCACGTCGACGAACTCCGGCGTCGTGGTCGTGGTCGTGGTCGGCACCGGTACCGGCTCCGGCTCGATGAATTCGACGGTCGTGGTCGTCGTGGTGGTGGTCGTCGGGACCGGCTCGGGAACAGGCTCGAAGAACTCGACCGTCGTCGTGGTCGTCGTGGTCGTCGTCGTCGGGACCGGCTCGGGAACAGGCTCGAAGAACTCGACCGTCGTCGTGGTCGTCGTGGTCGTGGTCGTCGGGACCGGCTCGGGAACAGGCTCGAAGAACTCGACCGTCGTCGTGGTCGTCGTGGTCGTCGTCGTGGTGGGCAAGGTGACGGGATCCAGGTCCGGTACCGGTTCGAAGAACTCCGTGGTCGTCGAAGTCGTGGTCGTCGTGCTGGAGGTCGTGATTTCGGATTGGATGCCGCCGTCGCGAGGATAGGACGGTAACCAGGCGAGTGCGCCGCCATTTTCGGGGACCGGGACGGTGAGGACGAGTTTTTCGGGTGTCACGGTCATAGTGGTCTCCCGGGAAGCTTCTTGACTTTCGTCGGATAGTAACCTTCCATACCATATATTGACAGGCATACTTTTCTTCCCTTGGAGAAGGGATCTTCCGTGCTGACACCTCGTCCCATTCGTGCAATTATTCTTGCGGCGGGACTGGGAACGCGTTTGGGTCGCCTTAAACCACTCACTCCGGTCGCCGGAGTGCCGATATTGCATCGCGCGCTGGCTGCTTTGGCGTCTGTGGGCGTCCGCGAGACGATCATCGTGACCGGCCACCGCGCGGAAGAGATCACCGAGTCGGCCGGCGAGACTTTCGCGGGGATGACACTCCGCTTCGTCCTCTCGCCCAGGTACGCCGACACCAACAACGCCTACTCGCTGTGGCTCGCCCGCGAGCACCTCGACACCGACCTGTACCTTCTGGACGGCGACGTCGTGTTCGCCCCCGACCTGCTCACCCGGCTGGCCGACACCCCCGGCGAAGCGGTCTCGGCGGTCTTTCCCTGGCGGCGCGGCCTCAACGGCACGGTGCTCGACGTGGCCGATGACGGCCTCGTCCGCCGGGTCCATCTGTCGGGAGCCGACCGGCCGCCCCTCGACCTTGTCCACAAGACACTCAACGTGCACCTGCTGCGCGCGCGATACCTGCGTGAGGAGTTCGTACCGCTGCTGGACACCTTGATCGCGGACGGCGGCGAGCAGGAGTTCTATGAGGCGGTGCTCGCCCGTTCCACCCGCTTCCCGATCCGGGCGGTGGACTGCGCGGACCTGGCGAACCAGGAGGTCGACGACGCCACCGATCTGGAACTCGCCGACTACCGCTTCGGTACCCCCGACCAGCGGCGCGCGCTGCTGAACGGTCAGCACGGCGGTTACTGGCGGCACGAGGCCGTCGACCACGACCTGCTCTACAACCCCTATTTCCCCACCGACGATCTGATCGACGCGCTCACGGCCGAGTTCCGCCAAGCCCTGATCCACTACCCGGTCGGGCACGACCGGCTGCGCGACCTGCTGTCCTCGGCGATCGACGTCCCCGCCGAACGGCTGATCGTGGCCAACGGTGCCAGCGAGCTCATCAAGGTCCTGCCACGGGTATTGAAGGACGTCGTACTCGTGGTCCCCGGGTTCAACGAGTACGAGTCGGTCTTCCCCAACGCGCGCAAGGTCGCCCTCCTGCCGCCGGAGCTCACCGTGGACGCCGAGAGCCTCCATCGGGCGGCGGCCGGTAGCGATGCTCTGATCCTCGACTCGCCCAACAACCCGACCTCGTCCGCGATCCCGCCCGAGGAACTCCTGCGGCTGTGCAAGCTGCTCGCCAAGACCGGGACCCGGTTGATCGTGGACGAGTCCTTCACGGACTTCTGCGCGGTCCGCTACAGCCTGGAGGGACGGCTCGCCGACCATCCGAACCTGGTGATCGTCAAGAGCATGAGCAAGGCCTACGGTGTCGCCGGTCTACGCCTGGGCTATCTGGCCACCGCCGACACCGGACTCCTCGCCCGTGTGGCCGCCGAGATGCCGATCTGGAACGTCAACGGGATCGCCGAATCCTTCCTCCGGCTGCTGCCGAGGTACCAGCAGGCGTTCGCCCTGAGCCTGAGCCTGGTCAGGCAGAGCACGGACGCGCTGTACGAGCGGCTCTTGGCGATCGCTGCCCTTGACCACGTCCACCGGCCCGACGCCAACTTCGTCCTGGTCCGGCTGGCGGCCCCGGCACTCGCCTCCGACGTCGCCGCCGAACTCTTCCGCCGGCACGGAATCCTCGTGAAGGACTGCTCCGGCAAGTCGCTCGACTCGGCAGAACGATACGTCCGCATCTCCAGCCGCACCGACGCCGAGAACCGCCGCCTGGTCTCCGCCCTCCGCGACGTCCTGAACCGGGCCGAGCGCCCGCCGGAGACCGTCAGAGCCGACGGTCTCCTGATTCGGCGCTGGCGTGACACCGACATCCCCGCCCGGCACGCCGCGATCACCGCTTCCCGCGACCACCTGCGTCGTTGGCTGCCCTGGGCCACCGCCCCCCTCGACCACGAAGCTCTGCGAGCCTTCCAGCGGCAGTCCGATGAGGCATGGCACTCGGCCCGGGCCTTCTCCTACGGTGTCTTCGACGAAACCGACGGCACGCTCCTCGGCGCGGTCGCCCTCCACGCCCGAATCGGCACCGGCGCCCTGGAAGTCGCCTACTGGGTCCACGCCCACCACACCCGCCGAGGCATCATCACCCGCGCCGCCGCAGCGCTCACCGAGGCCGCTCTCCTCCTCGACGACGTCGACCGCGTCGAGATCCACTGCGACGCGGCCAACGCATCGAGCGCCGCCATCCCCCGACGCCTGGGCTACCGCCTCGACCGCACCGAACACCGCGCCCCCCGCACCCCAGCCGAATCCGGACACTGGATGATCTGGATGCGAACTTCGGGAGACTTCAGTGCTGACATTCCCCCTTGAATGCGGACACCTCGGAGACTGGATCTTGAGGTCCAGAAGAAGGGATGTCGTTGACAGTGATGAAGAATTACCTGCCCGAGTTCAAGCTGACGCGTTGGTGTTGTCGAGGCCGGATCGGACGATCACGTCGATCGCGCGGGATCTGGGGGTCAGCCGCGAGACGCTGCGAGTCTGGGTGCATGCCGCGCAGGCCCACGGTGAAGACGGAGCCAGCGCGACCACGATGGACAAGGCGGCGTCGAACGGGAACCTCCGTTCAGAAGGACCGCATGGTTTTCGGAGCCGTGCTGTCCGTCAATGGGTTGGGTGAACGTGACCGTCCGTTTTTCAGGCGGACCAACCACCCTGGTCGGGTAGCGGAGACCGTGGTCAGAGGGTGGTGGACGGTAGCCGAAGTGAGTCCGTGTGCGGGGACGTTGCTGTCAGCGCTGCTGTCACCTTCGACCGTAGCCGTTCGGTGGTAAGCCCCTCTTCCGTTGGGGCTGTTGGCCATGCCGACCCGTCCATCACGCTGCGGGTCTACGCCCATGTGATCCGGGCGGCGGAGGCCTCCGCGACTGATGTCTTCGCGGACGCCGTCGGCGAGTAGGAAAGAGACCCTGTTGGCAAGGGTGTTGCCAAGAAGGCCGAACGATCTAGGAACCAAGAAGGCCCCTGATGGCGTAATGCCTGTTCAAGGGCCTTCTTGCTGCTGTGCGGCCGGAGGTACTCGAAACCCCAACCTTCTGATCCGTAGGGAAGGGCATGCACAACGTAGACGACACGCTTCCCTGCTTCGGCCGTGGATACGGGGCGGTGTCGTGTGATCGTGTGAGGCGGCGTTGCTGTATCGGTTGCTGTACAGCACCGCTGCGACGTTCGCCCCGAGAACCCGATGGCAGACGGGTCCAAGCCGCAAGGGAACGTCCGTTATACCTCAATTGCATAGCGGACCTTCGTACGCCCTCGTCATCTGGTATCGCTGATCGCCATACCGGTGCGCGATGGCCGACACTTTGCACTGTGGACAACGAGGCGGCAGAGGAAGCACGGCGTTGGCTGGCGGAAGAAGGCGTCCCCCAGGTCCGTAAGGGCGTATGGGCAAGCGGCGAAACATCGGCGGAAGAACCGCTCACGGCCAACCACGTGCACACCGCGAACCTTAGGGAGACGATGGCATCGTGCCCATACCTTACTTAGCCGTCGCCGCCGAACCAGATGTCTTCGCCCGGTACATCGGAGTGGCTGCGGCAGCTATTGCTCTCCTTAGCCTCTTCATCTCGTGGCACACCTACCGACGGGCAGGCGCTCGCATTTCGGTGACTGCACAGGAGGACATGCGCGTTCAATCGACCACGGCGAGTGGTACAGAAGTCCGGCACCGCGTCATTGACGTCACCCTTCGGAATCGCGGCATGGCCCGCGTACAAGTCATCGGGGTGTTCCTAGAGAACCGCCCTCTCGTCCTGCCCCTTGATATGGGAGATCGGTTGCCCCAGGTGCTTGAAGGATTTCATGAAGCCACCTGGGAGGTGCCCGTCCGCGCGTTGCCGAAGAGCATCCGGTTGGTGGACGGCAAAGCCCGCATTCGACTGGGCGCGAAACTGGCGACCGGGAAGAACCACATGAGCCCTTGGCTCACGATCTATGATCCCTCACATTGAGCCAGCCTCTGGTTGCCGCACTGCGGGGCCGCGGCGCACCCGCCTCCTCCCGCAACCGGTGAACGAACCCGTAACTCCGGCCCGTCGAGATCGACAGCGCCCGGATCGACTCGCGTCCAGGTACCAGCGCTTCAAGTCCGCCTTCAGCGTCTCGCGCTCAGCACCGGACACCCGCTGATACTTCCCAACCCCTGCCTGTCTCATTTCACGCTGCCGCCGCCGGCCAATCCGGTAAGGCAACCCGGCCCTCTGGCGTCAGGGTCACGGTGTGCGGGGCGTGTGCTGGCCACGAGCACCATTCAGCGAGTGTAAGACAGAGCCCGGCGGGACGCGCTGAGCAAGGAAGAGTACGCCTCACCGCTGGCCAAGCGACTCTCTGACCTTCGGCACGCATGCCTGTCCATCTGGCTGAACGCGGGGGTCTCGCCGAAGCAGGTGGCCGAGTGGGCAGGCAACAGCGTGGAGGTCCTGCACCGCACCTACGAGGAGTGCCTCGTGGGTCACGACAAGACCGCCATGCGGCGGATCAGTGACGTTCTGCGCCCCGGACCGCGGGAACCCATTGGGAAAGATCAGCCGGAGACAGCCGCCGACAGCCGGACACGGCCGGACACCGGCACCTGATCCAGAACACGAAAAAGCCCAGGTCATCGCGATGATGGCCTGGGCCTTCGCGCTGTGCGGCCGGAGGTACTCGAAACCCCAACCTTCTGATCCGTAGATCCCCAAACGATGTCCGGGGGCGTTCAGGCGCGTTCACTGCGCAGGTCGCGCACGAGCCGCCTGTTCACATCAGTTCAGCTCGGTTCGGGGTCGTACAGCCCGTTGGCTCCCAAGTTGGCTCCCAGGATTGGAGCGTCGATGGTTTTACAGGACGTGACCGTTCTCAGCGTGACACCGTCCGTGACCTGCGGCGCGTCACCTCTGCACCGCTCTCACACTCATGATCATTGCGCGCATATTGCACGTCACGGCAGATGGACTCGAAGGTCCAGCCAGCGATCAATCTGAGTTCTTACCGGCCCTGTCTCCAGTCGACTCGCGATCAACTCCATCGGGCCGACTTCCTGGAGATCAAACGGATTTTTGGCATTCCGCTGATCTTTGGGCTGGGACGCGTGACTGCCTATCGCGTACCGTCCGAGCGACGCGGTCTGCCGCTGCCTGGGCGTCTTCGTGTTCCCACACCCGGACAACCTCCCAGCCAGCGTCTCTAAGGAGCTCGTCGGTCTGGCGATCGCGTGCTTGGTTCGACGCCAGCTTCTTCTGCCAGAAGTCCGAGTTCTTTTGCGATGGTCGATAGTGCTCGGGACAGCCGTGCCAGTAGCAGCCGTCGAGAAAGACGGCGACTTTCGCCTTCGTGAACACCAGGTCAGCGGTGCGGCGAAGGTCCGGCACTGGGCGAGAGGCAACTCGGTATCGGAGACCGAGGGCGTGCACAGCCGACCGCAGCACACGCTCGGGGCGCGTGTCGCGGCTCCGATTGCCCTGCATGACGACGCGTACGGCGGGAGACGACGCCCACGACTGCTCAATCGGGGAAGGACTCTGAGGTGTGAGCAGGCCCAAGCTGATGGCTGTTTCCCACGCTTCGGCCAGGTTTCTCGCGCGAGTTTCATGGTCGACTTCTCCGACGTAAACAGCAGGAGACCGTCCCTTGTCCGACCAGCGGAGATAGGCACGGATACGCCGAGTCTTAGGATAAACCTTGAGCTCGATGGACGCGCAGGCCAAGCGCCCATTGCCAAGGTCCACTATGCGCTGATGCCGTCCTCCGGCGGCGCGATCCTGTTCTGCGGCTCGGGTTTCCCGTGTTCGCGCTTTCCCTTTCCACGCTCGAAGGGGCGGCGGCTTGTCCCTCCACCGCCCCGCTTCAGTTCCCTGGTCGGCGGTCATACCCGATCTTCAACTTCCCTGAGTATCCCGGCGACCGCCTTGGCGAAGACCTCGCCCAAGAGGACTGGTACGGCGTTGCCGAGTTGCCGCATCTTCTCTCCGCGGGGACCTTGCAGCTTCCAGTCGTCAGGGAAGGTCATGACACGAGCGGTCTCGCGTACGGTCATATACCGATGAGTCCCATCATCAAGGAGCATTACTGACTCCCCGCCGGGCACCCCATGGACGCCGGCCTTGACGGTCTTGGCGGGGCGGTCGAGTTCATTCGGGGTGTGACCAGGGTAGATCCGCGCATCCGGCCAACCGATGTGATCGGTAAAGCCACCAAGTAGGTGCTCCCTGCGGTCCAGGAACTCGGTAGGGATTCGGGGCAGCGGCTTGTTACCGTCGATTCCCGCGATCGCGTCGCGAAGGGTCCGCCACGGCTTGGTGTCACCCGGGTCGGGGATGACCTTCGGCACACGTGCCATCACGCTCTCCCTCACGGCGTCTGGAACCCTGTGGGACTTCCAGTATTCGCCACTGACCATGGAGTGGAAAAGCGCGGCCTCCGAGAAGCCCGGCTTCACCAACTCCTTGAACCTCTGCACATCAACCTTGAGGTCGGCGCGAAAGGCCACAATGATGATCCGGTTCCTGATCTGGGGGACGCCGTAGTCCGCCGCGTTGACCGGCGTCATGATGACTGTGTACCGCCGGGTTGGGCCTTCGGTTTCCTCCCCGATTCGCTGTCTCAGCACCGCATCGTGCTCCTGCCAGGTAGCGCCCTCCTTCCGCTCCTCGAAGGGCAACTCCAGCTCGCGCAGGATGTAGTCGAAGTAAGGCTTGAACGACGGACGTAGCAGTCCTCGGACGTTCTCGCAGATGACCGCCTTCGGCTTCATCTCTCGGATCGCGCGGAACATCTGGGGGAACATGTTGCGCTCGTCCTCATCCCCCTTGGCTACCCCGCCGAGGCTGAAGGGCTGACACGGAGGGCCGCCTGCTAGGACGTCCACCTTCCCTTCCAGGTACTCGAAATCGACTTTCTGGACGTCACCAGCTCTGAGCGGCCATGGCTCACCAGGGGCCGGAATAGGGAGTGGTCGCCCCTCTTCGATAACTTCAGCGCCATTAGCGACCAACGTCTCACAAGCCCGTTTGGCGTGTTCGTTGAACAGGAGAGGCCGGAAGCCTGCGCGGTGAACCGCCATGGCCAGACCACCTCCACCAGCGAACAACTCAACGCTGGTACGACCACGAACCGACTCTTCTCGCTGATCAGGCATGACGGAAGTGTACCGCGGAATAAACGATCTTCAAGCTCATCTACGAAAACTCTTTCGAAGTGTTCGTCTAGTCCAGAGAGCCCCTGCTACGACCCCCAGTCGCCAGTACAGCGCCCCTCACACCCGCTTGCTCCTGTCCCGCAGCTCTAACGAGCCAGCTGCAAATACGGTCGACCGCTAGCGCGACGGCCTAGCGGCACAAGGTCCAGAAGCTTTGCAACGCTCCAAAACTGTGATCATCCCGCGATGAACCGGCAACGATGTACCCAGTATCACGACCTACCCGAATTGCTAGTCTGCTCCAGACGAAGATCACTGGAGCAAGGAGTTGCCGATGGTTGCGAGCGCCGAGTTCCGGCTGAGCATCACACGAGCACTGGCGGACCAGCTCGTTTCCTCACTTGCCTCTCTCGATCCCGAGCCGCTCACCATTCAGACGATCGCCGCACTGCCAAATCGTGCTGGCGTCTACCAGTTGTACGTGAACGGGGACATGGTGTATGTCGGCAAAGCCGACCCGTCCCTCCCAAAGCGACTTAGCAAGCACCACCGCAAGCTCTCCAGCCGCCTGAACATCGACATTCGCGACGTTGGCTATGTCTGCCTATTTGTCGACGAGGATCTCCATGCGGTTGCGCCAGAGCGCTTGCTGATCCACTACTACAAGACCGACGGCGAGGCCCCGTGGAACTTCAACGGATTTGGAAGTAATGATCCTGGGCAGAATCGCGACACCACGATCTTCGAGGCCGACCACTTCGACTCCCAGTATCCAGCCAACCTTAACTGGATCTGTGACGACATCACAGCAGGCCCCTACATAATGTCCGATCTACTCAAACACGTTAAATCCGCACTTCCGTACGTCTTTCGGTATCAGGCGGCCGACTTTCAAAAGGATCTTCATGTAGTGGTTCCAAGCGATGCGCCTACCGCTGACGAGCTATTTATGCTCCTGGGTCAGACGATCGCTCAAGCTCAACCCCAGTGGCAGATCGTCGCGCTCCCAGGCTACGCCATCATGTACCCGAAGCCTGGCCCCTACCCCAGCGCGCGCAAGACCTACCAGTAGCACGATTGATCCGTAGATAGGGCGTATCAACAGTCCGTCTGGCAGCAGCCTCCTCCAGCACGACGCCATTGGGATCTCCCTCCGCAGGGTGCCAAGTCGCCTTCCGGTCTAACCGAGCGGAGCGACACGCGTCTCGAAGGAGACTGACCACCAGCACCACCTGCAGTTTGTCCCTGTTGCCTAGGAGATTCCACGAAAGCAGGGGACGAACTGGCCATGAACGAGCTACCGTGTGAGGTAACCCAAGACGCACAGTAAGCACATAGCTCTCACCTTCACTTATTTCAGCAGGTCACGCGAGGGATGTTCCGGACGTGCCCACCGGCGTCACGCCTTGTCTCTTCAACCAGGAGCTTTGGTGTGTCTGTATCTCCTCATGGCGCCATAGTGGCTATGACGCGTGCTCGGTGTTATGATGCCCTGCTCGGCTGTCTCTCTCGGCGTATCGTCGATCAAGCCGTTGGGCTCTCTATTCCAACAGGCACTCGTCTGCTGGACCAGCCACACAAGCGGCTGTGGCTTGGCATGCTTGCCAGCGAACCCAAGCTGATCGCCGAAACCAACGCGGGCTTCCGCGGGCTCCAGATAACTCCTCCCGCCCAGGGCTTTTCGTTCCGCGTGCGACGCTTGCCCGACAGCTTGACTGTCCAGGTCAGCGCGGCGGTCTATCTGGCTCTGCATCCGACCCTCGCCGAACAGCGCGAAGCGGTGGACGCGGACTTCAGCTCGGGCTCCGAGGGCGCGGGCGTCAAGGATGAACTACGACCAACGCCTTCCGCCGGGAACGCACAGACCAGTGGCAGGGCACCTAGAAACGGGCAAACGAACGGCTACAAGATAGCTCGAATCTGGACAAAGATCGCGATGGAGCCCGTTCAGATCACGGTCCCGCTTTCTTCGGATGGGGCGAGGTCAATACGCGTTGGTGAAGCTGAGATCACGGCCGCGCTGCACTCTGCCGCAGCGCCCCACGCCGGCCTATTTTTCCGACAGCGCCGTCCCGGCGTCCCTGATGGAGGGCTGCCCCACGACCGCGACCTCATCGACGAACGAACCTGGGCCGCGTACAGTGTGCGCAGTCTCGTTCACCCGACAGACATAACACCGCCCGACCATCGAGCGGCTATCGAAATCGACGTTACGCCAATCGACGGTTTCTTTGAGGTATTCGTCGCGGTAGTGAATACCACTCCTGCTCCTACGAATCAGCTAATCGACGGGATCCGCCCCTATGACGAGGCATACCTGGATACTCGTCTCTGTGAGGTGGTGCTGACAGCGTGGGCTGATACCAATATCGAGCCCTATGAGCTGGAGCAGGTTGCCCAGTCCCACCGTTATGAGCGCATCGTTCCCGCGTTCGGCCATGCATCTCCCGTTACCTGCCACGTCAAAGCGGGACAGACCATACTGAGGACTGAGTTCGCCGCCGAAGAACCGACATGGCGCGCTTATCCTCGTGAGGCCTCCAAGGGTCAGCACGGTCGAGAAGCTCCGATCGACACGACCTTCGACTCGCTCATCATGGATCCTGTAGGCACCATCTCCAAACTTGTAGGGATGCTCGAAATCTGGGTCAACGATCACTGGGGGGAAGCCGCCCTCGATGTATTGCAGGCCGCCAGAGGTTGGGATGCCCAGGCGCGGGAGGAAGCCGAACAGGACGCGCGAGCCGCGCGGGAGGAAGTCGAATGGGTGCGAACTGGTCTGGATGCACTGCGCTCCGATCCGCACGTCCGTGACGCCTTCATCGCGGCAAACAAAGTGATCAAAGCCGCCGCACAGGACGAATACTCAGCCTGGCGGCCGTTCCAGATCGCCTGGATCGTCGGTTGCCTTCCCGGGATGGTTGCCCCCAGGAAGTATCCCAAGGTCAACATCGTTTGGTTCCAGACCGGTGGCGGGAAATCAGAGGCCTATCTCGGGCTCATGCTGGTTACGCTCTTCTACGGGCGTTACACAGGAGTTACCGCCGGCGCACAGGTATGGGCCCGGTTCCCGCTGCGGCTGCTCGCCATGCAGCAGACCGAACGCTTCGCGAAGATGGTTTTCAACGCCGAACTGGTCCGTCAAGACGACCCTCGTATCTCCGGAACAGCCGCTTTCGGCATTGGATACTTCGTTGGGGGAGGCAACACTCCCAACAAGCTTTACAAGCCTGGTGGAAATTTCAGCGGCCCTGACCCAAGAGCACCGGAAACAGCGGAAGCGTGCCGAGTCCTGAACGACTGCCCGCTGTGCGGCAATTCCATCGAAGTGAGGTGGGATGACTCAAGCCACACTATGCGACACATATGCAAAAACTCATCCTGTCGTCTGGCTGGAGTATTACCAGTTTGGGGCGTCGATGACGACATCTACCGACGTGCCCCGTCCGTACTGGTAGGTACCGTAGACAAGTTGGCCCAACTCGGACAAAACCAGGCGTTCCAAATTCTCCTCGGGCGCGCACATTCCCGCTGTCCCAGGCACGGCTATTCGGCCAACCCCACCTGGTGTTCAGTGTTCGGCTGCAAGGAAGAACGGCATCCCGTACCAAGAGGTTTTGGGCACATACGCTTGGAGATCGCAGATGAACTCCACTTGCTCGATGAAAGCCTCGGCGCGCTCGACGGCATGTATGAATCTCTCCTACAAACGATCAGCGAGCATCTCAAGAATGAGCCCTTCCAGATCGTCGGCGCGACCGCAACAATCGAGGGATACCACGATCAGGTACGCCATCTCTACGAGCGGGAAGCGCACCGCTTTCCTGTAAACGGCCCAGAACCCGGTGAGACCTTCTGGTCGACGACCAGAGTCGGTGATCCCTTGCGTCGCTATCTCGGCGTACGCTCGCGGGCGAGCACCATGGTCACCGCCACCCGGGAGGTAGCGGTTGTTCATGCGCGTTGGGCGCAGGACCTTCGTGACCACCCTAGGGCCGTGGTCAGAGAGGCTGGGCTCGACGCCAATGATGGCGACGTCGTCGAAACTGCTCGGGTCGCGGGTGAAGACCTGTACGAGGTGCTCGTCGCGTACTGCCTGCGCAACGAAGATCTGACCAGCTTCACCCGTGACCATGCGGTCCGAGAACTTCTCAGCAGCGAGGATAACCTCGTAATTATCAATGGGGACACCGATTCGGGGACCGTACGCTCTGCCGTTTCTAGGCTGGTTACTCCGCCCAAAGACGACTTCAGCCGAGTAAAGATCATCGCAGCCACGAAGGCCATCGGCCACGGTTTCGATGTCGCGAGGCTCGGCGTTATGGCCGTCATGGGCACGCCGACCCAAGCCTCCGAGATCATCCAGGCCTCCGCCCGCGTAGGACGAAGCCACCCCGGCCTGGTAGTCAACGTGATCAATCCGAGCCGGGACAGGGACGCCAGCGTCTACCGCTATTACCCGGAATGGGTTCGTTACCTCGACCGATTGGTTCACAAGGTACCGGTGAACCGCCAGTCCGTACCCGTGCTTAAGCGCGTTCTGCCTGGTGGGCTCATGGCCTGGCTTCTCCAGGTGCTCGATCGAAAATGGATCACCGGAGGCCGTCGGCGCCGCTCCCTCGCCGACTCGACAGCGTTCCGCGAGGCGGTCAACAGCGGTGAGATCAAGCAGGACATGCTCGTCTCACTGCTACGTCGAGGCTTCTACATAAGCGACACGAGCGTCTACCACCGGATGCACCGAGAAGCGATTGACGCTTGGGTCGCGGACCAGCTCACCGCCCTCCCGTTACGCGCGGAAAGCGGCAAACGGATACCTGAACTGCTACGTCCGTCTGTGCCTCGATCTCTTCGTGACATCGAAGAGCCTCTGACTATTTACGGCGACGTATAACCACACGGACAACTAGTTCGCTACGTCGCCATTTTCCGCCTACGAGGAAGAACTTCGTCATGGCCTTCGACAAGCTCAATCGCAGCAATATAGGGGCACTCTGGCGCTACATGCCGGGTCAACCCTACAACTGGTCATCAAGAGGGTCCGTCATCGGGGAACCTCCGCGCCAGGTCACACCCCTCGATGTCCCCGAGGGGTGGGTCGCCCCACAACTCCGCCGTTTGCTCCTCCCCTTCGCCGCTACCAACGCCGCTGGTCCAGGCGCCAAGGCGGAATTGGACATTATCGATCGACGTCAGTTCAATCTGGTCAAGGCTGAGGATCTCAAAGCCAGCCGCTTTCCCAACACCTTTCTGTGCCGGGATTGCCGGGCCTTTCAGAATGTTCGTATCGGGGAGCCAATACCGGCCTGCCCTGTTGGGGAGCATGGACCGATGGAGCAATTCTCCTGGAGTGAAGTCCATGAGTGCGGTCATCTAGAAGAGATCAACGCGCCTCGCTGCGACTCCGGCTGCCGGGCGCCGATGCGTCTGCATAACACGCGCGATCTACAGATATCTCGGTGGTACTGGACCTGTACCCGATGTCGGCAACGCTCCGAACAACCAATCACGCGGTGGTGCTCCACTTGCCGTACCGGCCGACCGCAGGTGATGCGCGTGCCACAGACTTCGGCTTACTACCCACAGCAAATCACGGTGATCAACCCTCCTACCCGAAGTGGCTACGCCGCCCTAGCGCATGAGCGGGTGTACGCGGCGGCCGTAGCACAGAGTCTCGGCATTTTGCCACGTGGCGCGGAAGGGCTACGCCTAGCTGCCGGAACCTCCCTTGCCGACGGCGCTCTGCGGCAGGCACAGGAAACTGCGGCTACCTTGGGACTCAAGCCAGGTGATGACCTGTACGAACAACTCATCGCTAAAGCGAGGCAGCGGACAGACGACACACCTGCTTGGGCTGCGGAAATCGACGCGCTTGGCAAGGATCATGAAACCATCGAGGCGTTCGGCGAAGAGTGTCGCCAACTGGGTCTGGCCTGGGACGCCGCCCCGCTTACGGTCCAGAACCTACTCGCCGGCGATGCTGGAACCCCGCTGGAGCCGATCTACCAGCGATACCGCGAGCTCTTCCTTCACTACGGGTTCGCCGATATCACGCTGCTACGGGAGCTGCCCATCGCTTACATCGTGGCCGGATATACGCGAATCAGTGGAAGAGCTGTGTCCACCACACGTCGCGGCACCGTAACCACAGCACGGTTCCGCTTCTTTCCCGCTGGCCACGATAGTAAGTTCCCCATGTACGGCGTGCGCACCGAGACTGAAGGGCTCCTGTTCCAACTGGACAAGCTCAAGGTGATCCAATGGTTGACCGATTCGGGTGTCATCGTCGATCCCGTCATCAGCACACAGAGGGACGCCCAGAAATGGTTCTATAGAGTCGCTGCCCCAGTAACCGACGCTTTCAGTACTCCCGAGAATCCCATCACGAAAGCGGTTCTAGGGCTCGTCCACTCGATAGCTCACCGTACTATGAAGGCTCTCGCCTCCAGATGCGGACTCAACGTCGATTCGCTCGCCGAGTTCCTATTCCCCACCAACTGTGCTTTCCTTATTTACGCCAACACGCGAAGTGAATTTACACTCGGCGGACTAGAGCACGTATATCGCTTCGATCTAGAAGACGCTTTGCGTGAGCTAGACGCAGAAAAGCGATGCGTATTCGATCCCCCTTGTCGTCGAGATTTCGGCGGAGCATGTGCCGCCTGTCTCCACATTTCAGAAGTTGCTTGCACTCGGTTCAACACCGTCCTCGACCGCAATCTCCTATTCGGCACACTCCCCCCACTCGACGGCTCAGTCCATGCCGATCACGAGGAAGTACAGCGGTGGCACGGATACTGGAGCCGCTAAGACCACTGGTCGCTCTCTACCTTCAGGCCCAGAAGTCGGTTGATATCGCAGCTGCCGCGACCAACTTCGCGGCAGCTGCGGGCACCGGCGATGGGATTGTCGAGCTGATCGGTAGCGCAGTGACAGATCGACGCCTTGTCTCACCTGTGCTGATCCACGCGGGCGTTCTAGATCAGAAAGGGCAAGTTACCCCAACGGCCCCTCTCCTTTTGGCTCAGGCACACGCCATGACCGTAATGGCCGTGGAGGAGAGCTGGGATCTCGTCCTGACTGTGCCCGCCTTCTTCAAAACGACTCTTGGATTGATGACGCGTGATCATGGAGGGCCTGGCCTCCCTCTCGACACTGGGACGACGATACGCGCTGTCGCCGAGCAAGCCCGGAGTCGCTTAGTAATCGCCGCGCCATATCTACACGCGTCATTCATCGAAGTGCTCGCTCCCTACGTGAAAGCGCTGCTGAAATCAGGCGGCTCTACTCTCGTGATCACACGAGGACTAGCATGCGCTTCACCTTCTCGTTCAAATTTCAATATCGATGCGGTCGCCGTGTTGCGGAAGGCAGTCGGCACCGCTAGCGAACGACTGTCTGTCCGTTCCTGGGATGAGAGTGGGCTGGGCATCCACTTCAAGGTGGTCATGGCCGACAGCAATATCGCATATATCGGTTCGGCGAACCTAACTCCGGGGGGTACGTCCGCTCATGCCGAGGCGGGCGTGCTGCTACGGGGCACCAAGGTCAGCGACCTAGCCCGATGGCTTGAAGCTGTAGCGCAGCAGCTCACTCCGCGTTGAGTGAGACACTCAACCGAGTTTCCCGGCGAATCCGGCATTCTTCATTCAACGTTCCCACCTAGGGCTCGGCACGATTCGTTCCCGATGGCCTTCCTTAAAGAAAACGCCCATCGGGATAGCGGTTCGCCTGCACCCTATGCCATACGATATGGTGGAAATATACAATCTTCTGATCAAGGCGAACTCGATCTACCGGCGAGAGTCGGTCGCCGGAGTCCTCTCCCTAGCGAGCTCCAATAGGTTTAGGCACTTATAACGTCGGCCATACGTGGGGGATCGCAAGGACGATATCTTGATCTGCTCGGGGGAGGCGAAGCAATCGCGGCGATGCACGCCTCTGCACAGGGATGACGAAAGTCGAAGATCATAAAACCGTCAGCTCAGCCTACGCGGATTTAAGTCCTGCACCTGCCACACCAGCAGAAAAAGCCCTCTCACCAGCGCAAACGCGGTGCGGAGGCTTTTTCATTTCTGATCTACGATTCCCCGTGATTCCCCGCTATTTCCCTTGAGATCTGACACGCCCGTGGCACGTGATCACGCTCCGGATCATGCACGAACGCGCACACTTCCCCCGCCGGATCTTCCCGTCTGCCTCGTCCCACCCCGGAGGGGCAACAGCTCGGGGACGGAGGAGCAAGGCCGTCTTCGCGTGTACGTCAACCGGTAGACGTTCCTCCGCCATGAGATGCCAACGGTCACAGACGGCCTTGATCCGGAGGAGTCGAGATGTTGGGCTTGCCTGGGACGTGGCAGACGGGAAGATCCGGCTTCCACCTCAACCACCTATGGTCTTTGTGCTGGAACGTCGATCATCCCGGAGCTGAGTGCCCCCGCCGGAGGCATTCGGTTGATGCCGGGCGAGATTCCAGATCTGAGAGAGCGAGCAGCCGGCGCAATGCGAAGCACCCGAAGGGCCTCGAAGAGGTTGGGCCGGTCAGTCGAAGCTCTCGCCCCTGGGCGGCGGTGCGGCCCCACTGCGGCGGGCGATGGGCGAGTGCGGCGCGCGGGCGGTGCGGCGGGCGGGCCGATTCTCGCCGCCGTTCGGGACCGGCGCCCACGCCGCACGCCCGAACGGCGGGCGGGTGGAGGGCCGTGCGGCGGCGCGGCGCGCCGCCGCCCTTGATCCATACAAGATTAATTCGGCAATGCTCTGCGGCAGCGTGATGGCTCTGCTCATGCCCGTGTACGTCGGGGATGTTGGCCTGTAACTTCGCTGTGTGGCTACCAACGAAGAGCGGTCGCGGTGGATCGTGCACGGGGAACGGCTGGTCTATGACAACCGGTGGATCCGGCTGGGGCTCGTTGACGTGGCGATCCCGGACGGGGAGCGGTTCGAGCATCATGCGGTGCATCTGGATCGGGCGGCGATCGCCGTGGTGGTCGACGAGCAGAACAGAGTGCTGATGATGTGGCGGCACCGGTTCCTGTTCGACCGGTGGGGCTGGGAGCTTCCCGGCGGTCTGGTCGACGCCGGCGAGGAGGCGATCACGACGGCTGCTCGTGAGGTGGAGGAGGAGACGGGGTATCGGCCCAAGGAGATCGAGCCTTTGATCACCTACCAGCCGATGGCGGGCATGGTCGACTCCGAGCACAGTCTGTTCCTGGTGCGGGGTGCCGATCTGGTCGGGAGTCCGACCGGGGAGATCGAGGCGGATCTCATCGAGTGGGTGCCAATGGCGGAGATCCCGGCGATGATCGCTCGCGGTGACATCTGGACGTCGGGGACGTTGATCGGTCTGTTCGCGGCGCGGGATCGGCTCAGCGCAACGAACGGCTGACGGCTCGGGCGAGTTCCTCGACGCGTCGGCGTTGCCGGCTGGAGCCGGTCATCGTAGCGAGGTGCTGAGCGCGCTGGATGTGAGGTTGGGCGGCGTCGGGCTCTCCACGGGCGAGAAGAGCATGGCCCAGGTCGCAGCGGACGCCGGATTCGGCGCGGTTGTAGGTGCCGTCCATCCCGGCCAGTGCTGAGCGCAGGTCCTCGACGGTTCCCGGATCGCCGAAGCGCACCAGGCAACTCCCCCGCCAGCGGGCCAGGTGGTGGGCGTTGACCGACAGGTAAGGCATGTCGGGGTCGGCGTCGCCCTCGGGTAGAAATGCGGCGGCCTGTTCCAGAGCGGTACGGCAGGTCGTCTCGTCGCCGAGGATCGCGGCGCCTTCGGCTTCGGCCGCGGACATCCAGGTGCGGAGCCTGGCGGGGATGCGGTCGCGGTAGGTGGCGTGGATGTACTGGAGGAGTTCGGTGCCTTCGGCGGGGCGTCCGAGTTCCATCAGGACGTATGCCTGTTCGCCGGAGACGTAGGCGATGAGGGCGGGGTCGTCGGCTTCGCGGGCGGCGGCTTTGGCGTGCTCGTAGTGGTTCCAGGCGTCGTTGAGGGCTCCGGTGTGGATGGCCTGCCATCCGGCCAGTGAGGCGGTCTCGGCCAGGACGTGGGCGAGCTGGGCGCGGATGCCGGGGCGTACGGCGTGGCGGTGGGCGTGTTCAACGTGGGAAATCTGAGCGCGCATCTTGTCGGCGATGGCGATGCCGCCAACACGGCGGTCCATGAGGCGCAGATTGTTGGTGTCGGTGGTGAGGATCATGACCATGGTGGGGTCGATAGCGGCGGCTGCTTCGATCCGGGCGGTCAGTTCCTCGCTCTGCTCCTGGTGGTGGTCGCCGTAGTTCCCGGTGGGGGATGCGGTGTCGAGCGGGGCCAGGCCGAAGAGCATGCGGGCGTGGTCGGGCAGGCCGAGACCGGTGGCGATGCGCTCGTAGACGTCCAGCTCGGTGATGTGGGACTGGTTTCGGCTGATCCGGCTGACGCGTCCCTGGGACAGGCCGGTTGCCGCGCCGATGTCCACTTGGCTGGCGCCTGCGTACTTCGCGGCGAGTTTGAAAAGTCCTGCTACGTCGCGATTTTTGAGGATTTCCCTGCTGTCTTCGCGGTCCCATACTTCGACTGGGATCTTGATCGGCTCAAAAGCACTCCCGTTCATTCCGCCCTCCGGCTGTCGGTTCCCGAGGTGGTGCGTCGCTACATGTCGAGACCCTATATGCCTTGGTGGAATATACGCGTGGGATAGGGCTGAGAAGTTCTTCCATCGATCCTTTCCGGTATGACAACACCGGTTAAGTGCGATGAATGTGATGGGCGCGGCTGGAAGATCGTTACGCGGCGGGGACATGTCGCTACCTCGTTTCTGGGAGGTGCGGTTTCCTCTCAGGAGGACTGCCTGTACTGCGACGGTCCCGAGCCCATTGTCGAGATGTTCGAGTGGGAGGTCTTCACCTCCGAGGGCGTCGACCGGCTCGGGCCGTGCGGCACCAGCTCGGGGCAGGCGACCTCGATGGACGAGCTGCGCAAGGCGCTGCGCAGGCTGGAGCCGCAACCGGCGCTGTGGGGGCGGATCACGCGGCGGGTCTACGACTTCGGCATGGCGCCGGGCGACTGGTCACGCCAGGTGATCTTTCACGCCACCGTGGACCTGGCCGGTTCGGTGCGTTTCGAGCGGCGGGAATCGTGAGCGAGGATTTCTCTCGACGAGGAGCGTCATGCCTGTCCGAGCATCTCGTTCCGGCTGCTCCGGGATGCGTGCCTTTGGCCTGGCATAGGTCGCGGCGTTTCGGGCGGGTTCGGGTAGTGGCCTGGACCTGCCATGAGCATCGGGTGACGTTTTACGAGTTGTGCGATGCGGGCGGGTTGTCGTTCGTTCGTAAGACGGTTCAGGACAAAGGGAAGGTGACCGTTTTTCACAGCGATGCGTGGTCGCCTGCTCAGGCACGGGTGGTGTGGATCAGAGTTCTGGCAGGGTTGGCCAGGTAGTTGTTTCCCGCTGTCGCGGGTCCTGACAGGGCTGCTCTTAGCCGGTACTGTACTTGTGCAGACAAGTGGAAGAGTGATCGGGCGGTTAAGATGAGCAAGGATTTCGCCCCTCCGAAGTATGCCCAGGTGATGGGCACGATTCAGGAGCGCATCGAGGCCGGGCAGTACGCGGCCGGTGACATGCTGCCCTCGGAGACGCAGCTCGTCAGAGAGTTCGGTGTAGGTCGCACGACAGTGGTGCGGGCGCTTCAGACACTGGCCATGCAAGGCTGGATCGAGCGTGAGCACGGCCGCGGTTCGTTCGTGAAGGGCCGTCCCGAGAGTGCCGTCGATCGCATCCGGCCGGGGCTGGCGGTTGCTGAGCAGGCCGAGAGTGGTGACATGGTCACCGATGTCGCCCGTGTTCCGGCTCCTCGCCACATCGCCCGTCTTCTCGGCGTTGAGGACAAGACCCCGGTGATCTCGCGTCGGCGGGTAGCCAGGCAGGGGGGGCGGCTGTCGGCGGTGGAGACCCTGTGGTTCCCGTTGGAGATCGCGTTGGGTACCGATGTCGACAAGCCCGAACCGCTGGCGCGCGGGGTGCGTCATCATCTCCAGGCGGTCAAGCATCTGCGCTTCGATCACGTCACCGAGCGGTTGACCGCGCGCAACCCCACCAAGGAAGAGGCCGAGTTGCTCGGCTCTTCGAAGCCCGTCATGGGTGTGCTGGCCAGCGTGCATGATGCCGCCGGGGCTGTGCTCCTGGTGATGAGTGTGGCGCTTCCCGGTGACCTTCACGAACTTCAGGACGTCTACCCGGTGAGCTAACTAGGCGTTGCGCCAGGCATCTGTGACGCAGGAAGCCTCGAAGTGCCACCAACCGTCTTCCTCGCCACGCGTCAGTAGCGCCTTTATCCTGCCGAGTTCTGCGCGGGCCGGCACGTTGAAGGCGACCAGCGGCAGTTCCTTACTGAAAACCTCTCCCCCCAGGCCGAACGGCGCCAACCGCTCGTGCACGGCCTCAGCGCTTGCCCCAAGTGAACCGCTGGGAACGGGCAGGACCCGAACGGTGCAGTTTCCCGACGCTTCTACGCGCTCCGTGGACCAGTGGAGGCCGTCGGCATTGGTAAGAAACCGCACGACATCTCCCTCGGCCACCCCGTCCTGCAGGAAGGGGACATTCTCCAGGCGCGCGGTGTCCTCGCTGATCCGCGTGGCCCAAAGCCCCTCGGTGTCATAGGGAAGCCAACCTTCTCGCGGCACGAACCGGAACCAGACCTTGATCCGGTTGTTCTCGACGGTGTTGTGCTCCGGCGAAGTCATGGAGGCCATGACCGACATGATCGCGCATCCTCCTTGAGCACCGAGCGCCGTTAGGACGCCCGAGAGGCAGGCCCGCACACATGGCCATCCCTTCTCCGCCGATCCACTCATTCACTTGTGCGGACAAGTTGCTGTAAGCTACTCTCAACTTAATCGGACAAGTGGACGACCGAACATCGATCGTCCAAGTGAAAGGAACACCCGACATGGCCATCCAAGGCCCCATCCCAGTCCACTTCGGACAGGTCTTCCCGCACGGCTGCTTCATCGTCGGCGAGGTCGAGCAGGTCAAGGACTTCGACGCCTCGTCCAAGGGCCGCACCGTCTACGCCAAGGACAAGAACACCGGAGAGCTGGTGTGGCAGGTCGCCGTCATGGACGCCGACCCGACCGTGAAGGCCGGCCAGAAGACGGTCTCGGTCAAGATCCTCTCCCCCATCCAGCCCGTCGTTCCGGCCGCGCTGCCGGGCCTGCCGTTCGTGCCGGTGGAGTTCGACGGCATGACCGCCACCGCCTACGTCAACCAGAACACCGGCCGTCTGGCCTGGTCCATCCGAGCAACGTCGATGCGTCCTCCCCGCTCCGCCGCGACTCCCGCTCGGCAGAGCGCTCCGGCGCCGGTCAAGGAGACGGCCGGTAAGGACGTGGCGGCGTGAGCGAACACAAGCCCTACACCTACGTCACCGCGTCGATTCACGAGGGCGTCACCCGATTCGATGTCTCGTTTTGCACCTCGGAGATGTCGGCCAAGGCGTTCGGGGGCGACGGTGAGCGACCGTTCCTGGCCCTGTCCAGCACTGAGGCACACATGACGGTCACCACCACGGGCGGCGGGCCGGTCACCGAGCAGGACGTGACCCTCGCGCGGGAGATCTTCACCGCTTCTGCGCGCTACCTGGCCAACTGCGAGCGCCTCCACGCGGAACAGCCGACCAACCCCACCGACCAGACCACACCGGCCGGTGAGGTCGCGGCCTGACATGTAAGCGGGGCCGCCAGAAGCGCCAACTTCCGGCGGCCCCTCGGTTCTCCCTCTCACGCGAATTCAAGGAAGGCCCCCAGCCTAATGTTCAAGAAACTGTCCGGCGACGAGGCGCAGAACCTCGTCTCCACCACCCCCGATACCGCCGTCGTCTTCCGCCCGGCCGTTCTTCGCACCCCGGCGATCGTCACCATTGTGATCTTCGCGTGGCGACTGCTGGCCAGTGCCCTGCGGCTGCTGTGGCGCCACCCCATCGCCTCGGCCGTCGCGCTCACCCCAGGCGCGGTCACCTACGTCTGCGGCTGGCGTTGGGGCCTCGGCCTCGTCACCGTGACCCCTCTCAGCCTCACCACCTGGTTCTTCCTCGCTCGTCCCTCGTTCCTTCGCTTGCTGGGCTGGCGTCTGTTGGCCTGGTGGAGGCTGGTGTGGGTCTACCGGCGGCACTGGCAACCGGTAATGATCATCTCCGGGCTCGGACGACACTTACGCGGCCGGGATTACCTGCCTCGCGTCGTCCGCGTCACCTGCACCTCGTGGGCCGACGTGGTCACGGTGCGGATGCTCACCGGACAGGCGGTCAAGGACTGGGCCGACCGCACCGAGCACCTCGCCCACGGGTTCGGCGCTCGCTCCTGCCGGGTCTCCATCGCGCGCTCCGGCCGACTGCTGCTCGTCTTCCCCCGCCGTGATCCCCTCGCCACACCGCTCCCGGCCGTACCGGTCCCAGATGAGGCATCGGTGGGGCCGGTGGAGGTCGGCAAGTGTGAAGACGGCAAGCCCTGGCTCCTGAAGGTCCACGGCACTCACGTCCTGGTCGCCGGGGCCACCGGGGCGGGCAAGGGCTCGGTCATCTGGTCAGCGATCCGCGGCCTACTGCCCGCCACGCGTGCGGGTCTGGCACAGGTGTGGGCGCTGGATCCCAAGCGGATGGAGTTGTCCTATGGACGTGACCTGTTCGGCGACCGCTACGCCGCGAGCCCGGCCGACTGCGCCGATCTCCTCGAAGCAGCAGTAAAGATCATGCAGGAGCGGGCCGACCGCTACGCCGGACTCCAGCGCTCCCACACCCCCACCGTCGATGACCCGTTCGTCCTGGTGGTCGTCGACGAGGTGGCGTTCCTGACCGCCTACCAGTCAGACAAGGGCCTCAAGCTCCGTATCTCCGCTGCCCTGGCGACGCTCACCACGCAGGGCCGCGCGGTCGGCTTCGGTGTCCTGGCCGCTCTCCAGGACCCGCGCAAAGAGGTCATGAACATCCGCAACCTGTTCCCTGACAAGATCGCCCTCCGCCTGGATGAGTCCGAGCAGGTCGACATGGTGCTCGGCGACGGCGCACGCGACCGCGGGGCACTGGCCGATCACATCTCCCCCATCCCCCAGCAGGGCGCCGGTATCGGCTACGTCCGCCTGGAGACCTCACCCGACCCGATCCGGGTCCGTGCCGCCTACGTCTCCGACAGCGACATCCGCGCGATGGCCATGGAGGTGACCGCGTGAGGGTCAGCTTCTACGGCACCGACGAGGAGATCACCCGCCTCTGCGAGCGGCCCATCCTCGCCGCCCTGGGACCGCACCACACTCAGCCCGTCCTGGCCTTCGAGCTGTTCAACGTCCGCGTCACCGCCGACCCGTACCAGACCATGTTCCGGCTGGTGGCCGACCTGTCCGAAGTACGGGAGAGGGACGACCGTGACTGAGCTGGCCTACATCCTCGACGGCCTGCGCTGCGCGGCCTGCCACGCGGTCAACACGTTGTGGCTGGACCTGATCCGCGGCCTGGTCGAGTGCCGCGAATGCGGACAGGGCGCACTCCTCGACCACGAGCAGGAGGCGGACGCGTGAGCAACCCCAACGACCGCAGCCTGTCACGCGCCGAGCGTCAGACGATGCCGCTCGCGCTGGATGTGGCGGTGGAGATCGCCAAACACAACGGGGTGTGCATCCGGCCGGTGGTCCTGCGTCGGCTGGACACCCGCACCGGGCTCACCGAGGACGTCAACGTGCCCTGCGGGGCCACCATGGACGCCAAATGCTCGTCATGCGCCCGGCGTAACCGCTACCTGCGGATGGCCCAGTGCCGGGAAGGCTGGCATCTGGAGGCCGAACCCTCGATCACCCCGGATGAGCCCAACGAGGAACAGCTCTGGTTGGTGGAGTTCCGCGCGGACATGCAGGCTCAGCGCGATGCCGCGGAAAAGGCCGGCGACGACACCGCCGATCTGGACGCGATCCTCGCCGGGCTGGATGCCGAGATCACCGCGGCCGGGATGCGCGGCACCCTGCTCGGCCGTACCGCCGCCAAGCGCAACCGCTCGACCCGGCGACGCCAGGACGCCCCCGACCTACCCAGGAAGGTCCGGCAGAACACCACCCTGGGACGGACGTTCACCAGCTCCGACGGGATGGTCTACCGGCCGTCGCTGTTCGTCACGCTCACGCTCCCCTCCTACGGCAAGGTGCGCAACGGCGTGCCCATCGACCCGGATACCTACAACTACCGGCGGGCGGTCCGGGACGCGCTGCACTTCTCCAAGCTCGTCGACCGCTTCGTGCAGAACCTGCGCCGCGTCGCGGGCTATGACCTGCAGTACTTCTCCTCGGTCGAGCCACAGAAGCGACTCGCGCCACATCTGCACATGGCCATCCGCGGCACCATGCCGCGCGCCGAGGTCAAGGCGATCGCGGCGGCCACCTACCACCAGGTGTGGTGGCCATCGGTTGACGAGGTGCGCTTCGAGGGCGATCACCTGCCGGTGTGGGTCGAACGTCCCGCACCGGAAGACGGCACCCCCTACCCGGATGGACAAGACGGTGACTACCTCGATCCGGTCACTGGCGAAGTGCTGCCCACCTGGCGCGAAGCGCTCGACCGGCTCGACGCCGACGAGGAGGCCGAACCGCTGCACGTGGTCCGCTTCGGTGACCAGGTCGATGTTCAGGGTGTCCTCGGCGGCACTCCGGATGCCGACCAGTGCATCCGCTACCTGAGCAAGTACCTGACCAAGAGCCTCGGCGACACCCTCGACGCCGACAATCCAGCCCAGCGTGACCACGCGGCCCGCATGGTCGAGGCGCTCCGCTACGAACCCTGCTCCCCGGCCTGCCCGAACTGGCTGCGCTACGGAGTCCAGCCCAAGAACTCCAAGACGGGCATGACGCCGGGCCGGTGCCGAAGCAAAGCGCACAAGCCCGAACACCTCGGCTACGCGGGCCGCCGCGTCCTGGTCTCGCGCAAGTGGTCGAACAAGACCCTGTCCGAGCACAGACGCGACCGGCGCACCTGGGTCATGGAAGCGCTCGGCCTGGCCGACGAGCCCGTCGACCCGCACCGCTACGTCTGGAAGCCCGTCCCGGCCGGCGACGGCAACATCCCCTCCCTGGCCCTGCGACTGCTGCGCATGGTCGCCGAACGCCAGCGCTGGCGAGCAAGCCTGGTCGCTCTCCAGGTGAAAGCCACCGGCCAACTCACACCCGACTGTTCGGCAACGAGGGAGGCGGCATGACGGATGACCTCGATCACCTGCTTCTCCGACCGGAGAGGGCGGCGGAGCTTCTCAGCATCGGCCGGACCACGGTCTACGCGCTGATGCGGTCGGGCGCTCTCCGCTCAGTCCGTGTCGGCACCCTTCGCAGGATTCCCCCGACCGCGCTCGCCGAGTTCGTCGCGCATCTGGAAGAGGAGCAAGCAGCATGAGCACCAAGAAGCGTGGCCACAACGAGGACTCGATCTACAAGGACGGCGACCGGTGGCGCGGGGCGATCTCCATCGGATACGGACCAGACGGGAAACGTCTCCGCAAGAAGGTCTCCGGCAAGACCCGACCCGAGGTCGTCGAGAAGATTCGGAAGATCCGTGAGGGCATCGCCAAGGGTCTGCCGGTCCCCGACGACAAGATCACCGTTGGTGCTTTCCTCGACCGATGGTTGTCGACACTCCCCGGTCACATCGCGGATTCGACCTTGGACGACTACGAGGACACGGTGCGACTCCACCTCAAGCCGGGGCTCGGGCGGCACAAGCTCACCGCGCTGACCGTCGCCCACGTCGATGCCCTGTGGCAGGCCAAGCGGGCGAAGTACAAGCCCAACAGTGTCCGGATCATGCGGGCCGTCCTGCGCAAGGCACTCGGGCAGGCTGAGCGTGAGGGCCTGGTGGCGCGGAACGTCGCGGCGCTGTCGATGCCTCCCCGGCTCAACACCGACGAGGGCCGTACGCTCACGATCGACCAGTCGCACAAGCTTCTCGACGAGGTCGCGGAGCATCGAATGGGGGCGCTCGTCCTCCTGGCGCTCGTCTTCGGCCTTCGCCGCGGTGAGGCTCTCGGGCTGATGTGGAGCGGCTTCGACCCGGAGGCCAGAACCCTGCGTGTGGCGCACGCGGTGAAACGGATCAAGAACCGCACCCCCGGCGCGGAACGCAAGACCAAGCTTGTGATCACCGAACTCAAGACCAGGAAGTCACGCCGTACGCTCTGCCTGACGCCCGAGTTGGTCGACGCGCTCAAGCGGCATCGGGCCGTGCACAACGCGGAACGTCTCCAGGCCGGAGAGGAGTGGGCCGAGCACGGGCTGATCTTCCCTTCGATGCTCGGCAACCCGTCCGACCCCGACACCTTCTCCCACCTGTTCTCGAAGCTGGCGCAGAAGGCCGGCCTCGGTCACTGGCACCCGCACGAGCTGCGGCACTCCGGGGCCTCGCTCATGCTCGCCCAGGGCACACCGCTGCACGTCGTCTCCGACGTCCTCGGGCACGCCAGCATCGCGATCACCAAGGATGTCTACGGGCATCTGATGGAGGGGGACAAGCGAGCGGCGTCTGCGGCGATCTCCGGGGCTCTGCTGGGCAGGTCCGCGCCTTTGGCTCCCAGGTTGGCTCCCACCGACACCGAAGAGACCGGTTGAGCGGCACAACGAAAAAGGCCCCTGACGGCGTAATGCCTGTTCAGGGGCCTTCCTGCATATGTGCGGCCGGAGGTACTCGAAACCCCAACCTTCTGATCCGTAGTCAGATGCTCTATCCATTGAGCTACGGCCGCTCGCTGCGTAAGCAAGCATAGCGGGTTTTGGGCGATGCCTCGAACCGGTTACCGATCCGCCCGTGTTCGGGGTGCGAGGGCCGGATCCTCCGGCTCCTCCGGAGGTGGAAGGGGTGCCTGCCGACCGGGGTGATCTCCGGGTCGTGGTGCCGGTCGGAGAGGCGAGCCTGTGGGGACCTGGCCGACAGGGGATCACGGCACGGTGCCGGCGGAGGGTCACGGCAAGGTGGTGGGGGTCACGGCGGGATGGTGGCGGAGGGTCACGGCGGAGTGGTGGCGGTGTGGATGGGACGGGCTACATCCTTGTGTGTACGAGAGCCCCGTCCCGCGCCCGATCCGTCCGGGCGGTCGGGGTGATGAGATGGGGGCATGAGACGAGACGACGCGCTGTGGGCCGTGGCGTGTTTCGTCTCGGCCGTCGTCCTTCTCGCCGCGGGGGCCTACGAGCACCGGTGGGCCCCGGCGTACCTGTTCCTCGGGCCGCTGGTGATCACGTGCGCGGGGGTGGCGGTACGGCGGACCAGGCCGTTGCTCTCGCTCGGGCTGGGGGTCGTGGCCTTCGTCGGGGACTTCGCCATGGGCCCGTCCCTGGGCACGGTTCTGATCATCACCGACAACCTGTACTCCGGGGTCAGGTACGGCCCCCGGTCCCTGGGGCGGCGGATGCTCATCGTCACCTCGGTGCTCGCCGTCCTGGCGGGGGTGCTGGGCTGGGCCCTCCTCAGGCAGTGGGCGGTCGCCACCATCTTCCTGGTGCAGGCGGGCCTGGTCGGGGTGACCCCCGTCTTCACCGCGATGCTCGTGAGGCAGCTGGAGGAGCAGGCGGTGGCCGAACGCGCCAGGGCCGAGCAGGTGGCGCGGCTGGCGGAGCTGGACCGGGCGGCGGCGGTGCAGGCCGAGCGGACCCGGATGGCGCGGGAACTGCACGACATGATCGCCAACCACTTCAGCGCGATCGCCATCCAGTCCACCGCCGTCCTCTCCCGCAGGGATCTCGACGCGCGGAGGGTACGCGAGGTGCTGGAGTCGATCAGGGAGAACAGTGTCGAGGGCATGGCGGAGATGCGTTCCATGATCGGGCTGCTCCGCCAGGACGGCGAGGAGCCGGAGGCGACCCGGAGGCGGGTGGCCGAGGCCGGGGAACTGGTCGAGCGGGCCCGCGAGGCGGGGCTCGACGCGCGCCTGCGGGTGGACGGCACTCCCAGGGACCTGCCCGCCTCGGTGGACCTGGCCGGGTACCGGATCGTCCAGGAATCGCTCACCAACGCGCTCAAGCACGGCGGCAAGGCGGCGGACGTGGTGATCGGCTACCTGCCGGGGCTGATCACCCTGGTCGTGGACAACCCGCTCGGCGACGGGGGACGGGGACTCCCCGGCGCGGGTGCGGGGATCGTCGGCATGCGGGAGCGTACGGCCCTGGTGGGCGGCGTCTTCGAGGCCGGTCCGTACGACGACGGCTGGCGTGTCCGCGCCGAGTTGCCCACCCGGGAGAACGCATGAGCATCCGAGTCCTCGTCGCCGACGACCACGCCGCGGTCCGCGCCGGAATCGTCCTCATTCTCGACGGTCACCGGGACATCGAGGTCGTCGGCCAGGCGGCCGACGGGGAGCAGGCCGTCGCGATGGCCCGCGACCTCCGTCCCGACGTGGTGCTGATGGACATCCGGATGCCCCGGCTCGACGGCATCTCCGCGACGCGCGAGCTGAGCGGGATCACCGATGTGCTGATCCTCACCACGTTCGACATCGACGAGTACGTCTTCGGCGCGCTCCGCGCCGGGGCCGCCGGGTTCCTGTTGAAGAACACCGACGCCGACGCGCTGGTTCAGGCGGTGCGGGTGGTGGCCGGGGGCGAGGGGCTCATCGCGCCGGCGGTCACCCGGCGGCTGATCTCCGCCTTCGGCGCCTCGGTCCCGCAGCGCACGTCGTACGAGATCGGCGTCCTCACGCCGCGCGAGCGTGAGGTGCTGGCCTGCATCGGGCGGGGGCTGTCGAACGCGGAGATCTCCGCTGAGCTGGACATGGCCGAGGCGACGACGAAGACCCACGTCAGCCGGTTGCTGAACAAGCTGGGGCTGCGCAGCCGCGTCCAGGCCGCGATCCTGGCCCAGGAGCTCTCCACGGGGAGGTGAACTCCCGGACGCGACGGCAGGAGCGGCTCACCCGACTCGTGGCACTGGGCTCCGGGTGAGCTTCCGGGCGCGACGGCGAGGGATGCGGCCCACCCGGCCCGCACCACTCGGCCCCGGGTGAGTTTCTGCGTGCAACGGCGAGGGGAGCCGGCGCCGGGGCGTTCCCGGCGGGTCTTTCGAGGGGCAGGGGGTCGCGGCCGGGACGTAGCGGGTCTTTCGAAGGTCAGGGGGTCGCGGCCGGGACATAGCGGGTCTTTCGAGGGTCAGGGGGTCGCGGCCGGGACGTAGAGGGAGAGGGTCTCCGCGACGCAGGCGGGCTTGTCCCGGCCCTCGATCTCCACGGTCAGCCGCATGTTCGACAGGTAGCCCGACGGGGTGCCCTTGAGGTCGACGAGTTCGGCACCGGCGCGGATCCGGGAGCCGACCGGGATCGGTGACGGGAAACGGACCTTGTTCAGGCCGTAGTTGATCCCCATGGCCAGGCCGTCCACCCGGAACAGCCGCACCATGAAGAAGGGCAGCAGCGACAGGCTCAGGTACCCGTGGGCGATGGTGGTCCCGAAGGGTCCCTGCGCGGCCTTCTCGACGTCCACGTGGATCCACTGGTGGTCGCCGGTCGCGTCGGCGAACAGGTTGACCTGCTCCTGGGTGACCTCGTGCCAGTCGGTGTGGCCCAGGTGTTCCCCGACGGCGGCCTTGAGCTCGGTGATGGTGGCGAAAATCCTCATGTACGGAACTTTATTCCGTTGCGGGGGTGGCGAGAAGATCCCGGGGTGCGGACTCCCGCCCGACGGACGCGTCCCGACGCTCGCGTCCCGGTGAAAGCGTCCGGGTGCTCACATCCGGCTGCTCTCGTCCGGGTGCTCGCATCCGGCGCTCGCGCCAGTTACGGATGGCCCTCTCCCCTTTTCCGTACAGTCAGTATCTTGTTTTCGTCGTACGGCCCGCGACGTAACACCGGCCGTTCACGACGGCTGCCTAGCGTGCCGCCATGAGACGACGCTTGACGATCACCATCGGCGCGGCCGCGCTGGCCCTGGCGATGTCCGCACCGGCGGTCGCCGCCCCCGGGCGCACCGCCTTCACCCCTTCCATGGCCTTCGTCCCTTCCGTCGCCGAACCGGAGCCCGCCCGGCAGGGCGACGCGGAGCGGAAAGACACGGAGCGGAACGACGCGGGGCGGCACGGCTCCGGCGGTCACGGGTTCGGCCGCGCGACGCTGACCGGATTCGCCGTCCTGCCCGCGCTGACCTTCGTACCCGGCAGCGAGCCTTCCGGGGCACAGCTCGGCGGCACACCGAGCAACGGGGTGACCCCGCCGTTCGCCGGCCAGCCGGTGCAGGGGTTCAGCGGCATCGTGAAGCGCTCCGGGGGCACGTTCGACGTGCTGTCGGACAACGGGTACGGCTCCCGGTCCAACAGCGCCGACTTCCTGCTGCGGGTACACCGGATCAAGCCGGACTTCCGGCGCGGCACGGTGGGGCTGCTCGGCGGCTTCGACCTGAGCGACCCCCACGGGCACGTCACCTGGCCGCTGACCCGGCCGGACCGGAAACTGACCGGTGCCGACCTCGACGTGGAGTCGATCGCCCGGACCTCCGACGGCACCTACTGGATCGGGGACGAGTTCGGCCCGTTCCTGCTGCACTTCTCCCGTTCCGGCACGCTGCTGGAGGCACCGTTCCCGCTGCCCGGCGTGAAGGCGCCGGAGAACCCGACCCTCGACGGCGAGCAGCCCACCCTCGGTCGCAGCAAGGGTTTCGAGGGCATGGCGCGCTCGGTCGACGGCAGGACGCTGTACCCGCTGCTGGAGGGCACGGTGACCGGCGACGCCGCCGGGACGCTGCGGATGAACGAGTTCAGCCTGCGCGGGAAGGCCTACACGGGCAGGACGTGAACATACCGGCTGGAGAGCCCCGACAACGCGATCGGGGACATGATCGCGGTCGACCGTAGCCGGTTCCTGGTCATCGAGCGCGACAACCTGCAGGGGGACCAGGCCCGCGTCAAGCGCGTCTACCTGGTGGACACCCGATACGCGGATCTGCGCAAGACCCTCGTCGCCGACCTGCTCGACCTGGCCGACCCGCGCCGGCTGGGCGGCTTCGGCGAGACCTTCCGCTTCCCGTTCCAGACCATCGAGGACGTGGTGATCCTCGACGACCGCACGCTGGGCGTGCTCGACGACAACAACTTCCCGTTCTCGTCCGGCCGCACCCCCGGCAGGCCCGACGACAACGAGTTCATCACCGTGCGCCTGTCCCGCCCGCTCCTGTCGGACCCTCGCGCGCGTCGATGACGTCCCGTGAGACCGGACGACCGCGCCCCGGCGGACGGCAGGAGGGTCGCGGGGGGAGCGGGTCCGGCCGGGCGGGGACGAGAGAGGGGGTGGGCCGCCGGAGGGGCTGGATCGACGTGGGTCCTGGCAGGGAACGGCCCCCTCTTCGTCGGGGCCTGGAACCGGCCCCCCTCCGGGTGACACGAACGAGGGGGATAAAGCCGTAAATAACAATAGATAAACCGCGATTACTCTTCTCGGTGTCATTTATTTGCTCTGCCTCAACCGTTTCAATGGCCTATCGGACCGTCCGAGGGGTATCTCCTGGCTACTACCACTTATGAGGTAGCGAGGTATATCAGGTGTTTTCGGAATCAGAAACGGATGGGGAAATAACGTGCTTCCTCGAAAGAGCAGAGGGATATCGCAGCCGGTCTCCGGCAGGCGGGTGGGCGTTCTCGCCGTCGCGGCGTTCGCCGGAATCCTCATGACGTCGGTCCAGCCGGTCAATGCCGCCACGGCCCGGGAACGGCCGTCCGGCTCGGTCTCACAGCCGGGCGCGCAGGGCGCTCCGGGCGGCCTGTCCGACCCCTACCCCGACCCCTCCCGGCGGCAGTACCGCGACCGTCCCGCGAGGCCCACGGACAGGTGGCGCGGACGGTCGCAGAGCCGGCAGGAACGCCCCGTCGACCGCTACCGGGGCCGCAGGGGCGGGAGCGGTTACGCCGAGAACGGACGGCCGGGGCGCGGCGGTTACGCCGAGAACGGACGGCCGGCGCGCGATCGCCTCACACGGTCCGAGAGGCTGCTGCGGGATCTCCAGAACGACCCGTCGTTCCCCGAGATCATCATTCGCGAGCAGTAGGGATCACGGGTGGCCGTGGCGCCCGGTCGAGGCGTCAGCCCCGGCCCGGCCCCGGCCACTTCCAGAGGGAGGGGGCGAGCCTTCGATTCCAGGATCACGAGAACCTCCACCTCCTCTATGACCGGATAATCACATCAAATACCACTAAAACACGGACGAGAGTAGCTTTTCCATCGGCGCACCGTTAATTTGCTCTTCCTGAACTATGTAGGCGCGTTGTCCCTATAAGGCCCGGGTATCTCCTGTTCGCTGTCACTTCCGTGACCGCGTGACGGATCCGGATTTTTCGGAATTAGCAATGACATGGGGAAATCAATTGCTTCCTCGTAGTAGCAGGTGGGTGCCATCCCTCCTCTCCAGCAAGCGCATCGGCGCCATGGCCGTCGCGACGATGGCAGGCGTCCTCGCGATGTCGTCGAACCAGATACCGGCGAACGCCGCGATCGAACCCGCAGGGGCTCTCACGTCCGCGCCCCACAGCGACAACGGGAAGACCGGCCTTCTTCATCGATCCATACACCAGGACGAAAAGCCCATCCTTCATCGGCACCGACCCTGCGGGTGCCGAAGAGCGCATCGCCACTGCGGGTGCTCCGGCCGGCATCACGGCTGGAGGGGAGAACGTGGTCCGCGCGGGCTGCCAGGACCTCCCGGACCTCCCGGACCCGCCGGACCTGCAGGGCCCGCCGGCGTCATCGGTCTCACCGGCCCCGCGCCGATCCCGGGAACCGTACGGGGCCCGGCCGCGACGGGGACCACGAACACCGCCACCTCCTCCACCTCATCCACTCTCGGGCCCGCGGGAGCAGCGGGAATCGCGGGTCCGGCAGGACCCGCTGGGCCGGCCGGCCCAGCGGGTCCCGCGGGACCGGCAGGACCCGCAGGGCCCGCGGGACCCGTGGGAACGGTCGGACCTGCGGGAGCCGTAGGACCGGCCGGACGCGCAGGAGTCGCGGGCCCGGCAGGACCGGCGGGAACGATCGGACCCGCAGGGCCGGCAGGAACGGTCGGACCTGCGGGAGCGGTAGGACCGGCCGGACGCGCAGGAGTCGCGGGCCCGGCAGGACCGGCCGGAACGGTGGGACCCGCGGGAGCGGTCGGACCGGCAGGGCCGGCGGGAGCCGTCGGACCTGCGGGACCCGCAGGACCGGCGGGGCGCGTCACCGTCCTGAACACGACGAGAACCGTGAGCACCCCGGGTCCGAGAGGGCCGGCGGGACCGAGGGGCCCCGTGGGTCCCAGAGGACCGGCAGTCTCCTCGAGGCCGACGCAGGCGACCGGGTGTACGAGCATGTCCACCGTCCCCGTGATCTCCGGGTACTACCTGGCCTCGCCGAGCCCCGTCTGCTCGGTCGGCGCCCTCGGCGCCATCGGTTCGATGGGCTCCATCGGCGTTGCCGACGCGATCGGCTCGATCGACCTGACCGGCCCGGCCGGACCGATCGGCTCGATCGACCTGACCGGCCCGGCCGGACCGATCGGCATGATCGATCTTGCCGTACCCGCCGGTCACGACGGCCACGTCGGATCGTCCTGCTCCTTCGGAGTCGCCGACCGTGCCGAAGGCCTGTGCTCCGTCGGTTCCGGCGGTCTCGCCGGGGTCCTCGGCCTCTCCGGGGCCGTCTGCCTTCCCGAGACCGTACTGACGACCGCTCCCGCCGACACGGCGCAGTCGTCGATCATGTGCGTTCGGTAGATCCGGACGGGCACCGTGCAACCGGGCCGGCCGTCCGGCGGCCCGTAGCGGGGACGACCCGCCGGGGTCCGTACGGCGGTGGATCGGTTCACCGCCGGCGGATCACGCCGGATCCGAGCGAGAGGGAGTGCCGTGCCCGGTGAGCACCGGGCACGGCGCTCCGGCCGGAGTCGGAAGAGGTTCGTGGTCCGCCCCTCTCACGCCGCCGAGGCGGCGCGGACCAGCCGGAGCTGGCCGATCTCGGCGACGTTCTTCATCAGTTCGGCGTTCACCCAGGCGAGCATGTGCGCGACGGTCAGCTCGGGGGCGTCCTGCCACGGGAACGGCGCGGTGGCGTCCAGGTCGGCGTCGGTGAACCCGTCCAGCACCGCCGACCACTCCGTACGGAGACCGCGCAACCATTCGATCGCCGCCTGCCCGTCACCGGGCCATCCGATCTCCTCCCTCCGGCGCGGTGACCGCCCGCGGGCATGGTCGATGGCCACCGACCACCACCAGCCGGCATGCCAGAAGACCCAGCCGATCGTGGGGACGGGAACGGGGTCGGGTTCGGTCTCCTCCCAGTCCGGCCGCCACACCCCGTCGGTGCCCCGGCGCACCGTCCAGCAGAGGGGGGCGGGCTCCCAGAGGAAATCGTCCGCGGTCAGTCGTTCCAGATGGAACTCGAACAGCGACCAGGTCAGATCGAACTGCCAGCGCGACAGGTCACGGCGAGAAACAGGCATCGGGTGACCCTGCCACAGGTCCCCTCCACCCCGGCAACCGGTTTTCGGCCGGATCGCCGACGGTCAGGCGCGGCGGAGGGCCGCCTGGGCCGCCGTGAGACGTTCCACCTCGTCGCCCTCCGAACCGCCGTCGGAACCACCGGTCGGCGCGCCACCCGAACCGCCGTACGGGCCGCCGTCGGGACCACCGCGCGGTGCGCCGTCGGAGCCGTCGTCCGCCCCCTCGCCCGACACCTCGTCGGCCCACTCCAGCAGGCGGCGCAGGTGAGGGTCGGTCGCGGCCGTCACGACGCGAGGGCTGCCGACGACGACCTCCCCGCCGGTCCCGTCGATGGTGACGATCGTGCCCTCCGGGACGGTACGCCCACCGGCTCGCACGCAGCCCGCGGCGACGTCGACCGTGAGGCCCGCGGCCCCCACGACGGCGGGTTTCCCCATCGCCCGCGCGACGACGGCGGCGTGACTGGCCGGACCGCCCACGGCGGTGACGACCCCCGCCGCCGCGGCCAGGCCGTGCATGTCGAGCGGGGAGGTGTACGGACGTACCAGGATGACCGGGCCGTCGGCGGTCATCCGCGCCGCCCGGTCGGCGGTGGTCGCCACCCTGCCCGTCGCGACCCCCGGGCACGCGCCCGTACCCCGGGCGAGGACGTCGGTCGCGCCGGTCACGTCCAGCCGGGGCGTGCGAACGTGCCGCAGGTGCCGCGGGGAGACCCGGAGCAGCGCGTCACGGCGGCCGATGACGCCCTCGTCCGCCAGGTCGACCGCGGCGCGGACGGCGGCGCGGCCGACGAGGCCGCCGGGCCGTACCTGCAGGATCCACAGCGTTCCCGCCTCGAACGTGAACTCCACGTAGCAGGTGTCGCGGTAGTGCTCCTCGATCCGGTTCACGGCGTCCAGGAGGCCGGCCCACACCGCGGGCTCCCGTCCGGCCAGCTCGGACAGCGGCCTGGTCGCCGACCTTCCCGAGACGACGTCCTCGCCCTGGCGTCCGAACAGGACCTCACCGAACGGGACGTTCTCCCCGGTGTTGGGGTCGCGGCTGAACGCGACACCGGTGCCGCTGTGGCCGTCGCGGTTCCCGTACACCATGACCTGGACGACGACGGCGGTGCCGAGGTCGTGCGGGATGCCGTTCAGCTCGCGGTAGGTGACGGCGCGCGGGGTGTCCCAGGAGGAGAACACGGCCCTGACGGCCGGCTCCAGCTGCGCGGTCGCGTCGTCCGGCACCGGCTCGCCGGCCCGTTCGCGGACGACGGCCTCGACGGCCCGGATCATCCCGGCGAGACGTGCCTCCTCGCCACCGTCACCGCTCTTTTCGTCCTCGCCCGCGCCACCGGTTCCGCGACCGGCGGTCTCGCGTCCGGCGGCCTCGTCACCGGTGGCCCCCCGCGCCACGGACTCCAGGACTCCCGGCTCCACGCCGTGGACCGCCGAGGCGAAGCCGGACAGGAACCGCAGCCGCGCGTCGAGCGCGAACCGCGGGTCGCCCGTCTCGGCGGCCAGCCCCGCCGTGGTCCCGGCGGTGAGGCCGAGGTTGAGGATGGTGTTCATCATGCCGGGCATCGACACGCTGCCGCCCGAGCGGACCGACACCGTCAACGGCCGCTCGCCTCCGCCGAGGCGCCGTCCCGTGACGGTCTCCAGATCGCGGACGGCGGCCGCCAGCTCGGCGTCCAGGCCCTCGGGAAGCCGCCCGTCACGCAGGAAGGCGCGGCACGCCCCGGTGCCGATGACGAATCCGGGGGGCACGGGCAGGCCGAGACGGCGCAGCACGACGAGGCCGTACCCCTTGCCGCCGAGGACGTCCGCGGTCTCCCCGACGTTCGCCGAGATCGGGTGAATCCAGGCCATCGCGGTAGCATATCGGCGTGTCGAACCTGCCCCACGTGACCAGCGTGGACCTGCTGACGCTTCACACCCTCCGCTGCATCGGGTTCGTCGAGCTCGACCGTCTCGCCGAGGCGACGGGGATGTCGGAGTCCGATGTCGAGTCCGAGCTGATCGACCTCGCGGTGGCCGGTCTCGTCACGCGTACCCCCGGCGTCTTCGGTGGATGGGGGATCACCGAGGCGGGGCGCGCCGCCGACGCCGAGCGGGTCTCCGCGGAGCTGGACGCGGCGGGCACCAGGGACACGGTGACCAAGGCCTACGACGGCTTCCTCGTGCTCAACCCGGAGCTGCTCGATCTGTGCACGGCGTGGCAGATGCGCTCCGCCGACGGGGTCGTGGTCCCGAACGAGCACGACGACCCCGCCTACGACGCCCGCGTCCTGGACCGCTTCGCCGACTTCCACCGGCGTGCCGAGGCCACCTGCGCGGACCTGTACGCGTCGATGCTCCGGTTCCGGCGGTACCGGACCCGGCTCGCCGACGCGCTCGCCCAGGCCCAGGCCGGTGCGCTGGAGTACGTGACGGACGACCTCGCGTCCTACCACAGCGTGTGGTTCCACCTTCACGAGGACCTGCTCGTGACCCTGGGCATCCCCCGCCACTGACCCACTCGCCTCACCGCCGAGCCGACCCTGCGGATCGTGCGCGCGTCCGTACGACCGTGCCTCCGTGATGTCGCGCCGCGGCGGGCACACGGGGTGCTTCCGTACGTGGTGCGCAAAGGAGCGTCATCGTGCAGTTCGAGATCCTGGGTCCGTTACGCGTCCGGTCCGGTGACACCGTCCCGGCGCTGGGGCCGCCCAAGCAGCGGCTCTTCCTCGCGGTGCTGCTCGGCCACCCGCACGGCTTCCTCTCCGTCGACCGGCTCGTCGACGCGTTGTGGGGCCCCGCGCCCCCGCCGTCGGCGGAGGCCAACCTCCGGCTCTACGCGCGCGGCCTGCGCCTGGTCCTGGGAGCCGGCCGGATCCTGCGCGAGGGCCACGCCGGCTACCGGCTCGACGCCGGCTGCGACGAGGTCGACGCCTGCCGGTTCGTCGGGCTCGTCCAGGACGGGCAGGCGGCCCTGGCCGCGGACGACGCGGCGGGGGCCCGGCGGTCGCTCGGCGAGGCGCTGGAGCTGTGGCAGGGGCCCCCGTTCTCCGACCTGTCCGGCGAGTTCGCCCTGGGTGAGGAGCGATCCCGCCTGGAGGAGTGGCACATGGTGGCCGTCGAGCAGCGGATCAGGGCGGATCTGTGCCTGGGGCAGGACGCCTGCCTGGTGGCGGAGCTGACGGCGCTGGTGAGCCGGTACGCCTTCCGCGAGCGGCTGTGGTCGCACCTGATGCTCGCGCTCTACCGGTCCGGGCGTCAGGCGGAGGCCCTGGAGACCTACCGGCGGGCGCGGACGATCCTCGCGGACGAACTCGGGCTGGAGCCCAGCCCGGAGCTGCGCGCGATGGAGAGGGCCATCCTCACCGCCGACCCGCGACTGTGGGACACCACCGGCCCGCGGTCGTGGGACACCACCGACCCGCGGTCGTGGAACACCACCGACCCGCGGCCGTGGAACACCACCGACCCGCGGCCGTGGAACACCACCGACCCGCGGCCGTGGAACACCGCGGGCCCGCGATTACGGAACACCGGCGAGGATCGCCCGCCCGGGACGGACGACCGCGCCACACGGGCACGTCCGCCCGTGGCCGGTCACCGGGCGGTGCCCGCCCAGCTGCCGGCGAGCCCCCTGGGGTTCGTGGGACGTGACGGCGAGCTCGCGCGCCTGGACGGGATCGCGGCGGACGCCGGTGAGGAGGCCCGGGTGGCCGCCGTCGTGGGACCGCCGGGCGTGGGCAAGACGGCCCTGGCGGTCCGGTGGGCCCATCTGTCGCGTCACCTGTTCGACGACGGGCAGCTCTTCGTGGACCTGAGCGGGTTCGGGGTCGGCGGGCCGCTGGACCCGGGCCTGGTGCTGGAGCGTTTCCTGCGCGCCCTGGACGTCCCGTCGTGGGGGATCCCCGCCGACCCCGAGGAGCGGGCAGCCGTGTTCCGCTCGCGGATGTCCGGGCGGCGGATGCTGATCGTGCTCGACAACGCCGCCTCGGCCGCGCAGGTACGCGCGCTGCTCCCGGGGAGCGCGCCGAGCCTCACACTGATCACCAGCAGGCTCCGCCTGGACGGGCTCGCCATCACGCACGGCGTTCCGCGGGTACCGCTCGGACCGCTTCCGCTGGCCGACGCCGTCGCCCTGATCCGGGACCGGCTCGCCCCCGCCGGTCACGCCACGGGCGTGGAGGAGCTCGCCGAGCTGTGCGACCGGATCCCCCTGGCCCTGCGGATCGCGGCCTCCCGGCTGGAGATGCCGGCGTACGAGGAGGCCCTGCCCGCGCTGGTGGCGGAGATGGCCGACGAGCGCGTGCGCCTGGACAGGCTTGCCGTCGACGAGAACGAGATATCGATCCGGGCGGTGCTGCGCGCCTCGCTCCGCCCGCTGGACGAGCCGGTCCGGGCGATGTTCCGGCTGCTGGGGCTGCACCCCGGCCCCGAGCCGTCGCTGGCCGTCGCCGCGGTCATGTCGGGCAGGCCGGCCGGGGAGACCCGGGACCTGCTCGACCGGCTCGTGTCCGTCCACCTGCTCGCGCCCGTGCCCGGCGACCACTACACGATGCACGACCTGGTGAGGATCTACGCGCGTGAGCGGTTCCTGGCCGAGGAGAGCGCGGGCGAGCGGGAGCGGTGCACGACCGCGCTGCTGACCTGGTACCGCGACGTCGCCAACGCGGCCGACCGGGTCCTGCGGCCCAAGGAACGGCCCAACTTCGTCTCCCCGGCCCCGCCGACGGGGTTCGCCGACGACGCGGCGGCCCTGGCCTGGTTCGACGCCGAGGCCGCGAACCTCGACGCCGCGGTACGGCGGGCGGCGGAGTCGCACCCGGCCCTGGCCTGGCAGATCGCCGCGGCCATGTTCGGATGGCTGCACCGGCGCCACCACACCGGCCAGTGGGCCGGCCTCTACACCGTCGCGGCCGAGGCCGCCGCGACGGCCGGGGACACCGTGGGCGAGGCGATGGTCACCGGCCGGCTCGCCATCGCGCACAGCCTGCTGGGCGACACCGAGCGCGCCGTCTCGGCCTGTCACCGCGCGCACCGGCTCCGGCTCGGGCTGGGCGACACCCTCGGAGCGGCCACGGCCCTGCTGAACCTCGCCGCCGCGTACGTCAACGCCCGCCGGCCCGAGGAGGCGATCCGGTGGCTGGAGGAGGCAGGGGCCCTGGGGGCGCGGCTGCCGGACGCCCACCACTTCACCGCCCTGCTGCACAGCAACCTGGGTGAGGCCCACCACCTCGCCGGGCGCCTCACCCGGGCCATGAGCCACTACCGGACCTCCCTGAGGATCAGCGAGACGGGCTGCGGCGATCGGGACATCGCCCAGATCCTGGTCAGCATGAGCGCGCTGCACCGCGACATGGGCGCCGCCGAGGAGGCCGTGTCGTGCGGGGAGCGCGCCCTCGCGCTCGCCGTCCGCAGCGGTGACATCCTGCTGCGGGCGGAGGCGCACGAGGCGCTCGGCCTCGCCCGCACCTCACCGGCGCGTACCGAGGAGGGCATGGCCCACCTGGAGGCGGCCCTCGCCCTCTACGAGGAGCTCGGGCATCGCAGGACCGCAGTGGTACGCGACCACCTCGACCGGCTCGGTGCCACCGCGACCGGCTGACCGTCCCCCCGAGGACCGGTTTTGCGGTCAGCCGTATATACGCGCCGTATACGGCGCGTATCCGGGCCGATGACACCATCTCGATAGCCGGTCCTTCGATCGGCCTCTCGGGAAAAATCATGATCATCATATCGGCACGGCGGCCGGATGCCCGGTCCTCGACCGCCCGGGAGCCCGGCCGGGCCGACACCCCGGTCGCGGTGCCGTGACGGGGCGCGACCATCGGGGCGCCGCGCACCGTCGAGACGTGAGAGACCGTGACAACCGGCCCGGCGGCGACCTTCCGCAGCGGTCGCCGCCGGGCCGGTACGGCGGAATCCCCGCGTCCTCCTCGTCGCGTTCACCGGGTCGGCCGGCAGGTCCCGGCATGCCGCCTTTCACCGGGAAATCCTTTCTGAACAGCAGGGAAAAGCCCGGGAAAAAGAGGCTTGCGGGAACGGATGGAAAGTCTTACGGTTCCCCGGGGTTCCATAAAAGGAACTCGGCGTCCGAGTATTTCCGACACCTATCGAAAGGATCCCCGAATCATGACACGAACCATCGAGAGAATGGCCGACAGACTCCTCGGCGCGTTCGCCCCGCGGGTCACCGCGAAGGCCGACCTGTGCAGCTGCACCGGCTATCGCTGCAAGTGGGTGGCCAACTGCTACCACTGCTGCAACGGCTGCCACTGGCGCGTCGCCCGCTGCGAGTAGAGGTGATCCGGTGCGGGACGGCGACCGGGAACGACGCCGTCCCGCACCGCGCCGCGACCGATCCCTCCGGTTCGCGCCCCGGGGAAATTCAAAGGCCGACAATTCGATCGCCGAAAAGGACAGGAATTCAGTGACGCCGTACCTGCTCGCCGCCGTAGTGCTCGTGGGAATTGTCGGGGCACTGAATCTCGTTCTGACGTTCGGCGTCATCCGCCGCCTGCGGGAGCACGACAGATCGCTGGCCTCGCATTCGGCGGCCGGGCCCGCGAACCTGCGCCTCTCCCCCGACGGGAGGATCCCGGACTTCACGGCGATCACCGTGGACGGCGACCCGTTCACGCGCGCCCAGCTCGCGGGCCGGAACGCGGTCGGGTTCTTCTCCACGACCTGCGCCGCGTGCCTGGACCTCCTCCCCGAGTTCGTGGAGTACGCGCGCACCTTCCCCGGGGGCCGTGACCGGGTCCTCGTCGTCGTGGTCGCGGATCAGCCGGACGAGGCGTCGGTGAACCTCATCGCGCGGGCGCGGCCCGTGGCGCGGGTCGTGATGGAGCGGTACGACGGGCCGATCGCCGCCGCCTTCGCGGTCGGCGCCTTCCCCACCCTGGCACTGGTCGACGACGACACGGTCGTGGCCGACGGCTCCACCCTCCAGGCGCTGTCCGCCGCGACCCGGGTATGACGACCGGACACCCCTCCCGCCAGTCCACGGGTACGACGACCGGGCAGCCCTCCCCCCACGACCCGGGTACGACGACCGGACAGCCCTCCCGCCGCGCGGTCGCGGCGGGACTGCGGCCGGCGTGGGCGCTGGCGGTCCGGGCGGCTCCGCACTGTGTCGCGCTCGAACTGGTGGCGACCGTGATCGCCGCGGCCCTGCCGGTGACGGTGGCCTGGCTCACCAAGCTGGTCCTGGACCGGGTGGTGACGCCGGCGCCGGGTCCGCCCCTGCTGCACCTCGCCCTCGCCCTCGCCCTCGCCGGTGCCGCGTCCGCCGCGCTTCCGCAGGTCACCCAGTACCTGCGCGCCGAGCTGCGGCGACGGGTGACGCTGCTCGCGCAGGACCGGCTGTACGCGGCGGTCAACCGCTTTCCCGGCCTGGGCAGGTTCGAGGAGCCGCGCTTCCTGGACCGGCTCCAGCTCGCCGAGCAGGCGGCCGACGGCACCCCCGCGGCGGTGGTGACGGGCACGTTCGGGCTCGTCCAGTCACTGGCCACCGGGATCGGTTTCCTCGGTTCGCTGTTCCTGCTCAGCCCCGTCATGACGATCCTGGTCGTCGCGGCCGCCGTACCCATGCTGCTGGCCGAGCTCGCGCTGTCCCGGCGGCGGGCCGGCATGATGTGGCGGCTCGGCCCCGTCGAGCGCCGCCGGCTGTTCTACTCCGCCCTGCTGTCCGACCCCCGTGCCGCCAAGGAGGTGCGCCTGTTCGGCCTCGGGGACTTCCTGCGCGGCCGGATGCTCGCGCACCTGGGCACCGCGCACGCCGCGCAACGGGGGACCGACCGCCGCGAGGCCGCGGTGCAGGGCGGGCTGGGACTGCTGGGCGCCGGTGTGGCCGGCGCCGGTCTGGTCTGGGCGGTGCTGGCGGCGGGGCGGGGGACGCTGACGGCGGGCGACATCGCGATGTTCGTGGCCGCGGTGGCCGGCGTGCAGGCGGCGCTGGGCGGCCTGATCCAGCACCTGGCCGGCACCCACCAGCACCTGCTGCTCCTCGAGCACTACCTGGAGGTGACGCGCATGGCACCGGACCTGCCGGTCGCCCTCCCCCCGGCCCCGTTGCCCGCGCTGCGCCGGGGCATCGAGCTGCGGGACGTGTGGTTCCGCTACTCCGACGAGCACGAGTGGGTGCTGCGGGGCGTGAACCTGACGATCCCCCACGGGGAGTCGGTGGGGCTGGTGGGCACGAACGGCGCGGGCAAGAGCACGCTCGTCAAGCTCCTGTGCCGGCTCTACGACCCGACGCGCGGGGCCGTCCTGTGGGACGGCGTGGACCTGCGCCACGTGGATCCGGCGGTCCTGCGCAAACGCGTCGGCGTGGTCTTCCAGGACTACATGTCCTACGACCTCACCGCGCGCGAGAACATCGGCCTGGGGGACCTGGACGCCCTGCACGACCGGTCCCGGATCGAGGACGCGGCGCGGCGCGCCGGGGTCGCCTCCACGGTCGCGGCGCTTCCCCGGGGGTACGAGACCCTGCTCAGCAGGATGTTCTCCCCCGAGCCGGACGACGGTACGGAGAACGGCGTCACCCTCTCGGGCGGCCAGTGGCAGCGGCTCGCGCTCGCGCGGGCGTTCCTGCGCGACGAACGGGAGCTGCTGATCCTGGACGAGCCGAGCTCGGGCCTGGACGCCGAGGCCGAGGCACGGATCCACGCGAGCATCGGCGCGCACCGGGCGGACCGCACCGGCCTGCTGGTGTCCCACCGCCTCGGCACGCTTCGCGACGCCGACCGCCTCGTCGTGCTGGAGGGAGGCGTGATCACCGAGACGGGGACCCACGCCGAGCTGCTGGAGGAGGGCGGCGTCTACGCCCGGCTGTTCGCGCTGCAGGCGCGGGGGTACGCCGGCGAGGTGCCCGCGGTGACCCCGGGATGACCGCGACCCTGCTGGGGATCCTCGGGGCGCTGCTCCTGCCGCCGGCCGGGGCGTGGCTGTGGGTGCGACGCCGCCTGGTGGTGGTCACCGTCGACGGGCCCAGCATGGAGCCGACCCTCCGGGACGGGGACCGGGTGCTGGTGCGCCGGGTGCCGCTGCGGCGGGTGCGTACCGGGCAGCTGATGGTGGCACGGAGGCCGTCCCCGGGCGACGCCGGGGACGTCACCGCCACCTGGCTGATCAAGCGGGTCGTCGCGGTGGCGGGGGAGCCGGTGCCCCCTGAGGTCCGCCCGGCCGTCGGTGAGGCCGGTGAGGCCGGTGAGGCCGGCGGGCACGACGTCCGCGTGCCCGCCGGGTGCCTGGTCGTGCTGGGCGACAACCGGGCGCGCAGCGCCGACTCCCGGCACTGGGGGTACGTCACCGGCGAGCACCTGCTCGGCGTGGTGCACCGCGCCATGTCCGCCCGCCCGTGACCCCGGTGTCCCGGCGTGGCGGTGGTCCGCCCGCCCGTGACCACGGCGTGCCGGTGTGACGGCGGCTCAGCGCCCGGCGACCGCGGGGCGGAACAGCTCCGCGATGTCGTCCAGGCGCGTGACGAGCACCACGCAGACCAGCGCCGCCAGCGCGGTGACGATCACCCCCGGCGTCTCGACGGCCTGCGGCGCGCCACCGAGCGTCGCCACCAGGGCCGTCATCGCCGCCGCGATCAGCACCAGGTTGCGGATCACGTGACGCCCGCCGACGGGCGCCGACGACGAGCCGAAGCAGCGGCAGGGGGCCGCCCTGCCCTGCCTCAGGGCGCGCGCGAGCGCGTACCCGAAACCGCCGAGCGTGACGGCCGCCAGCGCGAAACCCGCGGGCAGGGTGGCCGGCACGGCGAGCAGCACCACGATCGCCGCCTCCGCCGCCATCGCGAGCAGCGCCAGCCGCCGCGCCGGAACGGATCTCACGGCCAGCAGGGTCGCGGTCGCCGCGACGAACTCCCGGAACGCCTGACGGCCCCGCGCCTTGCCGGCCAGTGACGCCAGGAATATCCCCAGCAGCAGCAGACGGCAGCCCAGAATCACGTAACTCATCACGATTCGCCCATGCTACCGATCATCGGCCGGATTTTCGGGGGACCGGCCGAACGCGTCGCACCGCAGGCGGCGGGCGCGGGATTCCAGGTAGCGGCGTTCGGTGAGGCTGGCGGTGCCGCGCGCGGCCAGCCCGTAGCTCTCGCGGGCGGACGCGAGGTCGCCGGCCTTCTCCAGCAGGTGGGCGCGGACGGCGTGCAGGCGGTGGTGGCCGGCCGTCCGGTCGTCACCGTCGAGGGTGGACAGCAGGTCGAGCCCGGCGCGCGGGCCCTGTGTCTCGGCGAGCGCGACCGCCCGGTTGAGCGTGACCATCGGGTTGGGCGCGATCCGTTCGAGGATCCGGTACAGGACGTGGACCTGCCGCCAGTCGGTGTCGGCGGCCCGTTCGGCGCTCGCGTGGGTCGCCGCGATGGCCGCCTGGATCAGGTACGGCCCCAGGGTGGCCCGCGCCATCGCCTCGGTGACGAGGGCGGTGCCCTCGTCGATCAGGCCGCCGTCCCAGAGGGTACGGTCCTGCTCGGCCAGGGGGACCAGGTCTCCCGAGGGGGTGACGCGCGCGGCGCGGCGCGCGTCCGTCAGGAGCATCAGGGCCAGCAGCCCGGCCACCTCGCCGTCCTCGGGGAGGCGCCGGTGGACCACGCGGGTCAGGCGGATCGCCTCGCGCGACAGGTCGGCGCGGTGCAGGTCGCCGCCCGAGGTGGCGGTGTACCCCTCGTTGAAGATGAGGTACAGCACGTGCAGCACGACGCCCAGCCGCTCCTGCCACTCGTGCGGAGCGGGCATGGCGAAGCCGCTCCCCGCGGCCCTGATCCGCTGCTTGGCCCGGCTGACGCGGGCGGCCATGGTGGCCTCGGGGACGAGGAACGCGCGGGCGATCTCGGCGGTGGTCAGGCCGCCCACGGCCCGCAGGGTGAGGGCCGTCTGGGACGCCGGGGTCAGCGACGCGTGGCAGCACAGGAACAGCAGCGCCAGCGTGTCGTCGGCGTCCGGGACCTCGGGCTCGGAGTCGCTCTCCCGCGCGACGACCCTGATCTCCCGGGCCCTGCGGGCGGTGTCGCTGCGGACCTGGTCGACCAGCCGGCGCGCGGCGACGGCGACCAGCCAGCCGCGAGGGTTGCCCGGGACGCCCTCGGCGGGCCACTGGACGGCAGCGGCGAGGACGGCCTCCTGCACGGCGTCCTCGCACTCCTCGAACCGGCCGTGGCGGCGGACGAGCACGCCGAGGACCTGCGGCGCCAGCTCGCGCAGCAGGTCCTCGGTCGCGTGACCGGCGACCGTCACACGTCCAGCCGCCCCTCGGAGAACATGACCTGGCGCACCTCGATGCCCATGCCCTCGACCTTGGCATCGGGGATCATGGCGGCGAGCTCGATCGCGCGCTCCCTGCTGTCGCAGTCGACGAGGTAGAAACCGCCGAGGTACTCCTTGGCCTCCAGGTACGGCCCGTCGGTGACCACCGGCCGCCCGCCCCGGACCCGCACCACGGCACTCTGCGACGGATCGGCCAGCCCCTGCGTCATGATCATCTCCCCGGACGCGGTGACCGTCTCCATGAACGTCCCGTGCCCGCTCATGATCTCGTTGCGCTCGTCCTCGGTCAGGGACTCCCAGACGGCCGGATTCATGTGCATGCTCAGCAGGAACTTCATCGCGCTTCTCCCTGGTCACGGACCCCGGCGGGTCCTCTCACCGGATGGTCGGAGCCGGCGTCCCCGTCTTGACATCGGTCGGGAGAACCTCCGTGGGAGATTCTCCACCCGGCGCTCCGGTCCTCACATCGGCCGGAAGGACCTCCGGACGAGATTCTCCACCCGATGCCCCGGCGCCCCGGCGCGTACCGGCGACGCCGCCGGGCGGTTCCGCGGGCGCGGCCGGCGCGGGCCGCCCGGGTGGGGCGAGGGCGGCGAGGGCGGAGGCGGTCTCCGCGTCGGCCGGCAGGAAGGCCTCCATCCGCAGTTCGGCGACGGTGACGTCGACCGCGGTCCCGAAGTGGGTCAGGGTGGTCAGGAGCCGGAGCTCGCCGTCGCCGAGGCGGAGACGCAGCGGGACCGCGAACCCGAGGTGATCCGGTCCGGGGTTCCGGGGGCGCTCGGGGACCAGCGCCGTGAGCTCGGGGACCAGCGCCGTGAGCTCGGTGAGCAGCTCCCCGAGCCGGTCGCGAGGGTTGCGCGCGGCCTCCAGCCGGAGGTGGTCGATCACGTGCCAGGCCCAGACGTCCAGGTTGACGATCCGCGGTGCCATGCCCCGCGGGTCCAGGAAAAGGCGTGGGACGTTGAGGGGCGGCGCGAGGAGAGGGGACGCCACCCCCTCGGTCAGCGCCCAGAACGCGTCGTTGGCCGAGACGAGGTCGCTGTGCCGATCGACGATCACCGCGGGATACGGCTGGTGCCCCCGCAGTACGTCTTCCAGCGCGGCGCGGACCGGCCGGAGCCCGGGGTCGTCGAGCCGGGTCTCCGGGTAGGCGGGCGCGTAGCCCGCGGCCAGCAGCAGCGCGTTCCGCTCCCGGAGCGGGATCTCCAGCGACTCCGCCAGCCGCACGACCATGGCCCTGCCGGGGATCGACCGGCCCCTCTCGATGAAGCTGACGTGCCGCTGTGTGGTCCCGGCCCGCAGGGCGAGGTCCAGCTGGCTGACGCCGCGGCGCCCGCGCCACTCGCGCAGGACACCGGCGAGCCCGTCGCGTTCCGAAGTACCGGTCACCGCACCCTGTCTAACGCAGTGGGCGCCGCACGGCCATTCCCCGGAGGGAGTTGCCGGGCCGTCGCGCCGCGCCCAGGATCGGCCGCGTTCACGAACACGCCACGACAGGGGAAAACCGTGATCGACATTCAGGAGCTGGTCGGCCGCTATGTGGCGGTCTGGAACGAACCCGACCCCGAGCTGCGCCGCGAGGCCGTCGCCGGGCTGTGGGCGAAGGACGGTGTCCAGGTGCTCCAGCCACCGCGGGAGATCCGGGACGCTGCCGGGGCGCTGGGCCTCACCGCCGTCCTCGAGGCGCGCGGGCACGAGGAGCTCGAGGTCAGGGTGACCCGCTCGTACGAGGAGTTCGTCGCGCCCGGGGCGTTCCTCTTCAGGTCGCGGGACAACGCCGACCGTCTCGGCGACATCGTCAAGTTCAACTGGGAGATGGTGCCCACGGGCGGTGGTGAGCCGGCGGGCGTCGGCCTGGAGATCCTCGTTCTCGACGAGGACGGCCGGATCCGAACCGACCACCAGTTCATCGAGGGGTGAGCGTACCGGCGGCGGGGCCGTCGCCCGTTCCGGACGCGGCGCGGCGCGGCGCGGCGCGGAGAAGTGACGCAGATCATAGTCGTGGACCGTGAAAGCGAATCGGGGGATCGGGCGACAACAAGGGACCGTCGATCGCCGCGGAAGGACGACCATGCCGGGGAGACCATCGTGAGCGCACCGCCACGGGCCTGCCCGGGGCCGGGGGCGACCGGATGGAGCTGGTCCTCGCGGCGGGCTGGACCGACGACGAACCGGCCGCCCCGGAGCTTCCCTGACCCGCTCCGCCCGGGAGCTCCGGGTTCCCTGACCCACACCACCGTCGAGCTCCGGGTTCCCTGACGCACATCACCGGGTGAGCCCCCGGTTCTGTCCCGCCCCGTCCACGCGGGCTCTTCGACAACCGCCCGCGCGGGTCTTCGGCGACCCGTGAACGAGGTCCGCGAGCGCGCGGGACCGTCCGCCGGCGAGCCGGGCCCGTGAGCACGGGACCGTCCACCGGCGAGCGAGATCCGTGAGCGCGAGGCCGTCCGCATCCCTGCTTGGAGCAAGCACTTGTTCAAAGACCTCATCGGGACGCCCGGTCCCGTCGTGCACCGGCCCGCCGTACCGGCCCGGCAACCTCGCGGGCGCGCCTCTCCTGCGACGGGCCCGCACCCGCGCCTTCACGGGTACGGCTCCCCTACGGCGGGCCCGCACGTGGGTCCTCACGGGCGCGGCGCTCCTGCGACGGGCCTTCACGCGGGTACTCGGGGAGCGGTCGTCCCTCCCTCCGGGGGAGGGCCCGGCCGTCCGCGTGCCCGGCGGTTTTCCCGCGGTCGAGGTGTCCGAGGTGCTGCGGGGCCGGGTCACGTTCGTCGGTCTCCCGCCCGTCGACCTCGGCACGGGGAGGATCGACTGGCACCTCGACCCGCACCGCAGCCGTTCCTGGGCGCTCAACCTGCACGCGCTGCGCTGGATGGGCAGCCTGGTCGTGGAGTACGAGCGTTCGGGGAGACGGGAGTTCCTCGACCGCGCCACCGCGATCGCCGGGGACTGGGTGCGGAACAACCCCCGGGACGGCGCCGGGGTCAGCCCGTGGGCCTGGGCCGAGCACCCGGTCGCGCTGCGCGGCCCGGCCCTGGTCCGCCTCAGCGGGCATGTGCGCGCCGCCTGGCTGCGCCGGAGCCTGACCGAGCACGGTCAGGTCCTGGCCGATCCCGCGCTCTACCGCCAGGGCCACAACCACGGCCTGGACCAGGACATCGCGCTGCTGACGATGGGCCACCCGGCTCGGCCACCGGCCGTGGCGGGAGCTGGCCGTGCGGCGGATGACCGCCTCGGCCCTGGTCGCGATCGACGAGCAGGGCGCGCTGCACGAGCAGGCCCCGCGCTACGGCCTCTACGTCCACCGGCGGCTGGGGGCCGCGCTGGAGACGATCGCCGCGTGCGGGATCGAGGTCCCGCCCGGCCTGGCCGCGCGGCGCGCGTCACTGGAGTCCTACATCGCCCACGCCACCCAGCCCGACGGCCGCCTGGTGCCGATCGGCGACAGCCCGGCCGACGTGCGCCCGACGGGCATCCCCGCCCGGCGGGAGACGGTGAAGGTGTTCGACGCCGGCTACGTCTTCGCCAGGACCGCCTGGGACGACCCGGCCTCGGCGTACTGCTCGATCAGGTTCGGCCCCGGGCGCAGGCTGCACGGCCACGAGGACCACCTGGGCCTCACCTACCACGCCCGGGGCCGCGCCGTCCTGGTCGAGGCGGGCTTCCACTCCTACGAGCGCATGCCGTACCAGCGGTGGACGGCCTCGCCCGAGGCGCACAACGTCCCGGTCGTGGTGGGTGCGACGTTCCGGGAGGGGACGGCGACGCACCTGGTGAGCGCGTCCGTCGAACCCGGGCGCCAGCGCTTCCGCCTCACCGACGACGCCTACGGCGTCCGCCGCACCCGCTCGGTCCTGGTCTGCCACGGCACCGACCTGATGGCCGTGCTGGACGAGGTCCCGGCCGGGTCGGCGCTGCGCAGCCTGTGGCACTTCGACCCGTCGCTCACCGCGATCTCCGTCCGCGACGGCCGGGTGGTGCTGGCCGACGGGGAACGGCGGGTGACGCTGGTCCAGCTCCACCCGGCCTCGGGCCTGCCGCTCGACGGGCAGGAGGTGGAACTCCAGGAGATCGCGACCGGCCACCTCCGTACGGCGTGGTCGGCGACGGTCCTGTCCCCCGCTGTGCGCTCCGTGCTGACCCTGATCGTCCCCGGCACCGGCGACCCCGGGATCACCTGCTCCGGAGGGCACGTGACCGTCCACACCCCCGGCGGCCCGGTCTCCTTCCCGCTCTCACTCGACCGGTGACGACAGTGAGAGGGCGGCGCCGCGTTGTGAGGTCTGAGGTCACGGCGCCCCAGGAGGGCCGGGCAGGACGACATGGAAGAAGCCCCTCGCCCTGCAGGTTTCGACGTTCACCGCGTAGGCGGTCATGGTCCGGCACGGCGAGTCGATCACCGCGGGCTCGTCGTCCGGCACCTCCGACGACCGTTACCGACGCCGGTGACGCGTCGAAGGCGCCCCGGGTTTCATGTGATGTCCCGGGTGTCCTCCGCCAGCTTCTTGAGTCGCAGCAGGCCGGCCTCCCAGGTGGCCGCGACGTTCGCCATCCACCGCGCGGTCTCGGCGAGCCGGGACGGGTTCGCACTGTAGAGTCTCGCGCGCCCCAGCCGGCGACTGGACACCAGACCATGTCGCTGCAGTGCGGTCAGGTGTTTGATCACGGCCGGCCGGCTGACCGGCAGCGGGGCGGCCAGCTGGGTGGCCGTCTGCTCACCCCGCTCCGCGAGCAGTTGCAGAACGTGCCAGCGGGTGGGGTCGGCCAGCGCCGCCAGTACCTCCGATTGCGGCTGGGTCACCGTCGCGGTGCCAGGCGGTCGAGCGACGCGGCGTGATCCCGCAGCGCCGGCAGGCCGCCGGTCCATCCGCCGGTCGCACCTTGGACGTGCATGCGCCGCTGCTCGGGCCCCACGGCCAGTTCGTCGAATCCGCTCTCGGTCACGACGAGACGCGTGCCGCCGTCGGCGGCGGCCAGGGTGAACGTCACAAGGGTCTGGTATCCCGGCCGTGGGTCCTCGTCCGGCACCGACGAGTACCGGTAGGAGAAGACCGTGGGGCGGTCGACCCGCTCGACGACTCCCCGGAAGGAGCCGTGCTCCTTCCATGTGTGGACCAGCGTCCCCCCCGGGCGCAGGTCGATGTCCGCCCCGTCGAAGGCGAACCATGCCCGGATGTGCTCGGCCTGGGTGATGAGTTCCCATACGTGCTCGACGCCGGCGTCGATGAAGATCTCGTGTTCGATGCGGTCCATGGCTTCTCGTCCCCTCACGTCTTGTGTCACCCAAAGGTTACACATGGATCCGGCAAGTGCAACCCGGCGGTTACACATCGGAAGCGTCGGATCCTGGTTCAGGTGATGACCGCGTCCGCCGCGGAGCATGGGCGTCGCCCGGTTCGGAACATCCGGAACCGTCGGGCGTCCGGAGGCCACGGTCTCGAAATCAGCGGTTCCGCCCGGGGCCGGCGAGGGGTGTCGGCGCCCGTGCCGGGCGCCGGCTTCAGGCCGCCCCGCCCGCCCGTACGGCCATCTCACGCCACTCCGGCCGCAGTCCCGTCAGGTTCGTGGTGAGGAAGTACGCGGCCCCGCAGACGAGCAGTACCGGCGTGAGCCCGACGGCGGTCACCGCCGCCCCGGCGAGCAGGCCACCGAAGGGAATCCCGGCCCAGCCCAGCGAGTCACCGAGCGCGTTGACCCGGCCGAGCATGCGGCGCGGCACCCGTTCGAAGAGGACGGCCCCCAGTACGGGGTTGATGAAGCCGGCACCGAACCCGCTGACGGCGAAGACGGCCAGTACCGCCCACAGCGGGACGTCGAAGGCGAGGATCAGGAATCTCGGTGCTCCGGCCAGCAGGAATCCGACGAGAACCACCGTCCTGCGGTTCAGCCTGTGCGCGGCCGCCGCGGCGATCAGGCTCCCGGCGACCGCCGCGGCCCCCATCACACTGCCCATCAGGCCGATCGCGGTCGGCCCGCCGCCGGACTCCCTGGCCCAGACCGGGATAAGCACCGCGTTGATCGCCGCGTCCAGCAGGTTGGTGATCCCCACCATGACGATGACGGTGAGCAGCAACGGCTCGCCGCGCAGGAAGGTGAAGCCCTCGCCGAACCGTCGCCAGTAGCCCGGCCCCGGTCCGTCCTCCTGCGACGAGGCCTCCACGGCCGGGTGTCCCATACCCCGCGGCAGCGCCAGTCCGATGATCACCGATCCGAGGGCGAAGCAGCCCGCATTGACGACGAGCCCCGTCATGGGGCCGAGCAGCGCCACCAGCGAGCCGCCGGCCGCCGGGCCGACGGTGGAGGCGAGCCGCTCGATCACACCGGCCAGACCGGTGGCCCGCTCCAGCGGCACCCTGCCGCGCTCGGCCGCCTCCGGAACCATGACCTCCTTGGCCAGGTCCCCCGGGCCACGGGCCGCGCCGATCACCGCGACCAGGGCCAGCAGGAGCGGAAAGGACAGCAGATGCAGGCCGTGGAACAGCGGAACCAGGACGGCCGCGGCCGCGCTGACCAGATCCGTGGTCCAGGAGACGGGCCGCGGGCCGATCCGGTCCACCAGCGGCCCGGTGAACGCCTTGACCAGCACGTACGGAGCCATCTGGAAGAAGGCGACCAGCCCGGTCTGGGTGGCGCTGCCGGTCGTCACGAGCACGAACCAGGGCAGCGCCACGGCCGAGATCCGGGTACCGGTCAGCGACACGGCCATGGCCGCCAGCACTCCGGCCAGCGGCCGTGAGGACCGCCTGCCGGATAAGCGCTCGGTGTCCGGAGCGCCTTCCCTCACGACCTCTCCGTTCCTGACGCGTTCTCCGGACCGGCGTTCTCGGGATCGGCGTTCTCGGGACCGGCATTCTCCGGACCGCCGTCGACTTCCGTCGTCGCGGGCGCGTCCAGCTCGGGCAGGAGATAGGTGATGAGGGCGACCCGTTCGGCTCCCTCGGGGGCCCTCGCCGCAGCCTCCGGCGTGTCGCGCCGGTAGCGGGCGACGACGTCCTGCAACTCCCCGTGCAGAGCGACGGTCTCCTCGGGCGTGAGCCGAAGGGCCCAGTCGCTCATGTCGAAGGAATCCCGCCACGCGCGCGGCATCGTCTGCAACTCGTTCAGCCCCTGCTGAGTGCGCAGGGTGTAGATGGCGGCGACGGACTGCAGGTAGGCCAGCGTGGCCTCGGGCTCTCGGTCGGCCAGGTCCGGGTCGTTGAACCAGGTCGTCCGGTACACCGAGTGCCACCAGCGCTCTCGCGCGTTACCGCGCTCCGTGTCCTCCTCGACGAAACCGGCCGCGCCGAGCTGACGCAGGTGGTAACTGGCCGTGCCGGAGTTCACGCCCAGCCGTTCCGCGAGGCGGGTGGCCGTGGACGGCCCGTACTTCCGCAGCAGCCCGACCAACTGCACGCGTACCGGGTGCGCCAGGGCGCGCAACCCCTTGGCATCCAGAACCACCGCGTCCGCTTCGGTCGGCGGACAGTTCGGCCTCTCGTTCGGATCAGTCATACCGTGACCCTAAACCGCGAAGACTCCTTCGCAAAGACTCCTTCGCAAACAAGTCTTCGCGATCCGAGCCACCCTCGCAATGCCCCCGCTCACCGCCGATCGATCTTTGAACAAGATCGGAAGGTGGCGACACGACAGGACCAGCGCCAAACCCTGCGCGAGCGACGGCGTCAGAAAGCCGACGTGCTCACGAACGCGAACCCCACCACTCTCCGTACGGCCTCGCGAGTACGCACCCCTTCCGACGAGGACACCGCCGACGGAGATACACCGCAGCAGCACCCGGTTCCGCAGACACCTACTGATAAACCCGCAGAAACAGGATCACGCGAGATCGGCTTACACACCACTTCGCTGGACGTGACCACGGCAACTATCTGCAGGCGCCTAAGGAGTAATACTCCGTCACTGGTGAGAGCGCCCCGCCTGGTCTTCGGACCAGCGGGGCGTCTTCGTGCTGCGGGCTCAGCCGACGCGGTACTCCACCCACGCCCGCAGGGGTAACCCCTCTACAAGTAGATCCGTCGCATTGTCACCGAAGCGCCTGGAAAACACGAGAGCTCCGTTCTCCTCTGGGAGAACGGAGCTCTTCGATATTTCACCTAGTTATGAAATGAGCTCCATGTATGCGAACAGGTTCTCTTCCACGATTGCCAACATGGCTGCAGGGAGGTGGCCGACGTAGTCAGCGATGTCCTCCTTGACCAGCGGCTGTAACGCAACGATCCGGACCCATCCCTTCTCAGGAAGATTCGCAGTCCCCGCCCCGAGCTTCAGGCAGAAGTCTGTCTTCATCGCCGGAGACGTTGAGATCGGTGCCACAAGCACAATCGGCCATTGTGGATCTTCGTTCGTCGCATCACCGCTCAAGACAAGGACCGGCCGACGTGGTTTGATCTTGCGTTTATCGTTGGGGGGCAGGGTGAGAGAGGAGTCGGACACCCAGTAGACGCCACCCTTCCGGATGACTGATTTCACAGGTCGCCGAGTACCCTCTCGTTTGCGCGACGGATGGACTCGGTATCAGCGATGAACTCTGCACGTAGCTGCTCGCAGACCCCGGGGTCAGATCCCTGCGGAGGATGCTTGGCGCGACGAGCGCCAGCACGCATGAGCATCGCTCTCACCTGCTTGCGGCGGCGCGCCCTGCTGAGGTCCAGCAACACTCCCCGCTCTCGTCCGGCTTGCGCCTCGATCATGGGTGCGGTCTTGTAAGACAGTTCCCGAAGGCCGGTGGCATTTTTGTTGCCGTAGCGGCGAACGATGTCCCTGATGATCTGCATGGGGCCAGCGGGAAGTGGATCATCGATGTCGACAACCAGGGCGAGTTCACACCTACCACCGTCGTCTTCGGACAGGCGATGATCATTGCGCTCGATGATCTTGCTGTTGCTCAGCTCGTACTCGACACGGGCCAGGGCCGAGTCGTAGGGGCCGTAGTTGTCCCAGCGCCAGGTGGCTCCGGTGAACTGGACCCCGTCACTTTCCACTGCGGACAGGTCGGCCATGTACAGGAGCTTGGCGAGCTTCGTCTTGTTGATCTCGAAGCCGTACTCACGCGCAGCCTTCAAGATCGCAAGGGTGGAGGAGACCAAGGGGCCGGAGGGCTGGGATTGAAGGTCCATGCCCCCTCCTCGCATTCTCCATCTCGACATAAAACTACCTTCTGGCGGTAGGTGTAGACACTATCGCCCCCGATAGTTCTGTTTTCCCGCCTTCTCGGGCCCTGACGACCCGTCCACGGAAAGCTGGTGAACTCTTTCACATGACTAGGGGATCAGTCTGGCGAACCTCTGAACAGCTCATCTCTTGGCGAAAATTGGACGTGACGTTACCGCTCGTGGTTGCCATCGTCGATACCTGAAGCTCCAACTGAGGGGTTCATGAGGGCCGCTGCATCCTCTCGGGTGTCGTTGATAGTGAGCGCCGGTCGAACCCGGGCCGCGATCGCGCGCAGGCATGCCACCTGCAAAAACCCCTACATGGCGGGAGTGCGCCGGTAGCGTCCCTCCATGGGGAGTGGAAAGAAGTCAGCCCGTCGGGACAAGGTGATCAACTGACTGCCTGCCTCGCACCGCAAGAACCAGACTGCGGAGCGTCTCAAGGCGGGGGACCGCTGAGAAGATCACGACCTCGTGTTCGCCACCCGCCACGGCGGCCCGATCGAGCGCACCGAGGACTGGAAGGTGTGGAAAACCATCCTCAAGCAGGCCGGGTTCCGAGACGTCCGGGTGCACGACGCTCGCCACACCGCCGCGACGTTGCTCATCGAGCAAGGGGTGAACATCCGGGTCGTTCAGGAGGTCCTGGGCCACACGAGGGTGACCACGACCGAGCGTTATGCACATGTGTCCACACCGCTCATGCGCGACGCCGGCGAACGTCTGGCCGCGGCGCTCTGGGGGGAGTCCTGACCCCTCGTTGCACTAGGACTGCAACTATGAAGCCCTCAGAGATCAAAAAGGCCCTCTCCCAAGTCTCGGGAGAGGGCCTTTGATCTGCGGAGGCTCGGGGATTTGAACCCCGGATGGGCGGTAAACCCAAACCGCATTAGCAGTCTCCTCACCATGATCATTGCTGACCCATGAGGATCGTTGGGAATCGTTGAGTCTGCTGCACAGCAGGGCCGATGGGACGATCCCGTCTATGGCTGACCATGGCCGTTCATGGGAATCGTTGGGAGTCTTGTGCCCCCCTGGTGACCCCCACTCCCCCCACCGGAACCCCCCGAAGACACATGATGTTTACAGGTGGTCCAGTACACCGGTTGGGCCTGGAAAGCGTCATACCAGTGGCACCGCCCATGAGGGGCAAGGCCGTGAGGCCTCCACCTGCTAGGAGGCCGAGGGAGAGAGGGCCGTCCGCCGGGGGCTCGTGGGGAGCCGGCCGCGGACGGCCCTCTCTTCTTACACAGGATCACAGTCACGTCTGTCAGGAGATACTGTGTTCTCACCTGGGTAAGGTAACGAAGCGGGTCCCGTAACAGCTGGGGCCCGCTTCGCTTTTACACCTCGAATTTGCCGTGACGTATTCCATTTGCGAATGCGCCCCATTGGGCCTGGGTGAATCTCAGCACCGGACCATTGGGGTCTTTGCTGTCGCGCACCGCTTGGTCGCCGTCGGGCAGTGCAGCCACCTCAACGCAGTTCCCTCCATCGGCTGAGGAGAGGGACGACTTGCGCCAAGTGAGATCGTGGGACTGGGTAAGGTCCATGATCGCCTCTATTCCATTTGTTTTGCCAGGTCAACCAGGTAGGACTGAGAGTCGGCTGCGCTCAATGCCGCCGCGCCTACGTGGTCATACCGGAGCGTATATCGGGCTACCTCTTCAGGGCTCTCCATGTAAAGGTCACCTTGCGCTCCGGTCTCGACGTAAACCAAATCCGAGTCGTCCGGATTTGTATACGACAAGATCGTGAACGGCCCAACCATCGCAGCATGCGCCCCAACGGCATCAGGGAGCACCTGAATGCCGACGTACGGGCGGGCTGCCATCTCGGCCAGATGGTACAGCTGAGCTCTCATGACCATCGGTCCGCCGACGTGCTTGGTCAGCGCCGCCTCGTCGATCACGGCCCAGAGCATCGGCGGGGCCGGCCGGTCGAGGATTCGCTGACGGGCGAGCCGGGCCTGGACGCGCCGCTCGACCACCGCCTCGTCGGTGACCTCCCCACCGCGGAAGACCGCGGCGGCGTAGGCCGCGGTCTGGAGCAACCCGGGGACCAGCAAGGCCTCGAAGGTCCTGATGCGCGAGGCCTCCGTCTCGAACTCCGCCAGGCTCCCGCCGAGCTCCTCCCGGAAGTCCTCCCACCAACCCCGCTCTTTGGCCTGGCGGGCCAGCGTCACCATGGCCTGTCGAACGGCATCGTCGGTGACCCCGTAGACGTCGAGCAGATCGGTCACGTCGGAGACCGTCGGCCGTCTCCACTCGTTCCGCTCGATCCGGGTGACCTTCGACGGGGTCCATCCGAGCTGCTTGGCCGCTGCGTCGGCGGTCATGCCGGAAGCTTCGCGAGCTCGGCGCAAGGCCGAGCTCAGGCGCCGGCGTCTCACGGTCGGGCTGTGGGTCGTCACCGCCGCCTCCCGGGGTTGAGGCCAAACAAGACATTTCAGTCTTGCAGATTTAGGTCTTGCAACCTAGCTTGTTGGCGGGCAACATAGGAACCCCCACCGCTCACAGGGAGTGTAGACCCGATGACTGGATCGTTGCTCACGCCGGACGGCCTCCGTGCCGTTCACACGGAGTGGCTGATCTGGCGGCTGTCCACCGGCACCTGTTGGGCCAAGCGAGGTGACCTCGCGCTGAGCCGTGCGAGCCTGAGCGATCTCGATCAGGCCCTGGCCGAGATCGCGACATCCGGCATCGCCGGAGGTGCTCGGTGACGCTACTCCTCGTCGGCGCGCGGCAGGACGAAGGTGCCCAGGCTGGGCACGGGCCGCACAAACCCCTCGTCCGCCAGGTGCTTCACCACGTGCCGCGCGGTGTTCCGGCCCACCTCGAACTCCTGCTGCAGCCTCTCGACGCTCGGGATCGGGGTGCGAGGCGGGTAGGTGCCGTCCTCGATGCGGCGCTGGATTATCTCGGCCACCTGCTCCCATATGGGGCGCTCTGGCTCCCAGTTGATCATGTGGCAGACCGTAGTGGGCCCCAGCCGCCCCCGCCCCGCCGGGACCGGCCCAGGCATGTCCAGGCAGGCCCAGGCAGGCCCATATCCAACCGGAGCAAATGCGCTCAAAAACTGTCCGATCTGCCGCCCTTACGCCCCTCATGCAGATGGGCGACAGATCGGACTGTGGCGGCCCCTGACGAGACCCCACGCTCGTCCCCGGCGAAGGGGCCGCCACCCACACACCCGGAGGGTTACATGATCACTCCCGCTCATCCGACCAACGAGACGGCCGGCACACCCCCGCTCACTGATGAAGACTGGAAGATGCTCCTGCAGGAGCGCTTCAAGCGGTGGCGAATCTGGCGCAGCGACGGCGGCGAGCGCCCCGGCGCCTGGTACGGCACCCAGCCCGGACACACCGAGTGCGCCGATCACCCCTGGGAACTCGGAGCCAAGCTCGACCAGGACGAGCAGCGGCGCGCGGCGGGATGATCAGCGAGCCTCACGCAACCTGCTGCCACTGCGGTGGTGCGCTTGAAGTGAGGCGGCGATTGCACGGGCTGGCCTACCTCGCGTGGAACCTCGCCGCTCCCGACCGCGAGCGCTGCCCTCGCCCAGGCGCCCCGCTCGGGACGCACGAACCGCGGCCGTCCCGGCGCTCATGATCAGCCGGTCGCCTCTGCCGATCACGGTGGCGGCGGCCGGTGCAGACCCCCGGCAGCAGGCACGGCAGGTGCCTGCGCCGGCGGGGTCGAGCTCCAGATCCTCTCCAGGCGCGGCGAGGTTCTGGAGCGCCACGGGGTCCCTGCCCTGTCTTCGTCTTCCCCGACAGGGGTGGGGGCCCCGCCGACCCAACGAGACACAGCGGAGGAGCGGATGAGCACCGACGACTACGAGTACGCGGTCGAGCGCACACCTGGTCACGGCAAGAAGCGGATCACCCGGGTGCTAGGCAGCGAGGCCCATGCCGAGGAGGTGGCCAGGGCGCTGCGGCGCGTGCAGCTCTCGCTCCTCCCGCATCGCGTCCCCGACGCCATCGTGGTCCGCCGCCTCCCCGGCGGGCCCTGGGAGCTACGCCCGCAGGACCAGCCCCCCTCACAGGCGTCCGGCAGGCGGAGGCCCCCCTCTGCCTGCCGGGCCCGGCTCTTGCATCTGGCGCTGCGCGCCGCCAGGAGCCGGTATCAGCGGGCCCCGCGCTCTGGAGGGCAGAGCGCGGGGCCTCTCTCACCCGTCACGCCCGTCACGCCCGCTGGAGGTCTTGTGCCCGAACCCGACGCCGATCCCCTGGCCCACGCTCAGGAGGCCGACGCGATGGTCCAGGCCCTCTTGGACGAGATGGAGACTCACCCGGACGGCCCGATGCGAGCGCTCGTCGAGCGCCTCGGCCACGACGACGACCAGACCGCCCCCTGACGCAGTAGAGCCCCCGCCCGGCGGACAGGCCAGGCGGGGGCTCCCCATCTCACGATCACGACCTCCTGGATAAGAGGAGCCCGAAACCGCATGCAAGAGGTACAGCACGGCGCCCGCACCGCGCCACCGATTCGCACCACCCCATACCGCCGCGACTGGACCGTGATCATCACGGTCGGCATGGTCGCCAGCTCCACCGTCATCGCGTCCTTCACCGCGCTGGCCGGTCTCGGCCTCCTGGCGGGCTGGACGAAGGTCTTCGACGTGGCCGGCACCGACGTCCCGATGAGCTGGCTCGTGCCGCTCAGCGTGGACGCCTACGGCGTCGGCGCCGCCAGGATCTCTACGAACAAGGACAGGTACAGCGCCGAGGTACGCCGACACGCGTTCTGGCACGCGCTCGCCGCGGTGGCCGTCAGCATCGTCGGCAACGCGATCTACCACCTCCTCGCGGCGAAGGTGATCGTCCTGGGCACCCACGCGTGGGTGCTGATCGTCGCCGTATCCGTCATCCCGCCGATCGCGCTCGGCGGCCTGGTCCACCTGCTCGGCATGATCGGCCGCACCGACGTACCCGGCCCCGTACCCGCCGAGGTACGCGCGCCCGACGTCGTACCCGAGGACGCGCCCGCCGAGGTACGCCAGGCGCCCGCCGTACTCGCGCCCGCGCCGACCGTACTCCTGCCGTCCGGCGTCGCCCCGGTCCCGGCCGCCCTGGACGTCGACGCCCTGTGGAGAGAGCTCTGCGAGGACCTCGCCCCGCCGGTCGCCGAGCCGGGCCCGTACCCGCCCGGGTACGCCCCCGCGCCTCCCGCGCCCGACGACGCGCCGCCGTACCTGGGCGCCGCTCCGGAGTGGACCGCGGCCGTCCCGGACGTTCCGGATCGTTCCGCGGACCGCGTGCCCGCTGACCCGAAGGAGCCGGACACCCTCCCCCTGGACGTCCCGGAGCCGCGCGATCTGTACCTGCGCGCCGTGAAGACGTTCGCGCCCGGCGGTGAGCTCGCCGAGGTCCCGCCGATCCAGACGATCAAGAAGACGCTCGGGTGCGGACAGCCCCGGGCCCAGGGGGTGCAGGCGTACCTGACCGACCTGGTCGAGAAGCCGCGCGGTGCCGCCCGTACCCGGAGCGAGGTGGAGGCGTGAGCGCGCCCGCGATCGAGCGGCCGGCCGCCCTGGCCGCGCCGACCGAGGAGTTCGTCCGGCCGCGGACGTCACCGGAGGTCTGGCAGCCCCGTACCCGGGGGCGTACTCGCCAGGCGTGGGTGCGGGTACGCACGACCACGCGCCAGGTACGGCAGGGCCGGTACGGGGTACGCGCCGGGCGGGTCGTGTGGCGGGCGGGTACGGCGCCCGTCGACGGCACCGCCCTGCTCGCTCGCCGGTACTGGCGGTGGGTACGCGCGGACGAGTACGCCGGCGCCGAGAGCCTGGAGTTCCTGGAGCGGGTACGGACCCGGCGGCGCCGTACCGCGTGGTGGGTCGGCAGCGGGTACGTCCTGTCCTCGGCCATGAGCGCCTACACCGTCGGCGGGTCGGCCGCGCTCCTGGCGGCCGGCGCCGTCGTGAGCGTCGGCACGGCGGCCGAGGTTCACCGCCGCGTCAAGGCCCGCCCGACGCCTCTGCGCTTCCCGGGGCTCGGCGGCACCGGCCGGACCCCGGCCGAGGGCGTCGTCGTCAAGGCCGCCGTCGACGCGAAGCTCGGCCGGCCCGACGGGATGAAGCTCGCGACGCCGGTGCTGGCCGAGGACGGCGGCTGGTCCACCGTGCTGCAGCTGACGGGCGGCGACAAGGCGCGCGCCTGCCTGGGCAAGGAGGGCAACTTCGCGAGCGCCCTCGGCACGGGCGAGAGCCAGGTGTTCTTCCGGGCCCTGGACGAGCACGCCGGGCAGCTGTCGGTGTTCGTCGCCAAGACCGACCCGTTCCTCAAGGTGTACCCGCACCCGCTGATCGGCCGCACCGAGCCGTGGGACTTCTGGACCGGCGTCCCGGCCGGCCGCAACGGCCGCGGGGACGAGGAGTGGCTGCGCGTCGTCGACGCCTCCCTGATCGTCGCGGGCGAACCGCGTGCCGGGAAGAGCGCGGCCGTCAACGGGCTGCTCTCGGCCGCCGCGCTGGCGCCCACCGTCCGCATCCATCTGTGGGACGGCAAGGGCGCCGGTGACCACCGGCCGTGGAGGAAGATTGCGCACACTGCTCAGAAGCGCAACGCCGCTGGGCTGCTCGCGCACCTCCAGCGGATGCAGGCGCAGATGGAACGCGTCTTCGACCTGCTCGACGAGGCGGGCGGCTCGACGAAGTTGACCCCGGAGCTGTGCCGCCAGCTCGGCATCGACATCGAGCTCACGGTGGTGGACGAGACGCGCTACTACGTCGCCTCCCCGCAGGGGCCCGACATCGTGGACGCGCTGGTGGACATCGCCTCGCGCGGCCCGGCCGCCGGCGTGCTCCTGGTGCTCGCGACGCAGCGGACCACCAAGGAGGGCATCCCGCCGGCGCTCAAGGGCGTCTGCTCGCTGCGGTGGGCGATGCGGTGCGCCGACAGCACCGCCTCCAACGCCGTGCTCGGCCCCGGCGCGGTCGGCGCCGGGTATGACGCCTCGGAGATCCCCCGGAGCCACCGCGGCGTCGGCATCCTGGACGCCGACGGCGCCGACCCGGCGCGGCTGCGCTCGTACTACCTCGACGATGCGGATCTGGTCGACGTCGCCGCGGTGGCCTACGAGCTGCGCCGCGCGGCCGGCACCCTGCCCGCCCGGGAGACGTCGACGGCGGCCGAGGCCGAGGAGGTCGACCCGGCCCAGGAGATCCTGGCCGCGATCGAGCGGGTCGGGCGGCTGCACACCGCCGACCTGATGGAGGCCCTGGGCGAGGGGTGGACGCCGGAGCGGATCGCCGCCGTGCTCAAGCCGTACGGGATCGCGCCGCGGTCGGTGAAGATCGACGGCCGGGTCCTGCAGGGCTACCGGCGCGAGGACATCCCGGCCGCCCTCGCCGGGGTCTGACCCTGGCACTACCGGGCCCCTACCCGCCCGGCAGGCCCTACCCCGCCCCTACCGCGCCTGACCTGTGCGGTAGGGGCGGTAGGGCCATCTCCCCCACCCCCTGAAACAGCCCCCCAGGCGCCCGCCCGGGGGCGGAAGGACACGCATGGAACTGTTCCTCGCCGGGATGACGGCGGCCGTGATCTGGTGGAGCTGGGACCGGCGCCGCCACCCGCTCAAGCGGTGCCGCGCCTGCCGGTCCAACCCGGGCCGGAAGATGTCGAGCTGGAACGGGCAGGCGTACGGCGCCTGCCGGCGGTGCGCGGGCAGGGGGGAAGTGCGCCGCTGAGACGAGACGACGCCCGCACCTCGGCCGAGGTGCGGGCGTCGTGCTGTCCGGGGCCTACTTGTCGAGCTTGCCGGAGCGGCGCATCCACGGCTCGATGACGGCCCAGGACCACGCCGGGGATCCGTTGACCTCGCCGAGCGGGTCGGGCATCGGCTCCTCGCGGGGGCGGGAGGCGTTGCGGGAGGGGCGGCCGGCCTCGACCCAGGCGGCGCGGCGCTTCTCCCAGCTGCGGACGGTGCCGACCTTGACGTCCACGCCGTGCTTCTCCAGGGCCCTGGCGGCGATCTCCAGGGCTCCCACGATGTCGAGTGCGGTGTCTGCCATGCGGCGACTGTACCAGATAAACGACAGTCACGATCAGGTCACAGATGACCCGACATTCACTTTTTCAGTACCGTCACTGTCATTTTTCCGGTACAGTCATACATGACAGCAGGAACGAGAAACGGAGCCCGACATGACCACCACCGTCCCCGCCGAGATCATCCGCCCCGGCTACCCGATCCAGAAGGTCCACGTCATCTGCCCCAGGACCGGCCGGCCCCTCCACCGCGTCTCCTACCCCGGCACGGTCGAGCAGGCCCGCGCCTACGCCGCCCTGAAGGTCACCCACCCCAGTGACCCGAACTACGCCGCCCTGATCGCCCAGCTGCGCGGCTGACCCCCACCGCCCGCCCCGCCACCACGGCGGGGCGGGCGGTCCCGGCCCGGCCGGTGCGGCGCTCCTCTCGGCCGCGGGCGGTGCCTGGGCCGGGGAATCACCGGACGGGGCACCTGTCCAATGAGGCGACACCCCCTGTCGTCTCATTGGACAGGTGCCCCGTCCAGCAGCGACGAGCGTGCCGGATAAGTGACAGTCACAGTCGAGTAACAGACGGCTCGAACTTAGACTTTTTAGTACAGTCATCGTCGTTTTTCTAGTACAGTCATACGTGACAGCAGGAACGACGAACGGAGCCCGACATGACCGCCACCGCCACCTCCACCTCCATCGCCCGCCTCGCGGTCCGCGGCACCCTCACCACCGCCGAGGGCATCGTCACCAAGACCTACCCCGCCCGCGACGCTGAGAAGGCCGCGGAGATCCTGCGCGACTTCCACGAGGCGCAGGAGCGCCAGCACCTCACCGCCGACGCCGAGATCATTCGCCTCGGCACCGTCGCCGCCGCCCTCGCCGCCCCCGCCGCTACCAAGTTCTTCGCCGCCCTCGGCTACCGCTGAACACGAAAGAGCGCCGCCCTCCCGGCAGGGGAGGGCGGCGCTCTCGTGTGCGCGGCTACCGGCTACGGCGCCGGGACCGGGGTCGGGATCCCCTGGCCGCCGGTCGACGAGGAGGACGGCGCCGGGGTGGGCGAGCTCGTCGGGGTGGGCGCGTCGCCCTTCGTGCACTTGTCGGCCTTGATCTTGAACACGGCCGGGTCGGCGGCCGCGTCGACGCAGGTGATCGATCCCTTGACGCCGGGGATGCCGAGGACGGCCAGGTCGATGGTGAGGTACTGCAGGGCGGCGGCGTCCTTGCCGTCCTTGCCGTCCGTGCCGTTCTTACCGTCGACGCCGTTCTTGCCGGGCGCCCCGGCCGGTCCGGCGGGGCCGGTCTTGCCGGGCAGGCCACGGAAGCCGCGCGCGCCCTGGGCGCCGGTGTCGCCCTTCGGGCCGGCCTGGCCGACCGGGCCGCGCTCGCCCTGCGGGCCCTGGGCGCCGGGACCGGCGACCGTGCTCTGCCCCTCGCCGCCCCACGAGATCCGGGTCTCGGTGGTCCGGCACTTCGCGCCGGCGTTCACGATCCGGGCGTTGCGCGTCTGCTTGTGGACGCAGGCGTGGACCACGTCGCCGGGGGCGGCCTGCGCGGCCGAGGCGGGGGTGACGCCGGTCAGGCCGACCGCGAGCACGGCGGTCGCCAGCACAGCGGGCATGGTGGAACGCATCAGGGGACTCCTGGAGAGTGGGATGGGGCCGTGGCGCGGCGTGACCACCGTGGCAGGGGGGAACCGGACCGCGCAGGGGCACGCCGGGCATGTGATGAAAAAGAGGCCCCGCCACCCCGGAGGGCGGCGGGGCGTCCGGCTCCTGCCGGGTTACTCCTGCGGCTCCTGCGGTGCGGCCACCGGGTACTCCGCGTCCAGGCCCTCCAGGCCCTGCACGCGAGCCTCCAGGCCGCTGAAGTCGACGTCCTCGTGCTGCGCCTTGAGGTCCTCGATGTCGGCCTTGAGGCCCGTGACGGCGGTGTCGATGCGGGTGACGAGGGCGTTGAGGGTGTCCTGCTTGGCCATGATCTTTTCTGCCTTCCTGTTGAGGTGAAACTGCGCCAGCTCGATGTCCGCGAGCCGGTCGTGGATCTCCGCGAGGGTGCGGAAGAGGTTCCAGCGCACAGCTATCGCTGCGACTGGGGGAGGTCCGGGCGCGGCGTGTGCTTGGCCTTCAACCCGGCGATGAACGCGATGCCGCCGGGGAGCAGCGACACGATCAGCGACTCCAGCAGGTCGGGCAGCGGGCCGAGAATCGACACGTCGGCGCCCAGCGCCTGGAGGACGGCCAGGCCCGCGACGGACCCGAAGTAGGCGCCTACCGTGCTCGCGGTGACCTTCCGCTCGATCGGCGGCCGCGACTCGGTGACAGGTTCTCCGTGCATGATGTGCCCCTCCTTGGGGACGGCCCGCCACCACGGCGGGGGGTTCTGGGAGCGCTCGACCGACAGGCCGGCGCGGGTGGGGTCGGTACGTCTCATTACGCGACGCGGAGCAGCAGCGCCCACGTGGCGTCGTCCACGACGCCCGTCGGCTTCATCCCGGCCGCGTCCTGCAGGCCCTTCACACCGGCCTCGTGCTCGGGGCTGAACACCGTGTCGTCCTGCAGGTTGTCCAGGCCGCCGTAGCCGCGGGCGAGCAGCAGGTAGTGCATGGTCTTGACGTGCCAGCGGATGTCCTTGCCGTCCCGGCCGTCGCCGAGTCGCAGGGTGGGCAGCTTCTTCACCAGGGCCTCCGTGGGGGTGGACTTCGGGGTGGGCTTGGCCGGCGGCTTCGGCTTGGGCTTCGCCGCGGCCGCCGCGGGGCGGGGGGCGCCGCGCTGGATCCACGCGTACAGCGGGCCGCCCGGGCAGCTCGTCGCGTAGCCGTCGCGGTGGCCCTTGATCTCGGTGCCGGCGCCGTGCTTGCGCAGCAGCTCGATCCCGTCGCGCACCGCGTGCAGCAGGTCGTCGGTCGGCCGGGTGAACCCCGCGGAGCCGACGAGGGCGAGGATCGCGTAGTGGCCGCTGTTCTGCCCCTCGCCGTTGGCCGCGCTCATGATGCCGAGACCGCGCCCCTCCAGCAGGCGGCGGTGCGGGCACGCGGCGAGGTTGTAGGCGAAGTCCGACCAGCCATTGACCCGCTGATGCTGATGCTGGAAGGTCCGCATCAGCTGCAGGCAGATCGCGTGATCGGTCACGATCTTCGGGCTGACCTGCCCCCCGGTGTAATGGACCTTCACGCCGCGCGCCCGGGGCAGCGGCGTGAGGGCGCGGGTCGGCCGCTGGGCGCCCCACCCGGCCCGGGTGACCATCGTCGTCATGGCAGCTCCTTGTCGTCAGGGGTCTGTCGGTAGGCCGCCCAGTAGGCCCGGTACTTACGGGCGAGCAGCAGCAGCGGGATGATCGCGGCGTCGATGACGAACAGCGGCAGGACCGACGCCGCGGCGTCCACCCAGCCGTGCGCCTGAGAGATGCCACCGGTGCGCAGCACGAGCACCACGGCGATGCGCAGGTAGCTGAGCAGCAGCGCCGACACCAGCACCCAGATAATCCAGGCCGGCCATCGCTCCTCGGGGATCGGCCAAGCCCTCGGCCGGCTCGGCCGGAACTGCGCGCTGAACCACAGCATCGGCCCAATGCCGAGCATCAGCGCGACCCACAGCAGCACCGTGGCGATGATCACCGTTCCCCCTCTCGTCTGGCGGCCGCGACCCGGCGCAGCACCCAGTCCCCGAATCCGTTCGCCGCGGTCAACCTGTCGAGCCTGGAGGCGACGGCGTAGGCGTGCGACGCGATCGTGTGTGCGTCGGCCAGCGCCTGGTCGGCCTGCTCGTCGGAGCGCTGCACCTGTGCGGCGAGCTCGTCGAGCTCGGGCTGATCGTCGTCGGTCTCGCGTCGCCACCACGTCATGTCGGCTCCTCCGGATCGCCGTGGAGATCCCGCAGATCGGTCAGGAGGACCTCGTTGGCTCGTGCGGTGGCCAGCGCCGCGGCGTTGGCGCCGGCCGCTTCCAGGTGCCGGGCCTCTCTGGTCTTCTCGTGCGCGGCCTCGCTCTGTGCGAGCAGCTTGCGCAGGTAGGCGACCTCGCTTTTGAGCTGGTCGATCGTTGGTTTCGGAGCCAGCCATCCCCGGATGATCAGGAACAAGATGATGCCGACGAGTCCGTAGTCGAGCAGCGGCCCGGGGTCGGGGATTGCGAGGTCTGGCACCGACACCTCCTCACTAGGAAATTGGAAAAGGGGACGGCGATCAGGTGTCGATGTGCCCGGCGCTGCGCAGCGATGCCAGCAGCAACAAGATCGCGGTCTGGTGGTTGTCGACGGTGTTGACGATCGTCTGCACCTGGCCCTGGGTGTAGGTGGGCGTGGCGTTCGTCAACGGAAACGCCGGATCCGCTACCGCGTAGCCCTGGCCGGGGATCTGCAGGACCTGCCCGCCGGCGGTGAGGGCGCGCAGGTCCCCGCCGGAGGCGTAGATCAGGGCGCCGCCGACCGGGTTGTCCGGGGTGCCGCTGTTGGGCAGGAAGAACGGGCCGCTCGCCTTCGTGACCGGGGCGCCCTTCGTCTGCCGCACCAGGCCCTCCAGGTCCGCGATGCGCCGCTCCAGGGCGGCGATGATGCGGTTCTGGTCGGGCGGGAACTGGTCCGGGGTCACGCGGCCTCCTGTGCGGTGACGACCTGCAATCGGTCCTTGCCGGCGCCGCGCCCGCCCGGGGTGAGCGCCCACCCGATGAGCCGCTGCGCGGGCATCGCGAACGCGCCGCCGCTCGCGGTGCGGATATGCCAGTCGTTGTTCATCACGGCCGTCACCCAGCCGCCGATCCCGTTCGGATCGAAGTCACTGCCCTTGCCGAGGATGACGTCCATGCTGAACACGCGCGGCGCCCCGGCCGCGGTGGCGGCGTACCGGAGCGCGTACCGCTCCAGCTCCGTCAGATCCGTGCTGGCACGATTGAGGCGCAGGTCGATGATCGGCCACCCGGCCGCCAGGTGCGGCGTCTCGATCAGCTCGGAGCGCACCGCGGTACGGTCCTGGGTGGCGTCCTCGGCCTCCGGGACCCCGCCGATGACACCGATCCGGGTACCGCCGGACAGCGCGGACCGCAGTTCCCGCCATCCGGTGATCTCGCCGGCGCCTTCCCGGCTCTCGGTGAAGATCCATTCCTGGTCGAGGTCGAGGCGCGGTGATCCCCACCGCCAGCGCCGTTCCAGGGTGGAGCCGACGAGGGTCGGGTCGATGACGTACCCGAACCCGCCGTCGACCTGGGAGTAGTCCCGCAGGACGCGGCCGTAGGTGGTGTTGTCGGCCTGGGCGGCGATGAGCGGCCGCACCAGCCCGGACGTGCCGCCCTGCAGGGCGAACCCGGGGTTGGATCTGGAGTCGGCGCTCATGTGGGCGATGAAGTCGCGGGCGTTGACGATCTGGTCGTCGCCGAACGCGACGTCCTCCTCCAGCGACACCGAGTTCATGTAGCCGTCCAGGGTCGTGCCCTGCAGCTGCATGGCCAGGCCGCCGCGCGCCGTGCGCGTGACCTCCGTGGTGTGCAGCCAGTGCACCCCCCACGGGACACCCTCCCGCCAGGAGTGGATCACCAGGCGTCCGGGCCCGGACGACAGGTCCTCGGGGTCGCGGGGGATGATCTCGGCGATGCGGTCGGCCTCGCGCCGGTTCGGCATGGGCAGGGTGCCGGACCAGCCGCCGGCCTCCCCGTCGCGCCGGTCGTATGCCAGGCCCGCGGCCGGGTGAATGTCGCCGACGTAGGAGCCGGTGAGGACGTCGTGCACCGTGTACGACGTCCTCGCGACGCCCTTGGTCGGGGTGAACGCAGGGAACGAGGGCGGGGTCGGGATCTCGCCGCCGCCCGGCGCGGACCCGCCCAGGGACCGGATCAGCAGCGTGAACGCATGCGAGTGCGCGTCGTCCAGCGGGGGCGAGGGCGCCATGTCGAGCTCGCCGACCGCGCCGGACGACAGGTACGGGCGCACCGCGAGACCGGCGGTGGTGAACGCCCCGTTCTGCACGTCCAGGCCGTCATAGCCGGGATGCTGCGCCCACGAGGTGGGAAGCGAGGGGGCGCCCGCGCTGTAGCGAATCTCCAGGCCCGACGCAGACGCCGGGGTCGCGGCCGGGGCGACAGAGCCGACCTGCTTGGTGACGACGATGCTGTTCGGGTCGCCGCCCCGGATGACCAGGATGATGACGACGCCCGCGGTGTCGGCGGTGCCCTGCGCGATGTCGTACTCGTCAGGCTCGGAGCCGCCGACGGGTTTGCGCCAGATCCGCGACCCGGACCAGTTGGACGCCGCCAGCTCCTCCAGCGGCGTCCAGGTGCCGCCGCCGGAGATGGTCATCCCGGCCAGGCCGCCGAGCTCGTCCGCGGAGTGGAAGGCGAGCAGGACGTCGCCGGGCTGGGCGTCTCCGCGCTCAGCGGTGCCGGTCTCGCCGTCAACCTGGCTGGCGGCGACGGAGCGGGGAGTTGCGGCCACAGCTCACCTCCTCACGGTGGTTACAGGTAGGCGTGGCGCCACAGGGCGGTCGCGGCCGGGGCATCGCCGTCGGCGGTGCTGTAGGACAGCTCAGACACCCCGGGGCCGAGCACGAAGTCCGGGACCCCGACCGAGGCGCCGGTGCGGGTGCGGAGCTTGGAGACGTCGCCGATCGTCACCGTGCCGTTGGCCGGGTCGATGATCAGCATCTCCCCGGCCAGGACCTCCAGGTCGAACTCGATGACCCTCAGGTCCGTGGACCCGTCCGGCAGGATCCGCTCCACGATCAGCTGCGGGCCGTTCGCGGGCCCCGGGCAGCGCAGGAGCGGCTTGGTGCGGGTGTTGCCGAGGTTAGTGACCTCGACGAACCCGCCGTCGTCGATGGTCGCCGACAACAGCTCCCGGCTGTACAACTCGGGCCGGGCCAATGTGAACTGGGCGGTCGCCTTGAGGATGCCCAGACTCTCGTACACGTCGATGGGCGCCGCTCTGGCCGTGCATGCCCCGTACCCGATGAGGATCTGATCTCTGATCCGGACCGCGATGGGGAGCTGCTCGTCGGCGTCCGGCACCGGCAGGCCCGCGAGGAAGTCGGCGGCGACTTGCTCGATCTCCGCGCGGGGCACCGTGATGAGGGATTCGTAGGTGACGATCCGCGACTGCGCGTACTTCGCGCCGGGCATGGCGCCGTGCGCGGTCGGGTCGGCCGTGTCGCCGTTGTCCAGGGTGGGCATGTCGACCCACCACCCGGTCAGCAGCTTCCACGAGTACGGGGTGCCGGACCCCATCCGGAACCCGTTGTAGGTGAGCTGCCCGGGGGAGTCGAGGTCGTCGCCGGGATTGATGGGCACACCGACATCCGGCATCGGCATGATGGCGCGGCCGATGAGCGGCACCGGGGTGATGGTGACGTTCTTCACGGTGGTGACCGTGGGCGTCGGCATGCTCGTGGTGCCGGCCAGCAGGCCCGGTTGCACGTTCGTCGGTGGCGAGGACCCGACGAACACGTCCGGCGTCGGCATGGACGTGGTGCCGGTCAGCAGGGACGGGCCGACCGTCACCCCGGTCGAGACCGCCGGCGTCGGCATGGACGTGGTGCCGGTCAGCGTGGGCGGGGTGAGGTCGGCGTTCAGCGACAGGCGGGTCCAGGTGCGGCGCCGCGCGGGCCGCCAGGCGATCGGCGGGCCGTCCTCCGTCGCGGCCCCGGTGCCGCCGGACAGGGTATTGCCGAGACCAGAGGCGTCAGCGGTGCCCGCCTGGCTGAACGGATACCAGACGCGCAGCCCGGCCGTCCTGCGAGGCGCGGTGAAAAGGCCTTCCTGATCGAGCTCGTCGCGCGTCAGGGTCGCGCCGGTCCACATCTTGAACGCGGCCATGGCGCCGTTGAGCCACTCGCCGTTGAAGGACGACTCGCCCAGACGCAGGGTACCGATGTTGGTCGAGGCGTCGCCGGTGCTCCACGTGGTGACGGTGGAGGCCGCGGCCCCGGCGGCGCGGATGACCGCGGTGCCGTTGGCGCCGTTGACGCTGACCCCGATGTGGTACCAGGTCCCCGCGGTCAGGACACCGCCGGTGGGGTTGATCCCGCTGACCGCGTCGGTGTACACCTGCAGGCTCACGCCGTCGGTGTCGGTCTGCAGCAGGTAGTAACTCGCCCCCGATTCGCCGTCCAGGCACCAGATGGTGCTGTAGGCGTTGCGGTCCACGCTGATCTTCACCCAGCACGAGATGCTCCACTGGGTGACGGCGCCGAGCGACAGGGCCCGCGTGTAGTCCTGGCTGTCAGCACTGAAACGAACCGCCACAGCAGCTCAACCTCCCGGTCAGGTGTCGCTGTAGGAGACCCGCACCTCGACCACGGCGGCATCGTTGGCGAGGGTGTCGGCGCCGTTGGACCCGATGCGTCGTAGCCGGATCCGGACGTCGTCGTCGGCCGCGACGCTGTCGGTGTTGGACACGACCACCGTGGCCTTGTGCAACCTCTTGGACGTGGTGCCCAGGTGCGCGTCATCGACGGTCGTCGCGGTCGCGTACGCCTTCGCCTCGATGTCCTGGCTGTCGCTCTCGGGGGTGACCGCGGCCATCGCGATCTCCCACCGGACCGTGCCGGTCGTCGCGTTGGTGGCGTACCAGATGATGTCGAACGTCCACGACCCCGACCCGAAGTTGAACGCGGTGGTCTTCCAGTGCCGCGCCTCGTCGGTGGCCGCGTCGAACAGCAGCCGGGGGACGGGGAAGTTCGTGCCCTGGATGACGTCGACCGGCGCGAACGTCGCCGCCGCGCCGATGGACTCCTCGGGCAGCAGCAGCTGCTTCACGGTGGACACGGGCGCCTCCTATGGGGTCAGGTCGAGCGAGGCGATGCCCGCGGCGTCGTGCGTGACCAGATACGTGCCGTCCTGCGTCTCTTCCGGGCCGCCGAACCAGATGGCCAGGACCAGCCGGTCGCCGGTGGTGTCGTCGTACAGGACGTAGCCCTCGGCCTCGATCGTGCTGTTGGGGATGCTGAAGTTGTCGGCGTCGAACTTCATCGCCCCCGACACGACGGCCAGGGTGGTGCCGACGACCGCGATGCCGCCCGTGGTGTAGCCGGCGCCGTTGGACTCGCCGCTGTTCCACGGCGCCGTCCCGTACGCGGTGTCCGTCCCGTACGCGGGCGTGATGCTCGGCCCCCAGAAGGCCGCCTTCAAGTCGCTGTCCGAGGTGAGGTCGATCGAGAGGGCGCTGGGGTCCCACTGGTCGATGTGGGTCTGTACGAACCAGCCCGGTGCGGTCCACGCCATCTCAGGCACCGTCCTTTCCGAAGCGACCCCGGCCGCGGGCGCGCGCCGGGGTGACAGCCACCGACCCGGGCGGCTCGTCCGGCGGGTCCACCGCCGGGGAGGTGCCGGCCAGCTCCTCCATGGCGGCGATGAGCGGCCCGTACAGGCGGGGCAGCCGCTCCAGGTCCGCCTCCGCCTTGAGCCGCTTCGCCGTCCCCTTCGCGTCGGTCGCCGTCGCGTACGTGACGACCTCCCGCCGGGCCTGGGCGATGCGGGCGACCGCGCGCAGCCACGCCCGGGTCTCGGCGTAGGACTCCATCGCGGCCCGCTTGGCCGCGACGTTCTCCGGCGACGGGTCCGCGGCCGCGGCCTCCTTCGCCGCCAGGAGCGCATCTTCCTCGGCCTCGCAGGCGGCCCGGACCTCCAGCTCGCGGCGGGCCCGGCCGCGCAGCGCCGTACGATCCCTCATCCGATCCTCCCGATCAGGTGCGGCGGAGCGACGGTGACGTCCTTGTGGTCACCGCGCCGCCAGTACTCCTTGGTGAGCACGATCGCGCCGCTGTCGGTCGTCTTGCGGATGAGGCGGACCATGCGCAGTCCGACCCGCCGCTCGATGACCTTCGGCACGGTGCGGCCGGCGTTGGTTTGGACGCTGGCCAGCCGGGCCAGGTCCGCGGGGCCGTAGCCCTTGAGGCCCATCGGGAACCACCTCTCGTGTGGGGTTAGACGGCGCCGCGAAGCGAGTATTCGAAGCCGAACTGGGCGCCGATCTTCGGAATGTCCGCGGCCTCGTGAACGGTGGTGCCGTGCATGTTGACCGTCACCCCGCCCGCGCCTCCGGAGGGGCTGCCCCATCCGCCGCCGCCCTCCAGGGCGACGCCGGAGGTGCCGTACGCGGAGCCCTTGATCTCCACCGACTGCTGGGAGGCCTTCTTCTCGGCCGCGCTGATCGCCTTGTCGATGCCGACGCGGTTGTCGCCGAACGGGTCGGCTGAGGCCGCGGCCCGCGCTGCCCCCATGATCTGCCGCACCGCGGTGACCGCGAGGGACTCCTGGGACATCACGCCGTTGATCCAGCCCTGCATGGTCTGCTGGCCGATGGCCAGGAACACCGTCGAGGGGCTCTTGATGCCGAGCAGGTTTTTCGCGCCTTGGACCGCGTCGCCGACGACGCCCTTGACGGCGTCGATCGCCTGATTGGCCATGGCCTTCACGCCGTTGATCAGGCCGCTGATCACGTCCTTGCCCGCTTGCAGGAGGAGCGTGCCGACGTTTCCGAGCCCGGCGGCGATCTTGGGGGGCAGGCCCTTGATCCAGGTCACCAGCTCTATGGCCTTCTCGATGGCGCCCTTGACGAGTTCAGCGAACCAGGCCCGGACCTTGCCCGGGAGCGAGGCCAGGAGCTCGGCCCCCGCGATGATGTTGGCCACGGCGGTCTTGACCTGCGCCACGAGCGAGTTCCAGGCCGCCGCCGCGGCGGCCTTGATGCTGTCCCAGTGCTTCATGATCAGCCCGGGGAGAGTGAAGTTCTGGAAGATCGCGATGGCTCCGGAGACGAACGCGTCGATCTTGGACTTGATCCACGCCCAGGTCGCCGCCGCCGCGGCCTTGATGTTGTTCCAGATGCCGGACAGGGTCGAGGTGATGCTGTTCCAGACGGCGGCCGTCTGTTGCTGCACCCACTCCCACGCGGAGCCGATCGCTTCTTTGATCGTGTCCCAGTTCGCCACGATCAGCGCGACCAGAGCGATCACGGCGGCGGTGATCCACCCGATCGGGCCCATCGCGAGGACCCACGCGGCGGCGACCCGGGCGGCCTGGGCGAGGCTCTGGGCGCCCATGAGCACCCAGCCCGCGACGACCCGGGCGGCGGTCGCGGTCATGGTGGCGACCATGGTGGCCGCGCTCGCGACCATCCCGGCCGCGGCGGTGGCCATGGAGACGACCATCCGGCCGGCGGCCGCCGCCGTGGCCGTGGCGGCCGCGGCGACCCGGGTGCCGAACGCCGCGACGGCCGTCGCGGCGGGACCGATCTTGGCGACCGCCCCGGGGATGCCACCGATGCCGGTGGCCAGGAGGCGGATCCCGGCGATGGCCGGGCCGAGCTTCGACCCGAGCACCCCAGCGATGACGCTGAAGGCGAGGAACTTGGAGACCGTGTCCTGGACGCCGGGCGGCATCGAGGTGATGAGGCCGGCGATCGTGGTCAGCGGTCCGGAGAGCATGCCCAGGACCGGCCCCAGCGCGGCGCCGGTCTGCGCGAGCATCTGGAAGACGTTGCCGATCTGCTGCTGGCCCTGCGCGGACTGCGCCCAGGCGGCGAAGCGCGCGCTCAGCTGCTCGATCGTGGTCAACAGGTTGCCGCCGCCGGTGGTGGCCCCGGAGAACAGGCCGCCCAGGCCGATGGCGACGTTCTTCACGGTCCGGCCGAGGGATGCCAGGGTGTCGCCCGCGCGCTGCACGATCCCGGCGAGCTTCGACGCGCCCGCCTCGCTCGTCAGGAACGCGGCCGCCGCCTTGGCGCCGTTGGTGGCCCACTCGGCCATCCGCTGCGCGAGCGGCATGCCCGCCGCGCCCAGCGTCATCACCACGGTCAGCAGCGGCCGCACCGCGCCGGTCAGGGTCGTGATGATGCCCTGGGTGCCGGAGAAGATCTGTTTGAGTTTGCCGGAGAAGAACGGCGTGCTCGCTGCCGCCATGGCCTCCCGTGCCATGCCGTTGAGACCGGTGGCGATGCCGACCATGCCGCTTTTGGCGATGGGCAACATGCCCAGCAGCGGCTTGAGCTGTCCGGACAGGCCGCTGAACATGGCCTCCTGGACGGCTTGCTTGATCGACTTCAGTGGGGCCGAAAATTTCGCCGCCTCGGTGACGAAGGCGCGCGCGCTCGGCGAGAGTTTGTCCAGCGCCTCCTTCGCCGCGGCCGCGTCTTTGCCGCCGACCGCGGCCATGGCCTCGGCCACCCCGGTCATGCCGACCTTGGCCGTCAGGCTCGCGGCCTTGACCGCGAGCATCGCCGCGGGCAGCGCCAGCAGCGCACCGGCCGCCGGAGCCAGAGCGGCGCCGAGGTTGATCGCCTGCCCGGCCATGACCGCCAGGCCCGCGCCCTTGCCCAGACTGGAGAGCTTGGACGCCCCGGCGACCAGCGAGTCCAGACCGCCCAGGGCCCGGTTCACGCCGGACTTGAACTGCTTGGTGTCCATGCCCAGGCGCACGAGCAGGGTCTTGAGGGTGGCCACCGTCCACCCCCTTCCGACCAGCTATGAAGGCGCGTCGTCGTGGACGGGTTCGCGCTCGCGGAGGGTGCCGCCCATGGCGGCGTTGAGCTGCTGCGCCTTCGCATACAGCTCCTGCGGGGTAACCGGCTCCTGGTCGTCCCAGCGCATCAGCACGTCGCTGATGGTCCGGGGGCGCCGGCGTTTGCCGCGGTTGACGTTGAGGAGGGTCGCGGTGATCTGCGCGGCCTGGTGGTCACCGCGGGCCGGGCCGAGCGGCCCGGTCATCTGCTCGTAGGCGATCCACTCCGTCAGCTCCCGGGAGTCGATCCCGCCGAGCAGCCGGCCGACCGTCATCCCCAGATGGCTCGCCAGGCGGAAGTAGAAGCGGCGCTCGGGGCGCCGCCTCAGTTTCCCTCCAGCTCCTCCAGGTCCTCCTCGGTCAGGCCGGCGAGCTGTTGCGCCTTCTCGAACACCCGGTTGAGCGCGGCCGCCGACTTGTTCGACAGGGCGCGGATGTCGTCCTCGCCGAACAGCAGCTGGCCGCGCTCGTCGACGATGCACAGCTGCGCGAGCTTGGCGCGGGCGTCCAGGGTCCGGCGGGCGTTGCCCTGCTTGTCCAACAGCGAGGCCTCGAACTTGTCGCGCTCGCGGCCGGTCAGGGACCGGACCCGCACGGTGCCGCCCCACTCGGGGACCGCCACCGGCTCCACCCGGCGGTCTGAGATGTCCAGGATCTGGTCACGGGTCAGGAACGCCGGGGTGGTGGTGTCGGCGGCGGGGCTGGAGGTGGTTGCCATCAGGCGGATGCTCCGATCAGGACGATGTCGTAGGTGACCGAGGACCCGGCGCCGCCGTTGCCGATCAGCAGCAGGTCCGCGGTCGAGGCGGTGACGGCGTAGCCGGTGGCGTCGGCCTGCCCGGCGGCGAGCAGCAGGGTGCCGCCCGGCGGGATCTTGATCTTGTCGGTCGCGTCGCCGAACGGGGCGGCGAACGCGTTGGAGGCCGCGCCGCCGACGAGGACCTGGTTGACGTTGGCGGCGGCCGCGCGCACCAGCAGCACCTTGAGGCGGGCGAAGGACAGCGAGACGCCGAGCGGATCGCTCAGCCCGCCCGCCAGGTCCAGGGAGTCGCTCCCGGAGGCGGCGATGGTGCGCCGGTCGTGGAAGATCCTGTCGGCCATCCCGGCGCCGGCGCCGTCGGCGAGCACGAGGGCCTGGCGCAGCGACAGCGGCACCTCGGCCGAGGCCAGGTCCTGCACGCCGGTCAGCAACGCGTTCATCGACACGATGACCTTGGTCTGCAGCGTCACGACAGCACCGGCTTCCCGGTGACCTTCAGCGTGAGCTCGGCCGCCAGCAGGTCATCGTGCGGGCCCTCCGGACTGAAGCCGGTCAGGATCGCGGAGATGTCCCACTGCGCGCCGGTGATGGCCGGCCACACCAGCCGGTAATCCCGGGCCTCGGTGTCTTCGAAGTCGTCCACGAGGGCGTCGTGGACGCGCGGGTCGTAGCGCACCTCGATCGAGATCTCACCGCCGTCCTTCAGGCCGCCGACGTACTCGCGCCAGCCGTCCGGCGACCCGTGGTGGGTCGACTCGTAGGCCTCCCGCTCGATCTCCGGGCCGCCCAGGTTGGTCACCCCGGCGATCGCGGTGAACACCGGGGTCACCTGTCCGTCGCTGCGCAGCAGCTGGCAGCCGTACCCGTCCACTCCGGCCATCTACATCTCCTGTTCCTGCACCCAGACGCGGAAGCGCGCCTGGCCCTGTCGGATGTTGGGATCGTTGACCCGCCGGACCCCGTCGGCGATCCGGGCGATGCTGATGAGCTCCCAGCCGGGCACGTCCAGCGCGACGCGGTGCAGCACCCGGTCCAGCTCGGCCAGCACCCGGGCGTTCGCGGCGAACCCGCGGTAGGCCGACCAGATGTTGAGCGTCGCCATGACCTCGAACGCGCGGCGGCCGTGGTCGCTGATGTCCTTCTCGGTGAGCTCGGCGAACGCGATGTAGGGCTTGCCGGCGGGGACCTTCTCGGGGACCTCGTCGTAGATGCCCGACACCAGCGCGACCAGCGGCGCGTCTGCGGTCATGCGGGCGTACAGGGCCTGCTGGACCGGCCATAGCGCGCTCATGAGGGCAGGTGCCGATCCAGCGCCCGCCGGGTGAGCTCGGGTAGGCGCCGGTTGCCGTCCTCGGCCGCGGGCTCCAGGAACGGATCCGCGGTGATGGACTCGGTGCCCTTCTCGATGAACTCGCCGTAGTAGCCCCTGGGGTCGAAGACGCCGACGGAGGCGGTCATGCGGCCCGGGTTGACCTTCTTGTCGATGTGCTCGCCGAGCCAGCCGGTGTCCACCGCGACGTCGGCGACGGCGTGCGCCTGGACGTGGTCGGCCCACTCGGTCGCGACGTCGGCGCCCGCGGCGTCGACGTCGTGGAACATCCGGTACATCTGCCTGCGCAGCGCGCGGGCGTCGACGTCGACGTTCACGCCTCTTCCTCCCTGTCGCGGGACCTGCAGTCGGCGCGCAGGTACTTGGCGACGGACGGGCTGTAGGTGGCCAGGACCTCCAGCACCTCGGCGCCGTCCAGGAGCCGATCGCCGCGGTGTACGTCAGCGCCGGGCGGCAGGTAGACCACGTCGGTCAGGTCGGCGCCGTGCTGGTCGCCACTCTCGCGCTCGGTGCTGGTGGGCTGGGAGCGGCGGCCTCGGACCGTCCCGGCCGGCAGCCAGGTGATGGAGTGGCCGCCGCCGCCGTCGGCGATCTCCTCGCGGCGCTCGATGCCGAGGTTCCGGTTGAGCAGGTGGGCGATCACGAGCGGGCCTGGTAGGCCGACAGCATGTTCAGCTCGCCGGTGGTCGGCAGCATGCCCGGGACGGCCCACTTGGCGTTCCAGTCGCCGAGCCGCTCGGACTCCTTGCCGGAGATGTTCTCCCACCCGGCCAGCGCCAGGCGCAGGTTCATGCCGACCACGTCGTCCGGGATCGGGTCCCAGCCCGCGGTGACGTCGGCGATGATCGACTGCTCCTGATGCGGCCAGCGGCCGCCGACCCGGCGCAGCCGCCCGTACCGGGTCCACCGGTAGTCGGTGCCGTGCTCCAGCTCGGTCGGCTCCTCGTGCTCGTCCAGGACGGTCACCGAGGTGATCGCCACCACCGGCCAGCGCGGCAGCAGCAGCCGGTGGCCACCGTTGCCGTCCAGCGTGACCTCACCGCTGGCCAGCGTCAGGGATTGACCGGTCGCGGTGTCGATCACGCCGGCGGCCAGCTGCAGCAGCAGCTGGGCGCGGGCGATCTCGTCGGCGGCCAGGCCCTCCGGGCCGCGGCCCATGAGCGTGCCGAGCTGCTCGGCGGTGGCGTAGGCCATCGGCTACTTGCCCGGCGGCGTGGTCTTGCCGGCCGAGTCCTTCGACGGGCCCTTGCTGGCCGGGCCGATGGGGTCCTTGACCGCGCCGTCGCCGCCGGTGTCGCCGTCGCCGCCGGTGCCGGTGCTGTCGCCCTGGCCGTCCTGCCCGGCTGCGCCGCCGTCGCCCTGGCCCTCCTGCTTGGGCGCCTGGGCGCGGCGGCCGCGCGGCGGCTGCGGCACCGGCCGGGTCCGCAGCTCGGTCCGGTCGGTGCGCTCCCCGTCGGGCCCGTCGATCTGGACGGCCGCGCCGTCGCGGATCATCGCCTCGGCATCGGCGTTCGGGAACATCGCGCGGTCGCCGGGCGCCAGGCTGCGCTCAGCGTCGGCGTACTGCCGGATCATCTCCACCCACATGGGTGCCTCCTCGTGCGTGATCGGTGGTGCCCGCGGCCGGGGCAGAAGGGGCCCGCCCGGCCGCGGGGGTCAGGGTCGGGGGCTCAGGTGCGGGGCAGCTTGCGGCCGCGCTGGCGCAGCACGAGGGCGTCGCAGATCATCGTGGGCGCCGTCCCGGCCTTGGCCGTGATGCACACCCGGACGTAGCGCTTGATGCCCTTGTAGCCGATGGTGTGGAGCTGCTCGTCGTTCGCGGCCGCGACGACCGGTTCGGCACCGTCGAGCTCCTCGGTGGGCACCGCGACGAACACCGAGTTGTCGTCGCTGTGCTGCACCTCGAACGTCAGCGAGGCGCTCGCGCCGGAGATAGTGCCGGCGTTGATCACCACGAGGGCGTCGTCGTAGCCCGCCAGGTCGACGGACGTGCCGTTGACCGGCACGCTCGGGTCGGCCACGCTGGCCGGCGCCAGCGACCGGCTGATGGCGGCGTTGTTCCTCAGGTCCAGTCTGGACACGGGTCTGTCCTCCTACGTCGTGAGATTCGTGATTGCGGAATCAGGCCTGGACCTTCAGGCGGACGAAAGGCTCTTCGAAAATCGGCATGCCGTCGACCTCGGCGCGGGCGATGAACCCCACCTGGTTCTTCTCGGCGTACAGCTCCACCAGGCGCTGCACGTCCAGGCGCAGGGCCTCGACGATCCAGTAGTAGGAGAAGTCGCCGATCATCCCGACGTAGGCGCCGTCGGCGAACGTCGACGGCACGAACTCGCTGATCTCGTAGGGGACTTCCAGGATCGTGTCCGGCCGGTCCGAGGTGAGGCCGGGCTGCCAGATGAAGTCCCCCGTCCCCGGGCCCGCGCCGGCGTCGGTGCGCAGCTTGCGGATCCGCGCGATGGAGAAGCGGTGGAACAGCCAGCGGGCGCGGGCGTGATAGCCGGCCTTGAGCGTGTACTTCGCGTCGATCAGGCCTTCGGCGTTGATGTCCCACGCATCGGAGGAGATGTCTCCCACCACGACGTCGCGGTTGGTGGAGATGCCCTGGGAGGAGGCGGTGAACAGGCCCAGCGGCTTCTGGTTGCCGTCGCCGGTCAGGAAGGACTTCTCCTCGGTGACGCCGAACTTGTAGGCCAGGCGGTCGCGGACGATGTTCTCCGGGTCCATCGCCGCGCGGCGCAGCAGCGTGCGGCTGATCTTGACGCGCTTGGCCAGCGGGTGCGGGCGCAGCTCGCGGCCGCCGAAGCGCATCGCCTCGTCGTCGGAGCCGGTGCCGACCTCGGAGGTCCACTCGGCGTCGAGCAGGTCGGTCTCCAGCGTCGGCACGCCGAGGGACTCGCCCTCGGTGAGCTGCATGACGGTGGCCAGGCGCCGGATGACGACCTGGTCGTCGAGCGTCTGCAGCAGCTGGCGCACCCACTGCTGCGGGGCGACGAGGTAGCCGCCCTCGGGGTCGCTGCCCATGTTGAGCGCGCGGGCGTGCTCGGTGGACAGGTTGCTGCGCCCGTTGAGGAGGTAGGAGCGCCAGGCCTCCGTCTGCAGCTCGTGGGCGGTCCGCGTACCGGGCCCCGGGTCGTCGGGGTTCGTCGGCGGGTTGAGGTCGGCGATGATCCGCTCGCGCTCGCGCAGCCGCTCCTCGCGCTCGATGGTCCGCTCCAGCGTGTCGGCGTCGGCCATCAGCCGGTCGAACTCGGTCTCCTCCTCGCTGGTCAGGCCGCGCGCCAGCCTCTGGGCGCCGTCCATGATGCCTCGCGCGGCGGCGGCGAGCCGGGCGCGTTCCTGTCGCATGGCGTTGATGTCCACGCCTGTCTCCTGTTCGTGATGCGGACAGCCGCCAGCGCAGGACCGGGACGGCCCTGTGGCGGAGATCGGTGGTTAGAGAGATGCCTCAAGGAGGCGCAGCCGCCGGGCCCGGTCGGCGGCCGCCGGGGCCGGCGTCGGCGGGGTGGTGGGCAGCAGTGCCTCCAGGGAGGCGATCGCCTGGCGGACGGTGTCCGGGTCGAGGTCGGCCAGGGCCGGGATGCGGCCACCGGCCAGGCCGAGCGCGCGGGCGAGCGTGAGCTGCCTGGCGGCCGCGGCGCGGTCGGGGTCGGCGATCGCGTTCGGGTCCAGGGGCAGCGGGACCACGCTGGTCTCGTACAGCTCCCACCGCTCGGGTACGCCGGCGTCGTCGATGTTGTAGGCGCCGAAGCCGATCGACACGGCGTTGAGGAACCGGCCGCGGACCTTGCGGTCGACGGTGCGGGCGAACTCGTCGTCGACGTCGAACACGATGTCCATGCGCAGGGCGTCGCCGTCGACGCGGACGTTCTCGGCCCGGCCGATCGGCAGCGCGTTGCGCCCCCAGTACTCGTGGTCGTACATGATCACCGGGTTGGCGAGGTAGCGCTCCAGGTCGACGCCGCTCATCTGCAGATCCAGGCCGTCCTTCTTCGCCCCGGCGGTGGCCGCGACGAAGGGGACCGGGCCGTCGCCGGCGGCTCCGCGCTCGAGTTCGGCGTAGCCACGTACGTGAACCGTTTTCACATCTGACTCCTCTCAGGCCGGGACGATCTGGCAGTCACACCCGACGTGCAGCGGCGGGTGGTGGATGGAGCGGGCGGCCGTCAGCTTCTCCTCGCCGTCACCGACGTCGGAGCCCTTGGCGACGAACGGCTCGGCGATGCCGACCACGGCGCCGTCCAGGGATCCGCACAGCGAGCAGTCGTCGGAGCCGAACGTCACCCACGTCAGCGACTCGACGCCGGCGGCCCGCCAGGTCTCCCGGGCGGCGGCCGCCGCCATCTGGGTGCCCTGCCACCGGCTGATCTGCCCGGGACGCTCGACCACCCAGCGCGCGAGGCGGGCCAGCACCGCGGCGAGCGGATCGGCGGCCGTCACCTGAGCGGCGAGCTGGCCGAGCTCGGAGGCGATGCGGTACCCGACGTGGCTGGCCACGTACGAGGTCACCCAGTCGGCCAGGTCGACCGGCTCGGTGTAGGCGACGTCGGCGGCGGCGTCCTCGGCGATGTCGGCGGCGAACTCGGCGAAGATCGGCGCCCACGCGGCCGTGGTGCGCTCGGCGACCGGCCCGCCGACCCCGTACAGCTCCTCGATCGCGGCCAGGAACGCCGAGGAGTTGGCGGGCAGGTGCCGCTCGGCCAGAGCGGCGACCTCCGCCTCCTCCCATGTCGCGAGGTCGGCGTCGGCGGCCGCCAGGAGCGCGGCGAACCGCTGCGCGATGCGCTGGCGCCCCTCCATGCCGCGGCCGCGCAGTCCCAGCCGCCGCGGCGGCTCCTTCGGCTCGTCCTCGTCCTCGGGCAGCGGCGCCGGCGGCTCCGGAGCGGGCGCCGGCGGCGGGGCCTTCTTCGCCGCCTCCTTGGCCTCCTCGATCTCCTTCGGAGACGGTGCCGGCACCATGTTGAGCGGCACCAGGTACACCGAGCCGCGCTCATCGGGCAGCGGGTTGCGGTTCTCCATCTCGGCGATGTCGTCCGCAGACAACCAGCCCCAGTTCCGGCCGATCGCGTACGCCTCGTACCGGCTCTTGATGTCACCGCGCAGCAGCCCGTCCACCAGGTGCTCGGCGAAGAACCGGGCCCGCTCACTCGAGGTGAGCAGCCGGGTGGTGATGGCCTGCTCCCAGCGCACCAGCCAGATGCGCAGCGAGGAGGTGACGTAGTCCAGCGCCTGGTGCTCGATGTTGGAGTACGTCGCGTGTTGCAGGTCGCCGATCTTGTGAGGCGGCAGGCGCAGCCAGCGCGCCATCTCCGTGACGTTGTGGCGGCGGGTCTCCAGGAACTGCGCGTCTTCGGGTGGGATGCCGATCGACTCCCACTCCAGGCCTTCCTCCAGCACGGCGACGCGTTGGGCGTTGTCCAGGCCGCGGTGCATGTCCTCCCAGTCCTCACGCAGCCGCGCCTTGGCATCTCGGCCGAGCGTCCCGGGGTGCTTGAGCACGCCGCCGGGCCGCGCGCCGGACCCGAAGAACTTGGCGCCGTAGGCCTCGGTGGCCAGGCCCATGCCGATGGATTGGCGGGCCAGGCCGACCATGCTGTAGCCGCGGATGCCGTTGCCGCCCAGGCCGGCCACGTGCAGCACCTCGTCCGGGAACATCAGCGCCGCGATGCCGTTGGTCAGGTCGGTGTAGCGGTACATGAGCGTCATCCGGCCCCGGCCCAGGCGGGTGATCTCCACCCGCATCCGGCCCGGGTGCAGCGGCCACAACTCGACGACGTCGCCGGCGCCGTTGCGCACGATCGACGCGAACCCGTCGCCCCAGGTGATCGCGTGGCCCTGCAGGGTCTCGCGCAGCTTCACGCTCGACATGAACGGGTTGGGCTGGTCGTGCAGCACCCCGTACAAGGAGTGCTCGGTCGCCCGTCTCTTGCCGCGCGGCTGCCGTTCGTAGGTGATGAGCGGCAGCGAGCCGACGTCCTCGGCGAGCACGCGCACGCCGCCGAAGAACGGCGAGTAGTGCAGGGCGGTCTCCTCGGAGACGAACACCCCGGCCGAGGTGTCCCCGCCCGCCCACCAGCCGCCGGCGAGCGCGGTCTCAGAGGGACGTCCCGGCTCGTCGGAGGGCAGGGTGCTCGCGCGCATCGCGGAGCGGATGAGTCCCATCAGACGCTCCGGCGGGCCGCGGCCAGCTGGGTGGCCGGCTGGGTGGCCGGGGCCAGGGCGCGGGTGTCGGCGGCCGCCGACGCCCGGGCACCCGCGATGCCGAGGGCCAGCAGCAGCGCGCCGCCCGCGCTCAGCGCGATGCCCAGCCCGGCCCAGACCCAGAGCCCGGCGAACAGGCTCACCATTCCGAGGGTGCAGATCACATCCCACCGGTCCAGGTCGAGATCGATCACGGCCTGGCCGACGGCGGCGGCCGCGACCGCCAGGCGGCCCGGCCGCGTCGGCAGCATGGTCATGCGTCCCCCTTCACAGCACGGTCAGGCCGCGCGTCTCGTACACGCTCGCGGCGGGCTGGCGGCGGCGGCCGTCGATCCCGTAGAGCAGGGTCACCATGCCGTCGATGCGCTTGCCGGACTTGTCGCGGTCCGGCTTGACCGGCCGGTAGCGGTCGGGGTCGTCGGTCGGGGTCTTCGCTTCCAGGGAGTCGGCCATCCATCGGGCGACCGGGTCGCCGCCGTGCAGGAGCGTCCCGTCCTTCGCCTTGAGGAGCCTCGCGAGCTCCTTCATCGGGTCGGTCATGCGTTCGTAGGTGGTGTTCGACTCGTGCATGGTCAGGTTCGTGCGCTTCTCGATGGCCTGCCGGACCGGCTCGCCACACCACTTGTCGTAGGTGATGTCGGAGATGCGGAACCGGTCGTTGTCCTCGGCGATGGCGTCGTAGATCGTGTCGTAGTCGATCGTGTCGCCCTCGGTCAGCGTCACCCAGCCGTCGGCCACCCACTCGTCGAACTTCCCGCCGGTGTGCTCGGCCAGGATCGGCGCCATGGACTCGGGAAGCCAGTGCCGCCAGCGCGCCCACCCGTTGTCGAAGACCAGGCAGAAGCTGGTGAGGTCGAGTTTGCTCGACAGGTCCAGGCCGCCCCAGCAGCGGCGGCCCTCGATGTGCGGCAGCAGCCAGTCCGGGGTGGGGGCGACCTCGCCGACGCAGGCGTCCCACAGGTCCATCGAGATGTAGCGGGTGGCCTGCTGGACCCGGCTGTTCATCTGGAACTGCCGGAAGCCGTTCTCCTTCATCTTGCTGCCCCGGGCCTCCAGGGCCTGGCGGCGCATCGCCTCGCGGCTCTTGAAGTCGTCCAGGGCGGGGTTCGGCCACTTCCAGTTCGCCTCGTCCCACGGATCGGTGCTGACCGGTAGGTCCGGGTGCCCAGCGAAGATCCTTTGCAGCCGCTCCAGGGCCTCCGGGGTGGCCGGGAGTTTCCTCACGAAGGTGAACACGTGGGGTGCGCGCGCCGGGTCCTCCTGGACCTTCTCAGCGTCGTCGATCATGACGGCGCCGAAGCTGGCCGAGTCGTTCGTCTCGGTCGTCGTGGTGAACATCAGCTCCTGCTCGCGGGCGCCCGCCGCGGTGGTCATCGCCTCCCACAGCGACCCGTCGAGCTGGCTCAAGACTTCGTCGAGGTTGAAGGCGTGCGGGTTGTGGCCCAGCTCTGACTTGGCGTCGGAGGTGATGACCTCGTAGTGCGAGTGGCTCTTCTCGTCGACCAGGCGCTGGGCGTCCTTGAGGTGCTTCAGCCGGGCCCGCAGCACCGGTGACAGCTGCACCATCCGGATGGCCGGCTCGAAGACCTTCCCGGCCTGTCCCTTGTCCTTGGCCGCGGAGTAGACCTCCGCGAACTCCTCGTCGTCGCCGATCAGCATGTAGAGCTGGATCGCCGCGGCAATCTCGGACTTGCCGTTCTTTCTGGCGACGACGATGTGCGCGATCCGGTACCGGCGGACGTAGCGCTCCCACTCGGCCGACCAGACGACCTCGCCGAACAGCGGCCGGCCGATCTCGTGCTCCTGCCAGAACTTCAGCAGGAACGGGCGGCGCCGGTGCGGGCCCTTCGTGTGGACCAGCAGCTCGGCGCAGAAGAACACGAACCGGTCGGCGCGCGGCTCGCAGTAGTGCGCGCCCTTCTTGGGGCAGGTCTTGCCGCGCAGGGTGAACCCGCACACCGGGCCTTTGCGGTCGTTGGGGCGCCACCGCCGATCGTGGTTCGGCGGCCGCCGCTCAGGTGAGGAGGTCCTCCGCCGGGTCACGTCGCCCGCCTCCCTCAAGGGACAGCTGCGCGCGGTCGGACGGCGTCATGCCGAACCGGCCGCCCCAGCGCAGGATCTGCGCGTCCGCCTCGTTGAGTACGAGCGTCCACGGGTTCTTGACCCAGCGCTTCATGACGATCGCGCCGGGCTTGTCGCCGGTGCTCGGCATCCGCACCACGTCGCCGTCCTCGCCGATCAGCGGGATCCCGACCACCTCGCCCTCGGCGCGCAGGGCCTTGACCGCGGCCCGGCGGCGGACCACCGCGTCGCAGACGATCGCGAAGCTCTCGACGTCCCAGCCGGTGAGCACGCCGGTCCGCTGGAGGTCCGGCGCGTACTGGCGCCACACGGTGCGGGCCGCGGCGCTGAGCCACGTCGGGTGCTTGATCTCGACGTCGGCCGGCACCGGCTCGGAGGTGTTGGTCCGGTCCGCGCGGTCGCCGTGCAGCAGCCGGAGCTTCGTCGGTTTCGGCGCTGGGCCGCGAGCACCCACCGTCACCACCCCCTCAAGATCAGCTGGAAAAACGGACCCGGAAACCTGTCACGCTCTCTGTGCTCTCCCCCCCGCGCGTTCGCCACCCCCTCCCATGGTGATCTTGACCCCCCTCCCCCGAGGCCCGATCACGATGCGTGATAGAGGACGTAATGCACGCGAGCATCGGTGCCAGAGGCAGGAAGCTGCTCGTCACAGTCGGGGCACAGCCGAGCGAGGAGCTCGTCATCGACGACCGATCGGACCGGCACGGCGTGGACATGGCTGCAACGCCACGAGGACGAGGCAGGAGCGTCGAGCCGGGCGGCCAGCATGAAGCTGAACACGGCACCAAGGCGATCGAGGTCCGCTCGGTTCTGCTCGCTCACCGGAGCGTGCGCTCAGGCGGGAGGCTGGGCAGGATCACCTCGTACGGCTCGCGCCGAGCCAGGTCATTGCCCACGGAGTAGCGGTGCCCGTCGCTGTTCAGGTCGTACTCGTAGATCCGCGCTGACGGGCAGTCGATCAGGTGGATCTCCAGCCGGTAGGTGATGGACGGGTTCATCCCCTGCGCGCGCATCCACTCCAGCAGGCTCTCGTGGTACGCGCTGTCGTTCGTGACCTTCCACCAGTTACGGCTGTCGCGGATGTCGAAGGCCACGAGGGGATCGGGGCGGCTGGTCATGTGGTCAGTGCTCGGGGCTAACCGTGAGGTTCTCGACGTGGACCGTGGCAGGGGAGCGAGACCAGGCCCACGTGCCCGGCTCGTCGCCCTCGGACTTCGAGGTAGCCCAGTACGTGTCGATGCCGTCGAGGAACACGTGCAGGTTCACGCTGTTGAACGAGGACTCCCAGACTCGGACCACCAGGGCCGGGAAGACGTCGCCCGGGATGACCGAGTTGCCGCTGTGGATGACGACTCCGTTGTGCGCGTCGGAGGCGCGGGCTCGGTCCCCGTCGGTTCGGCGCTGGTTGATCGCGTAGGCGTCCTGCTCGGTGAGTGTGTAGAGGACGAAGTCACCGAGGGTGGGAGCGGTGGGGTGCGGCCAGTCTTTGACCATGGAAGCCTCCATTTGCTAGGCAGGATCAGTACCTGGGCGTGCGCTCGTTCCCGAATCCGCCGTCGTGTTTCACGGTCTTGCGGGAGTGGCAGGAGCGGCAGAGCGCCTGCAGGTTCCACTCCTGGTTGTTGGTCTTGTCGCCGTCGATGTGGTCGACGTGCTCGCTGGGCTGGCCGCAGCCGGGTGCCTCGCACCATGGGCGTTCTCGGCGGATGCGTTCGGATCGGGCTCGCCAGGTGCGGTCATACCCTTGGGCGGTGGAGCTCGGCCGGGGCTGGGCCTTGCCGCGGCGGGTGGGGTGGCGGTGGCGCTCGCATCGGCCGCCGATCGCGGCGTCTTCTCCGCAGCCGGCGGCAGTGCATCGGCGGGGTGCGCGGGTCGGCATTCGGCCCCCAGACGCGCGAAAACCCGGCTCGGATCGCGCTCCTGGCCGGGTTTTTGCATAGCTCTGCTGGCACAGAATTAGGCCAGATAAATGATCAGCCGTCAACTTCTGGGCTGGCGATGCGTGTCGATCACGTCGCGCATGTTCCTGGAAACGCCGTTGAGGGAGTTCGCGAGTGATCGGAGTGCCGGGGCCACCTGCTCGCGCATCTGCCGTTGGAGCGTAGCAAAGGACTCGGCGACGGCTCTGCTGTCGATCTGTCTGCTCATGGTGGGATCCTCTCGTCTTCGGTGAAGGTAGGGCGGGTGCCTGGCCGGATCGTGACCACCGCAGCGTGCGCGCGGAGGATGATGGCCTGGTCGTACTCGACCGCGGGCCGGCCCCGGCCGCCGCTGCGGTTGCCGAGGGCGGGGATCGCGCACACGAGGATGAGGGCGCGTACCTCGGCGGCCGAGAGCGGCGGGTGCAGCTGCTCGGCGGCCTCGTCGACGGTCCACCCCGTGCTCATGCCCGGTCCCTTCCGTAGGTGATCGTTCGTCCGTCGGCCCAGCTGATCATGGGGTCGCCGGTGAGGGTGCTGCGGTCCATCCGGCCGCGTGGACGCTCCCCCTGGGAGTCCTCGCAGACGCGGTTGATGCACATGACCTGTCCGGCGCGAACCGCGACGCGCAGCCCGTACGTGCGGCAGTACGGGCACGGCGGGGGCAGGGTGCCGGGCGGGGTCGGCACCGGCACCCAGCGCTCCTCCAGCCCGATGTCGGGCACCTGGCGGACCTGGCGAATCCACCCGTTCAGGATCCGGCCGGCGGCGCGGGCCCGCTCCTCGGGGACGCCGTGGGCCAGGCGGGCGATGGACTCCAGCGCCAGGGTGGTGTTCGCGTCGGAGCCGCCGCGCCGGGGGCCGAGGTGGCCGGCGACGTCGCGGCGCAGCGAGGCCTCCAGGCGCCGGACCTCCTCGCTGATGAGGTACAGCAGCATGCCCGCCTCGGCGTGCCAGGGCGCCGGGCTGCCGACGGCCTTGTGGTGGCTGGTGGTGCCGCGGGAGGGGTCGCGGACCTCCTCGGGGACGAGCGCGCGGAGCTGGTCCAGGAGCGGGAGGAGCTCCTGGACCAGAATGCCGACGTCGAGCGCAGCGCTCACCGACCCTCCGGGGCGGCCGTCGGCGACGCGGGCCGCTCGCAGCCGCGGACCCAGCGCGGGCCCTGCCTGGTCCACTGGCACAGCGGGGCCGCCTGCTGCTCCTTGGTGGTCCACACGGTGCCGTCAGCCATGTACCGGCCTCGGGGATCGGGGCGCTCCTCGGTGAGGCTGGTGACGCCGCGGCAGTGCTGGCACTGGCCGCCGGTCAGGACCCGGGCGGCGAGCGCCTCGACGGCCTCTACGGGGTCGGTGTGGTTCTCGGCGATCAGGCGGGTGCCGCTCCACCGGGCCTGGGCGTACCAGCCGGCCTCCTCGGAGGGCACGCCCTCGTGCAGGTAGCCGACCTCGAACTGCCGGGCGCCGGTCCGGCCGATCAGGTCGACACCGGCCAGCAGCGCCTCCTTGTCGTAGACGGCGCCAGGGGGCATGGGGATCTTCATGAGCTCCTCTGACGGATGAGCCAGGCGGGGACGGTGACGGGCCAGGTGAGGCCGACGAGTAGGCACAGGATCAGGCAGCAGGCCCAGATGTAGACGGTGCCCAGGCCTCCGTCACGAGGGCTGCCGGGAGTGCCGTGGTCGATGACGTCGCTCCACACGCGGGGGTAGGCGGCGGCCGCGCAGACGGCGCCGATGACGGCGTAGATGAGCAGGAAGACCACCAGGGCGGGCCCGGTCATCGGCTGGCCGGGGTGGTGTTGACGACGTCGGGCACGAACTGGCCGCGGCGGCCGCGGTGAGCGTCGCAGGCGCGCGCCCACCCGGCGGCGGACCACCGCCAGCCGGTCGACGGGCCGCACGCCGTGCCGTAGGCGCAGGGCGTGGCCGGGGCGGGCGCCGGGGGCGTCGGGCGGTCAGGCATCTGGTCGGGGCTCCTTCCCGATGGGGACGATGTGGATCTCGCAGCCGAGGGCAGCGGCGAGCTGGTCGAGCCGGTCAGGGGTGATGGATCCCCAGCCGCCCTCGATGCCGGTGAGCCAGGCGTTGCCGCGGCGGCCGAGGAGGTCGCCCACGTCGTCCTGGGTGAGGCCGGCCACGGTGCGGGCGCGGCGGAGCTGGTCGCCGAGACCGCTGTGCCGGTCGGGCTGCTCGTCGCCGACGGCGTGCCGGGCCTCGGCGGCGTCCAGCGCGTCACGGATGGCGACGTAGCTCGGGGCCGAGGAGCTGAACAGTCCGCGCTCGGCTTTGACGACCGCGGTCTTGCTGATGCCCGCGCGCTGTCCGAGCTGGGCGGCGGTCAGGCGCAGCGCGCGGCGCCGGTCACGCAGCACCTCGCCCGGGAGGGAGGTCTCAGGCACTGGTCGTCACCGCCGCGTCGTGCAGGCCGGCCATGAAGGCCGCGGCGGCCGAGGCGACCTCGGCCGAGGAGGTCATCCCGCCGGTGGGGTCGCCGTGCCGGCCGGTCAGGCGGACGACCTCCCAGCGGGCGACGTCGGCGGGCAGGTCCCAGAGGGTGGTGGTCACGGTGCCGTCGGCCTGCTCGATGCCGACGGCGATCGTGCCCATCAGCGGCCGGGCGGGGTCGGGCGCGGGCGGGTGCGGGGTGAGGTCATTCACGGTCGGCGTCCGGGGCGCTCAGGTGGGCCACCACTTCGCGCAGGTGCTCCATCGAGGGGCGCGGCCCGCGCCAGGGCGTGGCGGTAGCGTCGATGCGGTCCAGCATCTCGCGCAGCTCGCGGGCGGCGATGGAGTACGTCTGCAGGCGGCAGCGCAGGACGACCTCGCTGCTGAAAGTGAGGGTAGGGGCGCCCAGTTCCGTCTCGGCCACCGCGGCCCGGGTCAGCCAGACCTGGCCGAGCTGAGCCAGGGCGCCGCCGGCGGAGGCCAGGAGGAACTCGGCGCGCAGCGCGCGGGCCTGCCAGTCCTCGGGACGGTCGGCGGCTGCGGCCGCGGGCTTGTCCCAGATGTCGAAGGGGTCGCGCAGGGCGTCGCGCTGGCGCTTCCACCAGGCGGAGATGTTGATCATGGGTGTTCCTTCGGGTCAGCGGGTGCGGCGTGGGTGCGGCAGGCGGCCGCGGGTGCTGCGGGGGCGGGCGGTGAAGGCGAGGAGGCCGGGCAGGGCCGGGGCGGGCGGCGCCGGGTGGCAGGCGGGGCTGGTGGCCACGTGCGGCATGACCCGGTCCTCGTAGGACAGGAGCGGCATCGCGTCGGTGCCGGCCAGGGAGCGCGAGCGCCAGGTGCCGGGCCCGTCGCGCCAGATCGCGGTGTTGCCGCGCTCGTCGGGGATGGGGTCGACGGCCAGGCGGCGGCCGCGGCCGGTGATCGTCACCAGGACGGTCCGGCGGCAGCCGTAGGGGCAGGGCTCCAGATCGTGCTTGGTGGGGATCATGGGCACCTCCTGGCGGTCGGCGGGCGGGTCAGTGGCTGCGGGTCGTGGTCTTGCGGCACCGGCGGCACCGGTAGGTCGAGATCCAGTTCCGGCGGCTGGTCTCCTCCCAGGTGTGATCGCAGATCAGTTGCCAGATGATCAACGCTAGGCGATGCATGCGGACGGGTGTTCGAATATCGATAGGTGGTGGGCGTGGATGACCAGGTGCGCCCGGGGCGCGTCGGCACCGAGCTCGATCCGGGCGGCGGCGATCAGGTCGTGGCCGAAGTCCGGCAGGCGGTTCAGGGCGGCGAACGCCACGGCGTAGGCGGCGTCGAGGTCGGTCTGGTCGAGCGCGGCCAGCGCCCTCGCCGGGCTCGTTGCGGGGTTCGCCGAGGGCTGCGTGACATCCGCCGCCGGAGGCTCCTCGCGCCGCGCCGGAGCGACTTCCACCTCAGCCCCGTACGGCGAGCTCAATGTGTAATGGGGGGTCATTGGTAGGTCATGTGTAGGTGGGGCGGTGCTGCACCGGGTGATCGACGGTGCAGCACCGGGTGTTCCCGGGTGCAGCACCGGGTGTTCTTTCTCGGAGAGGCCCGGATCAGCCGGTGCAGCACCGGGTGATGAGGGGTTATCCACAGGCTGATCAGCCGGTGCAGCACCGGGTGATCCGGCCGCTTCGGCCGGCTTGTTCTTCGCCCGCGGCTTGCGCGCCGGGGGCGCCTCGACGCCCTCGGGGACGACCAGCTCGCCCTCATCGGGGTCGAGCATCGCGACCCGCTCGTGCAGGCCCTCAGGGATCGCCATGCGGTACTCGTCGGCGCGGGCGTTGCGCCCGGCGCCGGACCCGGCGAAGACCCGCAGCAGCAGGCCGAGGTCGCGCAGCCGCCGGAGGCAGTTGCCGACCACGGTGGTGTCGAGGCGGCACACCCGGGCCAGGCGCGGGATGCCGGGCCGGATCCGGGTGCCGTCGGGGTTGGCGTACGTGGCGGCGGTCATGGCCACGTGCTGCACGGTGGTGGTGCTGATGCGCTTCTTCGGGTCGCCGGTCGGCGAGGGGTTGAACCCCAGCTCGATACGCCGGATGAGCCGGATCCAGTCCCAGAAGATCTTCGGTGCGTCGTCCGCAGACATGTGACTGCGTGCCTTCCTGGTCGTGCTGAGGGGGTCATCGGGGCGGGGCGGTATGTCGGGCCAGCCAGGCGGCGACCCGCTGGACGGTGCGCTCGTCGGCGGTGCCGTAGGACAGCCGACGCAGAGAGCTGTCGGTGACGTCGGCCTGGACCGCCACCTGCCACAGGTAGGTGCGAGGGATGTGGCCGTACCGGATCTGCTTGACCGCGGCCCACATCTCTTTCTGGGTCATCTCAGGCGCCCAGCGCCAGGCAGAAGATCGCCAGGCCCGTCAGGCCGCTGCTGGCCGCGGCGGCCACCAGGGCGCCGGTCTCGTCGCCGCCGCGCCACAGGCGGCGGCCGATACGCGCCAGCCACAGAGCCCCGGCCGTGAACGCGACGGCGACGAGACCGGCTTGCCACCTCATCAGCCGGCCGCCGCGGAGCTCACGGTGAGGTACAGCAGGCGCAGCGCCTCCAGGCCCGTCGGGGCGCCGGTGGCGATCGCGACCGCCATGGCGTAGGCCGGGTAGGCGCGGCCCATCACGCGCAGCTCGTCCTCGGTGGCGTTGGCCATCAGCCGGATCACCCGGCGCAGGTGCTCGGTGGGCTGCTCGTCGACGTCGAGGGCGTAGTCCTCATCGAGGACATAGCGGACGTGGCGGATGATCTCGGGGGTGATGTCGGCGATGCGGGCGGGCGGGTCGACCAGGCGGGCGGCCATCTCCCAGGCCAGGTGCCGGGGCATGACCAGCAGACCGCAGCGCTCGGTGCCCGCGTAGACCGTGACGCACTCGTAGGCGTGGTGCAGCTGGTTGGCGGAGAACGCGAGATGGAAGGTCGCCCGGGTCAGGTCGGCGACGTCGGAGGGGTCGGCGGGCAGGTGCGTCATGGGCGTTCCCGGGGTGGTGCGGCGGGGACATGCGGACGGCGCCGCGGCGGGGAGGGCCCGCCGCGGCGCGCGGCCTCCCGCCGCCCCGGGGAGGAGGGGCGGCGAGAGGAGTGGGAGGGCGCCGGTCACCAGCACGCCCAGTGGGCGGGCCAGCCGCTCTCGGAGGAGTCGACGCGGCGGGGGCGGGTGAACTCCCGCGCCCAGGCGGCCACCTGCCGGGCCCGGGAGCGGGTCTGGGCGGGGGCGGCCGGGCGGGGGTGGCGGTGGCGGCCGGTCACTGCTGACGCGACCACAGGGAAGGGTCCGGCATCACCGCCTCCTGCTGGCGGCCGGCCTCCTGGGGGTCGGCCATGAGGTACGGGCGCACGCCGCGGGGCGGCTCGGCGTCCGGGGCGGCCATCGCGGTGACGCTCGGCGGGACCGGCACCGCGCTCTCCACCGACGGCAGCGGCGGCGTGGCCGAGTCGAAGGGCCCGCGCACCATCGGGGCGGGGGCGTGGTGGAAGGGGGTGGACAGGGGCGGGGCGAGCAGGTCCGACAGGCTCGGGGCGGGCTCCGGGGCCGGCGCCGGGGCGGGGGCCGGGGTCGGGGTCCGGGGCGGCAGGGGCGCCGGGTCGAGGTGGGAGGGGTGCGCGGCCGTGGCGCGCTGCCGGTCCATCGCCTCCCAGCACGACAGCTGGTGCGACGCGGCGTTGATCAGCGCGATGAGCTCCTCGCGGCTCTCCAGCCACAGCGAGCTGCGGTCGTGCCGGTCGGAGCGCTCCCCGAAGCAGATCGCGGCGCGGCGTCGATCGCCCTCCTGCTGGATCGGTCCGATGGTGGGCCAGCCCAGACGGCTGGTGGTGATCTCATCGATGTGGCTCATAGGGATCTCCGGGGTCAGGAGGTGGCGGTGCGGGACGGGATGGTCTTGGCGGTGCGGGCGGCGTGCCAGCGCTGGTGGATCGTGCGCTCGTACTCGGCGGCGGGCTTGTAGACGTGGGCCTGGCCCTCCCAGTCGCAGCCGGAGACCCGGCACGCCGGGCGGATCCGGGCGCCGTCGGCGAGCAGCAGGGCGACGCGGTAGTGCTCTCGCATCAGCCCTCACCGCCCGCAGGTGCGTCGACGTACACCCGGTACGGGGGCCGACGCGCCGCGGTGAAGATGCCGAGCACCTCCGCCGCGATGCGGTAGCGCACGGCGGGGGCGGTCGGGAGGGGAGTGCTCAGCACGCCGTGGACGTACGGCCCCCGCTCGGCCAGCCAGACGGCGCGGGCGACGTAGCCCTCGTGATCCATGGCCTGGGGCACGTCGAGCTCGGCGCAGATCGCCGTCAGCAGGTCGCTGGCCGCCGCGCGCTCCTCAGCGAGCGCGGCCCGTGCCTTGTCGAGGTCGCCGACGATCCGCAGGACCTCGGCGTGCTGGATCTGATCCGCCAGCTCGGTGATCTGCTCAGGGGTCATCGACCCTCACCGCCAGCGGGATGCACGACGTGGCCGTGGCGGACGATCGTCAGGGTGTGCGGTCCGGCCTCGAACCACACGTCGAACAGCGGGTCGGGGTCATCGGCCACGGTGAGATCGGCGCCGGGGTCGAAGTCCCCAGAGCGGGCCAGCAGCCGCATGTTGAGGAAGCCGTCGCACGACCCGGCCTCGATCAGGTACGTCTCGCCGAAGGCCGAGACGACGTCGTTGATCGCGGCGTAGGAGACATGCACGACGTCGCCCGGCTGGAGCGGATACCAGGGCGCGTTCTGCAGCGATGCCTGACCCGCCGCCAGCGCGTCGAGTTCACCGCCGAGGTCACGGCGGCGCTTGGCGTCCTCGGCCTGGGCCAGCGGGCTGGCCTGCTCGGTGGAACTGGGGCGGCCGTACAGGCGGGTGTGGATGAGGTGAGCGAGCATGTCCACCTGCATCCCCCACGGCGTGGGCCGCTGGGCTGCGTCCGGGGCGAAGTAGGTGGCGCTGTACCCGTAGATCATGTCCGCCTGCGTGACCTCGGGCAGCGGCTGGCGCAGAGCCTCGGTGATGATCGTCAGCCGGGGGTCGGGTCGCATCAGGCACCGCCCGCGGACTGCTCGGCGGGGCGCGGGGCGCGGAGCTTCGCGGCGGCCTCGGTGGCGAGCTCGGCGAGGCGGTCCATCGCCGCCGCGTCGGCCTCGGCGGACAGGCCGCCCAGCGAGAAGTAGACGTCGATGCCGTCTGTGAGGTTCAGCCAGTAGGTACCGGGGCGGCCGCCCTCCTCCAGGCGCATGCCCGCCGCGTCAGGGTGGCGGATCACCGTGGTGTTGGAGATCTGAGGCCGACGCCGGGGGTTGTCGGGGTCGGGCTGTACGGTCGTCACTGGGTTATCCCTTCGGGGATGTGCGGTGAGCTCTCCCGGCGCGTGGGTGGCGCCGGGAGAGTCGTCGTTTCAGGGGTCGTACGGTCCGGGGTGACGCGGGCCGCGGCCGCCGCGAGGACGGCCGAGCGCTGGGGGTCGACGTCGGCGCCGACCTCGGCCATGACGCGCAGCGCGTCGGCGGCCAGGAGCGCGTCGCCGATGCGCACCGGCACCAGGGCCTCGCCGCCCTCACCGCAGCGAGGGGTGAGCGTGACCCGGGCCACGTACTGGTCGGAGCGGTCCATGGAGGAGCCGCCGGGGAGGGCGGTCACCTCGTACAGGTAGCCGAGCCGGTCGAGCTCGGCCTCGACCATCGCGCGCGGGCCGGCCAGGGCCAGGCGGATGCGCATCTCAGCTCCGGGAGGCGGGCGCGGCCGCGGGCAGCGGGCGGCCGTCGATGTCGGTGGGCTCGATCGGCGGGCCGACCCAGTCCGGGATCGCCTCGGGGAACCCGAGGGCGTCGGACAGCGCGGCCCAGGCCGCCCAGGCGTCGGGGTGGGTCAGGACGATCGGGCGGTGGTCGAGCAGGCTCAGGGTCACCGAGCTGGGGGTGATCCGGACGGTCGCGGTGCGTCCGGCCGGGGTGGTCTGGCGGTAGTAACGGGCGTCGACCTCGGACATGCGGCGCTCCTTGAAGATCATGGGGTCGCGGTGCTGTAGCGGCGGGCGGGCCGGGAGACCAGCGGCGCGATCTCGGCGCGTCCTCGAGGCCGGGCCTCCTGCGGGGAGGAAGACGTCCGCTTGTTCGTGGGCTTGGCCGTCTTCTGCGCGCCCCGGCTCTGCATGTAGGCCACGGCGCCGGCCAGCTGCTCGTCGGTCCACCCGACCTTGCGCCCGTTACGGGTGCACGGCACGCGGTCCTCACGGGCGAGGCGGTACAGGGTCCAGGCGCTGATGACGTCGCCGCCGATTCGCGCGGCGCCCTGCTCGCTGGTGTAGATGCGGTAGGCCGGCACCTCGTCCTTGAGTTGGACGAGGATCTCCTGACCGGCGGGGTCAATCAGCCGGTAATAAACGGGGATGTCGGGCATGCTGACCTGCTCCTTTTCACAGTGCGAGGGAGCTGTTTACTGCATCAGCGGCTCGCTCGTCCTCCAGCCAGCTGACGACGTCGCTCTCCCAGGCGAAGAGGCGGCCGCCGGTCTTGAAGAGCGCCGAGCACTCCCCCTTGTGTCGGAGCCACCGGAGCTGGTTTTCCGTCCTGCGGGTGAGCTCGGCTACCTCGGGGAGGTTCAGCAGCCGGTCGCCCTGACGATCAGCCACCGTGAACCGGGCCGGTGCGGTGGCTGTCGTGGCGGTCACTGGTCAGCCCTCGCGACGACAATCTCGTACAGCTGTTCGAAGGTCAGTGCATCGAAGTGCCAGAGCGAGGCGGCGATGAACTTCTGACTGGGCTCGACGGCACCGCTGGTGACGCGAGAGATGGTGCTCTCGCTGGTACCGAGCAGCGAGGCACAGGCCGCGTTGTTCGGCAGGTTCCTGGCTCGGGTCGCCTTCTCCCACTCGGCTACGCGGAGGCGAACGCGAGGGCGTATGGCCTGCTGTATGGATCCATGCATGGATGCAAGCTACGCTCATCCATGCATGGATGCAATTCGGTCATGCGTGGAATATTGCTCTGTTGCCAAGACTCCCGCCAGGTGAGATACAAGAGGGGCGGGCGCATCCTTCCACGCATGCATGAATATTTTGGTCAATCAATCTTGTGACCTGGCCGTCAAGGGTGTAGCACGGCGTGTTAACTTGCATGCATGCAAGACGCTGGCGGGTGGAACCCTGAGCTCTTCCGTGGGCTCCTGCACCGGGTCATGGTGCAGGCCGACTTGGGGCAGAGCGATCTCGTGAAGCTCTCCGGAACGTCTCAGGCCACGATCAGCCGTTGGATCCGCGCTGAGAACCAGCCGCAGTACAAGGCGCTTCAGCAGCTCGCGAACGGTCTGGTGGTGCGCTACACCCACCTCGGAGACCTGCCCACCAGGCTCCTGAGTGCGGCAGGGTACGGCGATAAGGAGTACGTGCCCCCGACCCCTCAGTCCGAGTGGGAGGAGGAGCTACGGCAGGCACGAGAGGCCGCCGGCGCGATCGAGGATCCGAAACAGCGCGATCGGGTCGAGAGAATCATTGATCGTGAACTCAGGGAGACGGCCGAGCTGCTGCAGCGACGCAGCGAGCAGTTACGAGAGATCATCGATCTGATTCTGGAATCTGACAGTCACTAATACACCAGACATGTAACCCATAACCGCATGCGAGGCGTCCTCACTTTCACGGCTACATAGCAGGGCCGCGATTAGAACCACGGAGGATTCTCCATGCCCCTCAAAGAAGCGTCCGTTTTCATGATCGGCGCCATCGGCTCGGTCAGCATTGCCGCATGGGCCTGGCGGCACGGCCATAAGTACGGCACGCGAGAGGCCGAAAAAGACGGCCAGCTCCTGTTCAACCGAGGGGTTGCCTACGGCTCGCTGGAGACGGTGAGCCGCATGAAGCGGGACAAGTCGGAGTAGATCCCTCTCGCCTGTATCCGAAATACCCGAATATGTCCCCCCACACAATTCGGGCGAATCCCCACATATCTAACACGGAGATGCCATGACCGATGGCACGACCTTTCGGCGCTGCCGATGCCGGGTCCCGGGGACCCGGAAAGACGCCGGCCCAAACTGCCCGCTGCTCGCCGACCCGCTCCATGGCGCCTGGTGGGCCCGCTACTCTGCCCCGCGCCAGTCGGACGGCAAGCGACCCCAGCCCCGGCTCGGCCCGTTCACCAGTGAGGCAGACGCGAAGAAGGCGCTGCGCCGAGCACTCGCCGACCTCGATGACGGGGTGGCCCCCGTTGACAGGAACATCAAGTTCGGCCAGTGGCTTGACCTGTGGCTGAGAGGCAAAAAGGCGCTCGCAGAATCCACGCGCGAGTCGTACCGCGAGACGATCGACTTGTACGGCAAGCCGGGCCTTGGGCACATGCGGCTGGCCGACGTCCGCGAGCAGCACCTGGAACGGCTGTACGAGGCGATCGGGCAGATCAACAACCTGCCTGAGGGTGAGGTCCCGGGCGAGCTGCTGCGCCGGCTGCTGGCGGCCCGGGCCCCGTCCACCAAGCGGGAGCTGGCGAAGGGCGAGAAGCGCGGCCGGGCTCAACAGCGGCCGCTGAGCGCGGCTCGTATCCAGCGGATCCATCGCGTGCTGTCCTCCGCGTTGGGGACGGCGCACCGGCAGAAGCGGATCGCGCACAACCCTGCCGTGCACGTCGAGCTGCCCAAGGTTCGGCGGGTGCGCCCCCTGGTGTGGACAGCGGCGCGGGTCGCCCAGTGGAAGGACACAGGCCGGGTTCCCGGGCCGGTCATGGTCTGGACCCCGGCGCAGGTCGGTGCCTTCTTCGACTTCATCGAGGAGTGGGGAGAGCGCCTGCGTACGGTGTTCCACCTCGCCGGCACCCGCGGCCTGCGCCGCGGCGAGGTGGTCGGCGCGGAGTGGGTGAACGTCGACTGGGAGGCGGGGACGCTGAGCCTGCTGGAGAGTGACGAGGAGGAGGGCGGCACGCTCAAGAGCGAGGCGTCATGGCGGACGGTCGCGCTGGACGCGGTGAACGTCGAGCTGCTCAAGGCCTGGCGCCGGCAGCAGCGGCGTGAGCGCCTGGCGGTCGGCGAGGCCTGGGTGGACTCGGGCCGGATCTTCACGCGGCCGGACGGGAGTCCGCTCAATCCCGACCGGCTGAGTCAGCGGTTCGGCGAGCTCGTCCACATCAGCCGGCTGCCGCCTATCCGCTTTCACGATCTGCGGCACTGCGCCGCGACGCTCGCGCTGGCGGCCGGGGTGGACATCAAGGTCATCAGCGCCACCCTCGGGCACGCGCGGCATTCCTTCACGGCTGATGTGTACGTGTCCGTCGTGCCGGAGGTGGCCACCGCCGCGGCTGAGGCGACCACGGCGATCGTCCCACGACGTGCGTCGACGTCCCCCAGGCGTGCCCGGAGAGCGTGACCACGGGCCTCGGTGACCCCCTGGTGACCCCCATCTCGCATTTCAGGGGTCCGGACGCGAAAGAGGCCCTCTCCCAAATCGCGGGGAGAGGGCCTCTGATCTGCGGAGGCTCGGGGATTTGAACCCCGGATGGGCGGTAAACCCAAACCGCATTAGCAGTGCGGCGCCATAGACCTGACTAGGCGAAGCCTCCTGGTTGCCGTTCGGCTCAGCACAGAGTACCGGCCATCCGGCGAGGCGGCAAAGCGGTTGTCGATCGCGTCCCGGGCAAGAGTTGGGGAAGAGTTATCCACAGATGGTGGATAACTCTTCCCTGCCCTGTGGACAAGTCCGGGAGTCCGCAGATGGGGAGAGCGGAAACACTGTGGATTCCCAGAATTTGGGACGCTACATCTCAAGCAGTGGATGGTTTCCGCGGGTTCTCGCCGCCTCCCGGGCGACCCGGATCAGGGCGCCCGCAGCGTTCGGGCGACCCGGGTCCTTCGCGTCCGCGAAGATCGGCATACCGGTTCCATCGTCCCAGGGAGAACCGGGATGCCCGGAAGGGCCGAAGTCCGGAGGGGCCGAAGCCCAGGAGGCCGGGGAGATCCAGGAAGCCCGAGAGCCCCGAGAGGCCCGGTCTCCGGGTGGTCGATGGTCAGGCGGCCGGGTTGGCCTCGCCCTCGATCTCGATCTTGATCTTCTTGCCGACCAGGACGCCACCGGTCTCCAGCGCCTGGTTCCAGGTCAGGCCGAACTCCTCGCGGTCGATCTCGGCGGTGATCGAGAAGCCCCAGAGGGCCTGTCCCCACGGGTTGGTGCCGGCGCCGCCGTACTCGACGGTCAGTTCGACCGGCTTGGTGACCTCGCGGATGGTGAGGTCGCCGACGAGGGTGAACTCGTCGCCGGAGTGGCCGAGCACGCGGGTGCTGCGGAAGGTCAGGTCGGGGAACTTCTCGGCGGCCAGGAAGTCGTCGCCGCGCAGGTGGTTGTCGCGGTCGGGGGCGCCGGTGGTGATGCTCTCCGCCTTGATCGTGATCTCCGCGGAGGAGTCGAGGGGGTTCTCGGCGACGGTGACGGTGCCGGCGAACTCACCGAAGTGACCGCGGACCTTGCTCACCATCATGTGCTTGACGAGGAAGCCGACCCGGGTGTGGGCGGCGTCGAGAACGTAGGTACCCGCGGCGGGGATCTGAAGGTTCTCCCAGGTCCGAGTGGTCATGCTGTGCTCCCGATGAGATCGTTGCTGCGTGGATGATTGCGTTAACAGATTTCTACACGAGAAATATTCCTCTCGTCAACTATCTTCGGATAGAGTGTGAACGTGATCCCCTTTGACGACTCCCGCCTGACGGCGATGGGCCTGCTCACCGAGGTGCACAGCGGCATATCGGCGAAGACGAGCGCGCTCTTCGCGACCGCGGGGCTCTCGGTGATCGACTTCGAGACGCTGATCCGGCTGGCGCGCTCGCCCGGCCAGCGGCTGCGCATGAGCGACCTGGCGGCGCAGACCAGCCTGTCCACGAGCGGGGTGACCCGGGTCGTCGACCGCCTGGAGCGCGAGGGGCTGGTCGCCAGGCAGGCGTGCTCCACCGACCGGCGGACCTCCTACGCGACCCTCACCGATGCCGGGTCCGAGCGGCTCGGCGGCGTCCTGCCCCAGCATCTCGCCGACATCGAGACCTGGTTCACCGGCCTGCTCTCCCCCGAGCAGCTCGGCGCCTTCCTGGACACGCTCCGCACCCTCCGCGACGCCGTACGGCCCTGCGCGACCGCGGGGGCGGAGGGAGCGGCGGGGGCGGCGGCACCGTGTGCCGAGGCCGAACTCGCCGGGACGGAATGACGTACGAGCGACGACGACCGGTGAACGGGGGAGGACGTGGTCACAATCCCGGCGCGGGGACGTCGGGGAAAGCGACCTTCGAGGGGACACCGGGGAACGGGGCCCGGAGGGAACGCCGGAGAACGGGGCCTCAGACCTGCGACTCCACTCGCCGCGCCTCCGGCGGTGTCAGGTCGCCACGGAGCTTGGCCATCCCCCGGGAGACCGTGCTCTTGACCGTCCCGACGCTGATGCCCAGCGTCCTGGCGACCTCGACCTCGGTCATGTCCTCGTAGTAGCGCAGGACGACGGCGGCCCGCATCCGCGTGGGCAACCGTTCCAGGGCCTGTTCGACCCGTTCGGGCAGGGACCGGCCACCCGGAAGGGCGGGCTCGGGAAGGTGCTCGGAGGGATACTCCTCCAGCCTCCGGCGCCGCCACCAGGAGATGTTGATGTTGACCATCGCCCGCCGCACGTAGCCGTCCAGCGCGGCGCGGTCGTGGATGCGGTCCCAGGCGAGGTAGGTCCTGACCAGAGCGGACTGCAACAGGTCCTCGGCGTCGTTCGCGCTGCCGGTGAGGCGGTGGGCGGCACGGAGCAGTGTCGGGCCACGGGCGACGACGTACTCGCGGAACTCCTCGTCGATCCCGCCGGCCACCGTGATCACCACCCTGCGCTCCGGGTGCTCATGATGGCCACGATCGCAGCCGGAACCCATACTGCGGCTGAACCGGAACCTATATTTCATCTATCAAAGGCAAAGATCGGTTTTGATGAACTATGGAACGCATGCGGCGATGAGCACGTTTTGTCATCGGACAGACACCAATGCGTTCCACCAGGAAGGGGAACTTTAGTACCGGGGTGGACACCTGCCCCGATTATTGGTGGAGCGGACAGCGCGATTCCGCGAAGCATGTGACGCTGGCTGCCACACCTCGCAGAACCAGGGGAGCGACGATGCCCTATCACAGCGCCGATCGCCGCCGCGTGCTGGCGGCGGCCGCGCTCGGCCGGACCGTCCAGGAGCCGGGCCCCCTCCCCTTCGAAGGCGAGCTCCTGCGCTCGATCAGCGGCACGATCCTGGACGTCAGCCCGCACCTGATCGTCATCGACACCCCGGACGGCAACGAGGAGCGGCTCGTCATCGCGCCGTGGGCGACCGCCTGGCGCGGCGAGTCCCTCAGCCCGGCCGACCTTCCGGTGGGTTCCAACGTGATCGTCAAGGCGCTGCAGGCCGGCCGGGTCGTGGGCCGGATCTGGGCGGACATCACCAGGATCACCGGGGTGATCCAGTCGATCGGCTCCGAGGGCAGGGACCGCACGGTGGAGCTGTACTGCGGGCCCCACCGAGGGCGGCGCACCATCGTCATCCCCTACCGCTCGTCGGGACGGCTCCGGGTGAGGCACCCGCAGTTCGAGCCCGGCTACCTGTTCGACGCCATCGGCGTACGGGAGGGCGGCGTGGCGCAGGCCCGGCTGCCCGCGACCTCCCAGCCGCCCTACCGGTGGACGGCGGTTCCCGCCCCCTCCCACAACTACGGCGGCGTGCAGTCGCGCATCTCGGGCACGGCGACCTGGTCGGACACCTTCGACTGCGACGAGCAGGGGGTGGCCTATCCCATGCTGGAGCGGTCGGACACGGCGTGCGACGACGCCGGGGTGTCGTGCACCGGGTTGCCGTACCTGGCGCTGGGGTCGATGCTCAACGTGCGCAACGTCTGCGCGGGGCGCACCTCCCTGCTGCCGATCGTGGGGTGCGGCTGCCTGGCCGGCCGGTTCTGCGACCGCTGCCTGGAGTGCGGCACCTCGCCGCGCGGCCGGATTCTGGAACTGTCACCGCACTCCTTCGTGGAGCTCGGCGGAGACCTGACCACCGGGTGCTTCAACGCCCGGCTCGGAATGGGGTGACACGGATGCTGACGACGATCGCCATCGGGCAGCTGCCTGTCGTGGTCCTGCTGCTGGCCGCCGGTACGGTCGCGAAGATCTGGACGGTCACGAAGGCGGCGGAGCCGGGCACGCTGAGCAGGCTGGGACCCGCCGTGCTGGTGGCCGAGCGCTGGCGCCCTCCCGCGATGCTGGGGTGCGCGGCCGGCGAGCTGTTCCTGACGGCCGGCCTGCTGGTGACCGGCCATCCGTTCTTCCGGTGGGGGACCGCCGCGTTCTTCGCGATCTCCACCTACGTCCTGTGGGAGCTGCGCCGCAGGCGGCCGGACGCGGGCTGTGGCTGCTTCGGCGAGGTCAGCGCCATTCCGGTGGGGCGGCGGTCGCTGGGCCGGACCGTGGTGCTGACGGCCATGTCGGCGGGGCTGGTCTGGGCCCCGCCGGTGTCCGGCTGGGACCTGATGACCGCGATGACGTGGGCGTACGCCCCAGCCGTGATCGGTGGTCTGCTGCTGCTGGCCGCGCTCTCCCCGGAGATCGAGGAGGCCGTCGCCAGGATCCGTCACCGGGCGCCCTGCGAGCAGCGCCGTTTCGATCCGGCGACCGCGCTCGGCCGGTTGCGGTCGAGCACGATCTGGCGCTCCCACGTGGAGCTGCTGTCGAGCACGGATCCGGTCGACAGCTGGCGCGAGCTGTGCTGGCGGTTCTTCGTGTATCCGGGACGGAGCCACACGGGCGATCCCGTCGACGTGGTCTTCGCGATCTACCTGAGCGGGCGTCACCCGGCGGTGCGGGTGGCCATGGTCGGCTCCGACGGGCGTCCGGTGAAGAGCGAGCCGCTCGGTGAATCTTTGCCGATATCGGCGGGACGCTAGAGAGCCCTAGATTCTTCTAGGGCATGACGATGGGGCTCTATACGGCTCTCTAGCTTCCCCACTAGAGAGCCGTATAGAGGGCTACCTCCACTCCCACAGCGTATCGAACATCTGTTCAATCAGACGGGTTGTGACCGTAGAAACTTTCCAAAATGTGGCACGGTGAAGGCGATCAGCCCGCGCTCGGCGCTGTAGATCAGGCCCTTCTTGATCAGGCTGTCACGCGCCGGGGAGAGACTGGAGGGCTTGCGCCCCAGCCCCTCGGCCACCTCGGAGGTCGCGACGGGCTCGTCGCCGATGGCGGCCATGGCGTGCATGTAGTCGCGCTCGGCGGGGGTGGCCCGCTCGTAGCGGCTGCCGAAGAACCCGACCGCCAGCTCCTCCTCGGCCTCCGGCGCGGACACCCTGATGTCCTCCGCGGTGATCGGGCTGCGCAGCGCCAGGTCCCAGGCCACCTTGCCGTACGCCTGGACGAAGTAGGGGTAGCCGTCGGCCGCCACGTAGAGGGCGTCGAGGGCGTCCTGGGTGAACTCCACCCCCTCGCTCTCGGCCGGGGCGATGAGCGCCAGGTCGGCCGCCTCACGGTCGAGACGGTCGATCCGGGCGTAGCGGAAGAGCCGCTCGGAGTAGCTCTTGCTGGCCGAGAGCACGCTGGGCAGGTGCGGCAGGCCCGCGCCGACCACGATCAGCGGGCCACCGCTCTGGGAGAGCTCGTGGCAGGCCGCGCACAGCGCCGACACGTCGGTGGCCGGGACGTCCTGCATCTCGTCGATGAAGAGCGCGATGCCGACCCCGAGGTCGGTGGCGACCGCGGCGGCGTCGACGAACAGCTCGGTGAGGTCGATCTCCAGGTCGCCGGAGTCGGCGCGCCCGCGCCCGGCGGGCACGTCGATGGCGGGCGACCAGTGGGAGGTGCCCTTGGCCGCGGACGGGTCGCGCATCGCGAACGCCTTGAGCACCCCGAGGAACTCCTCGATGCGCTCGGGCGCCCGATGGCGCGGGGCCAGCTCCCGGACGGCCATGTGCAGGGCGGCGGCCACCGGGCGGCGGATCGACTGGTCCGGCCGGGCCTCGATCTTCCCGGTGCCCCAGAGCCGCTGCATGGCCATCGACTTGAAGGTGTTGAGCAGGACGGTCTTGCCGACACCGCGCAGGCCGGTGACCACCATGCTGCGCTCGGGACGGCCGCGGGCCACCCGCTCCAGCACGATCTCGAACTGCTGGAGCTCACGGTCGCGTCCGGCGAGCTCCGGGGGGCGCTGCCCGGCACCGGGCGCGTAGGGATTGCGAACGGGATCCACGCTCTCGGACTTTATGACGGGATATAGCGGTCGGCCTAGATTTCCGTAGAAAGACCTACGGCGTGTCGCCGGGCCCGCCGCCGGTCCGGGGGCGGGCGGGGCGGGTGCGGCGGGCGACAACGCGAGCATCGCCGTGCACCCCCCTTCACCTGGGCGGACGTCAGACCGAACCCGTGTTCGAGCCCGTGCCCACGACTGTAGCGCGGGTTCGAACACAGGCGCGATACGTTTCGATGAAAAGCACTCCAAAGAACATGGATCATGGAGCCATGGCTCGCCCCCGGAGGACCGTCCCCGGACGCCCCTCCCGGCCGCCCGCGGGAGAATCGCCGTCGCGGCCGTCCACCACCTCGGGTGACCGATCAACTACAATGATGCATTGTCGCTTTTGTCCGTTTCGCTGAGGGGGCAGCACGTGGCAGGGCTCAGATTCACGATCCGCGCGCGGGCGGTGCTCGCGGCCACCGTCGGCTGCCTCACGGCCGCCGCCTGCAATACCGCCGCCTCCCCGTCCGGCCAGGAGCCGCCCGCCACCTCGGCGCCCGTCTCGGCGGCATCGCCGACTCCCCCGGCGCCCCCGACTCCCACGGCGGGCCCGGTCACCCCCACCACGCCGCCCGCCCCGGAGCCGACCGGCGCCACGCCGACGGCTCCCGGACCCACCGAGGCGACACCGGCCCCGACCGGCCCGCCGCCGTTCTCCGCGAAGGTCTCCCGCGTCACCCGCGACCGGCTCAGGTACTCCTGGCGGCCCGGATGCCCCGTCCCCGTCGGCGACCTGCGGCTGATCACGATGACCCACTGGGGCTTCGACGACAGGGCCCACACCGGCGAACTGGTCGTGCACAGGGCCGCGGCCGACGACATCGTCTCGGTCTTCGAGCGCCTGTACGACTGGCGCTGGCCGATCCGCAGGATGCGACTGGTCGACGTCTACCGGGGCGACGACTTCGACTCGATCGACGCCGACAACACCTCGGCCTTCAACTGCCGCCCGGCCACCGGGTCGAGCAGCTGGTCACGGCACGCCTACGGCCGGGCCGTCGACATCAACCCGCGCGAGAACCCGTACGTGTACGCAGGCGGATCGGTGGCGCACGCGAACGCCCGCCGGTTCGCCGAACGCCCGCTGCGCGGCAAGGGCGTCATCAACCCGGGCGACCGGGTGGTCAGGGCGTTCGAGCGTGAGGGCTGGGAGTGGGGCGGCGACTGGTCGGGCATCAAGGACTACCAGCACTTCTCCATGGGCGGCGGCTGAGCCTCGGCCCGGCCGGCCGTGCGAAGAGCTCCACCGCACGAGAACCCGTCCCCGCGAAGGACCCGGCCGTATGAAGACCCGGCCGCGCGAAGGACCCGGCCGCGCGACGCGTTCGGCCGTACGAGGGGACGGGTCGTACGAGGGGTCAGCCGTACGCCGGTGAGACGTTGGGCTGGAGCAGCTCCCAGCGGTTGCCGTACGGGTCCCTGAAGGCGACCGTCGTACCGTGGAGCTCGCGGCGCGGAGCCTCGTCGAAGGCGATGCCCGCCGCGGCCATCCATTCGTAGTCGCGGACGATGTCGTCGGTGCAGAAGACCAGGCCGCTCTGGTCGCCGACGCGCGCCTCCTGCTCGGGGGTGCCCGCCCGGACGAGAAGGAGCGCCGTCTCCCTCGCGCCTCGCGGCCGTACGGTCACCCAGCGCCCTCCGTCGTCCATGCTCCTGTTCTCCAGGAGTTCGAGCCCGAGGGTGTCGACATAGAAGGCGACGGCCTCGTCGTGGTCACGCACGAAGAGCGTGACGAGCCCGAGGTGCGGCCCGTGGGCGCCGCCCTCGAATGCACCGGCCTGCCCGGGCCGCCACCGGTTCCCGGCGCGGGCCGCCTCCTGGAGGCCGGTGATCATCATGATCACCCGGACGGCCAGCAGCCCGGCGGCGAGCGACGACACGGCGCAGGCGACGAGAGCGAGGGTCTCCAGCGGGTGCGGCCTTCCCCCCGCGAACTCCCCGGTCACCACGGTCATGAACCCCGACAGCAACCAGGTCAGCCACCACGCCCAGATCAGGGCGGAACGGCGGACCCTGAGCAGATCGGTGCCCGGCCACAGGCCACCGGGCCGCGAGGTGGCCCAGATGTCGTCGACGATCCCCTTGGGGACGAACAGGGAGAGCGGGGGGATCCAGCCGAGGATCAGCGACGACGTTGAACTGGTGTGGAAAACCCCCGGGGAGATCGCGTAGGAATTGAAACGCGCGCGGAACAGCCAGCACACGAACGCGATTCCCGCGGGAATGTGCAGGACGCCGATCGCGGCGTACACCGTGAAGGCCTCGGGCCACGGCCACTTCTCACCGGCGAGGAGCTGCCACACCCGCACGCCGGCGGACGCGACGGAGGCGACCACGATCAGGACGACGGCGGTCGTCGCGAACTGGCGGATCGGGTACAGGCCACGATCGGGCACGGAGAACGCCCTCGTGCTCATGACATTCCTCCGGCGGGGGACGATCCGCACCGGTCCGCGGGATCATGTACGCCAGATCATGACACGGTCACGGGAAACGCGCTTCAGGTATATCGGCGGTCATATTCGGCCGTTCCCTCCCTACCACGGCCTTTCCCGCCGTCGGCGGACGGCGGGCTCACGAACCGTGCGTCCTCCGGGGCGTGAGGAGATCTCCCGTCTCCCGGGGGCGCCGGCCCGCGACCTCCGGACGGGCCCGCGGGCGCGGGTGGTGTTCCGGGAGCGCGCGGGGCCTGGTGCATCATGGGTCGTATGGCGGCCAGGGACGGGGACGGCTGGGCCCGGTGTGATCGCGGCCATCGGCACTGGGGCGTGTACGGCGCGGCCGGCCTGCTGGCCGTTCACCACGACGACGCGGGAACCCCCCACGTCCTGATGCAGAAACGCGCGCTCTGGAGTCACCACGGCGGCACCTGGGGCCTGCCGGGCGGAGCCCGTGACAGCCACGAGAACGGCGTCGAGGCCGCCCTGCGCGAGGCGTCCGAGGAGGCCGCGATGGACGGCGCCGGGCTGCGGGTGCAGAGCGTCTACCTCGACGACCACGGCGGCTGGTCCTTCGAGACCGTCATCGCCGAGGCCGCGGCACTGCTGCGCGCTGTTCCCGCCAACGACGAGAGCGTGGACCTGCGCTGGCTCCCGGCGAAGGAGGTCACCGCCAGGAACCTGCACCCCGGATTCGCCGAGACCTGGCCGGCGATCGGCCTCGCGCTCTCCCCGTGGCTCGTCGTTCTCGACATCGCCAACCTGGTGGGCGCCCGCGCCGAGCACGGCTGGTGGAACGACCGCGCCGGAGCCACGGCCAGGCTGCTCGCCGAGATCGGGGCCCGCGCCGCGGGCGGCCTGCGGACCGTACCGGGGGAGGTTCCCGCGCTGGAGCGCTGGTTCCCCCGGGTGTGCGCGGTCGTCGAGGGCGCCGCCCGCGACGCCGTCCGCGACGGCGCCCCGGTGCCCGGCGTCACGGTGATCTGCGCGCCGGCGGACGGGGACGACGCCGTCGTCCGGGCCGTACGGGACGCCCGGCCGTGGGAGCGGGTCCTGGTCGTCACCGCCGACCGCGGGCTGCGCGGGCGGGTCGCGGAACTGGGCGCCGAGGTCGCCGGCCCCCGGTGGCTGCTGTCACAACTGTGACGTCCCGCGAGGGACACCCGGGATGTCTGGCACGATAAACGCATGTCCGAGCTTCGAACCGGTCCGCGGAACACCTGGGACACCGAGGACCGGGACGAACTCCCGGTCCCCCCCGACTCCTGGGGACGGCGGGACTCCGGCGGGGCCCTGCCGTGGGGGTTCGCGCTCGTCATCGTCGCGCTGGTGGCAGGCCGCTTCCTGCTCACTCCGCACCTGACGGCACCGGCCCTGCAGACCTGGGCCACGATCTTCGTCGCGATCTGCGTGCAGGCACTGCCGTTCCTGGTCTTCGGCGTGGCCCTGTCGGCGGCGATCACGGCGTTCGTCCCGGCGTCGTTCTGGACCAGGGCGCTGCCGAGGAATCCGGCCGCCGCCGTACCGGTCGCCGGGATGGCCGGGGCGGTGCTGCCGGGGTGCGAGTGCGCGTCCGTCCCGGTCGCCTCGGGGCTGATGTCGCGCGGGGTGGCCCCGGCCGCGGCGCTGGCTTTCCTGCTCGCCTCGCCCGCGATCAACCCGATCGTGCTGGTCGCGACCGCCGTCGCCTTCCCCGGGCAGCCGCTGATGGTGGCCGCCAGGTTCGGGGCGTCGCTCGTCGTGGCGGTGCTGGTCGGCTGGCTCTGGCTGAGGTTCGGCCGCAGCGAGTGGCTGCGGATCCCCTCCCGCCCGCCCGGGGACGGTCCTCGGCTGGCGCAGTTCGCCGAGGCGATGCGGCACGACCTGCTGCACGCGGGCGGTTTCCTCATCGTCGGCGGGCTGGCCGCGGCCACGCTGAACGTCGTCGTCCCCCGCGAGTGGCTGACCACGATCGCCGGGGTGCCGTGGCTGGCCGTCCTGGTGATGGCGCTGCTGGCGGTGCTGTTGTCGATCTGCTCGGAGGCGGACGCGTTCGTGGCGGCCTCGATGACCGCCTTCTCCCCGACCGCGAAGCTGGCCTTCCTGGTGGTCGGGCCGATGGTCGACCTCAAGCTGATCGCGCTGCAGGCGGGAACGTTCGGCAGGGCCTTCGTGGTCAGGTTCGTCCCGCTGACCTTCTGCCTCGCCGTCGCGGTGAGCGTGCTGTTCGGCTGGTGGCTCCTGTGAGACGGCCTTCCCGGTCGCGGCGGCTTCCTCGGCTCCGACGGTCCCGGACGCTTTCCCGGTCGCGATGGCTCACGCGGTCCCTTCGGCCCGTACGGGTCCTCCGCGGACCGGCCGCGTCCCCCCTGTCCCCCTCGCCGACCACGCCCGCCGGGGCGGAAGGAGCCCGCGGCTTCCGATGAACCGTGTGACACAGAACCTGGTCCTGACCCTGCTGGGCTGCGCCGTCCTGCGAATCTCGGCGTTCTCCCCCACCTACCTCAACTACGTCAAGCCGGGCTTCCAGCCGTTTCTCATCGGTGCCGGAGCGGTGCTGGTGATCCTCGGGGTCGTCGGGCTGCTCCAGGTGTCCCGGGCGGGAGACCTGTCCGCCGGAAGGGCCGCGACCGGCGGGCACGGCCGTTCCCCGCGCGATCACGACGAGACGCCGGGCACGTCGTCCGGACACGGCCACGTTCCCGGCTCGGACGGCTCACACGGCCCGGACGACCTGGATGTCCCGCACGGCCAGGACGGCTCGCACGGGGGGCACGATCACGCGGGGGGCGGGCCTCGCGTCGCCTGGCTGATGTGCCTGCCCGTGTTCGCGATCTTCCTGATCGCCCCGCCCGCGCTCGGCTCGTTCGCCGCCTCCCGCGACGACACGCCGCCGCCCCGCGACCAGAGCCTGAGCTCCTTCACCCCGCTGACCGGCACCGGCGCCGTGACCATGACCGTCGGGGAGTTCATCGGCCGGGCCTGGGACGACGACAAGAAGTCCCTCACCGGCCGCACGGTCAGGCTGACCGGCTTCGTCTCCCCTGCCAGGAAGAAGGGGCAGTGGTACGTCACCCGGATGCAGATCGCCTGCTGCGCCGCGGACGCCTTCCCGCTGAAGGTCGCGGTCAAGGGGCTGGACGCGCCACCGGCCGACACCTGGGTCGAGGTCACGGGCACCTGGATCCCGCAGACGTTCGGGAAGATGCCCAACGGTGTCGTGTACCCGCAGATGACCGGGGAGAGCCTCGCCGTGGTGAAGGCCCCCGACGAGCCGTACGAGTAGATCGTCCGGGTCGTCCCGCGCGGCCACGCGCCGGGCGGTCCCGGAACGTGCGGGCGGTGTAGCGAGGCGGTCCCGGAACGTACGGGCGGTCAGGCGAGGGAGGGGAGCCGGTCGGCGGCCTCCCGCGGTCTCAGGTCGCGGGTGGCCAGGTGGAAGAGCCAGTAGCTCACCGCGGCGACGGCGAGGAAGAGCAGCCGGGCGGGGCGGGGGATGTCCAGGACGAGCAGGCCGTCGCTGAGCGAGTGCAGCACCGCCGCCGTCACGAACGCGGTGACGATGGGGAGGGTCACCGCGACGCGCCCGCGGATCTGCCAGGCGTCGAACGCCACCGCGCAGATCAGGCCGGTCCAGACGAGGTGGCTGAACGGGGTGGTGAGGCCCCGCAGGAAGAGGATCGTGCCCGCGCCGACCACGCCGCCCTCGCCCGCGACGTTCTTCCAGGCGTACGCCATCGACTCCATGATCGCGAATCCGGTCGCGCAGGACAGCCCGAGGGCGACCCCGGCGGCCTTGGTCAGGTGGCGGCCGGTGAGGGCGACCGCCAGGGGCGGGACGAACTTGGCGGACTCCTCGATCCACCCGACCCTCAGGATCGAGATGTCGTCCTTGGGCGAGACGAGGAGGGAGTCCAGGCAGCCGCCCAGCAGGAGGGCGACGCCACCGCCGAACAGGAACATCCCCATCAGGGTCATGGCGGGCACGCTGACGCCGATCCCGGTGCGGTCGTGGGTGGCGAGCAGGAGGGCGATGGGCCCGGCCGCCGCCCCGTAGAAGAACGCCGCGGGCAGCAACGCCTCGTTCCCGGCCGCCTGCATCACGGCGATGAGCGAGAAGGAGAGAGCGATCATGGCGATCCACGCCGTGAACCATCGATGACGGTAGAAGCGTAAATGCTCTCGCATGAGGGGTAATTCCCCGATCCATATATCCCTGATTCGGGTGAATTGTCCATGTTTATCTAAATATCGACTCCAGGACGATGACCGCGCCGATGACCATGAACACCACGGGCACCAGCCACCTGCCCCACCTCTCCACCAGCGCGATGACCTTCCGGTGCGACCCGAGCCAGGAGGCCGCCGCGCACCAGACCGCGACGAGCACCGCGAACACGGCGATCGTGACACCGCTCGGCACGGCGCCGATCGTGCGGAACAGCGGGGTGTAGACGGAGATGTTGTCGGCCCCGTTGGCGATGGTCACCCCCGCGATCGAGATCACCCCGGAGGCGACCGGAGGCGCCTCGCCGGTGTCGCTCCGCGCGGCCCCGACCAGCCCGCGCAGCCCCAGGCCGAACGGCACCAGGCCGAGCAGTCCCACCCAGCGGTCCGGCACGGCGGCAAGCCCGAGCGCGACCGCGGCCGAGACGGCCACCAGGGTCGCGATGCCCGCGTACTGACCGGCGACGATCTGCCCGGGGCGGGGGACGCCGCCCGCCCGGTACGCCAGGAAGAGCACCGTCAGGATGACGAGGTCGTCCACGTTGGTACCCGCGAAGACGGCGACGGCCGTGCCGATCGTTTGGATCACGGGCGCATTATGTCCCCCGAGCCGGTGACCGGCCGCCCCGGCCCGGGGTCCGGGTATCGTGCCTCGTGACCGGTTGGCACCGCGCCACTTCCGAACCTCGGGCGTTATGATCACTTATATCCGCTATCCGCTCTTACCGGCCCCCGGAGACCGCACGTGGGCTATTCGCCGCAGTACGGCAAGCCCTCCCGGGGCGAGACGAGGCGAGGGCTGGCCGTGATACTCGTTCTCGCCGTCGGCGTGGCCATCGGGGCCGTCGTCACCATGGTCATGGTGCTCAACCCCCCGGCCTCGGCCCCGGCCTCGGCGCGGGACGCCGAACACTCGGAGACCTCGGTCCGCCAGGCCGTGCAGCCCGCGCTCGACGCCTACGGCAGCGGCTCCTACGGCGACTTCTGGGACCTGTGGACCACCGGGGCACAGGAACTGATCTCCCGCGAGGAGTACGTGAGGCTGTTCACACTCTGCCCGCCGATCGTGGCCGACTCCCCGTTCACCATCGCGTCCGTGGCGATCAGCGGTGACACCGCCGTGGTGCGGGCCGACAGGGCGGGCGCCACCACGGAGTTCGGCTTCGTCTTCCAGAAGGAGGCGTGGTCGTACGAACCGTCGCTGGAGGAACGCGCGGAGTACGGGAAACCGGTCGACCAGCTCGCCACCGAGCGGCGGGCCGCCGGATTCTGCGGAACGGCCGCCCCGGGTCCCACCGACCCGAACGCATCCCCGCCCCCGGGCTCCACCGACCCGAACGCGCCGCCTCCGGGCTCCACGGACCCGAACGCGCCCCCGTCCCCGGCCTCCACGGACCCGAACGCGCCTCCGGGTTCCACGGACCCGGCCACGTCCCCGCCCCCGCTCGACCCGGGCCCCGGCGTTCCCGGCAGTCCTCCGGAGTTCATGGAATACCGGTTTCACCCATATGTGAGTTGATATACGAGTACAAATATCCGTGAAGCACAGGGAGGATCATGGGAAGCGCGGTGCCGGTTCCCGGTCGCGCGCGGCCGACGCCGGAATCGGGCCACGGGCCGGGCAGGGAAAAGGCGGGTGTCGCGGTGGCGTACCGGCTCCGGAAAGGCCGGCGCGGAATGGCGGAGAACCCTCCCGCACACGCCGCCGGAGTCGTGCGGAAGCGCTGTCATGATCGGCGATTGGCGGCTACTGTCGAACGCATGGCCCACTCCGTACCGGCCTGGCGAGACGACGCAGGACCGGAAAGACCACCGGCGGACGACCGCGCGACGAGCGGGCAGGAGCCCGGCCCGGTTCCGCTCTGGCTGGCCCACCTTCGGTTCGGGGAGGAACAGAAGGCGAGCGGCCCGACGGCCTCCGACACCTCTATCACCATTGAGCTGGACAAAGCCGATTATGAGGCGCTGTCCCGCACGGCACGGCTGACCGGAAACCGGGTCTCCGACCTGATCCACGCGGCCGTCCAGCGGGAGATCGGCAACAAACCCCACGTGATCACCCTGATGCACCGATGGAACCTGCACCGCGAGGATCTCGACAGGGCGGCCGGCTCCCTCGGGGTCGACCCCCTCTCCGAGAGGGAGTGGGGCCAGATCGGCATCCGCGGCCTGCGGAGGCGCTGAACCATGCTTCCCGGTCGAGTGCTCGACGTGAGCGCGCTGGTCGACATCGCGGTGGCGAAGACCGAGTACTCCAGGAGCGTCGCCGCCATGTGTCTCTTCCGCGGCGGCGGGATATGCGTTCCGGCGACCGGCCTCGCGGCCGTGCTGTCCATCTCCCCCATCTCGACCCAGGTCGAGCTGTTCGAACTCGTCACCACCCCCGGCGTGACGATCGACGACTTCACCCACGGGAAGGTCGGGGACATCGCGGAGATCCTCGACGGATCGCGCGACGTCACGGCCGGACACGTGGTCTGGTGCGCCCGGACCACCCGATGGCCCATCCTCACCGACCGCGGGGAGGAACTCCTCCAGTACGACCGGCACATCGAGATCGACCCGCTGCCCTGACGTCCCGTCCGCCCCCCCGACGCCCCGGCCGCCGGCCGTGCCCGGCCGCCGCTCCCCGCGTCCCGGGGCGGTGATCGCGACGCCCCCCGGGAAACGACGCCGAACAGCATCGCCCGGGCGATCGATTTTCGGCCTCGCGGCTTTCACACTGGAAGAGTGACTTTCCAGACGATACGGATCAAGCTAGACATTCCCGATGGGCCGGAATACGACCAGGTACGCGATATGCACGGCCATATCGTCACCGTCTTCACGTCCACGGAGATCAACGGCGAACGCTCATTGAAGATCGGCAGCCGGACCCTGCGGCTCAGAAAGGCAGGGGTGGACGAGGAAGGCGACGAGCCGATGGACGTCTACCGGGCCGAGGCCATCTCCGACCCCTCGTACTGAGCGCACGTCCCCGTCACGCCGGACCGGCACCGGGCGCGTCCCGCCACGCCCCCGGCCGGATGGGCGCGAGCCCGCCGAACAGGAGTGCACCCGAGCGCACCCGGAGCACGTGGGAGCACGCCGGGAGTACGCCGCTCCAGCGGGGGAATCTGGGGGAGAGACCCGCGATCACCCCCACCTCCCCGGAACGCGGCCCGCCCAGCACGAGGAGCACCACCCGATGCGCATCACCTTCGCCACCGAGGCCGCCCCAGGCAGGCGGAACGAGGACTTCGTCGGCGCCACCCCGGAGGTGCTCGTCCTTCTCGACGGTGCCGGCACCCCGGACGGGTCGGGGTCGGGGTGCATCCACGGTGTCGACTGGTACGTCCGCTCCCTCGGCTCGACCCTTCTGGCGAACATGGTCCAGGACGACGGGACGCTCACGGAGGTCCTGGGGAACGGCATCAAGGCCGTCGCCTCCCTCCACGACTTCGTCTGCGACCTCACCCATCCCGGCTCACCGTCCGCCACGGTGGTCATGGTCCGCCGTACCACCGACGACCTGGAGTTCCTCGTCCTGGCCGATTCCGTCCTCCTCCTGGACCTGGTCGGCGAGAGCGAGCCGACGGTCGTCTGCGACGACCGGGAGGCGCTGGTCGGCAGGACGCACCGCTCGGTCATGGACACGCTCGCCAACGGAAGTCCCGAGCACCACGCCGCGCACCGCGAGTACGTGGAGACCATGCGGGGCCACCGCAACCGCGAGGGCGGCTTCTGGGTCGCCGCCGTCGACCCGCTCACCGCCGAACGATCGCTCACCGGCACGTTCCCCGCCGACCGGGTACGCGCGATCGCCCTGCTGAGCGACGGCGCCTCCCGGCTGGCGGACCGGTTCGGCCTGGCCACCTGGCGCGAGGTCCTCGACATCATGGAGGGCGCCGGTCCCGTTGAGCTGGTCCGCCGCGTCCGCGAGGCGGAGCGCACCGACCCCCAGGGGTCCCGCTGGCCCCGGACGAAGATCCACGACGACGCGACGGCCGCCTACTGCCTGCTCGGCTGACCGCCGGGATCCTGTGGGCCGTCCGGCGCCTCCGGGCCGTCGAGGTGGCCGAAGATCTCGTGCGCCGATCCGATACTGGCGCGCAGCGCGCGCTCCAGTTCGTCCGCCTCGCCCGCCAGATGCCCGAGCTCGGGGATCGACAGGGCGTCGGCGCCCGACTCCGCGAGCAGTTCCTCGTAGCGGGGCAGCCGCTCCACGAACGCCTCGATCTGCGTACGGGCCCGGTAGGCGCGTTCGGCGTCGGCGACGTGGGCCGCGTAGCGTTCGAGTGCCTCCACCCGTGCGGTGACGGCGCTCTGGCTGCCGGCGAGCGCCCGCTCCAGCGGTCTCACAACGGCCGCCACCTCCGGCGTGACCCCGTCGTGCACGAGATGGCGGTGTTCCTTCCGCAGGGTGGACAGCTTGGCGAGCAGGCGCGCGATCTCCCACTCCTGGTGGGGCAGCATGACGGTGTTCCGTACGTCGTCGAGCAGTCCGTCGGTGTTGACGCGCGACCGCAGAACCGAGCCGACGGCCTGTCGCGTCCGGTCGAGCAGGCGTCGCGCACCGCCGTCGAGGTCGTCGAGCTCCTCGGGGAGAAGGCAGTGGTCCCGGTACCGGTACGCGAGGTCGTACAGCTCCCACTCCGGGGTCGTTTCCTCGTCCGCGTCCCCCGCCGCCCTGATCGCGGCGATCAGGAACCAGCCGAGCGCGCCGGCCGGCACGATCGCGGCCGGAAGGCCTCCCCCGAGCCAGAGCACGATCAGCAGGCTCACAGCGGCGAGTACGCCGCCGAAGACCAGGAGGCCGACGGGGGCGTGTTCTTTTTCCGGGCTCTCCGGTGGACCGTGACCGGCTCGCACGTGCGCGAGCACCGTCGGGTTCACGCGGAGGATGTCGGCGACCTCCGCGGGGAGCGCGGGATCGACCACGACACCGGCTCGCCGCCCTCGCGAGGTCTCCAGGTCCCTCACCCCTTCCCCACGATCACTGTAGGGCGCGGAAACCCCGACGGCCACGGGTCTTCGCGAAGGGGACGGAACTCGTACGGCCCCGTCTCGGGAGAGGCGCGGGGGTTTGGGGACACGCGGAGGACGTCGCGGCGAGGAGGTCTTGACGAACGGCGTGGACGGTGGAGACTGATGCGGTGTTCAAGACGCTGTGTCCCCGGGACTACAACGAGGTGCTCCACGTCGGGCACTACTTCCGCACCGGCACGCCCGTGGTGATGGACCTCACCGGGCTACCGGACGGTGAGGCCACGCAGTTCGTCGACTTCGCCGCCGGCCTGGTGTTCGGCAGGGGCGGGGACATGGACCGCCTGTCGCCCAAGGTGTTCCTGCTGCTGCCTCGCGGGATGGCCCAGCGGCCGTCGCCGTCCTCGGCCGCTCGATCGGCCGTGCCGGACGCCGCGTCGCCGGACGCGGGCGAGACGCCGTAGGCGTGCGTGCGGCGGTGCCGCCCCACGGCGCCGTCTCACGATCCCGTCTCGCGGTGGCGGCCTCGCCCTGGAGGGAGGCGGGGCCGCCCGCGTGTACAGACCTGTGTGGTGTCTCCTAGAAAATGCCGATGTTGCCGTAGTCGAGGAACATCCCGCTCCCGGTTCCGTTCCCGAGTCCGATCCCGAGCCCGTCCCAGGGGTCGGAGGGGGTGGCCGTTGCGTGAGCCGGACCGGCGGCCAGTACAGGCGCGGCCAGGACGGCGCCGAGAGTGATCAGCCCGGCGGCGATCGTGGTGCGGTTCATCGCGGTCTTCTCCTTGGACGAGGGCGGCCCGCCCACTGCGGACCGCTTCCCCTTGCTGTGGGCACTCATCCGACTACCTGGAGCGACACTGTTCAACTCGAGGTCACATCTGGACAGCCGCCGGAGTTCGGACACTCCCGCACCTGTCCGGCGTGAGCCGGGAGGGGAGAGGGCTTCCGCTATGTATCGAACACGCGTCCCCGTTCGGGCCGCCTCGCCGGGGAGGAACCGGCCCGGCCTCGGAGGGTACGGGCGATCCGGCCGCCGGTGCCGGTAGCCCCCATCTCCTCCCACCGGCCGGAAGACCTGGAGCCCAACCTTTTTCCCGCGGCCGGTCCCGATGCCCGGCTTGTCCGCTCACCCCACCGCGCGAGCCCCACCGCGCGGGGCCGCGACGAATCCCTTGACCGGCCCGCCGGTCCGTACCGCCTCACCCCACCGCGCGCGAGGCCGCGCCCCTCCGCCCGCACCGGTGGCAGGACGACCCGGGAGCGGTTCCTACGTGTAGTGCGCGATCTGGATGAGGTTGCCGCAGGTGTCGTCCAGGACCGCGGTGGTGACCGGGCCCATCTCCAACGGCTCCTGGGTGAAATGCACCCCGAGCCCGCGCAGCCGCTTGAACTCCGCGTGCACGTCGTCCACGGCGAAGGCCGTGGCCGGGATGCCGTCCTCGACCAGTGCCGTCTTGTACGGCTTCACCGCCGGGTGCTCGTCGGGCTCCAGCACCAGCTCGGTCCCGTCGAGGTCGTCCGGTGAGACGACGGTCAGCCACCGGTGCTCGCCCAGCGGGACCTCGGTCTTCTTCACGAAGCCCAGCACGTCGGTGTAGAAGCGCAGCGCCTTCTCCTGGTCGTCGACGAAGACGCTGGAAAGGTGGATCCTCATGGGGTGTCCTCCGGTGTACCGGGCCTGAGCCACCGGTTCACGATGTGCTCAAGCGGTTCGGTGTTCAGATCGTGGAACTTGTAGCGGCCCTGGCGCCGCGAACGGACGAGACCCGCCGATTCCAGCACGGCCAGATGCTGACTGATCGCCTGGCGGGACAGGCCCAGGTCGTGCTTGGTCATCAGCCGCGTGCAGAGCTCGAAGAGGGTCTGCCCGTCCCGTTCCACCAGCTCGTCGAGGATGCGCCGGCGGGTCGGGTCGGACAGTGCCTTGAAGAGGTCTTCCGCCACACCCCGAGCATAGGCAAGTCACCACTTGCCTAACAAGAGGCAAGCCATGACTTGCCTGTGAAATTCTCGTGACGTCGGGTCAGCCGTTCCTCCTCAGCCGCGGGCACGGCGGCGGAACAGCCAGGAGGCCAGGGTGAACGAGAGGACCAGCAGGCCGGCGCACCAGGCGAGCGCGAGCCGGCCCGCGCCGTCGATCGGGGTCCCGGTCAGCAGGCCCCTGACGGTCTCGATCACCGGGGTGATCGGCTGGTTCTCGCTCACCGCGTGCAGGAACGACGGCATGGTGTGCGTCGGCACGAACGCGCTGCTGAGGTAGGGCAGGAACAGCATGAGAAAGCTCAGCGTGCTGGCCGACTCGACGGACTTGGCGATCACGCCGAGCCCCGCCGCCAGCCAGGACAGCGCGAGCACGTACAGCAGGAGCAGTCCGGCCGCCAGTGCCCAGTCGGTGACCGTCGCGTCGGGACGGAAGCCCATCGCGACGGCGGCGCCGACGACGACGGTGGTGGACAGCAGGTTCCGGGCGACGCTGGCGACGACGTGGCCGTTCAGGACGGCGAAGCCGTGGATCGGCAGCGAGCGCAGTCGGTCGATCATGCCGCTGGTCATGTCGTGCGCGACGGACATCGCGGTGGAGGCGGCACCGTAGCCGGTGCACAGCAGGATGATGCCGGGCACGACGTAGGTGATGTACTCGGTGCCGGTCTCGATGGCCCCGCCGAAGACGTTGACGAACAGCGTCATCATCAGCAGTGGCAGGACGATGGACATGACCAGCGTGTCGGCGTTGCGGCGGCTGAGCCGGACGCTGCGGCCGATCATGGTCAGGGAGTCGCTCACGGCGTCGCGGACGCCGCCGTGCACGGCGAGGGAGGTCATGGTGGTGGTCCTTTCGGGAGCCGGTCAGACCTGGGCCGGACTACGGCCCGCGTCGGTGGTCGCGGTGGTCGCGTCGGCGGTGGTGGCGGTCAGGGAGAGGAACACGTCGTCCAGCGTCGGCCGGTGCGACGACACCGTGACGGGCGGCACGCCCGCGGCCCGCAGGTCGTCCAGCACCCGGTGCAGGTGCCCGGCGCCGCCGTCGGACGGGACGCCCAGCGCGAGCGGGTCGGTGCCGCGCGGCACGCCGAACAGCGCGGCGGCGCGGGCCGTGTCGGCCTCGGCCGCGAACCGCAGGACGAGGCGGTCCCCGCCCACCTGGGACTTCAGCGCGTCGGCCGTACCGGAGGCGGCGACCCTGCCGCCGTCGATCAGCACGATCCGGTCGGCCAGCCGGTCGGCCTCCTCCAGGTACTGCGTGGTGAGGACGATCGTCGTCCCCGCCGAGACCAGGTCCCTGACGGCGTCCCACATCGTCGTCCGGCTGGCCGGGTCGAGACCCGTGGTCGGCTCGTCCAGGAAGATCACCCTCGGCTGCGAGACCAGGCTCATCGCCAGGTCCAGCCTCCGGCGCATGCCTCCCGAGTAGGTCCTCACCCGCCGGTTCATGGCGTCCACCAGGCCGAACCGCTCCAGGAGCTCCGTGGCGCGGCGGCGGGCCGCGGGGATGCCCAGGTGCATCAGACGGCCGATCATGACCAGGTTCTCCCGGCCGGTCTGCTGGTCGTCGACCGCGACGGACTGGCCGGTCAGGCTGATGACGCCGCGTACCCTGGCCGGCTCGCGCACGACGTCGTACCCGGCGATCCGCACGCTGCCGCGATCGGGCCGCGACAGGGTGGTCAGGATGCGGACGGCGGTGGTCTTCCCCGCGCCGTTCGGGCCCAGCAGCGCGAGGACCGTGCCCTCCTCGACGTGCAGGTCCACCCCCTCCAGAACCCTGGTGGATCCGAAGGCCTTGTACAGGCCGGTCACCTCGACGATCACTCTTGCTCCTTCGCCCTCGCGTACGGCCACATTGATGCGTAGGTGATACGCCTAAAAGCGTATCTGATACGCATCGGAGAGCGGAAGGGTGTTCCTAGACTGTCCTCGTGCTCGTGACGAGAGGGACCGGATGACCGACGAGAACCAGTTGCCCGCCGAGGTGACCCTGCTCTGGGGGTTGCGCGAGACGGTGCGGCGAGGACGCAAGCCGTCCCTCACGGTCGCCGACATCACCCGGGCCGCGGTCGAGGTGGCGGACGCGGAAGGGCTGGCCGCGGTGTCGATGTCCAGGATCGCCGCCGAGCTCGGCAACGCCACGATGGCCCTGTACCGCTACGTGAAGAGCAAGGACGAGCTGCTCGTGCTGATGGCGGACGCGGCCCTGGACGGGCCGGCAGACCTGCCGGACGACGTGGACTGGCGGACCGGGCTGGCGGTGTGGGTCCAGGGCGTGCTGACGGTGCTGCGACGGCACCCCTGGACCGCGCAGATCCCGATCAGCGGACCGCCGATGGGCCCCAACAACCTCTGGTGGTTCGACCGCGCGCTGCACGCGCTCGCCGGCACCGACCTCGAGGAGGAGGACAAGGTCGGGGTCGTGATGGGCCTGCTGACCTTCGTGCACGGCGAACTCCGGCTGAGCCTGGACCTGTCCGCGGGCTACGCGGAGAACCCCGAGGCCTTCGGCCGCCAGTACGGCACGACGCTCTCCCAGGTGGTGGACGCGCGGCGGTTCCCCGCGCTGAGCAGGGCGATCGACGCCGGCGTCTTCGAGGGCGAGGTCCTCTACGACGAGGAGGCAGAGATGGCGTTCGCACTGAACCTGTACCTCGACGGCGTGGCCGCGTTCATCGAACACAGAACCGCCGCACGGAAGGATCGCGCACCGCACACGGGAGACCACTCGCCGAACGCGAAGCCCGGGCGGGGGTAACGCCGAGGCCGCCCGTTCCCGTCGGCGGCACCGGCTCTTGACCTTCTCCCCCCGTCAACCGGGACCATGTCCGCCATGGTGTTCCTCCGTTTTCTCGCCATGGGGCTTCTCAGCGGAGCCGTGATGCTTCCCTTCCTGTGGTTCCAGCGAGGCGACGAGTCCGAGTACCTGCGCCTGGTCGCGCTCATGGGCCTGATCTCCGTCCAGTTCGTCATGATCGCGATCATGCTGGCGGCCGGGGCCTGGAGGGTCAGCTTCTGGAGCAGGCGGCCTCGGCCGGCGCCTCCCGGCCTCGTCCTGGGAGGGATCACCTTCGCGTTCGGCGCCGTGGTCCTGACCCAGGCGATGACCCTGTCACGCCGGTTCGGAGGGTGGCTCTCCGGAGCCGGTGATCTGGACGGCGAGCGCGTGATGGCGGCTTTCGCCGGGCTTTCGGGACTGGTGACCCTGCTCGTCGGTGCGGTGATCCTGGCCGCTCGGGTAGTCGCCGTCCGGCGTTCTCGCGAGGTGAACGTCCCGGCGACCACGAACGGCTGATCGTCACGGAACCGCGTCCCGGACTCGGCCCGTCAGGGTCACGTACTCCTCGTACGGCACCCCCCGCGCCTCGAAGCCCAGGACGTTCCGCTCGGCGAAGCGCCGCGCGTCCTCCGGGTCCCACCGGCCGGGCAGGTGGACCACGGGCCGGCCGGGCGTGCCGAACACGATCAGGCCGCGGATGTCCGGCTCGGTCGCGTAGCACAGCAGGAGATCGGCCTCGGGGACCGGGCGTGGGCCGTCCTCCGACTCCAGTTCCGTGCGGCCGCGCCCGGAAAGGAGGCGGCAGGCCCGGCCGTCCAGGCGCGCGAGCTCGCGGCCGCCCGATCTCCGGGGCCGGTTCAACCGGGCATGGGCACGGCCGGCCCGCATGTCACGCCATGTTCTGGCGATCATTTCGAGGTAGCGGAGCTCGTTCGCCACCTCGACCGGGTGAAGGCGCGGACTCTCCCGGGGAGCCGGCGGGCCGGTGGGCGGGAGTCCGTGCCAGCCCGAGGCGCGACGGGCCAGGGCGACCCTCGCCTCCGCGGCGGTGCCGTACCGCCGGAACTCGACGCCCAGCCCGTGGTCGGCGGCGAACTCCTCCAGCTCGTGCCAGGGTCTGGCCCCCGGGGACTGGAACAGGACCAGCTCATCCCGATCCAGGACGGCCACGCCGTACGCCGTCCTGTTCTCCCCCGCCGGGTGGCCGTAGGAGACGAGCGTCGTGGCCCGTCCGGCGAGTGCCCGGACGCGCGGGGCCAGGTCGATCAAAACACGCCACGCTTCAGCCGGTACGAAGCCGGCACATGATCGATCGGCACCGTCTGTTCCCCCTTTTCACGGAACGACGATCATGACGGACACAAAGTTCCGGACGGGCCGGAGCACGACCGAGTGGACGGGCCACCTCTGCGCCCCTGCCGTGAGACGCCGCTCGCGTCGGAGGGCGGAAAAGTCGATCGCGCAGGCCGCGGGCGGCTCCTAGGGTTCTGGCATGACGCAGAATCTCCGGCTGGCCCCCGTCACCCCCGACACCATCGAGGCGGCCGTCGCGGTGAGGGTCCACCCCGGCCAGGAGCGCTTCGTCGCGCCGGTGGTGAAGTCGCTGGCGGAGGCCTACGTCCACCCCACGACGGCCTGGCCGCGCCTCATCCTCGACGGCGACCGCCCCGTGGGCTTCCTCATGGCCTTCCTGGACATCGACTGGGACGGCAAGGGGGTGGACTTCCGCTCCGGTCTGTGGCGCCTCAACGTGGCGTCCGACGCGCAGGGGCGCGGCGTCGGCCGCTTCGCCGTCGAGTCGGTGGCCGCCGAGATCGAGCGGCGCGGCGGCACGCGGATGTACGTCACCTGGGAGCCGGCGGAGGACGGCCCCGAGGGCTTCTACCGCAGGCTCGGGTTCCGGCTCACCGGGGAGAAGAGCGACGGCGAGACGGTCGGGGTGCTGGACCTGCCCCACGCCCCCTGACGGCGGGCACCGCGGTCCCCGGCGGCGAGCACCGTGCCCCCCGTCGGCACCCGGCATCACCGGCGCCCGGCCTCGTGATGGTCCTGCGTGCCGAGCAGGGCGGGGCCGGGAGATCGTCCGCCCCTCCCGCGTACGACGGCCTGGAACCGATCGAGGCGGCCAGGGCCGGCGCCTGGCACGATCAGTGCGTTCTCGCTGCTCTCGCCGTCCCAGGGCCAGGGCGCCGCTTTCAGATCTGGAGTTACCCGGTCTCGCACAGCGAACTCGTTCTTCGAGCGTGTTACGACCACACGGTTCTCCACATCGAGCTCATGTTCAGACCTGTCAGGGCGGTCAAGCCGCCGAGCGTCATGGAGGGTGGTCTCACCCTCAACGAAGCCGGTCACACCGAGGTGACCGCCGTGCCGCACGACATCGGCGCCGTTCCCCGCACCGGCCCGGCGAGTCGTGCCTTCCTTCTCCCGGCTCAGGACGGGAACCGCCGCCACGCGGCATGAGCAGGTGCCGAGATGCCCGTGAAAATCAGATGCTGACGGATACAGGGCAGTGTTACCGTCAGCCTCATGTCCAACCCGGATTTCCCGATTCTCGGGACGGAACCCCTCGCGGTGGAGCTGGCCAACACGCTCTACGGCAGCGGGAACGAACGGATCGACTTCCTGCGGACCGCTCGGTGGATCGACGAGTGGTTCGCGTCGGTCTCCACGGAGCACGGGGTGACGGCCCCGGCCGCGATGGGACGTGACGCCGGGCGCGTCCGGACGCTGCGCGACTGCGTGCACTCCCTGCTCTCCGCGGCCGTCGACGGGCGGACACCCGACGAGGCGTCGGTCGAACGGGTCAACGACTTCGCGGCTTCGGCGCCGACACATCTGCGACTGGACTGGACCGGCGCCCAGGGCCCGGTCTCGCGGTGGCGCGACACCACCACCGGCAGCACCGCCGTGCTCGGCCGGATCGCCACCTGCTGCATCGAGCTGCTGGCCGGGCCCGAAGCGGGGAGAGTGCGGCGATGCCAGGGCCCCGGCTGCTCGATGTTCTTCGTGAAGAGTCACCCGCGCCGCCGCTGGTGCCACCCCTCGTGTGGCCACAGGGATCGGCAGGCCCGGTACTACCGTCGTCACCTCACCGCTGGAGCGTCCTGATGATCACATGGCGTCGGCTCGACGAGCGGGACTTCCCGCTGCTGACGGAGTGGCTGGAGCAGCCGCACGTGGCCCGGTGGTGGAACCACGAGACCTCGGCGGAGGCGATCGAGCGCGACTTCGGCCCCGTCGTCAGGGGGGAGGAGCCGTCCGAGGATCTGCTCGTCTTTCTCGACGGCCGGCCGCTCGGCCTGGTCCAGCGGACGATGCTGGCCGACTACCCCGAGTACGTGGCCGAGCTGACACCCATCGTCGCCGTTCCCGAGGGCGCGATGACCGTCGACTACCTGATCGGCGACCCGCAGCAGGTCGGTCGCGGCCTCGGGCCGAGAATGATCGCCACCGTCGTCGAGCGGACCTGGGCGGAGGTTCCGGCCTCCACCTGCGTTCTGGTTCCCGTGTCGGCCGCCAACCGCGCGTCCTGGAGAGCCCTGGAGAAGGCCGGGCTGCGCCGCGTCGCGGAAGGCGAGCTGAAACCCGACAACCCGATCGACGACCGCGCCCACTACGTGTACCGGATCGACCGGCCGACGCGACCGGACCAGGACCGCGACCGGCAGCCGGCGTAGGCGACGGTCGTACTGGCCGGCCATGACCTCTCGGCTCTGCCGATCAACCGGTTCCGAGGACTGGAGGCGCTTTCCCACAGCTCGGTCCCGAACGGATCGTGGTCGTACTCGATCAGCCGGGCCGGCGCCGCACGGTCCTGCTCGATGGAACATCGCACCCGAACCTGTCCGCGCCACCTCTCCGCACTCACCGTGTGAAGCGGATCATCCGGCCGGCGCCGCGGCCGAGGTCCGGGCCAGCAGCCCCCTCACCCGCGGCACGACCTCCTCTCCGTAGAGGCGGATCGTGTTCATCAGCTTCTCGTGCGCGAGCGTCCCGGAGCTGTACTTGAGCTCGAAGCGGTCGACGCCGAGCGTACCGACGGTGCTCGCGATCTTCGTGGCCACCGTCTCCGGCGACCCGACATAGAGCGAACCCTCGTCGGCCTCCGACTCGAAGCGGCCGCGGGTCGTGGGGCCCCAGCCGCGCTCGCGGCCGATGCGGTCGTGCATCGCCCGATAGTGCGGCCAGAGTTCTTCACGGGCCTGGCTGTCGGTCTCGGCGATGTGACCCGGCGAGTGCACGCCGACCGGCAACCGCTCGACCTTCAACTGTTCGAGGGCACGACGGTAAAGGTCGACGTACGGCGCGAAACGCTCCGGCGGACCACCGATGATCGCGAGCATGAGCGGCATCCGGTAGCGCGCCGCGCGCACCACGGACTCGGGACTGCCGCCGACGCCGATCCAGGTGCGCAGCCGGCCGGACTCCGTCTTCGGATACACGTGCTGGTCCTTCAGCCCGGGACGAAGACGGCCCTGCCAGGTGACCGGCCCCTCCTCCAGGAGGTGGGAGAGCAGGTCGAGTTTCTCCTCGAACAGTTCCTCGTACTGCCCCAGGTCGAAACCGAACAGCGGAAACGACTCCGTGAACGAGCCGCGACCGAGAATGATCTCCGCGCGCCCCTGGGACACAGCGTCCAGGGTGGCGAACTTCTCGAACACGCGCACCGGGTCGTCCGAGCTGAGCACGGTCACCGCGGTGCCGAGACGGATGCGCTCGGTACGGCCGGCGATCGCCGCCAGCACGATCTCCGGTGCCGAGACGGCGAAGTCGTCCCGATGGTGCTCCCCGATGCCGATCGCGTCGATCCCCACGCTGTCGGCGAGCACAGCCTCTTCGACGACGTTACGGATCACCTGCGCGTACGACAGCCGGTTCCCGTCCGCGTCGACGTTGACGTCCCCGAACGTGTCGATCGCGAACTCCGGCGATACGGACATCGTTTCCCCTCTTTCCCAACGATCTTCCAGCGCCTCCCGGCCGTTTCCCGGCGGCGGGGGCGGTAGGCGGAAACCATGGCGACGCGGCGAGAATTCCTGTCGCCCGGCCGCCCACCACGTACGAGATGCCCGGTCCGGAGGTTGGAGCGGTTTTGAAGGGGTTTTGGAGAGGCCCGGCGGACACTTTCGGCCATGGAACTTCTCAAGGGCTCCGCCTCGCACCTGTCCCGCTTCCTGCGCCCCGTCCTCGCGGTGACCATCGCCGCTCTGGGCAGCGCGATGATCTCCACGACACCCGCGACAGCAACAACGGCGACGGCGGTCAGTCGTTCGACCATCGTCTCCGTGGCCCAGGGCCAGCTCGACAACGCGGCGCGTAACGCCGAGTCCCCGCTGGGCAGCGGTTGCAACTACTACACCGGACACTTCCGCAGTTGGAAACCCTCCGCGGGGTGCCCGTCCAAGGACGGCGTCCAGTGGCGCGACAGCGACTGGTGCGCCGACTTCTCCAAGTACGTCTGGCGGAACGCCGGCGTTCCGCACGCCGACGTGCCGGAGACCAGCGGTGGCATTCTCACCGGCTGGGCCTCGTCCTTCAAGGACTACGGCGTCCAGCACGGCACGTGGCACACCCGCGCCAGCGGCTACACGCCTCAGCCCGGTGACGCCGTCGTCTTCGACTGGGACCAGAGCGGTGACATCGACCACGTCGGCATCGTGAGCTCGTCGAACGCCGGCACGGTCTACACGATCGAGGGCAACAGCGGCGACCGGATCAAGGCCAATTCCTACGCCCGCTCCAACGTCGACATCGTCGGCTACTCCGCTCCGGTCGGAGCGGCACAGGTCGGTGGTAAGGCTTCGGTGTACGGGGTGCTGGCCGATGGACGCCTCACCTACAACACCATCGACGCCGCCACCGGAGCCTTCACCGTCGTCACCTCCACCGCCACCCTCGGCTTCACCCCCAAAGCCATGGCCACCCTCAACTTCAACACCCTCCTGATCACCGAAGACGGCCCCGACGGCAAGCTCTACCGCATCGACGTCCAAGACAACAACGGCAACCTCGCCTTCAACCCCCCCATCCACCTCGCCACCGGCTACACCCACAACCTCCTCGCCTACGACGGCAACACCCACCTGTTCGGCATCGCCAACGGCGTCCTGCAGCGCTACACCATCAACGCCACCAAACCCACCGCCGCCAACATCTCCACCGGCACCAAGATCGGCCCCAACCAAGGCACCGGCTTCACCCTCAAAACCCTCACCGCCACCGCCTCCAACTGGATCCTCGGCACCACCGACAGCGGCGCCCTCATCTCCTACCGCATCACCGGCGACGGCAGCGACTACACCCGCTACCCCCTGCGCGACAGCACCTGGCAGGTCTTCGACCACCTCATCTCCCCCGGAGGCGGCGTCTACCTCGCCCACCACACCAACGACAACCTCTACCGCTACACCGACACCGACCCCCACGACGGCAACGCCGACGACCTCACCAACCACGGCACCATCAGCACCGGCGGCTGGACCCAAACCCTCCTCTCCGCCCAGCCCGGCACCGTCAACTGACACCCACGAACCTGAGCCCGGTCACCGCAGCGACCGGGCTCCGTGAAGGACTCCCCCATGCTCAAACCTCTCGTTCACCGTGCCCTCGTCGTGACGGCAGCCGTTGTCACCGCCATGGGTGTGTCGGCCACCGCGTACCCCGCGCTGGCCGAGCCGCTGCCCGCCCCGACGCCCACCTCCGGGCCCACCGCGGCCTCGGACATCAGGGCCGCCTACCAGCTCGCCGCCTGCGACCCCAACGGCACCACGTCGGCCGACGCGGCCCTGGCCACCCAGCTCAACAGCACCCTCACGTCCAAGATGCGCGGCTACATGAACGCCTACCGCGTGTCCTGCGCGCGAATGGTGATCAAAGCCGTCCACGACCGCGGGCTGGACGCGCGGGCGGCCACGATCGCCATAGCCACGGTCATCGTGGAGACCAGCGTCCAGAACATCAGCGAGGAGGTCGACCACGACAGCCTCGGACTGTTCCAGCAGCGCGCCTCCTGGGGAAGCAGCGCCCAGCGCCTCAACCCGACCTGGGCCACCAACGCCTTCCTCAACAAGATGGTCAGCGTCTATCCCAACAACAGCTGGAAGACCGCACCCATCGGCCAGGTGTGCCAGAAGGTGCAGGTGTCGGCGTACCCGGACCGCTACCAGGTCGAGGCCGGAGACGCGCAGATCATGGTCAACACCATCCTGCCCCACGTCAGCGGTCCTGTCGGTAAGGCTTCGGTGTACGGGGTGCTGGCCGATGGACGCCTCACCTACAACACCATCGACGCCGCCACCGGAGCCTTCACCGTCGTCACCTCCACCGCCACCCTCGGCTTCACCCCCAAAGCCATGGCCACCCTCAACTTCAACACCCTCCTGATCACCGAAGACGGCCCCGACGGCAAGCTCTACCGCATCGACGTCCAAGACAACAACGGCAACCTCGCCTTCAACCCCCCCATCCACCTCGCCACCGGCTACACCCACAACCTCCTCGCCTACGACGGCAACACCCACCTGTTCGGCATCGCCAACGGCGTCCTGCAGCGCTACACCATCAACGCCACCAAACCCACCGCCGCCAACATCTCCACCGGCACCAAGATCGGCCCCAACCAAGGCACCGGCTTCACCCTCAAAACCCTCACCGCCACCGCCTCCAACTGGATCCTCGGCACCACCGACAGCGGCGCCCTCATCTCCTACCGCATCACCGGCGACGGCAGCGACTACACCCGCTACCCCCTGCGCGACAGCACCTGGCAGGTCTTCGACCACCTCATCTCCCCCGGAGGCGGCGTCTACCTCGCCCACCACACCAACGACAACCTCTACCGCTACACCGACACCGACCCCCACGACGGCAACGCCGACGACCTCACCAACCACGGCACCATCAGCACCGGCGGCTGGACCCAAACCCTCCTCTCCGCCCAGCCCGGCACCGTCAACTGACACCGACGGACAGCACGACGTACCACGAAGGACCCCGGATGTGTCCGGGGTCCTTCGTGGCGCGTCCCGCAGGATCCCCGCTGGATTCTCCTGCCCTCCTGGAGACCGAAAGCGTCGACGGACGTTTAGGTTTGGGATGGTTAATTGAGCCTTGGGGAGGTTCAAGTGGAATTACGGCTTTTGGGTCCGGTCGAGGTGCTGAACGGCGGGCGGCAGGTTCCTCTGGGGGGAGGCAAGCCGCGGGTTCTGCTCGCCACCCTGCTTCTGGCCTCCGGCCGGGTGGTCACCGTCGAACGGCTGATGGAGGCGATCTGGCAGGACAGGCCGCCGCAGAGCGCGCGGGGGGTCCTGCAGACCTATGTCGCCTCGCTGCGCCGGGCGTTCACCGACGCCGGCCTGCCGGAGGTCATCGTCTCGCACCGGGTGGGCTACTCCGCCGAGATCCCGCCGGACAGCCTGGACAAGACCGTCTTCGAGCGGCTCACCGGCCAGGGGCGGCAGGCGGCGCGCGACGGAAGCCACCCGGAGGCGGCGGACCTGTTCCGGACGGCCCTGGCGCTGTGGCGGGGCCCGGCCCTGAGCGGGATCGGCGACACCCACCTGCGCGCGGAGGCGGCCAGGCTGGAGGAACTGCGGCTGACGGCGATCGAGGAGCGGGTCGCGGCCGACCTGGCGGCGGGCCGGGAGGACGGCCTGATCGACGAGCTCAACGAACTCGTCGCGACGCATCCGGTGCGCGAGCGGCTGCGCCGCGACCTCATGGTGGCGCTCTACCGGATCGGCCGGCAGGCGGACGCGCTCGACGTCTACCGGCACGGCAGACGGGTGCTGAACGAGGAACTGGGCATCGAGCCCGGGCCGGAGTTGCGGCAGGCGCACGAATCCGTCCTGCGTTCCGATCCCGCGCTGCTGGGCGCGGCGAAGGCCGCCCCGCCCCGGCAGCTGCCCTCCCCGCCGTCCGACTTCACCGCGCGCGAGGAGGAGATCGAGGAGTTACGCGACCGCCTCACCAGGCCGGACGCCATGCCGATCTGTGTGATCTTCGGGCCGGGCGGTGTGGGCAAGTCGACCCTGGCGCTGCGCGCCGCGCACGAGATCGCGCACCTCTACCCCGACGGCCAGCTGCACGTCGAGTTGCGCGGCACCTCGGAGGCGCCCGCCACCCCGCAGGAGCTCCTCGGCCGGCTGCTGCGCGATCTGGAACCGGGGACGTCGCCACCCGACACGCTGGAGGAGCGCGCCGCCCGATACCGCACGCTGCTGGCCGACAAACGCAAGCTCATCATGCTGGAGGACGCCGCCACCGAGCGACAGGTCCGGCCGCTGCTGCCCGGCGCCCCTGGCTGCGGGGCCGTCGTCACCTCCCGCAACCGCCTGGCCGGTCTGGCCGGCGCGACCGTGCTCGACCTGGGCCTGTTGCCCGACCAGGCCGCCCTGCGCTTCCTCGGGCAGGTCGCCGGCACGGAGCGCATCGCCTCGGATCCAGAAGCCGCGGAGCGCATCGTACGACAGTGCGGTGGTCTGCCCCTCGCGCTGCGGATCGCCGGGGCGAGGCTGGCCTCGCGCCGTCAATGGTCGGTGGCCCGGCTGGCCGACCGGCTCGCCGACGAGCAGCGCAGGCTGGACGAGCTGGCCGTCGGGGACCAGGAGGTACGGGCCGGCATCGCCCTCAGCTACGCCCTGCTGCCCTCCGAGGCCAGGACGGCGCTGCGCCGCCTGGGCCTGCTGGGCCTGCCGTACTTCCCGGTGTGGGTGGTGGCGGCGGCCATGGGCACCGGCCTGGACGAGGCGGAGCGGGTGCTGGATCACCTGGTGGACACCTCCCTGGCGAACGTGACAGACACCGACGCGACCGGCCGGGCCCGCTACCGGCTGCACGACCTGGTCCGGCTGTTCGCCCGGGAACGGGCGTATACAGAGGAATCAGAGCCCCAGCGCGTCGCGGTGGTGCGCAGGGTGCTCGGCGGGTGGCTGTGGCTGGTCGAACAGCTCAGCGAGGCCGTACCCACCGGCGCGATCCCGATGCGCGCGGCCCTCGGCCTGGCGCGGCCGGTGGATCCGGAGGTGGCGCGCACGGCGCTCGCCGACCCGCACGGCTGGTTCCGCGGCGAGGAGGAGGCGCTGATCCTCGCGGTGGAGCTGGCGGCGGCGATGGACCTCGACGACATCGCCGTGCAACTGGCCTCCGCGCTGTCCTCGGTGGCCTTCGAGGGCAGCCAGTACGTCTTCGACAACCCGTTCGCGGCCTGGCACCGCACGCACGAGGCCGCGCTGGCGGTGGCGCGGCGGACGGACAACGCCCTGGGCGAGGCGACCCTGCTCGCCGGCCTCGGCCACCTGTACTACGAGCGCGACCACTACGCCGAGTCCCGCGAGTATCTCAGCCAGGCCCTCTCCCTGTTCCGCACCACGGGCGACGCCCGGGGCGAGGCCGCCACGCTCGCCGCCCTCGGCGCCGCCTGCCGCGAACAGGGCTACCTGCCCGAGGCGCTGCACTTCCTGGACCGGGCGAGCCGGCAGTGGAGCGGCCTCGCCGACCCCTCGGCACTGGCACACGTCAAACGGCTGTCCGGCAGCGTGCACCTGGAGCGCGGGGACTACCCGGCGACCTGGGACGACCTCACCGCCGCCCTGTCCCTGTACCGGGAGGCGGGCAACCGCCGCGGTGAGGGCCTGACCTTGCGGAGCATGTCCCTGTACCACCGTGCCCGGGGCGAGCTGGAGCGGTCGGAGAGACTGTGCGAGGAGGCGTTGCCGATCTTCCGTGAGCTGGGCGACCGGCTGATGGAGGCGTACTGCATGCGTTCCCTGGCCAAGACCTGGATGCGGCTCGGCCGGTTCGACCCGGCGCGCCGGACCGTGGAGGAGGCACTCGCCACGACCCGTACCCTCAACGACCGCTGGGGCGAGGCGTGCACCCTGCGCACGCTCGGCGAGCTCGACCTGGCCGAGGGGCGGCTCTACCAGGCCAGGAGCCGCCTGGAGGAGTCGCTGGCCCTGTGGGAGACGCTGCGCGCCACCCTGTTCCGGGCCCGTACCCTGCGCGACCTGGCCCAGGTGTACGACGCGCTCGGCGACGACGTCTCCGCCGGGACCGCCCTGGCCGAGGCGGTGGAGATCTTCCGGTTGCACGAGGCCCGCGAGTCGCACGAGCTCGTCGGCTGAGGGCCTCGCGGGGGTGATTACAGCGTTCTTGAAGTGTCGTGGTGCATCATCTGCGTCGGCGTCCCATGCGGAGCGCCGTTGAAGGTGAGACATCATGGAGGCTTGCATGCGGGAGATCGTGCTTCTGTCGGATCCCCGGATCGCCGAGGTGCCGGTGAGGGAGTGCGGCGAGCCGTTGACGGACCTCCGCACCGTGGAGGCCATCCGGATCGACGGGCACCTCGCCGACCCCGAGGGCGCGTACGCGCACGTGCGGTTGAGCGTGGCCGACCGCCTGATCGCCGCACAGACCCGGTTGCCCCGCAGGCTGCGCCTGCTGGTCGTGGAGGGGTTCCGCCCGGCGGCGCTGCAGCACCGCTACTTCGCCGAGTCCGTGGCCGCCCACCGGGAGGCCAACCCCGGCTGGGACGAGCGGCGGGCCCACGTCGAGGCCAGCAGGTACGTCTCCCCGCCCGAGGTGGCCCCGCACGTCACCGGAGGCGCGGTGGACCTGACCCTGTGCACCGTCTCCGGCGTGGAGATCCCGATGGGCACGCGAGTCAACGCCACCCCGCCGGAGAGCGACGAGGCCTGTCACACCGCTTTTCCCGATCTCTCTCCCGAGGCCCGGAGCAACCGCGACATCCTCGGGGCCGCCATGGCGTCCGCCGGGTTCGTCAACTATCCCACCGAGTGGTGGCACTGGTCCTACGGCGACCGCTACTGGGCGTTCACCACGGGTACGCGCCACGCCCGCTACGGCATGAGCGGCGGCCCTGACCACTGAGCGCCTTTCCGGGAGCCACCGGACGGTCGCCCTCCGGTCACCGGTCGACCAGTGGAGGATGCGTTGGCGGCGTAAGCGGAGACGAAGGGACCCCGAGCGATAACGAGGTCCCTTCAGTGATCCTGCCGGTGCAGGCGGTACTCAGGCCGCCCGGCGACTCATGACGGGGTCCGCGACGAGACGAACCGGCATGCACAACGTCTGACCATGCGTCCGGAACAGCGCGTCACGGGAGCTGAAATACCCCAGATCGGACAGGACGTGGCCGGACAGGTCGCACGACGAGCAGGTCACCCCGTCCCAGTCCACGGCGGTACGGGCCACCGCGTCGAAGAGCGTCTCACCACTGGTGTTGGTGAACCCGCCCCCCTCCCGCAACGTACCGAGATCACCGTAGAGCTCGGAGACGGTCACCCACCGGTCGTCGAGCAGGAACTCCGGCCAGGCGAGCACTACCCGACGCGGGATCAACGGCCGCAACCGGGGAAATCGCGGATGCCAGAAACGCCCGTCCACCAGCAGTCCCCTGACCCGGTCGGCGATCCCGCCGGCCCGCCCCGCCGCTTCCAGGACCGCCAGCCGCTGGCTGCACGATCCGCGTCCCAGGAGAAGCGTCCTGGAGACCGGCTGCGTGTCGTTCATGGCGTACACCGGACGCACCCGTGCGGCGATGAGCCGGTGAGCGGTGACCAGAAGACCCCGGTCCGTCCCGGTGTTCTCACTCCGGGCCTCACTCGCCAACCTCAACACCCGGGGGTGCTTCCAGTCCAGGATGGGCGTCACCGCCCGCTCGCCGTCACCCGTTCCCGGGTGGACGGCAACAGCGCGACGACACCGTGACGACGAGAGGACCGGCTCCATTGCGTGATCGTATCCGCCGGAAGAAACAACGGCCCGTCCACCAGTTGGTGGACGGCACGTTGCACTCCTGTGGGCCGGGATCACGCCCCGATCGCCAGCACTTCACGAAACTCGCCGATGGCCGGGCGTTCCTGCTGATCGAGCGGGACGCTGCGCAGCAGCATACGCCCGGTCTCGATGATGTGGTTGCTGCGGTAAGCGGCGGGGAGAGGATCTATCACCGCCGCCGCCTGGCGGACCCCCTCGTCGACGGCACCCTGGACAACCGTGCAGAGCGCCTCATGGAGGGCGACATTGGCCCGGTACTGGTAGTCACCGGTCTGCCTGAGCACGTTCTCCCGGGCTGTCCCCGCCCTGACCTCGTCACCCGCACCCGCGTACACCCAGCTCTGCGCGAAGTAGATCTGGTTTTCCTTCCAGAAACCGAGCGAATCCCCGTGAGCTCCCTTCTCCGTCAGCTCGACAAGGGCATCCAACGTCTCACACGCCTCGGCATGTTTGCCGAGCAGAGAGAGGGCCTTCGCCCGGGTGGTCAGCAAGTCGACGGAAGGGCCGGCGATCTGTTCCGCGTTGCCGACGAGGCGCATGACCGTCTCCGGGGCACGCTGCCCGTAGAGCCCGTGCCCCGCCTCCTCGGAGCGGACCATAAGGCGCACCTCCCGGTCCCCGGAGGCGTCGGCCGCACTCCGGCCGGTACGCCACCAGCGGACGGCGGCCCCGTGGTCTCCCAGGCGGGTCAACGCGTTGGCGTGAATACTAGCCAACATCGCCAGGGTCCGCTGCAGCTCTGTCACCTCGGCGGGAGACGACGCCTCCATCTGCCGCCGTACCGTGAGCAGGTCAACGACGAGATCGGCCGCCACCTGCGCAGGAGGCCGAGTACGAAGCGCGTACAAGTGGTCGGCGGCGGACATCTCCCACTCCTCGCCGCTTCGGAAGTCCTGATCGAGGAACAGGTCGAGGAGTTGGCGAACCGGCTCGCCAGAAACGCCGACCATCCCAATCCCGGCACTGGCGGCGGCAAGCTGCAAAAGTCGTCGGCGTTCCATGTCGTCGTCTCCATCTGGCGCCTTGCGGATGAGACTACCCTCAGACGATTTCGCCAATTCGGTGCCGTCCGATGGATCGGCGAACAGCTCCCCCTCGGCGACGTCGAAGATCTGCGCAAGCAACTGCGGGTAGGGCTCGCTCGGCTGGTGTTGACCGGCCTCCCACGTGCGGACCATGCGGGTCAACGACTCGTGGGTCGGCATGTGTGCCCGCGTGCGACCACTCGCCGTATCGATCAACTGCCTGGCTACGTCCCTCACGGACCATTCATGTGACTGCCGCTCTTCGCGCAACCTGGCAGCCCACCCGGGGAGATCATTCATGCGCGCACCTCAAAGGCACAGGGATACGGGGGGATATCCGCCCCATCCAAAGTATCCCCTGTTGCAAAGCGGTTACGCAGCGTTCTCATGGAAGCTCCATGAAAAGACGGAGCCCGCCACCGGTAGCTGACACCGGGACGGGCCCCTTGATCAGGAAGGCTCTCCTGACCTGTGAACAACCCTAGTGCTCCGGTTCTCGACCGGCCCACCGTGGCCGGTTGCCACTGCTTCGCCGACGTCCCACCCCTGCCGATGGGGTGTGCCGCCTGCGGGCACGCTCCCTACGCGCACGGCTGCCCCGGCCAGGCAGCTGACCACGAGTACCTCCAGCCGTCCGCCGAGCTGGTGGCCCAGCGCCTCGACGTGCGCCACCGGCTCGGTCTCGGCCAGACCCTGCCGACGTTCGAACCCGCCCGCCCGGTCACCACGTGGCCGACGCCCGTACCCGCGCCCCGCCAGGCCGAGCCGACGCCGTCGCGTACCCGGCCCGCCGGACGCACCGACCTCCGGCGGCCGGCGGCGCCCGGCGGCGCCCGCCCGCATCGGCAGGTCGAGACGCGCGCCGACCGCGCGCTCCGCCTGGCCCTCGCCCGCGACCCCCTCACCCGGCGACGAGCCCGCGCCGCGGCCCACGCCCTCCACCCGGCCGGCGCCAGCATCCCGCCCCCGCGCCCCGGGGAGACACTCGACCGGCCACCGCTCACCCTGCCATCCCCACCCTCGTCTCCGCTCTCACCCGAGCAGTGGCATCAGACCCTCCGGCCGGGGCTCGCCGTCGCCCTCGGCCGCAACCACCCCCCGGACACCACCCTGCCCCGACGGTATGAGCTCTCCCGGTGGCAGGAGGTCGCGGCATGAAAGCGGCCCCGCCGCAAGGCGAGACCCCCATAAGCAGGCGCGGCGACGGACTTCCTTCCCATGCGCACGCCGCCGCGCCGTCGACCACCGCCACCACGCAGGAAGCGGCGCACCGCCCCGCCGCCCTACGCCGCGCCGAGGAGCTGGCCGCCGCGCTGGCCCGTCACGACATCCCGACCGACGTCCACGAGCTCGCCTCCGGCCGCGCCGCGATATCGATCTACTACGGACTGATCGCCTACACCGACGGCCAGGAGATCCACTGGACCTCCCCCAAGCCTTCGCGCCGGGGCAGGCCGGCACCCGCCACGGAGACGACGACGGCCGCCGCCGCCGAGCGGCTCGTCCACGACTACCGGATCCTGCGCGCCCGCCCGCTCACCGACGTGCTGGGCTGTGAGCTACCGCTACTGGCCGACGTCCTGATGGCCGACCATGTCGTCCCGCGATGACGCCCTCACGGCCCGAGCCGCCGAGCAACTACAGCGGCACGCGCCGACCTGGCTGGTCATCTGGAGCCCACGCCACCAGCGCTTCGAGGCGTGGGAGTGTACCGACCCGACCCGCTGCCGCATCATCCACGCCGACAGCGCCGGCGAACTGTGGGACCTGATGCAACAGGTGAACCTCGACCTGTGGCGGACCCAGCCCCACGGCGACCGGTCGGTCACACCCCGAGCGGCCGATCATCCAGGTCCGCCACTTCCTGTGGCCCCGGGACTCACCCCACAGCCGGCCTGCCCCAAGGCCGACCACCGCGAGTCTCGAAGCCACCTCACCCTTCACAGGAAGGACCCGGCTGATCGGCCGCACCGGGCCGAAGACGGCTCCCTGAGCAGCGTGGCGGTGCGACGACCACTTGAACCCAGGCAGACATTTTGGCTGAGTCCACCGCCGTCTGCGCCGAGCTGGGCGTGCGCCAGTCCATGGGAGCCGTCGGGTTCAGCGCCGACAACGCCGCCGCGGAGACCTTCAACGCCAGTCTCGAACGCGAGACGCTGCAGGGCGTCAAGCGCTGGTCCTCGACAGGTGAGGCCCGCCTGACCGTCTTCAAATGGATCACCCGCTACAACACCCGCAGGAGGCATTCCGCTCTCGGTTACCTCAGCCCGATCGAATACGAGCAGCAAACCATCGATAAGGTGCTGCTTGCTGCATGATGACCGGTGCCCATACTTCGGGGCGAACCCCCGGCACGCCCTCACCCCCTCCTGGCAACGCTGAGAATCCGGCAAGGTTCGTGTCGTCACCGCTGATCATCCTCTGGTGTTCGCTTCGCCGCTAGCATGGCGGACAACTAGGCAACTGCCGTAGAGTCCTACTTACCGGGTCACTGTAAGTTATGGGTAAGTCGATAGGGTGATTTCATGAGCCGTGAGCAGCCCGGGCGTAAACTGCCTCGCATCGAGAGTTTGCACGTCAAGAACTATCGCGTTTTGCGTGACTTCGCCCTTCACGACATAACACCATTGACGGTTCTTTTGGGTCCAAACGGAAGCGGAAAGTCGACATTATTCGACGTTTTCGCATTTCTTTCTGAATGTTTTGTTGATGGCCTAAGACGTGCCTGGGACAGGCGGGGGCGCGGCAAAGAGTTGCGGTCGCGCGGATCTGATGGCCCTATCGAGATTGAGCTTAAGTACCGTGAGCCAGGCCTTAGTCTTGTTACCTATCATCTAACGATCGACGAGGGACCGCGAGGGCCAATTGTAGTAGCGGAGTCCTTAAAATGGCGCCGCGGCCAGCATGGACGACCTTTCGCGTTTCTAGACTTTCACAATGGCGAAGGCAGTGTTATTTCAGGCGAACTACCAGATGAGCGCGATACCCGGATTACGGAGCGTCTAGAGTCACCCGATCTGCTTGCCGTAAATACTCTCGGCCAGCTTGCAAAGCATCCTCGCGTGAGTGCATTGCGCAGGTTTATCACTGGTTGGTATCTCTCATATATATCAGTTGAGGATAGTAGGGGAATCCCTGAAGCAGGTCCTCAAGAGAGGCTGTCGAAGACAGGGGATAACCTTCCTAATGTTATGCAGTATCTCGGCGAGCAGCACGAGAATAGGCTCGACCAAATACTCAAAGTCCTCGCTACGCGGGTGCCGCATCTCGAAAAAGTCGAGGCTAGACCATTGGATGATGGTCGGCTTTTGCTGCGACTAAAAGACTCCCCATTCAACGATCCGGTTCAGGCCCGATGGGTCTCTGATGGCACGTTGAAGATGCTTGCCTATCTCACAGTGTTGTATGATCCCGAACCACCTGCCTTGATCGGTATCGAAGAGCCCGAAAACCAGCTACACCCAAGACTACTTATCGAGTTGGCCGAGGAGTGCAGGAATGCATCCGGTCGGAGTCAGCTATTCGTGTCAACGCATTCACCTTTTTTTGTTAACGGCGTACGCTCCACTGAACTTCGGATCCTTTATCGAGGGCTTGATGGCTATAGTCAGGCAATACAAGCTTCCGAAATTCCGCAAGTGCATCCCCTAACGGCCAACGGAGCGCTTTTGGGTGATTTGTGGATGGAAGGCTACTTCGGTCTAGGTGGCCCCTCTATTCCGCCGATTAGGTAGGCGATCACGTGCTGGAAATCCTCCTAGAGGAGCCTAGCGCTGAAGTTGCTCTAGACATCCTCATGCCTATTATTCAGCCCGGATTAGTTCGTGGACAAGATTTCGAACTACGCGATTTCCAGGGCAAGTCAAACCTTCTTAAGAAGCTTCCTGATCGCCTGCGTGGTTACGCCTCATGGGCAGAGTCGGCCAACATCAAGTTTTTGATCTTGATAGACCGAGATGACAGCGACTGCGTCGATTTAAAGCAAGAAATATTAGACATAATTACGCTTTCGGGAATGAAGGTCGGCAGCTTAAAAGAGCCGATTTCTGGCGGCTCAGTAGTTGTGCGACTGGCTTGCGAAGAACTCGAATCATGGTTTTTTGGTGACCCTAGTGCGCTCCGCAAGGCTTATCCGAAGCTTCCTTCCGCTTTCGAGACTCGCGCGGGATTGAGAGATCCGGATTCCATCAACGGGGGAACCTGGGAAAGACTAGAAAAACTCCTTCAGAAAGCGGGATATTTTACCAACGGGCTAGCCAAACTTCAGCTCGCAAGGAGCGTTTCCCCCTACATGATTCCAGACGTTAATACTTCGGTGAGCTTTCAGCAGTTCTGTCGAGCTGTTCGTCATCTCACTGCTTGAGATTATCGGTTGAGACTTCAGCCTTATTGAGAAAATTTTCATTCATCTTTTCGGGGGCATTAATATATTGCTCTATTCTTACTGGTCTGTGGTGTTACGTAGCCAGGCGGTAACCCCAGTCTGGGTTACCCGATGAGCCGGGGCTGAGGAACGAAGCCGCGGATCGCCGATCGCCCCCACCCTGCGGAAAGATCAGCCATCGCCAGGCGGTCGTAAGGGATGCATTTGGGCGGCGGTGCGGCTCCGGTGCGGCGGCCGATGGCCAAGTACGGCGGGCGAGCGGTGCGGCGGGCGGCACGTGGTCCTGCTGCCGGCCGAGACCGGCGCCCACGCCGCACGCTCGGGCGGCGAGCCGCGCCGCCGCCTTGATACCTATGAGAACAATTCGGCAAGTCACTCGTTGCGCTGTTGTCCTGTCTCGGTTGATGGTTGACACTCTGGCCTCGCTTGATGCTTGACACCTTGATCGTCTTCTGTGCCTGCTCGTGGCGTTGTCTGCGCTTCGGGGGCCGGAATGGCATTGGTGGAGTTGAGGGGCCACGGTGATTCCGGACAGCCGTCTTATGGGCGTAGTAAGGGGGCACGTCATGACCGGACAGGCACGCATGTCATACGACAGCGAAGGCTTGAAGTACGCCCGCATGCGACATGCCATGATCGGCGGCTTGCCGGAGACGCCCCCGGCCTTCACCCGCGTACGAGATGACTGCTCGCCCTGCCAGGGCCAGAGGGTCATCTCGGCGCCGAATGCGCGGACCGGCACATGAGCGCTTTCCCGCCTGCGGGGCACGTGGTTCGCGACGAGGTCTGTTCCTCGGTGAGGGCGGCGCAGGCGTTGAAGGCAGCGCTGGGGCGATGCGGGATCGGTGCCGACGTCAGCGGCGGTTACGAGCTGGCCGTGGTGTCGGTCTGGAGAGGACTGACCGTCTGGTCCGACGGCCTGACCTTCTGGTGGGCGACAGGGCAACGAGACGCCGAACGTGGACGAGTGCTGTATGCCCGGCACACGGCTCAAGAGCCCGACCAGGCCGCCCAAAAGGTCGCCTTCCGCTACGCCGATCTGCGCAAAAACCGCCCCCTGTCCGCTGAGGCAGTGGAAGTGCATCGTGCCGATCCTGTCTGATGAATGCCTGGCGATCAGCCCACATGTGGTCATGGCTCAACGCGATCACCTGCGCCTGGAGTGGCGGGAGCCGAACGGGGCTCTGGGACGGACACAACCAGAGTCCTGGACGTGTGGATGTCGAGCCACCATCTACGAGCTCCACGCCGGTGCCGGGCAGGGACTCATTCGGCGAACCCTTCGATGCGATGGCGATCATCAGGTTCATGAGACCCGCCCCTGGCGGATCACTGAAGCTCGGGCCGTCTGGTCGGCGCTGCTGGCCGGGCGGGCTCGGTAGACGAGTGTGGTGGTGCGGTGACTGGTAGCGGAGGGCACCGGAGGTCTCGCACCACCACACTCTCGATACCTACTGCGGGGTGTGGAAAGCGACCCGGAACCTGGCGTTGACTCTCGAACAGATCGCCTCACCTCTGGCAGCACGGCCGTACGCCTACGAGCACGCGACCGTCTCGCTATGGTTCGACGCCGGGGTGGCGGCTCCCAACGTGTCCGAGCGGGTGGAGCACGGGGTGAACGTGCTGCTCAAGGCCTACGCCAAGTGCATCGATGGAGGCGCGGAGATCGCCAACCGCGGGATCGGGACGCGTTGGCCGTGTGACTCGCCGTTCAGCGAAGAGCCTCGGAAACACCGGGGCCTTTCTGCTCTATCGAGGTGCGCCTAAGTCACGACAGGTACCCGCCGAACACGTGCTTCATGAGGTCACAGAACGACCTGTAGCGGACCTCGCCCGGATGCCAGGTCGCGAAGTCCCATGCCTCCCATTCGCCGTCCGGCCCGACGACGTGCGGGTTGAGCAGGTACACCTGCCCCTCGATGTACTCGGATATGTAGAGGCTGCCGGACATGGACTCCTGATGGAGATACCACTGATCCTGTGGGTCGTCATCGTCCTCCAACTGATCCCAGGCCCGGGCGAGTCCTGGATCGACATCACGGGTCCAGCCGACTTCGGCCAGGGACATCAGGCGGAGAGACGCATGGCTGTACTCGTCCCAGCCATCGGCGACCTGGAGGAACTCCCGATAGCTCGGCGGCAGACGCATGCCGAGGCGTTCCTCGTGTCGCGCGATCTCGGCCTCCCCGGCACCCGGCGCGCCGAGCCAGGTGGCGAGGCCGAACCCGTCGTCCGGCCCCCCTCGCTTTTCGGGCGGAATATCCCTGTACTCGGCGAAGTACTTCTGAGCCTTGTCGTTCACGGCGCGGAGAAGATCGTCCCAGGGATAGCGGGGGGTGTTGGAGATCACCATGGCGGGGACCCTAACGGTCACGCCCGACAGTCCAGCCGATATAAGGCGCAACCGCCTCACCTGACCAGTCTTGATTCCGCCTTTGGTTTCCCCGTATCAGCTGACCGCCTCACTCCAGCCCTTGTCGAGTCTGGCCAGAAGCAGCTTCGCACCGGGGCGATGCCCACCGCCTCCGGACGGATCATCGGCAACACGGCGAAGTATGTCCGTGGCACCACGGACGCGCCCCACGATTCCTCCGACGAGGCCGACAGCCCCGGCCAACGGGTCCTCGTAGGTCTCGAATCCCGGCTCGGGATGGAAGCATCCCCACCAGTCCAGCAGTGCGTTCAACGCCTCCTGCCGGGGTCGTCCAGGCCGTTCTCCGATCGCCTCCAGAAGCACACTGGTCGCGGGAACGGCGGCCGGACACAGGGTTCCGGCATGGTCGTTCGTGACCGCGTACCGAAGATCGGCCAGCGCGCGAGCGGCCTGCCGAGAATCCGCGGACTGGGCCAGCGCCTCCATCGCCGCTTGGGCGGCTTCCGGGCGGTACCAGGCCGGTCCGGGTATTCGATCCCAGCCCATGGGATCCATGGCCCCCTCCCCAATTCTCGGGACAAAATTCTCGGTTACGACCTGGGGAAACGTCTCAAGATCTATCTAGCGAACACCGTTCAGGGGCCGCTCGCAGCGGCGTACGGCTGCGCGTCCTGGAAACGATCAACGGTGCCTCACCGAGGCGAATTGCCTGGTCAGACGCCGTTCCATAAGGTCGGCGGAGAGCGTGGGATTCGAACCCACGAGACCGGTCACCCGGCCTAGCGGTTTTCAAGACCGCCGCCATCGTCCACTAGGCGAGCTCTCCTGGTGACACGTCCGGAGAACGTGTCAGATTGCACCCTAGTCTCTCATTGGCCCGGGGGTGCCCGGGACCCGGCGGGCGCCTCGCGTCCTTTCGGACATGGGACGGCCGCCGGGTGCGAGCGAAGCTGACGGGTGCGGGTTGAGGCTGCCGGGGACGGGTCAGGGTTGCCGGATGCCGGTCGGAGCTACCGGATGCGGGTCAGGGTTGGGGACCGGCGAAGCCGTCGCCGACCGAGGCGGCCAGGCGGAGGTAGGCGTCGCGGGTGCCGCCCTGGAGCCTCTCCAGGTCGATCTCCGCCCCCTCCTCCAGGTGCGGGTCATAAGGAACGCGGACGACCGCCCGGCAGCGGGCCGCGAAGTGGGCCTCCAGGCGGTCGAGGTCGACGGTCGACTTCGAGCGCGGGCGGACGCTGCACAGCACCACGGTGGCGGAGCGGACGAGCTCCTCGTAGTGGTGGGCCTCCAGCCAGTCGAGGGTCGCCGAGGCGGCGCGGGCACCGTCCACGGACGGGGAGCTGACCAGGACGAGCTGGTCGGCCAGTCCGAGTACCCCTGACATGGCCGAGTGGAGCAGGCCGGTGCCGCAGTCGGTGATGCAGATCGAGTAGAAGTTCTCCAGGACCTGGGAGACCGACTGGTAGTCGGACGCGCTGAACGCCTCCGACACCGACGGGTCACGGTCGGAGGCAAGGATCTCCAGGCGTGACGGGGCCTGCGAGGTGAAGGCCCGGATGTCGACGTACCTCTTGATCTGCTGCCGCTCGTTGAGCAGGTCGCGGACCGTGGCGGAGGTCTCCAGCTCCACCTTGTCCGACAGCGTGCCCCGGTCGGGGTTGGCGTCGACGGCGATGACCCGGTCGCCGCGCACCTGGGCGAGGGTGGCGCCGAGGCCGACCGTGGTGGTGGTCTTGCCGACACCGCCCTTGAGGCTCAGTACGGCGACGCGGTGGTGGCCGGTGGCCACCGGGGTGCGGGCACGGGCGACCAGTTCCCTGCGCCGGCGGACCTCGGGGGACTCGCCCGGCTTGATCAGCCCTGCGGACGCCTTGAAGATCAGCTTTCGCCAGCCTCCGGACGGGCCGTTGCGGCGTCCCCTGAGCAGGGACTCCGGGTCCAGGCTGTCGGCCGACTGCCGGGGACCGGTCCCGCCGGGGGCGTGCTGCCTGGCGGGCGCGCCGAAGGCCGGTGCCGGAGCCGTCTGGCGGCGGCGCGGCTGGTAGGGCTCGGCCTGCTCCCTGGCGGGTGCGAAGGGGTTCTCCCTGCCCGGCGCGGGAGGGGTCTCCCGCTCGGACGCGAAGGGGCCGTCGTCGTCGGGCGTGAACGGCTTCTCGCGCTCGGGGGCGAACGGCTTGCCGCCCTCGGAGGCGAAGGAAGCGTCGCGTTCGAACGCGAAGGGGGTCTCGCGCTCTGGCCCGAACGAGGTATCGCGCTCGGAGGCGAAGGGGGTCTCCCGCTCCGTGGGCGGGACGTTCTCCCGGTCCGCTCCCGCGGGCGCGTCCCGGCCGGGCGCGAAGGACGGGGACGTGGAGAAGGCGGCGAAGGAGGACGTCGCGGAGCCGGTACGCTCCCCGCCGAACGAACCGGAGGAGGAGGGACGCTCCGGCGAGGCCGGGGACTCGGTCCTGTCCGCGTCGAAGGGCTCGGGCGTCCGGAACGCCCCACCGCGCTCGGAGCCACGTTCGGACTCACGTTCGGGACCGCGCTCGGAGCCGCGGTCGGCGTCGGAGGCGGGCACGGGCGGGAGAACCGGTCCCGCGGAGGGCTGGAAGCGCTCGGAGACGGGGCCGGGACGCTCGGACGCCTGCCCGGCGGACTCCCTGGACGCGCCCGTCGCGGATCCGGGGAGCGTCCGCTCGTGCTCGGTGCCGATCGGGGGGAACCGCTCGGCGTCCGGGGCGCCCGCGACGAAGCGGTCCTCCCTGGCGGCGCCGCTCGTGGAACCGCCGCTCCCGGCCGTACCGGAAGCGGACCGGTCACGGTCGGCAGAGCGGTCGGCAGAGCGGTCGGTGGAACGGCCCTGCCGGTCGGACTCGGCGGCCGTGGACGGAGAGTCGCCGTCGGCGGGACGGTCCTGGCCCGCAGGGGCGGATCGCGTACGGTCCGTCTCGGTGCGGCCGAAGGAGAACCGGCCGGTGTCGGCGTCCGCGGAGTCGTTGCCGCCGAAGCCGAACCGCTCGCCCTCGGAGGAGGCCGGCCTGCCCGACTCCGGGTCGAAGGCTCCGCCCGGAGATCCGCCCGGGGACCCGGCAGGGGTGAAGGGCTCGACCTGCTCCGCCGGGCGCCGGGGCTGTTCGAAGAGACCCCGGGACGGCTCCTGGGCCGGCGCCGCGAACGGCGTGCGGAGGTGCGGTTCGGTGAAGTCGGCCGGGGCGGACTCACCGGACTCACCGGGCTCGCCGGACTCCTGGCGCGGCAGCGGCTTGAGCGGGGCGAGGAAGCCGTCGTCCTGACTACCCGGAGCGGAAGCCTGCCCACTCGAAGCAGAAGCCTGCCCGCTCGAAGCGGGAGACTGCCCGCCGGAGGCGGAGGCTCCCCTGCCGGGAGCCGAAGCCTGCCCGCCGGAGTCCGGTGTCCGCCTGCCGGAGGCCGGAGCGGGCACGGTGAAGGAACTCGTCTCGGACGCCTCCAGCCACTCGGCCGCGTCGGCGTCCTCGACCCGCGGCTCGGCCTCGGACGTGACCGGGTGGGCCGAGTCGACGGCCGCGCGGAACAGCGGCGAGGAGGTCGTGTCGGGCTCGGTCGGGACCAGGCTCCAAGGATCCTTGGGGTACGGCGAGACGACGGCGTCGTCCATCGCGGTGGCCGAGGCCCCCAGGGCGGGCGCCTCCTCCTGCTCCTTGATGGCGTCGAGCCAGGCGAGCTGTTCCTCGAGAGATTCCTCACGATCGTGCCTTGCCACCGTGTTCCCCCTCGGGATGGGCATAAAAGGGCAGCAAACACATAGCAGGTTAACGCCCTGTGTTCTCGTCAACGCGAGCAACCACCAAGTTGAAGCTCAGCGGATACCTTTGTTCACATGCGCGCCATCGTGATCGATAAACCCGGCGGACCGGAAGTCCTGACCTGGCGACAGGTCCCCGACCCGGTCACCGGGCCCGGTGACGTCCTGATCGAGGTGGCCGCCTCGGCCGTCAACAGGGCCGACACGCTGCAGAGACAGGGTTTCTACGACCCGCCGCCCGGCGCCTCCCCGTACCCGGGGCTGGAGTGTTCCGGTGTGGTCGGCGAGGTGGGGCGGGACGTCGAGGGGTTCGCGCCGGGTGACCGGGTCTGCGCGCTGCTCAGCGGCGGCGGGTACGCCGAGAGGGTCGCCGTGCCCTGGCAGCAGGTCATGAGGGTGCCCGAGGGCCTCCACCTGGTCGAGGCGGCCGGGCTGCCCGAGGTCGCGTGCACGGTCTGGTCCAACGTCTTCATGACCGCGCGCCTGCGCAAGGGCGAGACCCTGCTGGTGCACGGGGGTGCCAGCGGGATCGGGACCATGGCGGTGCAGCTGGCCAAGGCGTTCGGCTCCCGCGTGGTCGTCACCGCCGGGTCCCCCGAGAAGATCGCCCGCTGCCTGGAGCTCGGGGCCGACGAGGGGATCGACTACCGGCGGGAGGACTTCTCCGAGAAGGTACGGGCCGATGTGATCCTCGACATCATGGGCGGCGCGTACCTCGCGGGCAACGTCACGGCGCTGAACACCGGCGGGCGGCTGGTCGTGATCGGCCTGCAGGGCGGCGCGAAGGGGGAGCTGAACCTGGGCGCCCTGCTGGCGAAGCGGGCCTCGGTGCACGCCACCACCCTGCGTTCCCGGCCGGTCGACGAGAAGGGGGCCATCGTGCGCGGGGTCGTGCGGGATGTCTGGCCGCTGGTCGACGCCGGGGCGATCCGGCCGATCGTGCACGCCCGGGTGCCGATGGGCGAGGCTGCCGAGGCGCACCGGATCCTGGAGTCCGGAGAACACATCGGGAAAATCCTGCTAGTAGGTTGAGGCTATGAACGCTGAGGAGAGCACCCCGCACATCGTGGTCGTGGGTCCCCAGGGCTCCCCGTCCGAGAACGACGGCGAGAGCCGGTCGATCGCGGATCTGGTCGAGCAGCCCGCGAAGGTGATGCGCATCGGCAGCATGATCCGTCAGCTCCTGGAGGAGGTGCGCGCGGCTCCCCTGGACGAGGCCAGCCGCAAGCGGCTCAAGGAGATCCACCAGAGCTCCATCAAGGAGCTGGAGGACGGGCTCGCGCCGGAACTGGTCGACGAGCTGGAACGGCTGTCGCTGCCGTTCACCGAGGACGCCAACGGCACCCCGCCGAGCGAGGCGGAGCTCCGGGTCGCGCACGCGCAGCTCGTCGGCTGGCTGGAGGGGCTGTTCCACGGCATACAGACCACGCTCTTCGCCCAGCAGATGGCCGCTCGCGCCCAGCTGGAGAACATGCGCCGGGCCCTGCCGGGCGGCGTGTCCCTCCAGCAGCCGCAGGAGGGCGGCCCGTCCAACCCGGGCCCCTACCTGTAGGCACCCGTAGGCACCCGCAGGCATTCGTGACACCTGTGGCGCCGTCACCGGGCCGGTCGGCACGGCCCGGGTCGCGGTCCATCGTGACCGGCGCACCGGATACGCCCGTCGCGGTCTGCCATCATCCGGTACGGCCTTTCATGGCCGGGGTCACTGCCCGATGGGACCCGCCCGGCGGGCCGGTCACGCTCCGTAGAGCTTCTCCAGCACCTCGGCGACCCCGTCGTCGTTGTTGGTCGCGGTCACGTGGTCGACCAGTGCCAGCACCTCGGGGTGGGCGTTGGCGACGGCGTAGGACGTGCCGGCCCAGCGGAGCATCGGAAGATCGTTGGGCATGTCGCCGAAGGCGATCACCTCGTGCGGCCCGATGTCGCGGGTCGTCGCGAGGTGGGCCAGCGCCGAGGCCTTCGTCACGCCGTACGCGCTCATCTCGATCAGCGCCCGCCCGCTGGAGTGCGTGGGGGTGACCAGGTCGCCGACCAGGCCGCGGACCGCGGCCTGGAGGATGTCCGGGTCCATCCGGGGGTGCAGGGCCAGCAGCTTGGCGCAGGGGCGCGAGGTGAGCGTTGTCGTGCCGACCCGCAGCCCGGCGACCGCCCTGCTGTCCCAGCCCCCGAGCCGGAAGTCCGACTCGTGGGCGAAGCCTCCCTCGTACTCCACGGAGAAGGCGAGGTCGGGCACCTTCTCGCGGAGCCGCCGGACGACCTCCTCGAGGACCTCGGGGTCGATGAGGTGGGACTCGACGATGCGCTCGGTGTGCAGGTCGTAGACGAGGGCCCCGTTGGCGCAGATGGCCAGCCCGCGGTGCCGTACGGCTCCCGCGACCGTGTGCATCCAGCGGGGCGGCCTGCCGGTCACGAAGACGAGGGTGGCGCCGGCGTTCTCCACGAGCGAAAAAGCGGCGGCCGTGCGGGGGGAGACGGTGCCGTCCGAACGCAGGGCGGTGCCGTCGAGGTCGGTGGCGACCAGCCTGGGGTTTTGCATAACACGTCCCAGTCTGCACTGTGATGGGGTGACCTGTCGGCCCCGGGGATCCCTTCCGATGAATCTTCCTTCCTCATGGCGGGAACACGGCCCGGCCGGATAGTGTTAGCTGTGATGGCGTTGTATTAGCTGAATCCCGTTGTGAAAACCAGTTTTACTGAACCACCCGGGGCCCGCTGTACGACACATGGGGTTCATGAGGTGTGAATCCCGAAGTTTCAAATCCTGAGGGAGAGCTTTAATGGCTCAGGGAACCGTCAAGTGGTTCAATGCTGAAAAGGGCTTCGGCTTCATCGCACCGGACGGCGGTGCACCGGATGTCTTCGTGCACTTCTCCGAGATCCAGGGCAACGGCTACCGTAGCCTCGAAGACGGCCAGCGGGTCGAGTTCGAGATCACCCAGGGCCAGAAGGGCCCGCAGGCCTCGCAGGTCCGCGCCGTCTGACGCATAGACCTCTTGGTTGAACCGGAAGGCGGGGTCCGTTTCACGCGGACCCCGCCTTCTTCATGTCCCGGGTGCCGGGACGGTTTCGTGTTCAGGACGACGTGGAACGTGCCATACATCGCCTTTGTTGCACGGTTTCTTGATTGGTCCCGGCGCCCGGCGCGCGTCGCGAAGGACTTCGTGGCAGGTCGGGGCGTACGAGGGCCCTTAACGGCACCCGGACCTCGCCTTCGAACGGGTCTCACTCATAGGTGAGAATCACCCGCCGACACGGTCCGGCGATATCACCTTCAGGTGAGATTTCTCATCCGCGGACCAGTCCGGCGAGCCGCCGGGCGACCTGGCGGCGGAAGGCGGGACTGAGCGCCAGGGTGCGCAGGACGAGGTTCCTGAACGGCCGCACGCGCCTGTTCATGTTGGCCAGCCGGGACAGCAGGCCGGTGAAGGTGAGAACCCGCAGGGCGACGGGACGGCGGGCGGCGACGTAGCGGTCCAGTGCCTCCTGTTCGCCCTTGAGGGCCGCGGTGAGCGCCTCCGCGAGCGCGACGGCGTCCTGGAGGCCGGTGTTCATCCCCTGCCCTCCCGCGGGGCTGTGCACGTGCGCGGCGTCGCCGGCCAGCAGGACCCGTCCGGAGCGGAAGGTGCGGGCCACGCGGTGGTGCACCCGGAAGCGCGACCCCCAGACGACCTCGCCGACCACGGCCCGCTCCCTCCTCGGCCCCCGGGTGTCCAGCAGGTCCTGCACGAAGGCGACGTCGGGGTGCTCGGGCGCCTCGTCGACCGTGGAGACGATCCGGTGGGTGCCGTCGGGCAGGGGCGCGACCACGACCAGCCCGGCGGGGGAGAAGTACAGCACCACCTCGTCGCGGGGGACGCCCCCGGTGAGCCGCACGTCGGCCAGGCTGAACGACTCCCGCAGCTCGCCGCCCTCGAAGGCGATCCCCACCCGCTCGCGGACCGTGCTGCGCATGCCGTCCGCGCCGACCAGGTACCTCGCGGTGACCACCTCGCCGCCGGACAGCGTCGCGGTCACCCCGCCGCCGTCCTGGACGAGGCCCTCCAGCCGGTACGGCCTGGCGACGCGTCCGCCCAGCTCGACCAGGCGCTCCAGCAGGATCCGCTCGGTGACGGCCTGGGAGATCATCAGCGTGTACGGGTAGCGGGTCGGGAGCCCGCCGAACTCGACCGGTACGAGCGTCCTGTCGCGGTCCCTGATGGTGAAGCGCGGCGCGTGGATGCCCAGGGCGGTCAGCCGCCCGGAGACGCCGATGCCCTCCAGGACCTCCAGCGTCCTGGCGTGGACGACGGCGGCGCGGGAGGTGTTGTCACCGGCCGCCTGGTCGTCGACGACGGTCACGTCGATCCCCTGGGCGGCGAGGCAGGCGGCGGCGGCCAGGCCGGTCGGGCCCGCGCCGACGACCAGGACGTCCGTGGTGGCGGGGAGCATGTCGTTCTCCTAACTGATGCCAACGCTTGTTGGTCAACAGGCGTTGGCATAACTGTGCGCCTCCCGGCTGGCGATGTCAACACGTGTTGGCCTACAGTCGACGGCGTGCGGAGAACCTCGGAGGACACCAAGGCCGCGATCCTGGCCGCGGCGCGCGAGCGCTTCGCCTCGGACGGCTACCAGCGCGCGACCATCCGGGCCATCGCCGCGGACGCGGACATCGACCCGTCCATGGTCATGCGCTACTACGGCAACAAGGACGGCCTCTTCGCCGCCGCCGCCGACGTCGACCTCCGGTTCCCCGACCTGGCGGCGCTCCCCCGCCACACCGTGGGCGAGGCGCTCATCACCCACTTCCTCGACCGGTGGGAGGAGGACGAGGGCATGATGATCCTGCTCCGCACCGGCGTCACCGACGAGGCCGTCGCCGAGCGCATGCGCGGCATCTTCGCCGCCCAGCTCGGCTCCCTGGCCGCCCGGCTCGTCGCCGACCCTGCCGAGGCCCCCCTGCGGGCCGGGCTCGCCGCCACGCAGGTCCTCGGCATGGCCCTGTGCCGCTACGTCCTGCGGCTGCCGCCGGTGGCCGGGATGTCCCGCCAGGAGATCGTCGACTGGCTCGGCCCGACCCTGCAGCGCTACCTCACGGGGTGACCTCGAAGAGCGCGAGGCGATCCGGGGCTTTCCTCGGACACGATTCCGGTCACGAGAGCGACCGCGCCGGAACCGGGCCACGGCGCGGCGGGTCCACCCCTCATGGAGCGTCCCAGCGGTCCCGGGACGGACGGCGGAGGAGACGCGGGAGGCGGGGTGAACGCGCGAGGACCCCGCCGTGGGCGGCGGGGTCCTCGTGACGAGCTGGTGCGCCTCGAAGGGGTTACTTCACGGGTTCGAGGACGTCGAGGCCGACGTAGGGGCGCAGCGCCTTGGGGAGCACGACCGAGCCGTCCGCCTGCTGGTGGTTCTCCAGGATCGCGACGATCCACCGGGTGGTGGCCAGCGTGCCGTTCAGGGTGGCCACGTGCTGGGGCTTGCCTCCCGCGTCGCGGAACCGGACGCCGAGGCGCCGGGCCTGGAAGTCGGTGCAGTTGGAGGTCGAGGTGAGTTCGAGGTAGCGGTTCTGGCTGGGCAGCCACGCCTCGCAGTCGAACTTCCGCGCGGCCGACGTCCCGAGGTCTCCGGCGGCGGTGTCGATCACGCGGTAGGGCAGCTCGACCTTGGCCAGCATCTCCTTCTCCCAGTCGAGCATGCGCCGGTGCTCGGCGTAGGCGTCCTCGGGACGGGCGTAGGAGAACATCTCCACCTTGTCGAACTGGTGGACCCGGATGATGCCCCGGGTGTCCTTGCCGTACGACCCGGCCTCGCGGCGGAAGCACGAGGACCATCCCGCGTAGCGGTACGGCAGCGCGGAACCGTCCAGGATCTCGTCGGCGTGGTAGGCCGCCATCGGCACCTCGCTCGTGCCGACCAGGAACAGGTCGTCGTCGGCCAGGTGGTAGACCTCCGAGGCGTGGGCCCCGAGGAAGCCGGTGCCCTTCATCGACTCCGGCTTGACCAGCACCGGCGTGATCATCGGGACGAAGCCCGCCTCGATCGCCTGCTGCATGGCCATGTTGAGCAGCCCGAGCTGGAGCCTGGCTCCGACGCCCCTCAGGAAGAAGAACCGCGATCCCGAGACCTTGGCGCCGCGCTCCATGTCGATCGCGCCGAGCCGCTCGCCCAGCGCCAGGTGGTCCTTGAGCTCGAAGTCGAAGGACGGCTTCTCGCCGACCTCCTCCAGAACGACGTAGTCGTCCTCGCCGCCCTCCGGAGCGCCCTCCTCGACCAGGTTCGGCACCGTGTAGAGCAGCCCGTCGAGCTCGGCGCCGAGCTTCTCGGCCTCGGCCTCGGCCGACTTGACCTGCGAGGAGAGATCCTTCGCCCGCTCCAGCAGGGCCGTCTTCTCCTCCCCGGAGGCGCGGGAGACGGACTTGCCGACGGTCTTCTGCTCGGCGCGGAGCGTCTCGAAGCGGCTCAGCGCGCCACGGCGGCGCTCGTCGAGGTCGAGCAGCGTCGCGACGACAGAGTCGTCCTCACCGCGGGCACGCTGCGACGCCCGTAGCCGGTCGGGATCCTCACGAAGGGTACGCAGGTCAATCACACGCATAAGGCTACCGATGGACGGCCGCGCTTCGCGCCCGGATTGATCCGGGCGCCGTGCCGGGACCGGCGAGGGCGGCGCGGAACGGCGGCGACCGGACCGGATCGGCCGTGGATCGAACCCGGGACGGCTCCGCGTCAGACCTGGCCGGTGCGGATCCCGTCCAGCCAGCCCGCGGCCTCGGCGAAGGCCTCGTCCTCGGTGCCGGGCTTGATCTGCGTGGACAGGGCGTCGGCGCGCGGGTAGCTGCCCAGGAACCTGACCCGGGAGCAGATCCGGTGCAGGCCGGAGACGGCCTCACCGACGCGGGCGTCGGCGACGTGCCCCTCGAAGTCGAAATGGAAGAAATACCGGCCGATGCCGTCGCCGGTCGGGCGCGACTCGATGCGGGACAGGTTGACGCCACGCACGGAGAACTCGGTCATCATCTCCAGCAGCGCGCCCGGATGATCGTCGGCCAGGAAGGCGACCAGGGACGTCCGGTCCGCGCCGGTCGGCTCGGGCAGCGGCCCGGGGCGCGAGACCTGGACGAACCGGGTCACGGTGTCGGTACGGTCGCCGATCCCGCCGGCGAGTTCGACCAGCCCGTAGTGCTCGCCGGCGATACGCGCGGCGATGGCCGCGTCGTACGGCGATCCGGGGAGCGCGACCTCCTGCGCCGCCGCGGCGGTCGACGGCGCGGCGACCACCACCGCGTCGGGCAGCTCGCGGGCGATGAAGTTGCGGCACTGGGTGATGGCCGCGGGGTGGGTGAAGACCCTCTTGATGTGGCCGATCCCGGTGCCGGGACGCGCCAGGAGCGAGAACTCGACGGGCAGCAGCAGCTCCGCGGTGATCAGCAACGACTCACCCCGGGCGAGCTCGTCCAGGGTCGTGGTGATGGCGCCCTCGAGCGAGTTCTCCAGGGGGACGACGGCTCCGTCGGCCTGGCCGCGCCGGACGGCCTCCAGGGCCGCGGGGACGTTCGGGCTCGGCAGGCGCTCGGCCCCGGGCGCCAGGATGCGCAGGGCCTCCTCGGTGAAGGTCCCCTTCGGTCCCAGGTAAGCGAGTTTCGGCATGTCCTCAGGTTAACCGGGACCTGTCGAAAAAAGCGCGCGGGATTACACACCCGGACCTTTCACCCCGCCGTACGACCCGTCTCGCGATGTGGCCGATCCGTCTCACGGAATGGCCCCTCTCACGGGCGCCTCCACTCAGGGGGCGGTCAGGAAGGCCTCTCTCCGTGCGGGCAGCCATACCCCGAGCAGCCAGACCAGGGCCAGCGCGCCCAGGCCGAACCCGTTCTGCACGATCTTGCCCAGGACCGGGCTGAGCACCGGGATCTCCGCCGCCTTGATCGTCACCCCCCACCAGGGGATCGGCAGCACGTAGTAGAGCCAGACCCCGGTGGCCGCCCTGACCCTGACCGGGTCGCGGCCGTCACCGGCCAGCGCGCCGATCACCACGACCACCCAGGCCAGGTGGTGGATCCAGGCGACCGGCGAGAGCAGCACGGCCATCAGCCCGACCAGGGCCGTCCCGGCCACCGGGTGGCCGTCGAGCAGCGCCCTGCGGGCGTACCGGAAGCCGTACCAGGCGACCACGGCGACCAGCGCGATCCACAGCAGGGTCGTCGGCGTGTCGGGCAGGTAGAGCCGGATCAGCATGCCGCGCATCGACTGGTTGGTGGTCGCGGCGTTGGCGCCGAGCCGCTCGGGATCGAGCAGCGCGCGGAACCAGAAGTCGGCGGCGTCCTCCGGGATCACCAGGAACGGCAGCAGCGTCAGCAGCCCGGCGGTGAGCGAGGCCGTCAGGAAGGCCTCTCGCCCCTCGCGCCTCGCGCCCGGCCCCAGGCAGACGACGAGCAGGTAGACCAGGAAGACGCCCGGGGTGAGCTTGACCGCGGTGGCCAGGCCGATCAGCAGGCCGCGGGGCCACACCGGCCGCCGTACCACGCAGTCGGCCAGGCAGAGCGCGACGAGCAGGATGTCCACCTGGCCGAAGCGCACCTGGTCCCTGATCGGCATCAGGTACGTACAGAGGATCATCAGGGCGGCGAACAGCAGCGGCACCCGCAGGCGGTCCAGGACGCGCCACCCGCCCCGGCCGTCCGTGCCGCCGGAACGGCTCCGGCCGCCGGGATCGGCCCGGCCCGGCCCGGCGGGGGCGGTGATCCGGTCGAACGCGGCGCGGAAGGAGAGCCACACGGTGACCGCGAGGGTCAGGAAGATCAGCGCGGTCCACGCCCACTGCGCCGCCGGCCACGAGATCGCCGCCAGGGGCGTGGCCAGCAGCGCGGCCACCGGCGGGTAGGTGAACGGCAGCAGCTGCGGCGCGGGCGTCACGAAGTCGTAGACGGGCCGCCCCCGCAGCACGGCCTCTCCGCCGGTACGGTACACATCCAGGTCGACCAGGCGCTGGTCGTCCACGTTGCCCAGCCAGTGCAGCACCAGCGGGGCCACCCCCGCGGCGACGAGCAGCAGCGCGGGCAGCATCGCGAGCAGGCAGGGCGGCCATCGCGTCCACGGACTCCGTCCGGTCGCGGTGGCCTCGTCGATCCTCACGACCAGGCAGGTTACCGTGGGGCCGGAAAAACGGCCGCCCGGCGGGTACGGACAGGGGGAACCCGATGGTTTCGACGCGGAACGATCACGGGCCCGCGCGCCCCGGAACGGGGCCCGGCGCCCGGCCGCCCGTCCTGCCGCTCGCCCCGCCGCCCGCCCGGCCGCCCTCGGCGCCGCTCGCCCCGCCCTCCGCCCGGCCACTCGTCCCGTTCGCGCGGTCGATCACCTCGCCGCTCGCCCCGCTGCTCGTCCTCGTCTGCGCGCTCCTGGCGTTCCCGGTGCTCGGCGGCGCCGGTGCCGCCGAGGCCGCCTCGGCGTCCAGGGCCCTCCCCGGACGGGTCGTGATCATCGGGGTGCCGGGGCTGCTCTGGAGCGACCTGGACGCGACCCGGACCCCGAACCTGTGGCGGCTCGCCGGCGAGGGCGCCTCCGCGTCCATGTCCACCCGGACCGTCCCGCCTCCGGAGCGGGCGATCACCTGCCCGGTGGCGGGCTGGCTGACCGTCTCGGCCGGCCAGCGGGCCGGGGCTCCCGGCGCCGGCTGCGCCGTCCCGCCCGCGCCGCGGATGGCGCCGGACGGCGGGGCGAGCGTGCCGGGCTGGGCCGGCCTGTCCGCCTTCAACGCCACCACGGCCTTCCGGGCGGTCCCCGGGCGGCTGGGACGGCTCGCGGCGGACGCGGGCCTGAAGGTGGCCGCGGCCGGGCCGGGAGCCGCCCTCGGCGCCGCCGACGACTCGGGAAGGGTCACGCGGTACGCGGACGACGTGGCGGGACTCGGCGACCTCTCCCCGTACGGGCTGATCGTGGTGGAGGCCGGTGACCTCACCCGGGCCTGGATCGGCGGGTCCCCGGCGGCCGCTCCCCCCGTGAACCCCCCGGGCAGCCCCTCCGGCACTCCTTCGGACGCCTCCTCGGGAACCCCCTCCGCGAGCTCGGGCACCCCATCCGGCGACCCCTCCGTAAGCCCCTCGGGCATCCCCTCCGCGAGCCCTCCCGGCACCCTCTCGGGAGGGGCACCGGACGCGATTCCCGCCGCGATGACGGACCGGACCAGGCGGAAGGCGGTCGCCGGGGCCGACCGCGTGGTGGGCGAGGTCCTCGCCCGCCTGCCCCGGCCGGGCACCGACGGCACGGACGGCACCGGCCCCGCGGGCACCACGGTCCTGGTCGCCGGTCTGGCCGACGCCTCGCCCGCGCCGCACCTGCACGTGGCCATTGCCCACGGCCCGTCCCCCGGCGGCGCGCCGTACCCCCGCGGGTACCTCACCGCGGCCTCCACCCGCCAGGACGGCCTGGTCACCAACACCGACCTGACCGCCACCGTGATCGGCCTGCTGGGCCTGCCCGTCCCCGACGGGGTCGTGGGCCGCGCCTGGCAGGGCGCCGGGCCGGGCGGGGAACGGGTCGCGGCGACGGCGGGGAAGCTGGCCGACGACGACCTGGCGAGCCAGGTGCTCGTCACGGTACGGGCGCCCTTCTTCGCGGTGCTCGTGGCGGTGCAGATCCTGTTCTACCTGCTGGCCGCCCTCGCGATCCGGCGCGGCCGGGGCGGGGTGCGTGCCCTGAGGGCCGTCCAGGTCGTGGCCGTGGTCAGCGGGGCCGTCCCTGTCTCCACCTTCCTGGCGCAGCTCGTCCCGTGGTGGACGCTGCCCGCCCCGATGGTCTCGGTGATCGCGACGATCCTCGGGTTCGCCTGCGCGATCACCGCGGTGGCGTTCGCCCGGCCCTGGCGGGCGTATCCGCTGGGCCCGCTCACCGTCGTCGCCGGCGTCACCTCGGTGACGCTGCTGGCCGACGTGATGACCGGCTCGGCGCTCCAGGTGAACGCGGTCACCGGCTACGAGCCGGTCACCGGCGGGCGCTTCTACGGCTTCGGCAACATCGCCTTCGCGGTCTACTCGGCCGGGACGATCCTGGCGCTGGCCGGGATCGGCCAGTGGCTGCTCTCGCGCGGCAGGCGCGCCCTCGCGCTCGCGGTCTGCGCGGCGTACGGGGGACTCGCGGTGTTCGCCGACGGATGGCCGGCCTGGGGCGCCGACTTCGGCGGGGTCCCGGCGTTCATGGTGGGGGTCGTGGTCTTCCTGATCCTGCTGGCCGGCGGGCGGCTCTCACCGGTCCGCCTGGGCCTGGCCGGCCTGGCGGGCGTCCTGCTGGTCGCCGCCATCGCGGTGGCCGACTGGACCAGGCCCCCGGCGAGCCGTACCCACCTGGGCGCCTTCGTCCAGCAGGTGCTGGACGGGCAGGCGTGGACCGTGGTCGGGCGCAAGTTCTCGGCGATGGTCGGGGTCACGGTCGGCAACTGGTCGCTGACGCTGCTCACCCTGGTCGCGCTGGCGTTCCTGTTCCTGGTGCTGGACCGCCCGTCGCGGTGGGGGGCCTCGGCCCTGGGACGGGCCTACGCGCGGGCGCCCGCGCTGCGCGCCGGGCTGATCGGCGCGCTGGCCTGCGCGCTGGTTGGGTTCCTGATGAACGACTCGGGCATCGCGATCCCGGCGATGGCGCTCACGGTCGCGGTGCCGCTGACGCTGTCCGCCTGCGTGCGCGTCGTGCGTCCCTCATCGCCCGGTACGCCAGAGCGGCCGTCACGGCCAGCAGCGTCCACGGCACCACCCGCTCCCTGAGCAGGGTCTTCATCCACAGCAGGTCCTCGGGCCGCAGCGCCTCCCTGGCCGGGAGGTAGCCCAGCGAGAGCACCGTGATCCTGGCCACCATGAACCCCTCCAGCGCCGGCCAGGAGACCATCGCCAGCAGCGCGAAGGCCAGTCCGTCGTACCAGGGCAGCGCGTACGGGGCGGCGAAGAGCCAGGCGACGACCACCGCCGCGGCGACCGCGGGCGCGCCGTCGGAGGGCATGGTCCGCAGCAGCAGCCAGGCCAGGCAGACCATCAGGGCCAGGGAGCCGGCCTGGATCCAGGCCGAGTACGCGCCCGGTCCGAACACGTCCTGGAGGCCGGCCTTGACCAGGTGCCAGGGGGTGGCCAGGGAGACCTTCCTGCTCGCGGCGCTCACCTGGTCGAGCACGTGCGGCCCGGCGACGGCGTAGACGGCCAGCACGGTCGCCGTCGCGGTCCCGGCCACCACGGCGAGCCGGCCGGGTGAGCGGCGCAGCTCCCAGGCCGGGCCGAGCGCGACCAGCCCCGCGTTGAGCTTGATCCCGATGCCGACCCCGAGCAGCAGCCCGGAGGCGGCCCCGCGCACCGCGAGCGCGGCGACCATGCAGGCGATGGCGAGGGTGTCGACGTGCATCCCGGCCGCGAGGTGGTAGATCAGCAGCGGGTTGGCCGCCCAGAGCAGCGCCGCGCGCCGCCGCAGGCGCTCGTCCCCGGCCGCGAAGCGGTGCAGCAGCAGCGCCGTGCCGATGAACGCCGCCGCGTTGACGGCGGCCATCACGAAGACGGTCAGCCTGACCGAGTCGCCGCCCACCAGGCTCGCCAGCGCCTGCACGGCCGTGGCCACCGGCCCGTAGACGCTGGTCACCCCGGCCCACTCCTCGACCGCTCCGGTGACCGGGTCGCCGGGCAGGGCCGCGGGGGTGATCGCGTAGGGGTCCTGGCCGAGCGTGACCAGGCGGCCGTAGGCGGCGTAGTTGAGGTGGTCGGCCGACCCGGAGGGCGGCAGGAAGGCGATCAGGCCCGCCACGGCGCAGCCGGCCACGAGCAGCAGGCGCGCGGGCGGGCTCCACGCCGACCGGAGGGCGCCGGCCAGGCCGAGCCCTCCCAGGACGATCGCGGCGAGACCCAGGGCGATGACCAGGTGGGCGCCGGGACGGGCGTCCAGCGCGTACGGGGGGTGCCAGGAGGGGCCGGGCAGTCCCGGCACCATCGCGGACGGGCCCAGCAGCCCGATGAGCACCGTGATCGCCGCCGAGAGCGCCAGGGCTCCGAAGGCGACGACGGCCGGCCCGCGCGGCACGTCACCGGCGGGACTCCGCCTCTCGTCGACGGCCGACGCGTCCCGGGTCACCGGCAAATTCCACCACATCCTCGCCGGTGTCCGGCCCGCCGCCGTCCCCAGGCGGGGGGAGCGCACCGGAGAAGGACCTGTGACGCCTGCGGGAGAGGGCCCGTGGCAGGCCGGTAATGCCTGGGCGAGAGGATCCGGGGGTAGGTCGCCGACGCCTGCGGGAGAGGGTCGGCGATGCCTGCGGGAAAAGCCGGGCGACGCCCGTGGGAGAGGGTCAGCGGCGGGCCAGCAGCGCGCGGGCGACGTCGCGGAACTGCCTGGCCCGGTGGACCTGCGCCCGCCAGTCGGTGCCGGTCGCCCGGTGGGCCATCTCCACCTGCACCTCGCGCACGCGGAACCCCTTGCGCAGCAGGTCGATCGTGAGCCCCGTCTCCACGCCGAAGCCCCTGGCCAGCGGCCGGGCCGCGTCGAAGGCCGCCCTGGTCAGGCAGCGCTGGCCGTTGAGCGGCTGGGACGGCGCCCAGCCGGTGGCGCGCTCGACACCCTGGCGGGCCAGCCGCACCACGAATCCGTGCCCGCCGAGCCTCACCCGGGTGACGAAGACGGCGATCGTCATGTCGGCCTCACCCGAGGCGACCGGTTCGATCAGCGGCGCGGCCGTACGGGCGGTCTCCCCCAGGTCGGCGTCGAGGAAGAGCAGGTGCCGGGGGGCGGGGCCGTCGAGCAGGCGGACGGCCTCGGCGCCGCTCTCCATCGCGGCGGCCTTGCCCCGGTTGTGGCCGTGCCGTACGACACGGGCTCCGGCGGCCTTGGCGATCAGCCCCGTCCGGTCGGCCGAGCCGTCGTCCACGACCACGACGAGATCGACGCCGGGCAGTGCCAGGGCCGCGGCCACGGTGGCCCCGATCCGGTCGGCCTCGTCCTTGGCGGGGATGATCGCCGCCGTGCCGGTCATCGAGCACCTCCAGCGTTCAGGGTCCCGCGCCCCGGGCCCCGGTCCCGGGCTCGGGGGGCGCGTCTCATCCTTGGGATTCGGAACTCAGCAGCTTCTCCGGCATGGTCTCGTGCACGACGAAGACCGAGTCGAGTCCGGTGACCTGAAGGATCTTACGCACGGCCGGCCTGGGAGCCGCCACCTCCAGCGTGCCGCCGCGCTCGCGCAGCCGCTTGAGCGCCGAGAGCAGCACGTTCATGCCGGTGGAGTCGCAGAACTCCACGGCGGACATGTCGAGGACCACGAGCATGGTCTGGTTCTGCTCAAGCAGCCGGGTGAACTCGGCCTGCAGGCGCGGCGCGGTATATAGGTCGATTTCGCCGACGATGGTCACGACGGTGTGCCCGGCATGAGATCGACTTGAGACTTTTAGCTCCACAGCGGGCACACTAGCGGCGCGAGAGCCGCAGGTCACGTTCTCTTGAACAACCCGAGTCGTCCGCCCTTTGTCCCCCGTTTCAGCCACACGGAAACCCTGAGTGCGCGAAGCTTGACACTGTGCGACACCGGCTTGGCCGGAAGCAGGGAGGGGACCCGACACCTCCCCCGATCGCCGCTGCGCTACCGCAGCGGTGGCCGTTGAGTCACGAGAAACGGGCTCGAACCACCCATGAACACCGACCTACCCGAGGATCTCCAGCGGCAACGGCTCCAGGAGCACCTGGAGTCCATGATCACGCGCACCGGCAAGGCCACCTCGTGGCGCGACGCGGCGAGCTCGCTGCGGAGCCTGGTCAACCACGAGGGGCACGTCCCGATCAGGACACGTCTGTCGATCGAGGACCTCGACTTCCTCGAAGGGGCACGCGAGGAGCTCCTCGACTTCGCCACGCTCGGCGTCCGGCTGCTCGACCTGCACCAGCCGCGCGACGCGGGCGGCATCACCAGCGACGCCGCGCATCCGATCCTGCGGTGCCGCAGCTGCATGTGGCGGTGGCCGTGCCCGACGTTCCGCGCGATGGTGGAGTCCCTGGGCACCACCCGGAGGCTGACCTCCTTCCAGTACGTCGAGCCGGACACCGACGGCGAGTGCGCGCAGATGACCCTCATGGTCTCCGTACGGCCGGACGGTGAGGTCACCCCGGCGCCGGCCTCCAACGGCTCCGGCGCCGCGGGCGGCCTCGATCTCGGGCCGGGGCCCGGCTCCGCGAACGGGTCCGGTTCCGCGCCGGGCCCCGGGAGTTCGCGGAACGCCGGAGACGCCGGAGGCCCCGAAGGCCCCGGCGGCGGTTCAGGCTGAGAGCGGCAGGTCGATCTCGAAGCGGCAGCCGGGGCCGGAGTTGACGACGCCGATCGTCCCCCCGTGGGCCTCGACGATGCCGCGCGCGATCGCCAGGCCGAGGCCCGCCCCGGCACCGTCGGCGGTGGGGGTGCGGGCCGCCTCGCCGCGGAAGGCGACGTCGAAGACGCGGGGCAGGTCGTCCGCGGGGATGCCGCCGCAGCCGTCGGCGACCGACAGGCGGGCGGTGTCGTCCCCGGCCGAGGCCCGGACCACGACGGTGCCGTCGCCGGGTGTGTGCCTGATCGCGTTGACGACCAGGTTGCGCAGCGCCCGGGAGAGTTCGGCCGCGTCGGCCTGGACCGGGATCACCGGGTCGACCTCGCCGGTCAGCCGTACCCCCTTGGCCCGTGCCAGCTCCTCCACCCCGGCCAGGGCGTCGGCGACCAGGTCGCCGAGGCCGATGCGGGCGCGTGACAGGCGCAGCGTGCCTGCGTGGATCCGGGACAGCTCGAACAGGTCGTCCACCATGCCCGACAACCGGTCCACCTCCAGGCGGATCTGCCGGTGGTAGCGGACGACGGTGCCGGAGTCGGAGACCACGCCGTCCTCCAGGGCCTCGGCCATGGCCCGCATGCCCGCCAGGGGAGTGCGCAGGTCGTGGCTGACCCAGGTGACGAGCTCGCGGCGGGCGCTCTCCAGGGCACGCTCGCGCTCGCCGGCCAGGCGCAGCCGCCGGTAGGCGCGGTCCAGGCTCTCGGCGATCGTGCCGAGCTCGGCGGGCAGGCCGCGGGGCGGTGTGAACTCCCCCGAGGCCGGTACGGCGTGCACCGCGTCGACCAGACTGCGGCTGGCCGCCACGACCCGCCGGGCCAGCACGGTCGCGACGCCCAGCCCGACCAGGCCGCCCACCGCGACCACGCTGAGCACGATGTCCCTCGGCGTACCCTCGATGATCATCTTCAGGGTGATGGCGACCACGCCGCCCAGGGTCGCCACGACGGTCACCACCGCGACCACCGCGAGCATCACGCCGATCGACCGTTCGCGCAGCAGCCACATCGCGCCCAGCCCCGCCACCGCGACCAGCAGGCCGAGCCCGGCGGTGACCGCGACGATCGCCGTCATCTCGTTGATCATGACTCCGCCAGCGGCTCGTAGCGGTAGCCGACGCCCCAGACGGTGACGATCCGCCGCGGGACCGTGGGGTCGGGCTCGATCTTCTCGCGGAGGCGGCGGACGTGGACGGTCACCGTGGAGGAGTCGCCGAAGGACCAGCCCCAGACCTGGTCGAGCAGGGCCGAACGGCTGAAGGCCTGGCGGGGGTTGCGCATCAGGTGGGCCAGCAGGTCGAACTCGCGGGCGGTCAGCATGACCTCCTCCCCCCGGAACCTCACCTCGTGGGCGCCGACGTCGACGGTCAGGTCGCCGTCCCTGAGCACCCCGGTGCCGGTCGGCAGCGAGGCGCCGCGGGCCCGGCGCAGCACGGACTGCACGCGCAGGGCCAGCTCCCGGGGGCTGAAGGGTTTGGTGACGTAGTCGTCGGCGCCGGTCTCCAGGCCGACGACCCGGTCCATCTCCTCGCCCAGCGCGGTCAGCATGATCACCGGGACCGGCCAGCGCTCCCTGAGCTTCCTGCACACCTGCAGGCCGTCCATCCTGGGGAGCATCAGGTCGAGCACCATCAGGTCGGGAGGGTCCGCCAGCGCGCGCCTGAGCGCCTCGGCGCCGTCGCCGACGCATTCGACCGTGTGACCGTCACGTTCCAGGTACCGGGCCACGACCTCGGCCACCATCGGATCGTCGTCGACCACCAGAATCCGCGCGCTCATGGGTCACCACGGTAGGCCCGCCGGGCCCCTCGGCCCGTCACCGGTCCACGCGCACCCACCCGCCGGTCCACGCGTATCGGTCGCCGATCCGCGCGTGTCGGTCGTCGGTCCACGCGCACACGGCCGCCGCTCCACCCGCGCACGATCGTCGCTCCACGTGCGCTCGGTCGTCGGGCCCCGCGCACCCGATCGTTATGATCAAGACCCCCGCGGCCCGGCAGCCCGACGTACGGTGGAGTGCATGAGTCGTATCGTGATGGCGGTGCTGGGCGTCCTGCTCGGGCTCTACGTGGTGTTCGGGCTCTTGCTGCCCGCCCTGTTCGGGCTGCTGAAGTTCGTGCTCGTGCTGGCCGTGGTGGCCTTCGTGGTGGTCGCCCTGGTCACGATGGTGGCAAGGTCCAAGGGGTGAACCTGCTGCTCACGCTCCAGACGCTGATCGTCTGGATGTTCGACGGAGGCGGCATGCCCGCCGCGGCCGCCGTGGTCGGGCTGGGTGTGCTCCTGCTCGCCTGGGCGCTGCGCCCGGCACCCGTCTTCTCCGGCGCGGGGCCGCGGTCGTCGCGGCCCGAGCGCGACCGGGCCAGGCGGACGATGTTCGTCCGGCAGCGCGACCCCGACGCGGCCGGCAGGTCACGGCCCCGGGCGCCCTCGGCGGGCCCGGCGCCCGCGTAACCCCCTTCTTTCCGTACGGGCCTGATCCCGTGCGGGCACCGCGCCGTGAGCGCGCCCGTCGGCGCGGCACGTACGCGTACCGGAAAGATCCCCGCGGTTCGCGGGCGCCTTCTGTGCCGTCTCCACTCCAGCTCAGAAGGGCCCCCTCATGTTCGACCCCGTTCTCGGGTTCACCGCCGGCCTGATCGCCGCACTCGCCGAGCCTCTCGGCTCCACCGCGGCGGCGATCGTCGTGTTCACCGTCCTCGTCCGCCTCCTGCTGCTGCCGCTGAGCGTCATGCAGGCCAGGGGGGAACGGGCCAGGACCCGTCTCGCGCCTCAGGTGGAGCGACTCAGGAAGCGCCACGGGCGCGACCCCGAGCGGCTCCGCAGGGAGCTGTCCGCCCTCTACGCCAAGGAGGGCACCTCGCCGCTGGCGGGATGCCTCCCGTCCCTGGCGCAGGCGCCCTTCATGATGGTCGCCTACCAGGTCTTCGCCTCCTCGACGATCGCCGGGCACGCCAACGCGTTGCTGACCCACGGGCTCCTCGGGGTGCCGCTCGGGCAGCAGTTCGCCGGTACGGTGGCCGGATTCGGGCTGATCAGCGGCCCGGTCCTGGTCTTCGCCGGGCTCTTCGTGCTGCTCCTGGCGGTGGCGTGGGTCGCCTCGCGGCGGATGCGCCGCACGATGAGCCCGGACGTCCAGCCCGCCGTACTGCGCCGGGTGATGCCGCTGCTGCCGTACGGGACCGTCCTGGTCGCGGCGGTGCTGCCGCTCGCGGCCGGGGTGTACCTGCTGGTCAGCACCGCCTGGACGGCCGGGGAGCGGGCGCTGCTCCACCGCCCCGTGCCCGTCGCCGGCTGAGCGGCGGCTGTCGGCGGCCGGGACCCGGCGGCCCGGGAAAGGGTCCCGTGACTCGGCAACCCGGGAGGGAAGTTCCGTGATCCGGCATCCCGGAAGGGGGGCCGTGAGCCGGCGGCCCGGAGGGGGTTCCGTCCCGTCCCATGACAGGTGGGACGGGACGGAGACCACGTGGGCGAATTGCGTGAAGGGTCAGCCGCACTCTCTGAGCGCGGGCTCGGGAGTGGGGACGCAGCCGTTACCGGCCGTGTCGACCACCGCGACCACCGCCCACACCGTGGTCACCTCCCCCTCGTGCCTGACCCCCCATGTGGAGGCCAGATACTCGACGATTCCGAGGCCCCGTCCCCCCAGGGAGGAGAGCGTCGGGCGTCCGGCCCTCGGTTCGGTGGCCGCGCCGCCGTCACTCACCGCGACCTCGACGTGTTCCTCGTTCCATTCCCATGACACCCTGATCTGCCCCGACGGCAACGGGTGCGCGTGACGCAGCGCATTGCTCAGCAGTTCGCTGACCACCAGTACCGCGTCCTCCACAGCGGCTTCGTACACGCCCCGTTCCTGCAGGTCAGAGCAGAGGCGTTGACGTGCGACAGCGACGCTGGACGGTGCATACGGCAACAACACGACGCTCGACGCACTCACCTCCCCGTATCCCTGATCCCCCCTGAGGAACTCACCCCAGTACGACCGAAATGCCCCGTTACGCAGCCATGGAAACCGAGTGTCAACTACAGCTTGTGCACATTCGACAATAGATCAGCACATCCGTTACGGTCTCGTTACCGCTCCGGCGTGTCGATCAGGTATGGGCGCCGGGCGTGTCGGCGATACGAAGGGCGAGCCTCATCCGGGTTCCTCCCAAGGGCCGGGAATGAGCGGAGACCTCTCCTCCCTGGGCCCGCGCGAGACTGCGCACGATGTACAGGCCGAGGCCGACCCCGCCGAACCTGCGGCGGTCGCCGCTGTCGGCCTGCACGAAACGCTCGAAGACCCTCTCCCGGCTGGCGTCCGCGATGCCCACGCCCTCGTCGTCCACCACCAGCACCACGCACCCGCCCTCGGCCCAGGCCTCGACCCTGATCAGGCCGCCGTCGGGGGAGTACTTGAAGGCGTTCTCCAGAAGCTGGCCCAGCAGGATGTCGGTGGCCAGCGGGTCCCCGGAGACCGCGGGCAGGTCGCGGGGGACGTCGACCTCCACCCGGTGCAGGTCGGACAGGCCCGGCAGCCCCAGCGTGGCGGCCCGTACCGACGCGGCCAGGTCGAAGCTCTCGATCCGCAGGGTGAGCTCGCCCGCGCCGGCCCGCGCGCCCAGCAGCAGGTGGTCCATGAGCTGGCCGAGGGAACGGGACCGCTCGGCGATGGTGTGCACGGCGGAGCGGCGCTCGTCGTCGGTCATGCCGTCCCAGCGCGCGTCGAGCGTGGCGGCGAAGCCCCGGACCACGGTGATCGGGGTGCGCAGCTCGTGGCTGGTGGTCGCCAGGAAGAGGTCTTTCGCCTCCTCCAGCTCCTTCGCGCGGGTGACGTCGCGGAAGTCGAGCACGATCTCGCCCGTCTCCACGATCTCCGCGCAGAGCACGTCCAGCCAGGTGCCCGAGGGAAGCTGGATGGTGAGCTTCTCCCCCGGCGCGGGCAGCCGGAACGGGGGCGGGCCGCCGACGACCTCGGCGGCGCCGAAGCCGGTCAGCTCGCCCGCGGCGGGGTTCCACCGGACGACCCGTCCCAGGTCGTCGAGGACCGCGATGCCGTCGGCGCTGGCGTCGAAGACCGCCCGCTCGTGGGCGCGCTGCCGCAGGGCCTCCTGGTAGGCCATGGCGTTGCCCACGGCGATGCCCGCGTGACCGGCCAGCAGCTCCAGCAGCTCCAGCTCCAGGTGGCCCGCCTTGCGCTTGGCGAACAGCGCGTACAGCGCGCCGTACGGCCGCCCGCCCGTGGAGGCGAGGCCGAGCGCGATGGTGTGCAGGCCGGGCAGTCGCGACCAGATCAGCTCGTCCAGCCGGCCCTGGTCGCCGGTCTCCAGCATGACGGTCCTGCCCTCGCGCAGCAGGCGGCCGACCAGGCTGGTGCGCAGGTCGGCGGTGGAGTCGCGCAGCGAGTCGGGGAGGTTGTGCCGGGCCACCAGGCGGAGCCGGTCGCCCTCGATGAGCACGAACCCGCCCGCGTCGGCCCCGGTCAGCTCGGCGAGACTGGCCGCGATCCGGTCGAGCACCGCGGGCAGCTCCAGCTCGGCGTTGATGTCGGCGACCACGTCGGTGAGCCTGCGCACCAGCCGGCCGCGGCGCGCGTTGCGGTCGTCGGCGCTCTCGTCGTCCTGGGCCAGGTGGTAGACGCTGACGTACCCCGTGTGGGTGCCGTCCGGCGCGCGGAGCGCGCCGGTGTCGACCCGCACGTCGAGCAGGCTTCCGTCGCGGCGGAAGCGCCTGGTCCGCAGTGACACCCGGCCGCCGGTCCTGACCTTCTCCAGGACCGCGTTGTGCTCGGCGGTCAGCTCCTCGGGCACCACCGGCGCCCGGCGGCCGACCATCTCCGCGGACGGCCAGCCGAACAGCCGCTCGGCCGCGGGATTCCACGCCAGGACCGTCTGCTCACGGTCGACGGCGACGATCGCGTTGGGCGCGGCGGCCACGACCTCGCGGCCGACGCCCCCCTCGATACCGGCCCTGTAGTCCACCACTCACCCATAGTGCCGTCCCGGCCGATCCGATCTTGGCACTTTCGGCCCGCACGTGTTGCCGGTGGGCGGGCGATCCGTCCGATACTCTGCGGTCACCACACACCTGAACACGAAAGGGTGGGGCCATGTCATCCGGCGACATCGATGCATTGCTACGGGTGACCTCGCCCGACTACGTCGGGACGAGTCATCCCGACATCGCGTTCGGCACGCTCGACGGGCCGCTGGGGCGGCTGACCCTGGCCGTGACGGCCCGGGGTGTGGTGGCCTGCAGCTACGAGGACGAGAACGTGATCTTCGAACGGGTCAGCCGCGAGGTCGGCACCTTCATCGGAGCGGACGCCCGCCGCCTCGACCCGGTCCGCCGGGAGCTGGACGCCTACTTCTCCGCCCGGCTCCGCGCCTTCACGACACCGGTCGACCTGCGCCTGGCCACCCAGTTCTCCAGGACCGTGCTGCAGATGATGCTCGCGGTGCCGTACGGGACGGTGACCACCTACCGCGAGATCGCCGAGCGGATCGGCAGGCCCCGGGCGCTGCGCGCGGTGGGCAACGCGCTGGGCAGCAACCCGGTCTGCGTCATCGTGCCCTGCCACCGGGTGGTCGAGAGCGAAGGGGTGCTCGGCGGGTACGCCGGCGGCCCGGCCGCCAAGGAGCGGCTGCTGCACATCGAGTCCACCGGCGCCAGCCGCGGGCCGGGCCTCCTGTAGGTCCCCGCCCGCCGCGCCCCTCGTCCGTTCTGCCGCACCCCCCGCCCGCCCCCGCCGAGTTCCCGCCGGGTCCGTACGGTCACGGACTCAGGTCCTACGGCCACGGCTCGGGCCGTCAGGTCCCCGCCTGCCCGGGGCGGCGCCGGAGCGCTCCGAGGGCCAGCGTGACCAGGGCCGCGACCAGGAACGCGCCGACGGACGCGCTCATCCACGGCTGACGGGTGAACCCGGCCAGTTCGCGGGCACCGTTCCAGAACGACGTCCACCAGGCCAGCTCGGGGGCGGCCGGCAGCGCGGTGAGCATCCACCAGGCCGCGAAGCCGAGCACCCAGGGGACGACCATGACGCCGCGCGAGGGCGCGGTGGCGGAGGTGTCCCAGCGCGCGGCGCCGCCGAGCAGGAAGTAGTCCACCACGAGCACCGCGAACATCGGGACGAAGACCGCCCCGATGATGCCGAGGAAACTGGTGTACCTGTCCGCCTCGACGAAGATCGCGAGCAGCGTGACCAGCACGCCGACGACGACGGAGATGATCCTGCGGTCCAGCCGGGGCAGCAGGTTCTGCAGCGAGGTCGCGGTGGAGTAGACGTTCACGAACGACTGGTCGGTCTCGCGCAGCACCAGGACGCCGAGGAACAGCGGGCCGAGCGCCGCGGCCACGAAGGGCTCCCAGATCCTGTCGCTGTTGTTGCCCACCAGCGCGAGCGCCGCGATGCCCAGCACCAGGCAGGCCACCTGGGCGATCGTGTAGCCGCCGACGACGCCGGCGAAGGAGGCCCTGCCCGACCGGGAGAACCGGGCGAAGTCCGCCGCGACCGGCACCCAGGAGATCGACAGCGCGATCACGTAGTCGACCGCGGGGGCGAACGCCTCCCACGACCCGCCGCCGATCGCCGGGGCACGCTGGAACAGGGCGACCAGGAACCAGATCATCGAGATCACCACGGCGACGGTGACGTACCTGCGCAGCAGCCGGACCGCTCCCAGCGGCCGGATGGTCAGCGCGGTGGTGATCACCCCGGCGACGACCACCCAGACCGGGTAGGGCACCTCGAACCCGAAGGACCCGGCGATGGCCTGCGCGCCCTGGGCGATGACCCACAGCTCGAAGGCGCCCCAGCCGACCATCTGGACGATGTTCAGCACGGTCGGCAGGTAGGAGAGCCTGGCCCCGAACAGCCCGCGCAGCAGCACCATCGCCGGGGCGCCGGTCCGCTGCCCCGGGATGGCGGCCAGGCCGACCATGGCGGTGCCGACGAGGCTGCCGACCACCGCGGCCACGATCGCGGCCACGAAGCTCAGCGGCCGGTCGCCGAGCGGGTTGATCAGCGCGATCGCGCCGGAGAAGCCGAGCAGGCTGACGCCCAGGTTGGCCCAGAGCGCGCCCTGGTCGAGCACCCCGAGCGCCCGGGGCGGGGCCTCGTCGAGGGTCAGGGGGGCCTCGGCCGCCCCGGGGGTCGCGGAATTCGCGGAATTCGTGGAATTCGTGGAATTCGTCGAGTCGACGGCAGAGGCCATCACATGCTCCCTACGCCGGCATTACCCGGACAGGTTCATGCGGTCGGCAGCAGCGGTAGCTGCCCTCTCAGCCTGGTTGCCCCAAGCTCCCGCGTCGGGTGGTACGCGAAGCCGGGATCCCCCCAGCTCGCGCCCTCATGATGCACCATCCGCCCGGATTCAGCCAGCGCCGGGTCTACCGGGACGACGGTCAGGTCGGCTCAGGCGACGAACGGGTCCCGACCGCCGTCGGCGACCATCGGGCGCCCGGCGACGTCCCAGGACTGCATGCCCCCGCCGACGTTGATCGCGTTCCAGCCACCGTGGTTGAGCCAGGCGGTGACGCTCGCCGAACGGCCTCCGACCCGGCAGACCACGTACACGGGGGCGTCCCTGGGCACCTCACCGACCCGGGAACGCAGCTCCCCCATCGGGATGTGGACGGCCTCCGGCGCGTGCCCGGCCCGCCACTCCTCGTTCTCACGTACGTCGAGCAGGAACGCGTCATCCGGCACGTCCCGCACCTCTACCTCAGGAACATTCATGCGCCCATTGTTCCAACTCCTCCGGTGGACGGGGCGCAAAGCCACTCGGACGCCCTGATCTGGACTTTCGATCTTTTCCAGAGCCGGGACGGACCGTCACGAGCCGCCCTCATCCCTCGATCTCCCCCACGAAGGACGAACGCGCGCGAGCCGCCATCCGGCGCCCCGAAGACACCAACTCGCACGAACCACAGCTCGTACCGAAAAATCAGGGCACGTCCCAGAAGGCCAGCTCGTGGGTCATTCCCTCGGTGAACAACCGCCGTGCCCGGTCCGGGTCCGGTGCCGCCTCGTCGATCATCACCGCGATCCGGCCGGTCAGCTCGGCGAAACCCGGGTCGGCGTAGGTGTCGACCCACGCCCGGTAGCGCGGCTCCTCGGGCGGGTCCTCGGCCAGCAGCCCGCCGAGCGTGGAGTAGCCCCACATGCAGGGGTAGAGCGCGGCCAGGCCGTCGGAGTAGACCGCGGCGGAGTCGAGCAGGAAGGTCGTGTAGGCGGCGCAGGCCGGCCCCTTCGCCGCCCCGTCGAGGTCCGCGCCGAACGCGGCCGACAGGGACCGGTGCAGGTTCAGCTCCTCGTGGAAGGTGGCGTGGGCCAGGTCCACGAGGTCGCCCAGATGCCCGTCGGGAGCCTGCCACGCCAGCCGGGAGAAGACGCGGACGTAGTCGAGCAGGAAGAGGTGGTCCTGCTCCAGCCAGGACCGGAACACGCGTTCCGGCAGGTCTCCCCGTGCGATGCCCGCCACCGTCGGGTGGGTCAGCTGCGCCTCGACGAGTGGACGGCCGATCACGTGCAGTTCCTCGGAAACGCTCATAGTCCGGGCATTGTGCCAGGCGGGCGTGTGACGGCACCAAAAAGGGGCCGGGGGCCGGGGGCCGGGGAGGCCCCCGGTCATCTCAGGGCCGCGGCGCCGAAGGAGACGCTGAAGCGCTTGCACCAGACGGTCACGGTCGTGAGCTCGCCGAGGTCGGCCTTGGCCGGGATGGGGTAGTTGGCGTTGCCCCGGTTCCCCTTCAGCTCGCCCAGTTCCACATGCTCACCGTCGTCCAGGTTGAACCAGCCCGCCTTGCCCTGCTTGACGGGCTGGTCGCTCAGCCAGACCCTCAGGTCCGGGCCGTCGGAGGTGTTCAGGTCCTCGATCCGCAGGACCCGGCTCCCGTCCGCCAGCTCCAGCACCTCCGCCTTTCCGGTGGTCTCGTGCTCGTGGGAGACGAACGCGCCCTTGGCCACGCTCCTGGGCCGGGTGGGGGCCTCGGCCTGCCCGGTGGGGTCGCCCGCCCCGTCGCCCGTCTTGTCACCGGCCCCGTCACCCGCCGGGGTCGCCTGCGTGGAGGGCATGGACGGCGTGGAGGACGTGGACGGCGCGCCCGCGACCGGCGGCGCCTCGTCCACCCGCACGTCGGTGAACAGCCGCCAGGGCTGGAACAGGTAGAGGGCGACGCCGACCGCCACCGCGCCGATCGCCAGCACACCCCACGTCACGGGGTGGCGGAGCAGCCTCTTGACCCTCATCGAACCTCCAGCGTCGAGCCCCCCGGCCTCGGCCCGGGAAGAGGGCCGGGGACGTTCCCGTGGCCTCGCCCCGACGCTATCCCCGGCGGGGGCGCCCATCGCTTACGGAGTGCTTACGCCCGGGGCGGGCCCGCGACGTAGTGTCTGGCCATGACGACGATCGCAGAGGAAGTGCTCCTGCTCGCGTACGGCGAGCAGGACGGCAAGCAGCTCATCGGCTCCACCGAACTGGACGCCGCGATCGGCGGGGCCCTGCTGGGCGAACTCGCCGTCACCGGCCGGATCGACCTCGCCGACAAGAAGGTCGTCGTCCGCGACGCGACTCCCCTGGGCGACGAGGAGCTGGACGCGCCGCTGGAGCGGATGGCCGCGGAGGCCAAGGCGCGCAAGCCCGAGTGGTGGGTGCAGAGGCTCCAGACCGGCAAGGTCCGCAAGCGCCTGCTGACGCGCCTGGCGGAGCGGGGCGTGCTGGACGAGGAACGGTACAGGACGCTGGGGATCTTCCCGGGCACCCGCTACCCCGAGCGTGACCCGCGTGTCGAGCTGGAGATCCGCGAGCGGGTGCGGAACGTGCTGGCGGGCGCCACCCCGGACGAGCGGATCACGGTGCTGATCGCGGTCCTGCACGCGGCCAAGATCGACCGTAAGGCGTTCCCTGACGCGAGCAAGGAGCGGATCAAGGAGATCATCGAGGGCGGGTGGGCCGGTAAGGCGGTCTCCGACACCATCGCCGCCGTCAACGCCGCCGTGATGGCGACCGTGATCGCCGCGACGGTGGTCACCACCACCAGCTGAGACCGGCTCCCGCCGGGGCCCGCCCGCCCCGGCGGGAGACCTACTTGGGCAGGACGTCCTTGGGGACGGCCTTGTCCTGGGCCAGTGCCTCGAACATGCGCAGGGCCTTCTCCCGGTCCCACTTGATGACGCTCTGGCCGTTGATGGTGGGCAGGGACCCGACCGGGACGACCGTGGTCACCGGGTTGTCCCCCATGGAAAGACCGAGGGAGAGCAGGTCGAAGACCCCGGTCCCCTCGCCCACGGACACCGAGTCGGCGGCGCTCAGCGCGAGCGGGACGGACGTGAAGGGGTTGATCAGGACGCCCGGGCTGGCGGCCTTCTTCACCACCGCCGAGAAGAACTGCCGCTGGCGCTGGGTCCGGTCCAGGTCGGGAAGGTTGCCCGTGGCGCGGGTGCGGACGTAGCCGAGGGCCGTCCCGCCGTCCATGGTCTGCCGGCCCTTCTTCAGGTCGATCCCTGCCTTGGGGTCCTTGATGTTCTGCTTGACGTCGATCTCCACCCCGCCGATGGCGTCGACGATGCCGACGAAGCCCCCGAAGCCGATCTCCATGTAGTGGTCGAGCCGCAGCCCGGTGACCTTCTCCACGGTCTTGGCGAGCAGCTTGGGGCCGCCGTCCCGGTAGGCGTAGGCCGCGTTGAGCTTGTCGCTGCCGTGGCCGTCGATCGGCACGTAGGAGTCCCGCGGGAGGCTGACCAGGGTCGGGCGGCCGTCGCCGTCGGGGATGTGCAGCAACATCATCGTGTCCGTGCGGCGCCCCAGCGCCTTGCCGGTGGCGAGCTTCTTGCGCTGGGCCGCGGTCAGGCCCGCCCGGCTGTCGGAGCCGACCAGCAGCCAGTTGGTGCCCGGCGTGTCGGCCGGGCGGCCCTCGTAGTCGCCGAGCGCGTCGATCGTGACCAGCCGCGAGCTGATCACGAAGTATCCGCCGACGGCGAGGACCAGCAGCACGACGACCAGGCCGGCGAGGATCCGTACGGCGAGCCTGCCGGGACGCTTGGGCCGCCAGCCGGACCCGCGCGGGCCGACGCGTCCCTCGGGGCCGCCGGGGCCGCCCGGCCCGCCCCCTCCGCCGGGGACCTGCGCCGAGACGGCGGGGGGCGGCGCCTGGGACCCCTTCAGCGGCCTGACCGGACCGGCGCCCGACCTGGCCTTGCCGTACACCCTGGAGCTTCCCCGGGGGCGCGGGACCTCCCCGGGGGCCTCCAGCCGGGTCGGCGCGTCCTGGGCCGGCGCCTCGGACGCCCCGCGCCGGGGCGCCGTCACATCCCGCAGGGGCGGCGCCGACCCGCCTCGCGGGGGAGCGGCGGGCTGCCCGGCCGCTCCCCGCGGCACGGGCCCGGGCGTGGGCGATCGCAGCGCGCGCGTGCGATCGTCGTCTTCGGGCCTGTCAGCCACGTCGTGTCCCGCCACTTCTCGATCTTTGGTGAAAACGTCATTATCGACGCTACGTCGTGGTTCACGCCCGTGCCGCCGGGTCCTCAAGGTTTCCCTGTGCAAAAGTACTCATAGGGGTATTTAGCGATCGACACCGTGATCGACGGCCGATCCGGAAACATCAACCCCCACCCGCGTCGTTACGGTAGAGGACTACCTCTGCTCGAAAGGATGATCGTGTCCACTGCGGACCCGTGGAGTACCTGCCCGTGCGAGCGCACGGGACCCGCTGAACCGGCCGGGAGCACCCTGCGGTGAACACGGCTCTGGGCCTGCTGGCCGTACTTCTCCTCACCCTCGCCACCGGTTACTTCGTCGCCCAGGAGTTCGCCTTCGTCGCGGCGGACCGGGGTGTGCTGCGCGAACAGGCCGACGCCGGTGACGCGGCCGCCGAGCGGGCACTGGCGGTGACGGGACGCCTGTCGTTCATGCTGTCCGGCGCGCAGCTCGGCATCACCGTCACCGCGCTGCTAGTCGGCTTCATCGCCGAACCCGCGATCGCCACCGTCATCCGCCCCTGGCTGGAGTCCGCCGGCGTGCCCCGGGGGGCCGTGCCCGGCATCTCCGTGGCGCTGGCGGTCGCGGTCGCCACCGTCATCCAGATGGTCCTGGGCGAGCTGGCCCCCAAGAACCTCGGCATCGCCCGCCCGGAGCCGGTGGCGAAGTTCCTGGCCCGCTCGACGATGATCTACCTGCGGATCGCCGGGCCGGTCATCCGGCTGTTCGACTCCGCCGCCACCGGCCTGCTGCGCCTGGTCGGCGTGGAGCCGGTGGAGGAGATCGAGCACGGCGCCAGCCCCGAGGAGCTGTCCCGGATCATCTCCGACTCCGCCACGACCGGTGACCTGCCGCCCCGGCTGTCGGAGCTGCTGGAGCGCGCGCTGGAGTTCGGCGACCGCACCGCCGAGGACGTGATGGTGCCCCGCCCGCGCGTCGTGCTGCTGAGGGACGAGCGGCCGATCTCCGACCTCGTCGAGGCCATGCGCACCCACGGCCACTCGCGCTATCCGGTGCTGTGCAGCCGCAACGGCGACGACGTGGTGGGGGTCACCGGCGTACGCGAGCTGCTCAGGTCGGGGCTGACCGAGGGCGCGCTGGAGAAGATCACCCGCTCCGCGCTCCTGGTGCCCACCTCCCTGCCGCTGCCCGTCGTGCTGGAGCGCATGCGCGTCGCCCGCGACGACCTGGCGTGCGTCATCGACGAGTACGGCGGCCTGGCCGGGGTGGTCACCGTCGAGGACCTCGCCGAGGAACTCGTCGGCGAGCTCATCGACGAGAACGACGCGGAGCCCGCCGGGGTCGTCGCGGGCGAGGAGGGCGTCTGGGACCTGCCCGGGACGCTCCGGCTCGACGAGATCGAGCGGGCCATCGGCCTGCAACTGCCCGAGAGCGACGACTACGACACCGTCGCGGGCCTGGTGCTCGCCACCCTCGGCCGGATGACCGAGCCGGGCGACCGGGTGACCGTCACGCTGACCCTGCAGAACGACCCGCTGGAGAACGACAGCGCCGACGAGCAGGACGCCGCGCTGACGGTCCTGTCGGTGCACCGCAGGGTCCCCGAGTGGGTACGGCTCTCGCTGGCCGTGCCGCAGGGGGCCGACGCCCCGGGGAACGGGGCGGCAAGAGCGGCGGTGGACGCCGGAGGGGACGACGGGCCGATGACGCCCGCACCACGGATGATCGAGCGCGGTCCCGAGATGCCCGTCATCGAACGCGCCCCCGAGGCGGCCATGATCGAGCGGAGCGAGGTGAAGGGACGATGAGCACCACGGCGGCACTGCTGCTCGGCGTGGCCCTGCTGATCGGCAACGCCTTCTTCGTGGCCGCTGAGTTCGCGGTCATCTCGGCCAGAAGGCACCGCCTGGAGGAGCTGGCGGGCAAGGGCGGCAGGCTGGCCCGGATCACCGCCCGCGCCGCCGTACGCGGCGGCAGGGAGCTCTCCCTGATGCTGGCGGGGGCGCAGCTCGGCATCACGCTCTGCTCGCTCGGGCTGGGCATGGTGACCGAACCGGCCATCGAGCACCTGCTGGAGCCGGTCTTCGCCGCGGTCGGCGTCCCCGAGTCGCTCCAGGTCCCCATCTCGCTCGTGATCGCGCTGGCCCTCGTCACCTTCCTGCACATGGTGGTCGGCGAGATGGCCCCCAAGTCGTGGGCGCTGACCCACCCGGAGACGGCGGCGATGAGCCTGGCCCTGCCGTTCCGTGGTTTCACCTGGCTCGTCCGCCCGGTGCTCGCCACGCTCAACGGCCTGACCAACCAGATCCTGAGGCTGTTCGGGGTCCACCCCAAGGACGAGCTGGCCACGACCAGGACCCCGGTCCAGCTGGCGATGCTGGTCGGCGAGTCGGGCCGGATGGGTCTGCTCGACCGCGACGAGCACGACCTGCTCACCCGGGCCCTGCGGGTCCACCAGCAGCCCGTCGAGCGGCTGATGCTGTCCCTGGCGGAGACCACCTCGGTGCCCGCCGACGCGACGGGGGCGCACATGCGCGAGGTCGCCGTGCGCGACGGGCACCTGCGCATGCTGGTCACCTCCGGCCGTCCGGGCGACGTGCTGGGGGTGGTGCACGTGCGGGACATCCTCGTCCGCCCCGAGGCGACCCCCGCCGAGCTCGTACGCCCGGTCCCCCGCCTGAAGGCGGGAACCACGATCCCGGACGCGGTCTCCGTCCTCCAGGACGCCCGCGCCCACCTGGGACTCGTCACGGACGGCGGCGGCGAGGTGATCGGCATGGTGAGCCTCACCGACCTGCTCGGCGAACTCCTGGACGTCCGGGTGCTCGCGACCCGCTAGCGGGTTCTCCCTTCGCCGGGACGGGCCGCCGGTTCACCGGACCGGCGGCCCCGCCGCGAACGATCTCCTCCCCGCTCAGCGGGACGATTTCGACCATAGTCGGAAAAGCACAAATCTATGGTAAGTCCATGCGATTTACCCGTCCCCGCCCCCACATCACATCAATGTGCGGGTGGATTCCGCGCGCATGTCGTACGACAGGAATCGCGCCATTCATCAGTATGATCCGAATGAATGACGCATCCTCGACAATGCACTTGGACGGGAAAATCCAAAGGAAAAGAACCGAATCATGACGGAGACAAAACCTTTCATCTCCGCGCGGCGCAATACCGCACCTTCCTGGCGGGCCCTGGCCATGACGGCGATCATCGCGGCGGGGGTACTGGTGACGACACCGTCCCCCGCTCCCGCGAGTACGGCGGAGCCGGTGGAACTGGGGTCGGCCGGCACGTTCGCGGTCCTGGGCGGGGCCACGGTCACCAGCATCGGCTCGACCGTGCTCACCGGTGACCTGGGGGTGAGCCCGGGAGCGACCATCACGGGTTTCCCGCCCGGCACCGTGACCGGCACCGTCCACGCGGGCGACCCCACCGCCGCCCAGGCCCAGGCCGACCTCACGATCGCCTACAACGCCGCCGCCGCCCAACCGTCCGACGCCGTCCTGCCCACCGAGCTGGGCGGCACCACCGTCACCCCCGGCACCTACACCTCCGCCGCCGGAACCTTCGGCATCACCGGAGGACTGACCCTCGACGCGCAGGGCGACCCGAACGCGATCTTCATCTTCAAGGCCGCCACCACCCTCATCACCGCCGCCGCCAGCACCGTCACCCTCACCGGCGGCGCCCAGGCCTGCAACGTGTTCTGGCAGGTGGGAAGCTCCGCCACGCTGGGCGCCGCCTCCCGGTTGTCCGGCACCGTCCTCGCCCTGACCTCGATCACCGTCGGCGCCGGCGTGACCGTCGACGGTGGCCTGCTGGCCCGCAACGGCGCCGTCACCCTCGACGGCGACACCGTCGACGTGTCCGACTGCCAGGCACCACCCGACAGGTCGACCACCACCACGGTGAACTCGTCGTGCGCGATGACGCAGCAGGGGCCGATCACCTTCACCGCGACGGTGAGGTCTCCGAGCTCGACCGTCCCCTCCGGACCGGTCGAGTTCTTCGCCGACGGGGTCAGTCTGGGGACCGCCCAGCTCGACGCCACGGGCCACGCCGAACTGACCGTGGCCGATCTCGCCGAGGGCGCACGGCAGATCACGGCCGTCTTCCCGGGCACGGGCCTGCTCGATCCGAGTACGTCGGCGGTGTTCGTGCAGGCGGTCGACGCCGATGGCTTCTGCCTGGTACCGGAGTGCGGTCAGGCGGTTCGCCGCGGGCTCCGGACGAGGGCGTCCGTTCCTCCACGGAACGCGTGACCGAAGTCGGTACGGCCCTGCCCGGGCGGCGCTCCGGTCGTCACCACCCGGTCATCACAGAGATCGTCTCCGCAGGTCGCCGAGCATCATGGAAACGGAATGAATCCTCATCGAGACAGAGACATCGCGATCCCTCGCCCCGGCAGGGGTGCTCGAATCCTGGGCATCGCGGTCACCGCGGTCGGGGCTTTTCTCGCGGCACCGGCCATGGCGGCGGCGAATACCACCATCGATACGGTGAGCGTCATCAACCTTGACCGACTCGACGGTGCCGGAAGAACGAGCGCGGCGTGCGGTCAGGGCGTTCTCCCGCGCCACCTTCAGGTGCACGTGAAAGGACGCTGCAGGGACAGATGTTGCGGTCCTCGTAAATGCAGGAGAAAGTGCTCCGTGTGCGCACGCCGCTCGTGTCCCTGTGGTGCGTGCGGTCCACGCCGGGCGTACCACCGGCAGGGACCACGAGACGCGACGGGCACCGCCGGCCCTCGGGGTCCGGCGGGCTCGGACGGCGCCCCGGGTCCGGCGGGCCCCGCAGGCTTGGACGGCGTGCCGGGTCCGGCAGGGCCGACGGGCGCCACGGGCCTCACCGGTCCCGCAGGGGCGGCGGGACCGGCCGGACCAGCCGGACCTGCGGGACCGGGGAGCGACATGATGGGGCCGCCGGGTCCGGCCGGCGCCACCGGCCGAGCGGGAGCGACCGGCACCGCAGGCCATTCAGGCCCGGCAGGGAGGCAGGGTTCGGAGGGGAGAACGGGAGCTACGGGAGCGGAAGGTGCCCCGGGACCACACGGCAGGTCGATGCCGGGTGCGATGGGCCCCGCAGGACCGGCAGGCGCCACCGGACCGGCAGGCGCCGCAGGTCCCGTGGGTGCGACAGGCGCGACCGGCCTCCGAGGACCGGCAGGCCTGGTCGGACCGGCAGGTCCAGCGGGACCGATCGGCTTGACCGGAGCCACCGGAGCGCCAGGTCCGGCGGGAGCGACCGGCTTGACCGGAGCCACCGGAGCGCCAGGTCCAGTGGGAGAAACCGGACCTGCGGGAGAAACCGGACCTGCCGGGCCCGCAGGGCCAATCGGCCTCACGGGACCTGGGGGAGCCACCGGACCCGCAGGACCGGCGGGGGCCAACGGCCTGACCGGACCCGCAGGAGCCACCGGACCAGAAGGGCCTGAAGGACCAACAGGACCCGCCGGCATCCAAGGACCGATCGGACTCACCGGACCCGCAGGACCAACGGGAGAGACGGGAACCATCGGAGCCGCCGGACCGGCGGGACCGATCGGCCTGACCGGACCGGCAGGACCGACGGGAGAAACCGGAGCCACCGGCCTGACAGGACCGACCGGACCCGCAGGCCCCGAAGGTGCCACCGGCGCCCAAGGACCGATCGGACTCATCGGACCCACGGGAGCCAGCGGACCCG
>NZ_JBNCLF010000001.1:780969-868727 GCF_049844535.1 Streptosporangium sp. DT93
CGCAGGAGAAACCGGAGCCACCGGCCTGACCGGACCCGAAGGACCGACAGGACCTGCAGGAGAAACCGGAGCCACCGGCCTGACCGGACCCACAGGAGCGACCGGACCCGCAGGACCAACGGGAGCGATCGGACTCACCGGACCCGCAGGACCTGAAGGACCCGCAGGACCAATAGGAACTGCAGGCCCCGAAGGCGCCACCGGCGCCCAAGGACCGATCGGACTCACCGGACCCACGGGAGCCACCGGACCCGCAGGAGAAACCGGAGCCACCGGCCTGACCGGACCCGAAGGACCGACAGGACCTGCAGGAGAAACCGGAGCCACCGGACCGGCGGGACCGATCGGACTCACCGGAAGCGAAGGACCGACGGGAGCCACCGGCGCCCAAGGACCCATCGGCCTGACCGGACCCGCAGGACCCGCAGGAGAGACCGGAGCCACCGGACCGGCGGGACCGATCGGACTCACCGGAAGCGAAGGACCGACGGGAGCCACCGGCGCCCAAGGACCCATCGGCCTGACCGGACCCGCAGGACCCGCAGGAGAGACCGGAGCCACCGGACCGGCGGGACCGATCGGACCCACGGGACCCGAAGGCGCCACCGGCGCCGAAGGACCGATCGGACTCACCGGACCCGCAGGACCGACAGGAGAAACCGGAGCCACCGGACTGACAGGGCCCGCGGGACCCGAGGGCGCCACCGGCCTCCAGGGAGCGACCGGCCTGACCGGACCCGCAGGACCCGAAGGACCGACCGGACCCCAAGGACCGGCGGGAGCCACCGGCCTCAGCGGGCCCGCGGGACCCGAGGGCGCCACCGGTCTTCAAGGAGCGACCGGCCTGACCGGACCCTCGGGACCCGAGGGACCGACAGGACCCGCGGGAGCCACCGGACTGACAGGACCTGCGGGCCCGGCAGGGCCGACGGGTGCCACCGGTCCGGTGGGAGAGACGGTGTGCGCCGACGACGTGTGGGGCGTCATCGGACGCGAGACATCGGGAGACCCGAGCGCGGTCTACCGTGCCGGCCCGTACGCCCGCACGGATCCCACCGTTTCCGCCGCGGACGTACCGCCGCCCTACGGCAGCGGCAGCATCGGCATCATCGTCGACGACCAACCCGACAAGATCACCTTCGGGAACGAGACCGACTTCGCGGAGCTGCCGGTCGGGGACATCACCACCCTGAGTTACTGGGTGTTCGCGGGCACCGATTCCATGGCGGACGTATCGCTGCCCTCCCTCAACATAGAGGCCGATCCCAACGTGGGGACGACGGACGTCACCACGCTGATCTACCTGCCCGAGGCGTCCACCGCCCCGTCGGCCCCCGCGACCCCGACGGCCAACACCTGGCAGCAGTACGACGCCGGTGGCGCCGGCAGTGCCTGGTACGCCACCGGGACGACGGGCACCCTGATCGGCTGCACGGTGGCCGACCCGTGCACGTTCGACGAGCTCAAGACCAGGCTGCCGGACGCGGTGATCACTTTCAGCCTGGGGTTCGCCAGCACGGACGGTCCCTTCATCGGGGCGATCGACGGGCTCCAGGTGAACAACACCGTCTACGACTTCGAGTTCCTCGGGACGCGTAAGACGGTCGCGGCGATATGACGGAGCGGCAGGCGGAGCGGCCCGGGGAGGCTCTCCGGGCCGCTCTGCCTGCCGGCACGACCGGCCGCCGGTGACCGGCCCCCGGGTAAAGCGCTCGGACAGGCCGATCCACCGGTCGGCACGTCGTCGCCGTGACCGCGCGATCGGATGCTAGAACAAGATCACTGTTCGATCGCGGACCGGCCACCGGGCCGCCGGGCCACGCGGCCATCGAAGGTCGTCGAAGGTCGTCGAAGGTCGTCGAGGTTCGTCGAAGGTCAGCGAGGGTCAGCGAAACCTTCTTTCCGGTGACGCCACCCGCGGGTGAGGGACGTATGAGGATTTCTGTCTCGGTGCCGCCGCGACGTACCGGCGTTTCGAGACCGGCCCGGTTCCGCTCCCCCCGGAGGGCGTCACCGTTGGCGATGATCATGCTGCTCGTCCCCGTACTGGCCACGCTCGTCACCGCGCGGCCCACTCCCGTGAGCGCGGCGGAGCCGGTGGAGCTGGGGAGGGCCGGGGCGTTCGCGGTACTGGGCGCGAGCACGGTCACCAACACCGGACCGAGTGTGCTCACCGGTGATCTCGGGGTGAGCCCGGGAACGGCCGTCACCGGCTTCCCGCCCGGCACCCTGGCCGGCACGCTCCACGCGGGTGACACCGCCGCCGCCCAGGCCCAGACCGACCTCACCGCCGCCTACGACGCCGCCGCCGCGCAGCCCTCCGACGCCGTCCTGCCCACCGAGCTGGGCGGCACCACCGTCACCCCCGGCACCTACACCTCCGCCGCCGGAACCTTCGGCATCACCGGAGGAGTCACCCTCGACGCCCAGGGCGACCCCGACGCGGTCTTCATCTTCAGGGCCGCCTCCACCCTCGTCACCGCTTCCGCCAGCACCGTCACCCTCACCGGCGGTGCCGCGTCGCGTAACGTGTTCTGGCAGGTGGGAAGCTCGGCCACGCTGGGCACCGGCTCCGACTTCGCGGGCAACGTCCTCGCCCTGACCTCGATCACCGCCACCACCGGCGTGACCGTCGACGGCCGCCTGCTGGCCCGCAACGGCGCCGTCACCCTCGACACCAACACCGTGGCCGTTCCCGGGGTCCCCGGCCCCCTGTCCATCAGCGTGCCCGCGACCGCCGATCTGGGGTCCGTGAGGGCCGGCGCGGCCGGCCTTCAAGAAAACCTCGGCGAGGTGACCGTGACCGACGACCGCGGCACCTCACCCGCCGCCTGGGTGGTGACCGTCAGCTCGACGAACTTCACCACCGGCGGAGGCGCCGGGGCCGGGACCATCTCCAGGGGACTCGTCGGCTACTCGCCGGGACCGGTCACCCGGACGACCGGGGATGCGACCTTCACCCCCGGAGCCGCCGGCGACCTGGGCTCCGCGCGTATCGCCTTCTCCGCCTCCGAGGGCACCGGGAGCAACTCCGCGACCTGGAATCCGACCGTCACCGTGACGCTGCCGGTGGGGGTGACCACCGGGATCTACACCGCCACCGTCACCCACTCCGTCGCCTGACACCCCTCCCGAGCAGGGCGCGGCGCCCGGGACGGCCGGGCGCAACCGGATGTTCACCCAGCATGGTCGTTTCGTTATGCATCATGCCCCTCGCCAGGGGCATACGGCTTGCAGTCAATCAATGAGGAAGTGTGGACATGACAGTTACCGGCATCATCACCGCCATCGTTATTGGAGCCATCATCGGTCTTCTGGGACGACTCGTCGTACCCGGCAAGCAGAACATCCCGATCTGGCTGACCATCGTGGTCGGTATCGTCGCCGCCCTCATCGGTACCGCGATCGCCAGGGCCCTCGGGGTCTCCAACACGTCGGGCATCGACTGGATCGAGATCATCATTCAGGTCGCCCTCGCCGCCGTCGGTGTCGCCATCGTCGCCGGCATGTACGGCAGGCGCGGGGTTCGCTAGCCGCCGGCGTACGGCGCCGGAGAGCTCCGGCGGACCCGTACGCGTCGGCTTGCCGTGACACGCGGCGGTCCCGGCCCGCATTCCGGGCCGGGACCGCCGACGGCGCGAATCGGATCACAGGACACCGACGCCCCTGCGGCCTCCACCGCCCCGACGCCCCGGCGATCTCGGCGACCCGGGCGACGCCCCGCCCCCCGCCGCCCCCGGAAGCTCTCAGCCGTCAGCGTAATAAAGGCCGCAAGTCACCCGAAAGCAGCTTGCAAGAGATCGGGGATAGACATCTCCGCGTGTCCGAACGTCCTGGAAACCCGCGAAATCGAAGAAGCCCCGGCTCTTGCGAACCGGGGCCGTCTTTCGTCACTGTGGACCCACCCGTTTCTCAACGGTGGATCTGGTGGGCGAGGAGGGATTTGAACCCTCACGTCCTTTCGGACACACGGACCTGAACCGTGCGCGTCTGCCGTTCCGCCACCCGCCCTTGTTGGGTGCGGTCGAAACATTAGCACGGATCGGCCGTTACCCATGAACCCGGATACGATCCTCCTAGATGCCGGAGCGGAGCAGCTGGGTGCGAGAGAGCGAGGACCGAGCGACAAGCCCCCAAGCGACCGCGACCACACAGACGGAGGAGGGGAGGTACCCGGTGGGAGTCCTTCAGCGTTTCGAGCGGAGGCTCGAAGGCTTGGTTGAAGGTGCCTTTGCACGGGCGTTCAAATCTGACCTTCAGCCGGTAGAGGTCGCCAGTGCGGTCCAGCGCGAGATGGACGAACGGGCGGCGATCGTCGCCCAGGGGCGCACTCTGGTGCCCAACGACTTCGTGGTCGAGCTGTCCACGACCGACAGCGAGCGCCTGGAGGTCTACGCCGACAGCATCAGCCTGGAGCTGGCCAACCTCGCCAGGGAGTACGCCAAGGAACAGGGCTACTCCTTCGTGGGGCCGGTCAGGGTCCGTTTCGAGATGGCCGACGACCTCGCGGTCGGCCTGTTCCGCATCCGCTCGGGCGTGATCCGCGGCGCGACGGTCGAACAGGACGAGATCCGCACCCCGGTGAGCGACGTGCCCACCGGCAACCGGCAGGCGTTCCAGGGGCGCCCCCGCCTGCTGGTCTCCACCCAGGACGACCCGCAGGGCCAGCGCTCCTTCGACCTGACGACACCGGTGACCCTGCTGGGCAGGGGCACCGACTGCGATCTGCGGCTGGTCGACCCGGGCGTGTCCCGGCACCACGCCGAGCTGCGAGTGGAGGGCCCCCAGGTCGCGCTCGTCGACCTCGGCTCCACGAACGGCACCTTCGTCAACGGCCAGCCGGTGCGCCGGGTCGAGCTCCAGAACGGCACTCGTGTCACCCTGGGACGCACGACTCTGGTTTTCCGGCGCGATTAAAGGTAAACAGACGGTCCATGTCCGAGCTCACGCTGCTGCTGATCCGGCTCGCCTTCCTCGCGCTGCTGTGGTTCTTCGTGATTGCCGCGGTCGGTGTGATCCGGACAGACTTGTTCGGGTCCCGCACGGCCGCCGCCGTCCCCGCGCGCAAGGTTCCCAAGCCGGCGAAACCCGCGGCCAAATCCAAGAAGGGGGAACCACGGCAGATGGTCGTCATCGGTGGCCCCCTGCAAGGCACCACCATCGATCTCACGGAGACGCCCATCACCATCGGCCGGGCGAACGACGCGACACTGATAGTCAGTGACGACTACGCCTCCAGCCGGCACGCCCGGCTCTTCCCCCAGGACGGTCAGTGGATCGTGGAAGATCTCGGCTCCACCAACGGCACGTATCTCGACCGCTCCAAAGTCACCCGTCCGACTCCGGTGCCGCTCGGTGTTCCGATCCGCATCGGTAAGACCGTCATCGAATTGCGCAAATGACCATCGCACTCCGTTACGCCGCCCGCTCAGACGTCGGCCTCCTCCGTGAAGGCAACGAGGACTCCGCCTACGCCAGCGGCCGCCTGCTCGCCGTCGCGGACGGCATGGGCGGCCACGCACACGGCGAGGTGGCCAGCTCGGTCGCCATCGCCGCGATGTCCTCGCTCGACGCGGACGCGCAGGGAGGTGACCTGCTCGGCGCCATCGAGGCGGCGGTACGCGACGCGAACCGCAGACTGCACGAGATGGTGGGCAGGGATCCCAGCCTCAAGGGCATGGGCACCACCCTCACCGCCATGCTCTGGTCCGGTACGAGGGTCGCCCTGGTCCACGTCGGGGACTCCCGGGCCTACCTGCTGCGCGCGGGTGAGCTCTACCAGATCACCCACGACCACACCCTGGTGCAGTCGCTGGTGGACGACGGCCGGATCACCCAGGACGAGGCCGCCACCCACCCGCAGAGGTCGATCCTGCTGCGGGCGCTCGACGGCAGCGGCGAGGTCGATCCCGACCTGTCCCTGCGCGAGGCCCAGCTCGGCGACCGCTACCTGCTCTGCTCCGACGGCCTGTCCGGGGTGGTCAGCGCGGAGACCCTGCACCACACGCTCTCCACGATCGAGGATCCCGAGGGGGTGGTGCGGACCCTGATCGACCTGGCCAACCGGGGCGGCGGTCCCGACAACATCACCTGCGTGGTCGCCGACGTGCTGGAGGTGGACGAGGGCTTCGCGCCGCGTACCGACGCCGCCGTGGTCGGTGCGGCCGGTTCGGCCATGCCGCGGTCCGAGCCGCCGGACACCCCGGCCGGTCGTGCCGTCGAGGCGGTCACCATGCCGCAGCCGGTGATCTCCGACGACGACGACGAACCGGTCGTCAGGTCGGCGGCCCGGCCGGTCAGGCGCCGCCGGATGTGGCCCCTGCTGGCCGCGGCCGGCGGCGTCGTCGTGCTCGGGAGCGGCCTAGGCTGGTATTTCGGCAGCCAGTGGCTGGACGACCAGTACTTCGTGGGAGCCAGGGGTAACGAGATCGTGGTTTTTCAGGGCGTGAAGACCAACCTCGGCCCCTTCGAGCTCTTCGACGTGGCCAAAAGCACCACCGAGTCGGTCACCACCCTTGGCGCGTTCCAGCAGGGCCAGGTCCGCGACGGCATCCCGGTGGCCACGGTCGAGGCGGGCCTGAGGAAGATCGAGGAGCTCAAGACGACCGCGGCCGGAGCGGGCGGGAAGAAGCCGAGCGCGACCCCGAGCGCCTCCGCGTCCTCCGCACCTTCGAGAACCCCCGAACCCACGAGGTCACAGTAGAGACATGAGCACCCCTAGCGCCGAGCCCGTCCTGCTCCCCGCCAAGCGGCGAGTGGCCCAGCTGGCCATGCTGGCGTTCGCGGTCGTCATCGTGATGCTGGCGTACGCCAACGTGGGGCTGGCGCTCGACAACCAGATCCCCTCGGGGATGCTCACCTACGGCCTGGGGCTGGGCGGCCTGATGCTGGTCGCCTACCTGGTGCTGGCGAAGTTCGCGCCCTGGGCCGACCCACTGATTTTGCCGCTGGTGACCCTGGTCAACGGCATCGGGCTGGTGGTCATCTACCGGCTGGAGGCGGCCCGCATGCCGGGCGCCTCGGCCTCCACCCAGCTGCTGTGGACGGCCGTCGGGGTCGTCATGTTCTCGGTGACGCTGATCGTGGTGCGCGACCACCGGATGCTGCAGCGCCTGACGTACACCATGGGCGCGGTCGGCCTGGTCCTGCTGATCTCTCCGCTGCTGCCCCTCATCGGCCATTCGGAGAACGGCGCGAGGATCTGGCTCAAGATCCTCGGGTTCACCCTCCAGCCGGCGGAGTTCACCAAGCTCGCCCTGGTCATCTTCTTCGCCGGCTACCTGGTCGCCAAGCGCGACGTGCTGGCCCTGGCCGGGCGGCGGCTGCTCTTCATCGACCTGCCCCGGGCCCGCGACCTGGGCCCGGTCCTCATCACCTGGGGTCTCAGCCTGGGCGTGCTGATCCTGCAGAAGGACCTGGGCTCCTCGCTGCTGATCTTCGGCACGTTCATCGCGATGCTCTACATCGCCACCCAGCGCACCTCGTGGGTGCTGATCGGCATCCTGCTCTTCGTGGGCGGCGCGGTCCTGGCGGGGCTGATCTTCGACCACGTCGCGGCCCGCTTCGAGGTCTTCCTCGATCCGGAGAACCAGGTGCTGTACGACCGCGAGCTCGGCGGCAGCTACCAGCTCATGCAGGGCCTGTTCGCGATGGGGCAGGGCGGCGTGCTCGGCACCGGCCTCGGCCAGGGCCACCCCAACGAGATCCCGCTGGCCTTCTCCGACTTCATCTTCACCGCCGCCGGCGAGGAGCTCGGCCTGACCGGGCTGATGGCCCTGCTGATGGTCTACGCGCTGCTGGTGGAGCGCGGCCTGCGCACCTCGATCGCGGCCCGCGAGCCGTTCTCCAAGCTGCTGGCCGGTGGCCTGTCGTTCATCCTGGCCTGGCAGGTCTTCATCATCGTCGGCGGCGTGACCAACCTGATCCCGCTGACCGGCCTGGTCACGCCGTTCATGTCGCAGGGCGGCTCGGCGCTGCTGGCCAACTGGATCCTCATCGCGCTGCTGGTACGCATGTCCGACACGGCGAGGAAACCCCCGCCCCAGGCCATCCAGGACGAAGGAATGACGCAGGTGTTCCAGCGATGAACGGACCCCTCAAGCGCGCCGCCCTCGCCTGCATGCTCATGTTCGGCCTGCTGATGATCAACGTGAACTACCTGCAGGCCGTGCGGGCGGAGGATCTGCGTGACGACTCGCGCAACACCCGCAACTTCTACGCGCGCTACGAGGTCGAGCGCGGCCGGATCACCGCGGGCGACAAGGTGCTCGCCGAGTCCGTCAAGACCGGCGACAACAAGTTCCCCTTCAGCCGGCGCTACCCCGAGGGCAAGGTCTACGCGCCCGTCACCGGGTTCTTCGCCCCCGAGAGCGCGAGCGACATCGAGCGGGCGAAGGACAGCCTGCTCGACGGCACCAGCGCCAGCCTGCTGATCCGGCGCAGCATCGACCTGTTCACCGCCCAGAAGTCCAAGGGCGCCAACGTCGAGCTGACGATCAACCCCAGGGCGCAGGAGGCGGCCTACAAGGCGCTGGGCGACAGCGGCAAGAAGGGCGCGCTGGTCGCGATCGAGCCGAAGACCGGGGCGATCCTCGCGATGGTCTCGATCCCCACCTACGACCCGAACCCGCTCTCCAAGCCCGACAAGGCCGCGGTCAACGCCGCCTACAACAAGCTGGCCGAGAACGACGACAGGCCGCTGGAGAACCGGGCCATCAGCCGCACCTACCCGCCGGGGTCGACCTTCAAGGTGGTCACCATGGCGGCGTACCTGGAGAGCGACGACACGCTGGGTCCCGACAGCCAGGTCGAGGCCCCGCAGGTGCTCGACCTGCCCGGCACCACCGCCGACCTGCCCAACTACGGCGGGGCGGCGTGCGGCGCCGGGCGCGTGACGCTCTCGTTCGCGCTGGAGAAGTCCTGCAACACCCCGTTCGGCAAGATCGCCATGGAGCTGGGCTACGGCGCGCTGCAGGAGCAGGCGCTCAAGTTCGGCATCGACGGTGACGCGCTGCAGATCCCCATGGCGGTCGCGCCGAGCAACATCGGTCCCGAGGAGGACAAGGCGGCCCTGGCCCAGGCCGCGATCGGCCAGCGCAGCAACCAGATGACCCCGCTGCAGATGGCCATGATCGCCGCCGGGATCGCCAACAACGGCGTGGTCATGAAGCCGTACCTGGTGGAGAAGATCGCGGATGCCGAGGGCGGTCAGGTCGAGAGCGCCGACCAGGACGAGCTCTCCACCGCGATGAGCGAGGACAACGCGCGCAAGCTCCAGGAGATGATGGTCAACGTCGTCGACAAGGGCACCGCGAGCGCCGCGCAGATCCCCGGGGTGAAGGTCGGCGGCAAGACCGGCACGGCCGAGACCTCCCAGGGCCGTGACCCGCACGCCTGGTTCATCTCCTTCGCGCCGGCCGAGGACCCCCAGGTCGCCGTCGCGCTGATCGTGGAGTCCGGGAGCGCCGGCAGCGACGCCTCCGGCGGCCAGACGGCCGCTCCGATCGCCAAGAGCGTGATGGAAGCGGTGCTGGGGAGATGACCGCGTTGCTCGGGGGCCGGTACCGCCCGCTGGGGCGTATCGCGTCGGGCGGCATGGGTGAGGTGTGGCGGGCCCAGGACGAGCTCCTCGGCCGCGAGGTCGCGGTGAAGCTGCTGCGCGCGCACGTGGCCGAGGATCCGGAGTTCCGCAGGCGCTTCCGTTCCGAGGCGCGGATCGCGGCCGGGCTCAACGACCCGGGCATCGCGCAGGTCTTCGACTACGGCGAGGCCGACGGTGTCGCGTACCTGGTCATGGAGCTGGTGCCCGGCCAGTCGCTGGCGGGCATCCTGACCAGGGACGGCAGGCTGACCCCGGAGATCACCCTCGACGTGGTCCACCAGACCGCCCGGGCGCTGCACGCGGCGCACAGCGGGGGGATCATCCACCGGGACATCAAGCCGGGGAACATCCTGGTGACCGAGGCCGGTGTGATAAAGATCACAGATTTCGGCATCGCCAGGGTGCTGGAGGCCGCGCCGGTCACCCAGACCGGCATGCTGATGGGCACCGTTCAGTACGTCAGCCCGGAACAGGTCTCCGGCGACCCGCTGACACCCGCCACCGACATCTACTCGCTCGGCGTGGTCGCCTACGAGTGCCTGGCCGGGCGGGCGCCGTTCGTCGCCGACACGCAGGTGGCGGTCGCCCTCATGCACATCGGCGAGCCTCCGCCCCCGCTTCCCGGCGACGTGCCGCCGATGGTCCGCGACCTGGTGACGGCGTGCCTGTCCAAGGACCCGCGGCGGCGCCCGGCCGGCGCCAGGGAGCTGTCGGAGCGGGCGGACGTGCTGCTCGACGCGCTGACCGCCTCGGGCACCACCGGCCTGGGCATGCTCACCGACCCGGCGGGCTGGCGCGCCGAACCCGCCGCCGAATGGCCGCGGGACGTCGCCTCGTCGCCGGCCACCGGCCGGACCCCGTCCACCGGTTTCGGCGGCCCGCCCACGGGTCCCGGCGGCCCGTTCGCGGGTCCCGGCGGTTCGTCCGCGGGTCCCGGCGGGGAGCGGGAACGTTCCGGTGGGGTGCAGCCGGGCGCGTGGCGGCCGGGCCCGGCGCCCGAGACCGTACCGCCCGTGATGCCGCCCACCGTTCCCCCCGCCGTGCCGGCGCGGAACGGACGTCGCGGCCGGCGCAGGACCACGATGATCGTCGCCGCCGTGGCGGGATGCGCCGCCGCGGTCGGCCTGGGCACCCTGGCCGCCCGCGAGCTGGGGGACCGGCCCGGTGACGGTGAGCCGGGCAGGCCCGTCGTGCGGTCGAGTCCGGCCGTCGTGACACCCACCGCGCGGCCGGGCAGGAGCAGCCCCCCGGCGAGCAGACCGCCGCTCTCGCCGACGAAGCCGAGCCGTCCGACGGTCACGCCGTCGGCTACGGTAAGCACATCGGCCACGCCCACCGCACGGCCGAGTACGTCACCACCGTCCAGCCCGAGCCCGACGACTCCCACCGCCACGCCCACCGCTCCGACGGCGACACCGAGTGCAGAGCCCAGTGCGACTCCCGACCCCGGCGACACGGACCCGCCGAATGGGGAGACGTGATGCGGCGACGGGTCGATGATGGACACCGGTGGCCCAAGAGCTCACCGGCACCCAAGATGAACGGTAAGGGACAGTGCAGGAAATGACTCAGCCCCGACGCCTCGGCGATCGCTACGAGCTTGACGGCGTCGTCGGGCGTGGCGGCATGGCCGAGGTGTATCGCGCCCGAGACATCCGGCTGGATCGGATCGTCGCCATCAAGACCCTCCGCGCGGACCTGGCCAGAGACCACATCTTCCAGGCGCGTTTCCGCCGGGAGGCCCAGTCCGCCGCGTCGCTGAACCACCCGTCCATCGTCGCGGTCTACGACACCGGCGAGGACGTCTCCGAGGGCGCGCCGGTGCCCTACATCGTGATGGAGTACGTGGACGGCCGCACCCTGCGCGACCTGTTGCGGGCCGATCGCCGGCTGATGCCCGAGCGCGCCGCGGAGCTGGTCGACGGCATCCTGCGGGCGCTGGACTACAGCCACCGCGGCGGTATCGTCCACCGCGACATCAAGCCGGCGAACATCATGATCACGCGTAACGGCGACGTGAAGGTGATGGACTTCGGCATCGCCCGCGCGATGGCCGACTCGGCCGCGACCATGACGCAGACCGCCCAGGTGATCGGGACCGCCCAGTACCTCTCGCCGGAGCAGGCCAGGGGCGAGCGGGTCGACGCCCGCAGCGACCTCTACTCCACCGGCTGCGTGCTGTACGAGCTGCTGACCGGGCAGCCGCCGTTCACCGGTGACTCGCCGGTCGCGATCGCCTACCAGCACGTGCGCGAGGACCCGATCCCGCCGTCGCAGATCGACCACGACATTCCCCCGTGGGCCGACGCCATCGTGCTCAAGGCGATGGCCAAGGACCCGGCGCACCGCTACCAGAGCGCCGGGGAGATGCGGGCCGACATCCAGCGGGCGATGTCCGGCATCCCCACGGACGCCCAGACGATGAACATGGCCGCCGGGAACGCCGCCGCCTACAACCCGGCCACCCGGACCATGCAGGCCCCGCCCCCCGGCGGCCCCGCCACCCAGCGCACCACGGCCGTCCCGGCGTACGAGTACGGCACCGAGGCGGGCCGGCCCCCCGGCGAGCGCGGACGGCGCCGCCAGCAGGGCGGCGGCAACACCGCGGTCAGGACCGCCGCGTGGATCCTCATCCCGCTGCTGGTCATCGGCGCGTTCATCGGCGTGGGGTACATCTTCCTCTCGCCGGATCCCCCCGCCGTCAGCACCAAGGTGAAGATCCCCCCGCTGGCCTCGCAGAACGCGAAGGTGGCGGCCAAGACGCTCACCGGCATGGACCTGAAGGTGAAGACGGTCGAGGAGTTCGACGACGAGGTGCCCAAGGGCCTCGTGATCGAGACCGATCCGGCCGCCGACATCGAGGTCGCCAAGGGCGCCGAGGTGACGCTCAAGGTCTCCAAGGGCGTCGAGAAGGTCGAGGTGCCCGACGTGGTCGGCAAGACCGCCGAGGAGGCCAGGACCATCCTGGAGGAGGCCGGCTTCGAGGTGAGCCTGCAGAGCAAGGCCTCCAGCCGCAAGCAGGGGATCGTCTTCGAGACCGTGCCCGAGGCGGGCAAGAAGTACAACAAGGGCGACAGCGTCCGGATCTACGTGCCCAAGGAGGCCGTGGAGGTGCCGGGGGTGGTGAACCTCACGGTCAAGGACGCCAAGGAGACGCTCAAGCAGCTCGGCTTCAAGTCGAGGGTCGTGGAGCAGCCGAGCGACCTGCCCAAGGACACCGTGATCAGCCAGTCCCCCGAGCCCGGCGGCAAGTACCAGCCCGGCACGACGATCACGCTGGTGGTCTCCAGCGGTAAGGCGCCCGAGCCGACCGAGCAGCCGACGCAGGATCCGACCTATCCCGAGGAGCAGCCGGACCCGGACCCGGGGCCCACGGAGACCGACGACGGCACGATCTTCGACGAGTCGCCGGCCGACGGGACCTGACGTCCCGGCCGGACGAGAAAGAGTCCTTCCGCCACTCGGGGGCGATGGCGGAAGGACTCTCACTGGTCAATCGCCCAGCAGGGGGCCGGTGTTACACCAATCTTTCGAGCCAGTTCCCGAGCAGCCGGTGACCGTGTTCGGAGATCACCGATTCGGGGTGGAACTGCACGCCCTCGACGGGCGCGGTGCGATGGCGCAACCCCATGATCACGCCGTCCCCGGTGACGGCGGTGACCTCCAGCGCCTCCGGGACCGTCCCGGCGAGCACGGTCAGCGAGTGGTAGCGCGTCATGGTCGCCGGTGAGGGCAGCCCGGCGAAGACGCCCCGCCCGTCGTGCGTGATCGCGCTGGTACGGCCGTGCATGGGCTCGGGAGCCCGCCCGACGGTCGCGCCGTGGGCGACGGCGATGGCCTGGTGTCCCAGGCAGACGCCGAGCAGCGGGATGCCGTGGGCCTCGCAGTGACCGACCAGCGGGACGCTCACCCCGGCGTCCTCCGGCGTGCCGGGGCCGGGGCTGATCAGGACCCCGTCGAAACCGGAGGCGTCCTCGACCGAGACCCGGTCGCGCGGGCGCACGTCGCAGGCCGCGCCGAGCGCCCGCAGGTACTGGACGATCGTGTGGACGAAGCTGTCGTGGTTGTCGACGACGAGGACACGGCTCATCGGCCCACGACGGTGGGGTCGAGGGAGATGCGGGGTTCGATCCAGGGGAACACGACGTACCAGAGTACGACCGTGGCCAGGCCGACCAGCACCACGGCGGTGAAGACCTTGGTCGCGAGGCTTCCGGGGAGCAGCCGCCAGATCCATCCGTACATGAGACTCCTCGTCCGGTCCTTCGAGGCACGCCGTTCCTTACGGGCGTGCCGTCCTTCGATCCCGCGGGGGCCGGCCGGGCGGGCCGGGGCGCCCGGGTCACTCGGGGCGTTCACGGCGGCCCTGACGTTCGTCCAGCTCGCCGAAGACGATGAGGCGCTGGGCCGCGGAGTACTCCGGATGGCAGGTGACGAACGTGATCATCGCCTTGGCCGGCTTGCGGTCCGGTCGTCCGGGAACGGGCGCGACCACGCCCAGCTCGGTGGGGTCGACGATCCGCGTGCCGGTGACGCGGTAGGTGTAGCGGGCCTCGCGGGTGTCGACCACCAGGGGGTCCCCCGGCTGGAGCTCGTCGATGCGGTTGAACGGCGCGGCATAGGTCGTTCGATGGCCAGAAAGAACGAAATTTCCAATTTTTCCGGGCATTGCGGTTCCGGGGTAGTGGCCCGGTCCCATCCGCAGCCGGTCGGCGTCGACGCCCTCCACGACGGCGTACCGGTAGTCGCCGCCGAGCCGGGGGATCCTCAGCATCGCCACCGCCCCGCCCAGCCTGATCGGGCCGAGCTCGGCCTTCTCCTTCTGGGTGAACTCGCGTTGCAGCAGCATCTGCTGCCCGGCGGTGTAGGAGCCCGTGCCCCAGAGCAGGTAGGCGCAGAAGAGCAGGACGATCAGGCCCGCGGTGACGCTCAGGTCGCTCGCGGCCCTCAGCATGGCTCTCATGGGGGCAGGGTATGCACGGCGGCACCGCGCCGGCCGCGCCTGATCACGGCCTCGGCGCAACATTTGCCACAGGATGGTGCCCTGCGGAATCGCCATCGCCCGTGCGCGCGGACTATCCTTACACGGAACTTCACCCACCAGCGACCACGCTGACCGACACGGCCCGCACCCGACGCGGATCGCGCGGGATTGACGCAGGAGAAGAACCCCAGTGCCCAAGCCCAAGACGCGCAAGAAGCCGGTCTACACCCCGCCGCAGGCCTCCCAGCAGGTCAAGATCAGTCCGCGCTGGCTGGCACCGGTCATGGTGGCCTGCTGGATCATCGGCATCCTGTGGATCGCCATCTACTACGTGGTTCCCACCGCACCCCTGTTCGGCACCCTGCAGAACTGGAACCTGCTGGTCGGGTTCGCCTTCATCATCTTCGGCGTGATCCTTTCGACCCGCTGGCGTTGACGTTTTCCACAGGCGCCGTCCACACCCTGGGGAAGCATCAGGGTGTGGATGATCATCCCAGGAGCCCGAACCTGGCGTTCACGGCGAACGGCGGCAGCACCAGCACCAGCGCCACCAGGACGACCAGGATCGCCACGCAGCCTCCCCACTGGACCGCGTCGCGGTTCCCGCGCGGGGCGAAGGCGAGGACGGCCGCCACCACGGCGCCGGTGACCAGGCCGCCGAGGTGGCCCTGCCAGCTGATGCCGGGGATGACGAAGGTGAGGACGGCGTTGATGCCGATCAGCCAGAGCACGCCGCGCACGTCGTAGCCGAGCCTCCGGCCGAGCACGAACATCGCGCCGAACAGGCCGTAGATGGCGCCGGACGCCCCGACCGCGGCCAGGCCGAACAGGTAGATCGCGACGGACCCGCCGAGCGCGGAGAGCAGGTAGAGGGTCAGGAACCTGGCCGCTCCCAGGCGCCGCTCCAGCTCCGGGCCGATGACGTACAGGGCCCACATGTTGAACAGGATGTGGGTCAGCCCCAGCCCTCCCGACGTCATCGGCTGGTGCAGGAAGGCACCCGTGACCAGCCTCCACCACTCGCCCCCGTAGGCGACGTCGTAGGCGCTCATCGCGAAGGCGTTCACCACCGGGTTGCCGCCCACGATCTCGCCGGCGTACGCCAGGACGTTGATGATCAGCAGTGTCCAGGTGACCCTGGGGGTGGTGACCGCCCTGCCGCCGAAGACCGCCTGCGCCCGGCGCATGCCCTTGCCGCCCTCGGCCACGCACTCGGGGCACTGGAAGCCCACCGAGGCGTCACGCATGCAGTCGGGACAGATGGGACGGTCACAGCGCTGGCAGCGGACGTAGGTCTCGCGTCCCGGGTGGCGGTAACAGGTCGGGACGACGGTGCCTGGCTCTTCGGACGGCTGGGTGGTCATGATGTGTGGCTGGCCCCTTCGAGCGTTCTGTCCTCCACAGACTGCCAGCCTATTCACGATCCCGGGCCCTCGCGCACCCTTGGCCCGAGGCATGGTGACGGCCGGCGGCCCGCACGCCGTCGGCGAGTCCTCGCGAGCCGGGGCCGGAGCGTACACGCGAGCCGGGGCCGGGGCGTTCCCGTGGGCCGGGGCGTTCCCGTGGGCCGAGGCCGGGCGCACCCGTGGGCCGAGGCCGGGCGCACCCGTGGGCCGAGGCCGGGCGTTCCCGGAAAAGCGGACGGCGGCCTCCGAGGAGGCCGCCGGACGGGAGATCTGCCCCGCACGTGCTCGCGGACGGGGGACCGGCCCCCGTCGCGCGCGGACGGGAGGATCAGCCCTGTACGCGCTCGATGGTCACCGACTCCAGCACCACCGGCTCGGTGGGACGGTCACGGGCGTCGGTCTCGGTCTTGGCGATGGCGTCGATGACCTCCTGGCCCTCGACCACCTCGCCGAAGATGGTGTGCTTGCCGTTCAGGTGCGGCGTGGGCACCACGGTGACGAAGAACTGCGAGCCGTTGGTGCCGCGGTTGAACTGGATGCCGGCGTTGGCCATGGCGAGCAGGTACGGGCGGTTGAAGAAGAGGTCCGGGTGGATCTCGTCGTCGAACTGGTAGCCGGGGCCGCCGACGCCCTGGCCCAGCGGGTCGCCGCCCTGGATCATGAAGCCGGAGATGACACGGTGGAAGACCGTGCCGTCGTACAGCTTGGCGGTGGACTTCTCGCCGGTCTCCGGGTGCACCCACTCGCGGGTGCCCTCGGCGAGCTCGACGAAGTTGCGCACGGTCTTGGGCGCGTGGTCCGGGAAGAGCTGGACCTTCACGCTGCCGCGGTTGGTATTGAGGTTCGCGATCAACTTCTCAGCCATGATCGGACTGCCCCCTTCAGGTCGTTCAGATCGTTGGTAATGCCTATGTAACGTATTGCTTTTGTGGCGCTTTGACGATTTCGGCCGCAACCGCAGGCCCGCAACCATCCTCCCATGGGCAGTCATGATTGAGCCGCCTTCGAGCGGGAAGGGGTGGCGGCGGGGCCCCAACGAATGGGGAGGTTGATTGTGCCTCTAGCAGTGTTTGGAAAGCGTCAGATGAAGATCGTGGCACCGGAGAGGTCGCTGCGCCACGTCAAGGCTCAGGCCGCCCGCGCGGCGGACCGGGTCGGCCCGATGGCCGACCAGGCTCGTGAAGCGGCTGGTCATGCCCGTGACGTGGCCGGCGAGAAGATGATCGTCGCCCGTGGATGGGCGGCGCCCAGACTCGACGCCGCCGCGCACTCGTTCGAGGAGCAGCTCGCGCCGAGGATCAGCGCCGCGCTGTCCCAGGCCGCCGCGAGGATCGATCCCGCTCCCGCGAAGTCCAGGAAGTGGCCGGTGGTCCTGCTGGTCGCGGGCGTCGCGATCGGAGCGGCGGGCTACGCGCTGTACCGGCGCAACGCCGACCAGTGGGCGGACACGCTCAAGGACAGCGCCTCCGACGCGTCCCAGTGGGTGGGACAGAAGACGGAGGCCGCGGCCGGCGCGGTCACCGAGGTGAAGAACGACCTCACCTCGAAGACCGGCGAGACCGACGGCACGGCCGACTCCAGGGCGGAGCACATCTCCAAGACACAGCCCTGACGGTCGGCGTACGCCGAGGACGAACGCGGCGTACGGCACCTGCCGGAGGTACGGCCCGCACCATCACGACGATGGTGCGGGCCGTACTTCTGTGTGGCGGCCCTTCGGCACGGCGGCCCGTCCGGCCGTTGACCGATTGACCAAGCGCTTGTTAGATCGGGTTCCCGAGGTAAAGGAGCCCCGATGACCCTGTCGCCCCTCGACGATCACCCCGTCCACCAGTCGCCCGAGGTGATGCGGCACGTCGCGACCTCGGACCGCAACTTCTACGACCGCTACTACTTCAACTGCCACGCCGGCTCCGGCGAGTTGATGCTCATCGTCGGTCTGGGCCAGTACCCCAACCTGGGGGTCACCGACGCGTTCGCCTGCGTGCGGTACCGGGACCTGCACCGGGTGGTCCGGGCCTCGCGGGAACTGGGCGACGACCGGATGGACACGCGGGTCGGTCCGTTCAGGGTCGAGGTGATCGAAGGGCTCCGGCGGCTGCGGGTGGTGCTCGACCCCACCGAGCACGGTCTGTCCTTCGACCTCCTCTGGGAGGGCACGATCCCGGCCACGCTGGAGCCCCGGCACTTCGTACGATGGCAGGAGCGCGTGGTCTTCGACTCCTCCCGGCTGGCCCAGACCGGCCGGTGGACGGGGCACATCACGATCGGCGACGAGCGCGTCGAGGTCACCCCGGACCGCTGGCAGGGCAGCCGCGACCGTTCCTGGGGCATCCGCCCGGTCGGCGAGCCCGAGCCTCCCGGCATCCAGGCGCGCAACGCGGGCACCTTCTACTGGCTCTACACCCCGGTGCGCTTCGACGACCACGCCATCCTGTGCATCGTCCAGGAGGACGAGAAGGGCCGCCGGGTGCTGGAGGAGGCGGTGCGGGTGTGGGGTTTCGGGTCCGCGCGCGAGGGTGAGGAGGAGTACCTCGGGCGTCCCGAGTACCGCCCGGTCTACCGGGACGGCACCCGGGACGTGCGCGAGGCGGTGATCTCCTTCGCGCCACCGGGCGGGAGGCCCTTCGACATGCGCTGCGTCCCGCTCCTGCCGGTGCACCTGATGGTGGGCACCGGGTACGGCCTGGAGGCCGACTGGAGGCACGGCATGTACCAGGGCCCCGGCCCGGTGGTCCAGGGCGTCACCCACACGCTCCCCGGGGACGCCGCCGTCATGTGGGGACTGGTCGACGCCGTCGGCCGCTTCGAGTACGACGGCCACGTCGGCCACGGCCTCTACGAGTACTGGGCCCTGGGCCCGCACCCGAGCTTTCCCGGGGACTGACCCCCGGGGCCGGGAACGCGGACCGCGGGCCGGCCGGGTCACTCCCGCACGGATCTCACCGGCCGGCCCGCGGAGTCTCTTCCGGAGTCAGCCCCCGTGGCCCTCCGGACGTTCTCACGGGATCACTTCCTCATGGCGCAGGTGATGACGGGCTCGCCGCCTTCGAGGGTGACCTTCGTCTCGGTCCTCCCCGTCGCACCGGCGTCCTTGCCGCCGGGAACGGGCACCGCTCCGGTGATCACGAGGCGTCCCCCCTTCCCCGGCGTTCCGGTCCCACCCGGCTCGGGCAGGGCCAGGCGCACGCTCTCCGGTCCCGCGGCCTTCCCGCCCTCCTCGGGACGGGCCGTGATCGTGACATCGGTGTGCCAGGCCCCGGGCTCCGCCCTTCCCGCTCTCGTCTCTCCGGGTCTCACCTCCTCCGGCCTCACCACCTCGCTCGGACCCGCCTCCGCCCACCCCCGGACGGCCCGGTCCCCATGGCTTTCGCGGGTCCCGCCCACCCCGGTCCCGGACGGAAGGGCGGGGACGGCGGGCGTCTTCCCCTCCTTCTCCAGCTTCTCGATCTCGGCCCTCGTGAACGTCCGTACCCTCACGGCCACCTGACCGCCTCCCTCGCAGGCGAAGACGACGGCGTCGTCCTCGGGAGCCGGCGTGCCGTCGGCGCTCGCGGCCCCGGTGAGCGTGCCCATGAGGGCTCCCGTCGTCACCAGGGCGGTGGCGAGCATGCGGATACGCATGGTTTCTCCTTCTCGGGTGGTCGAGCCGTTCCGGGGACACAGACTCCCTCCCGTCGCCTGAGTCCAGGCTGAAGGTCGCAGAAAGCGTCTTCAGGTTGGCTTTAGGCGTCGTGCGGCACGCTGAGCGGTATGCGCGTGCTGCTGGTCGAAGACGAGAAACGCCTGGCCCATCTGCTCAAGGAGGGGCTGGCGGGTGAGGGCTTCGCCGTCGACGTCGCCCACGACGGCCGTGACGGGCTGTGGATGGCGACCGAGAACCCGTACGACGTGATCGTGCTCGACGTCATGCTGCCCCGGATGAACGGCTACACCGTCTGCGCCAGGCTCCGCGACGCGGAGAACTGGACGCCGATCCTCATGCTCACCGCCAAGGACGGGGTGCACGACGAGGCCGAGGCACTGGACACCGGGGCGGACGACTTCCTGTCCAAGCCCTTCGCCTACGTGGTGCTGCTGGCCAGGCTGCGCGCCCTGGTACGGCGGGGCGGCACGGCCAGGCCGGTGTCCATCACGGTCGGCGACCTGACCGTGGACCCGGCCGGGCTGCGCTGCCGCCGGGGGACGGTGGACATCCCGCTCACCCCCAAGGAGTTCGCGGTCCTGCACGGCCTGGCGCGCAGGCAGGGCGAGGTGGTCTCCAAGAGGGAACTGCTGGCCCAGGCGTGGGACTTCTCCTACGACGGCGATCCGAACATCGTGGAGGTCTACGTCAGCGCGCTCCGCCGCAAGATCGACTCGCCGTTCGGCCGTTCCTCGCTGGTGACGGTACGCGGCGCCGGCTACCGGCTGGAGGCCTGAGATGGCCTCGCACCTGTCGGTACGGCTCCGCGCGACGCTCGCCGCCACGGCCATCGTCGCGGTCGCGCTCGGTGTGGCCGCGGCGGTGCTCGTCGGGGTGCTGAACGGGAGCCTGACCCGCAGCGCCGCCGGTGAGGCCGCCCGCCGCGCCGACGCCACCGCCGACGTGCTCGCCACCGGCGTCGTGCGGGACGACCTCGTGGTGAGCGGCACCACCGGGTCCGGCGAGCCTCCCGTCCTCGACCCCGACGTCAAGGTCTTCGTCGAGAGCGCGCGCCCGGCCAGGGCGGACGAGGTGACGCGATGGGCGCCCGGCGAGTCCTTCGCCCTCGTCACGATGCCGGTGGACACCGCCGGGGGCGTGATGGTCGTGCAGGCCCGCGCCTCGCTGGAGGCCGCCGACGACGCCCTGGGGGCCCTGCGCGGCCTGCTGATCCCCGGCGTTCCCGCGCTGCTCCTGCTGGTGGCCGTCCTCACCTGGCTGGCCGTCGGCCGGGCACTCGCGCCGGTCTCGGCCATCCGCGCCGAGATGGCCGACATCACCGCCAGCGACCTGCACCGGCGGGTCCCGGTGCCACCGGCACGCGACGAGATCGCCCGCCTCGCCGAGACCATGAACCGTACGCTCGACCGCCTGGAGGTCGCGGTCGAGCGGCACAGGCGCTTCGTCGCCGACGCCGCCCACGAACTCCGCAGCCCGCTGGCCGTCCTGCGGACCCGCCTGGAGCTGGCCCCGCCGGGACCGGCGGCGGCCGAGGCGCTGACCGACGTGGACCGGATCCAGGCGCTCACCTCCGACCTCCTGCTGCTCGCCCGGCTGGACGCCGGTGAGCCCGTCCCCGCCGAGGAGGTGGACGTCGGCCAGGTCACCGCCGAGGAGGCGGCGCGGGCGCGGCCCAGGCCGGAGGTCGAGGTCAGGCTGGAGGTGGCGGCCGACGCGGTCGTGCTCGGCTCGGCCGGGCGGTTGCGCCGCGTGGTCGCCAACCTGGTGGACAACGCCGTGCGCCACGCCGACGCGACGGTCGTCGTCCGGCTGGCCGTCGACGCGGGCGAGGTGGTGCTCGACGTGCGCGACGACGGGCCGGGCATCCCCGCCGAGCACCACGAGGCGGTCTTCGACCGGTTCACCCGCCTGGACGAGGCCAGGGACAGGGACGCGGGCGGGTCGGGGCTCGGGCTGGCCATCGCCAGGGACATCGCGGCAGGGCACGGCGGCGGCCTGCGCGTGGTCGCGGAGTCCCCCGGCGCGTGGCTCCAGGCCCGGTTCCCCGCGGTGGAACCGGGCCTGTCCCGTTGACGCGGGCCGTCCCCGCACTCGCGGCGGGCCTCCTGCGTGCTCAGAGCAGGCGGCGGGACACCCCGCGCTTCCGGCGGGACCCCTGCGTGCTCAGAGCAGGCGCGCGGGACACCCCAGCTCGTCGCCGATCCGCCGGAGCCCCTCGGCGAACCCCTCGCGGGTGTCGCGCCGGAATCCGACGAAGAAGCGGTTGGCGAGCGGGACGCCCCACCGCATCCAGGTCGCCACGTTGCGTACCCGGTGGGTGAGGAGGGTTCCCTCGGGATGCGGCGCGACGGTGTACTCGCCGCGGTACCACCACCCGCCCTGGAAGGCGATGGTGTCCCCGCCGTTCCCGCCCAGCTCGACGGTCGTGGAGTGTGCCGGCGTGGCGAGGGTGAACCGCTCCGGCCCGCCCGAGACGACGCCGCCGTGCGCGGTGAGCAGCCAGAGGTTGTCCGGGCCGACCGGCCCGGGACGCACGGTCAGCACCAGCCGTCCCACCCGGCCGGGCGGGGCCCCGACGACCCCGGCCGCCTCGAACAGCGGGGCGGACCTCACGGCGAGGTCCGGCGGGTGTTCTGGAAGGAGGTGAACCTCCAGGCGTCGTCGTGTACGGCGACCAGGGTGACGATCGAGTCCCGGGCGGGGTCGGGCGGGGCGTCGGCCCCCGCCACGGAACCGGCGAAGATCACCACGGCGACGTCGGGCCGTACCGGCCTGATGTCGGCCCCGTCCGGCCCCGAGGAGGCGCCCGTCAGGCGCGAGCCCCTGAGCGGTCCCTCGAACAGGGCACGGTGCGCCTCGGTGACGGCCTGGCGGCCGGTCAGGCGGAGCCCGAAGAAGGTGATGTAGTCGGCGTCCTCGGTGAACAGCTCGCCGTAGGCGTCGGCGTCGCCCGCGTTCCAGGCCGCGGTCAGGCGGTCGAGCAGGTCGCGGATCCCGGCGTCTGCGGGTACGGGTGTGGACATGGGTCTTCTCCTCGCGATGGGCGAGGGGCCTATCCTGGGGGTTCGGGAGTCCGGGACGGCCGCCTCGCGGTCGGTTCGGTGCTTTCTCCGCCGGCCGGGTGTTGGCGCACCCGGCCGGCGTTCACGGCCGCCTGCCGGCGGCCCTTTCGTTCACGGGGGTCCGCCGAGCAGCTCGCGGTTGCCGGCGCCGTCCCAGATGACCTCGCCCGACTCCAGCCGGGCCAGGAGTCCTCGCACCCAGCCGAGCTCGGCCGAGCGCAGGGCGTGCTCGTACTCGACCTCCAGCAGCAGGATCGGCGGAAGGCCGCCCTCGATCAGCCCGCGCAGGGTCTCGGTGGCCGTGACGACCCTCCCCTCCAGGACGGCGGCCCGGCCGCGCAGCGCCCGCTCCACCTCGGCGGGGGGCAGGCACCCCGCCATGGAGAGCGCCGCGGTGAAGGCGAGGGCGCCGGGCCCCACCTCCTCCAGCAGCCGGCGCAGGCGGGTGGCGAGCTCAGCCCTGCCCTCGCCGGTCAGCTCGTAGACCGTGCGCTCGGGCCGCCGCCCCTCCCTGCCGGTGTGGGCGGGCACGATCAGCTCGTCCCTGACCAGCCGGTCGACCGCGTGGTAGAGGCTGCGCGGCAGGCCGGTCAGGTAGTCCTTGTGCGTGTCCACCACGAACCGGTGCATCTCGTAGGGATGGCTCGGCCTGACCGAGAGCAGCGCGAGCACGGTCAACCCGGCCAGATCCTCCCCCCGCGCCATGATCCTCCTCATCGGCATCGAATAGTGCGCACTTCTTTATGGCAAGTTGCACTATAGCCACACGCATGTGAGCCGTACAAGACATGATCTTGTACGGTTCACGCCGGGCCGACCGGCTCGCGAGGTGGGAAGGCCCGGAGTGACGCCGTGCTCCCGCGCACGCGAGCGGGCATGCCCGGGCCGGGGATACCCGGGTGCACCCCGGGGCGGTGGGCGGAAGAATGCGGGGGCGGCGGTGCGGCGCACCGCCGTTCGCCGGGAGGCCCTCCCACGGGAAGGACATCGGACACGGTGCGGAACGTCGTCGCGCGCCCCTACGCGGGCCCCGCCGACCTGCGGAGGATGCAGGATCTCGTACGGGCCGCCTGGCACGCGGCCGCCCGGCCGCACGTCGGCGGTCTGGCCTGGAGCAGGTTCCAGCACGTGGGCCGGGAGGCCGAGTGGCCGACCGTGCTCTGGGAACGCGACGGCGAGACGCTGGCCTGGGGATGGGCGTCGCCCCCGGGCGAGCTGGAGCTGTTCGTGCATCCCGGGCACCCCGAGCTGGCCGACGAGGTGCTCGGCTGGTTCCACGGGATGAGTTCCGGGGGCGGTTTCGGGAGCGGTCTCGGGGGCGAGACGGCCGTGACGATCCTGTCGGGCGAGGAGCGGCTCGCCGCGACCCTGGTCCGGCACGGTTACCGGCCGGGACCCGCGGACGCCCCCTTCCAGGTACGCATGTGGCGTGACCTGCGCGACCTGCCTGAGCCGGAGATTCCGGACGGTTTCACCGCGCGCCACGTGCGCGGCGAGGAGGACGTGGCCGGGCGGGTGGCCGTCCACCGGTCGGCGTTCGCCCCCTCCTCGGTCACCGAGGAGAGCTATCGCGCCGTCATGCGCGCGTGGCCGTACCTGCCGGAGCTGGACTGCGTCGTCGAGGCACCAGACGGACGCCTGGCCGCGTACTGCCTGATCTGGCCGGACGACGTGAACGGTGTCGGGGAGCTGGAGCCGGTCGGCACGCACCGGGACTTCCGCCGGCGGGGGCTGGCCCGCGCGGTCTGCCTGTACGCGCTGCACCGGCTCGGGCGGACGGGAGCGGCGAGCGCGATCGTCCAGCCCCGGGGGGACGCGGGGTACCCGGTGCCCGCCCGGCTGTACCAGGCGCTCGGCTTCCGGGTCGTCGACCGGACGGTCCGCTACACGCGACCCGTCGAGGCGCCTCGTCCCTGAGCGTGGCCCGTCCTCTCCCCCTGACATCACTGCATCGATATCAATGCGAACATGTCTTTTTTGTGATGACAATTCCCCTACGACGATCATGCGGTCGCACGCGGCGGTATAACTCTTACTTCCTGGCAAGCGGCATTACAGGGTTAATCAATCCTGCCAGCGGATAGACGTCACATATGCGAAGCATCATCCACCGCCGCCTGGTCGCGATCTCCGCCTTCGCCCTGTTCACGGCCCTGTCCTGCGGCACCGCGGGAGCCATGGTCGACCCGTCCCCGAACTTCCGGAGAATTCCCATGCCGGATCAGTTCACCGCCCTCAGGGAAGGAAGCAGGGGAATCGAGGTATATAACGTGAGAAAAAGGCTTATGAGACTTGGCTTTCCTTCGGGAGACCTCTCCGTCACATACGACCCCGCCCTCCGCATGACCGTCTGGGCCTTTCAGAAGGCCAACGGGCTGAGACCGGTCAACAGGATCGACCCGCCGACCTGGCGGGCCCTGCTGCACCCCCGGCCCATCAGGCCGCTGGTCAGGAACGGCGAGTCCGAGCGGACCGAGATCGACCTGCGGCGCCAGCTCCTCACGGTCTGGAGCGGCGGCCGGCCCGTGCTGGTCAGTCACATCTCCACCGGCGCGGGCCGGTCGTACTGCGTGAGGGGGCACTGCGGCTTCGCCGAGACCCCGGTCGGCGACTTCCGGGCCGGGCAGCGGGCACCGGGCTGGTCCACCGGCATCCTGGGGTCGATGTTCCACCCGGTCTACTTCAACGGCGGCATCGCCGTCCACGGCTCCACCCTCGTCCCCCGCTATCCCGCCTCCCACGGCTGCGTCCGGGTCCCGCTGCACAACGCCGTCGCGCTCTACCGGCTGCTCCGGCCCGGCCACCCCGTCCACGTCCGGCGCTCGCCCCTCCACGACGAGCACCGCCCGGCGACCGGCCGGGAGCGGAACCCGCGCACTCCCGACGGACGACGCGACGCCTCACGCGACACCTCACGCGACACCGGGCCCGCCCTCCGCCCCGCTCCCGGCCGGAACGCGACGCCCGGCCGGAATGTCCCCCGGAACGCGGCGTCCGGCCGGGATCCCCTGCGGGACGCGACGCCCGGCCCGGATGTCCCCCGGAACGCGCCGGTCGGGTAGTCCCTTCGCGCCGGCGGCGGTCTCCCGATCGACGGCGACCTCCCGGCGCGGAGGGCGGCCCCGGGGCGGGTCAGGCGTCGAACAGGGCGCTGACGGACTCGCCGTCGTGGATCCGGCGCATGGCCTCGGCGAGCGCCGGGGCGATCGACAGGACCTTCAGCACGGAATCGGGCTTGACGTCGGGGACGGGCACAGTGTTGGTGCAGACGACCTCCTCGACCTCGGCCCGTTCGGCGAGGCGGTCGACGGCCCCGCCGGCGAAGAGACCGTGCGTGCAGGCGACGCGTACGGAACGGACCCCTCGCTCGCGCAGCCGGTCGAGCAACTCGATCACCGTCGTGCCGCGGGCGATCTCGTCGTCCAGGATGACGACGTCCTTGCCCTCGACGTCGCCGATCACCGAGCTGATGACGACGCGGTCGTCGCTCAGCCGCTGCTTGGCCCCCATCGCGACCCCCACGCCGAGCATCCGCGCGAACGTCGCCGCCTCCTTGGCGTTGCCCAGGTCGGGGGAGACGATGACGGTGTTGGAGAGGTCGTACCGGCGGAAGTGGGCGGCCAGCTCGCGCAGGGCGTGCAGGTGGTCGACCGGGATGCTGAAGAAACCGTGTACCTGGGGCGAGTGCAGGGTCATGGTGAGCACCCGGCCCGCACCCGCCGCCACCAGGAGGTCGGCGACCAGGCGGGCGCCGATGGAGATGCGGGGGGCGTCCTTCTTGTCCGAGCGGGCGTAGGCGTAGTGCGGCATCACCACGGTCGTCCTGGCCGCCGAGGCCCCCCTGGCGGCGTCGAGCATGAGGAGCAGCTCGACGAGGTTCTCCTGGACCGGGGGGACCAGGGGCTGGATCAGGAACACGTCCCGTTCCCGGCAGTTGGCCTGCAGCTGCACCTCCACGCAGTCGTTGGCGAAGCGCTTGACCCGGACCGGATGCAGCGGGGTCCCGAGGTGGGCGCAGATCTCCGCCGCCAGCTCGGGGTGGGCACTACCGCTGAACACGGTGATGTCTCGCACGAGGCGCTCCTTGCCTGTGTGGTGGTTCGGACCGGCCGGTCTCGCGGCCGTGTCACCGGCGGCCTCGGGCCGGACTCCGGCTTCATTCCCAAGCATCGCGGACGGCCCCGCGGAACGATCGGACGGGGGCCCGAACAGGCCGGGTGGCGGGCACACTGGACGCATGCGAATCCGCACCGCCGTCCTCGCCGGGCTCGCCGCCCTCGCCCCCCTCCAGGCCGTGGCCGCGTGCTCCTCCGGCGAGCCCGGGGCGCGACCGCCGGCCGCCTCCCCGCGCTCCCCCTCGCCCTCGGCGATCTCCCCCGTGGCCTCCGCCACCCCCGAGCCGCCCGGGACCGTACGGTGCGACACCAGGGTCGGCGGCGAACGCGCGCCCTCCGGGGATCTGCGGATCGTCGGTGACGCCGTGGCCCTGCCGGCGGGTGACACGCGCGAGCGTGCCCTGCAGGTGTCCGAGGTGAGACTGCCGGACGGGGGCCCGGGGTTGTTCGCCAAGCAGGGCCTTCTCGTACGGCGCGGGCGGCACGTCGAGCTGACCGTTCCCGAAGGGATGACCGGCCGTCTCTGGCTGAAGTGGGGCCGTCCCGATCCGCCCGGTACGCGGGTGGTGGTGGATCGCTGCGACTCCGACGACGAGTGGATCGCCTTCGTCGGCGGGTACACCGTACGCGAGGCCGGATGCCTTCCCGTCCTGGTCGGCGTCGACGGGGGCGCCCCCCGGGAGGTTCTCATCGGCATCGGCGCACCCTGCCCGGGGCAGCGGCCCGCACCCCGCCCCTGAACCGCGCCGGGCGGGGGCGTTGCGCGCCTCACGACAGGTGGCGCACCATGACGCCGACCGGCTCGTCACCCCTTACGAAGCCGAACTCCCGGGAGTCCCAGCTACTGCCCGGGGTGTCGCCCAGCACGACCGGGGCGCCCGGAGGCACGACCCCCTCGGGGACGTCGCGAAGCGCGGGGACGCGGTGTCTCGGCACGGGTTCGCCCGTCACCGCGGCCGCGCGCTCGACGAGCAGCCGCCGGCCGCCGGTCCGATTTTCGTCATGGGGTCATCGCGGGACCGCGTGACGAAACAGGCCCCGACCGGCGGGAAATCGACGGAGGCCGAGCCTCCACCCCCGCGTGACTCCCGCCTCCCGCCCCGGGGAAGAGACGGTCGCGCTGTCACAATCGGCGCATGGGAAAGAGCTACGAGCGGATAGACGGCAGGCTGCGTTCCTTCATCGAGGCTCAGCACATCTTCTTCACCGCGACGGCGCCGCTGGACGGCGACGGCACCGTCAACCTTTCACCCAAGGGCCTGAACGGCTCGTTCGCCGTGGTCGACGAACGTACCGTGGCCTATCTCGATTTCGCCGGAAGCAATGCCGAGACGATCGCGCACCTGCGCGAGAACGGCCGCATCACCCTGATGTGGTGCGCCTTCGACGGTCCTCCCACCATCGTGCGCGTGCACGGCCGCGGGGAGCCGGTCTTCCGCGACGACGCGCGCTGGGCCGGGCTGATGGGCCACTTCCCGGACATCGACCCGGTCCCGCACGGCCTGCGCGCGATCATCGTCGTGACCGCCGAGAGGATCCGCGACACCTGCGGGTACGCCGTCCCGTTCATGACCTACGAGGAGGACCGCCCGCTGCACGCGTCGCGCTTCGCGCGCGAGACCGACGAGTCGCTCGACGCGTACTTCGAGAAGAAGGAGCACGTCGCGACCAGCATCGACGGCCTCCCGGGGCTGCCGTTGCCGCTGCCGCCGCTGCCGCGCACCGCGTGAACCCGGCCGGAGGAGCCGGGGAACCGCTCACCTACTGGGACACCGCCGGCGCCGGGAAGACGTTCACCCACCCCGTCGACCCCGGCCGGCTGGCGACCGTGGACCGCGGGGCCCGTGTCCTGGACTACGGCTGCGGCTACGGCCGGGTCATGGCGGAGCCGAACCGTCTGGGCTTCTCGGACCCGCGAGAGGGTCCCGGCGATCACGCAGGGTGAGCGTCGGAGCGGCGCCCCGGGCGGAGAAGCGCGCGTTCCTTACGGAAAGCACGACGTATTGTCCGAAAGCCGAGTTGCGGAAGCGACATTCGAGAGAAGCCCACATATTGGACTCCTCGTCCAGGGATACGTTAAGAAGTTGAATTTTAAATATGGCCTGACCTGCGTGTTCGCGAGCGACCGCGAATCCGCCCCGGGAAGACGAGGCCAAAAGATCCCATTTTCATATACTTAGGCGCCTTTGCGGAGACTGCTGCCATACTGAGTGGGAGCGCTCCCGCGGCTCGTAGGCGGAGCTCGTCAACCATCCCGAATCGCCAGTCGTCTGGAAAAAAGGTATCGATTTCTCATGACGGCACGTGACGAAAGCTCGTCATCCCGGTCGCTTCTGGACGGGAATGTCACCCCAACTGTACCGGGGCACCCCGTCGACGTCGTCCTTCGCGGACGGAACCGATGGGCCCGGCACCTGTGGTGGATGTTCCTGGTCGCCGGGGCGGCCGTCGCCGCCCTCGTCTGGCTGACCACCCCCCACGGGCGCGAGACCCAGACGGCGGGTGAGCTCGTGGCCAAGCTGCTCGCGTTCGCCTGCCTGTGCGCGGCCATCGCGTTCTTCCCGTGGGTGTCGCAGCGCCTGTACTGGCTGGTCTACATCCCGTTCGTCTTCTTCACCGGCTACCTGGTCCCGCGGATCAGCTGGTTCTACTTCGGTGACGCCGCGCGCGCGCAGGGCGACAACTTCTACACGCACCTCTACATGTTCTTCTACCCGGCGATCGTCCTCACGGTCGCCGCCGCCTACCGGATCGGGGGCGGCAGTCCGGGCCGCTGCCTGAAGATCATGGCGACCGGTGTCGTCATCCTCTTCTCGGGCTTCCTCGACCTCATGTGGTTCGCCGCCAACCCGGTGGGGATCCCCGAGGTCATCGACGCGCCCCACATCAACGTGTTCACCGGCGGTCCGATCTCGTACGGCGCGACCATCCTGTTCGCCCTCGCGCACGTCCCGATCGTCGTCGTGGTCAACCTGCTTCCCCTGGATCGCTGGATCACCCGCCTGCTGGGGGCCGGGGAGCTCACGCCGGTCCGGTAGCCGGATCCGGCGGCCCGTCTCGTCGTGGCCGTCACGCCCGCATCTGAAGCCCTCCCGGGAGGTGAGATTTGCCGAACACGCATGTCGGGGCCCGCAGCATCGACATCTCGGTGGCGGCGCCCGCGTACAACGAGGCGGACAACATCGCAGCGGCGGTGACGGAGTGGCGCGACTACCTTCAGCGGCACCCGGCGGTCGGCACGTGGGAGATCGTCGTGTGCGACGACGGGAGCGCCGACGCGACCGGAGCCATCCTCGCGGCCCTGCAGGCCGACTGTCCCGAACTCGTCGTCGTCTCGTTCGAGCGCAACAGGGGCGCCGGCGCCGCCATCGCCGCCGCGATCGCCCACACCCGGCTGGACTGGGTCGTCCTGCTCGACTCCGACGGCCAGTTCCCGATCGCCAATCTCGACACGTTCATCCCGCGCATCCAGGCCGGTGAGGCGCTCGCCTTCTCCGGTGCCCGGATCAAGAAGGCCGACGGCCTGGCGTACCGGTGGGGATCGGCGGCCAGTGGCGCGGTCAGCAACGTCCTGCTCCGCACCCGCTACCGCGACTTCAACTCGATCTTCAAGGTGGTCAGCGGCCCGCTGTTCCGCGCCCTGCCGCTGGAGTCCGGCGGGATGAACTGCTCGACGGAGATCACGGCGAAGGTCGCCGAGGTGGGTCACGCCTGGGTGGAGCTTCCCATCGAGCACCGGCAGCGCGGCGGCGGCAGTCGCGGCTGGCGGTTCTGGAAGGGGGCGCGGGACCGGGCGCTGTTCGTGGGCTACGTGGGATACCGCAACTGGCTGCTGCGCCGGGGCGTCCTGCGCGCGCCGGGCCCGCCCGGGGCACCGCCCGCGCCTCCGTCGCCGGTGCCTCCGTCGCCGGTGACGGTGCCTCCGGTGCCGGTGACGGTGCCTCCGGTGCCGGTGACGTCGTCGGGGCCGGTGACGTCGTCGGGGACGTCCCGCGTGGCGGAGGAGACCCGATGAGCACCCCTGCACGCCCTCTTCGCGCGATCACCATGTTCAGCGGAGGGCGCGGCGGGGCCAGCATCGCACGCCGGCTGCTGGACATCCCCGGGCTCGACCTGTCCCTGGTGATCAACGGCTACGACAACGGGCTGTCCACCGGCGCGCTGCGACGGTACCTCCCGGGGATGCTCGGTCCCTCCGACTTCCGCAAGAACCTCCTGCTCCACCTCGACCGCGACGACCCCCAGCAGGCCGCGCTGATGTCCGTCCTCGAACATCGCCTGCCGGCCGGGATCACGCCGGAACGCCTCGGGGACCTCATCGACGAGATCGCCTCCTCCGGGGGCCACGCGGGCCGTCCTCCGTCCGGCCCGCTCCCCGGCGAACAGCCCGGCACACCGCCGGCCCCGGCCTCCGGCACACCGTCCGCCACGCCGCCCGGACCGGCCTCCGGCACACCGTCCGGCCCCCTCTCCGGCACGCCGTTCGACGCGCTGCGGCCGGAGGCGCGCGAGGAGATCACGCGGGACCTGCGCCTGTTCGCGCGCCGGCTCGGCGCCGAGCCGTACGGGATCGACCTGGGCGACTGCGCGCTCGGCAACCTCGTGTTCGCCGGCGCGTACCTCCGCACGGGGGAGGACTTCAACGCCGCGGTCCGCGCCTGCGCCCGCACGTTCGGCTCCCCGGTGCGGCTGCTGAACGTGACCGGCGGCGAGAACGCCTTCCTCACCGCGCTCAAGCGGAACGGCCGCCTCCTGACCGACGAGGCCGACATCGTCGCGCCGCAGGACGACGAGGCGATCACCGACCTGTTCCTGCTCCGCCGGCCGATCGACCACCGGTTGCTGGCCGAGCTGGAGGCGCTGCCCGCCGCGCGGGTACGGGAGGTCCTGGCCCGCCACCGCGCCGACGTCACCCCGAACCCGGAGGCGCTGGACGCGATCAGGGACAGCGACCTCCTCGTGTACGGGCCGGGCACCCCGCACTCGTCGCTCCTGCCGAGCTACCTGACGCCGGGCGTCGCGGACGCGATCGCGGCGAGCCGGGCCGTGGCGAAGGTGTTCGTCGTCAACACCCGGGACGACCACGACATCCAGGGGTTGACCGCGCCCGACCTGGTCGACCTCACCCTGTCCTACCTCGGCGACCCCCGCAATGAGCGGCGCACCGTCACCCATGTCCTGTGCCCCCGTCCCACCACGCCGTCGGACGGCCTGCCGCCCGTGGTCCCGGTGCCGCGAGCCGTGATCGACGGCGGCGAGTGGGCCGGTGCGCGGTGGGTCATGGCCGACCTGGAGGACCCCGGACGCCCGGGCGTGCACGGCGGCCGCGGCACGGTCGACGCCCTGATGGCGATCTGCGGCGAGGCGGCACTGGCGGGAGCCGAGTGACCCCGTGGCAGGCCGGCGTGGTCGCCGGCCGCCGGACGTGGCTGTGCGACCTCGACGGCACGCTCGTGGACTCGTGCCCCGCGCACGAGACCGCGTTCCGCCAGGCGATCGCGGAGATCGCGCCCGCCGCGCTCGCCTCGTTCCGGTACGCCGACCACGCCGGCGCGAGCACCCCCGAGGTGGCCTCCCGCCTGGTCCCGGGCGACGCCGTCGCGGCCGGGCGGCTGGCCCGGCGCAAGCAGGGGCTCTACCGCGAGCACGCCGAGGCGGGGATGGTCGCCCCGCTGCCCGGTGCCCGCCGCCTCCTCGACCGCCTCGCGGAGGAGGGCCGCACGGTGTACCTGGTCACCAGCGGCAGCCGCGGGTCGGTCGAGCGGGTCCTGAAGGCCGGCTCCCTGGGCGGCTACTTCCGTGACGTGCTGACCAGCGACGACGTCCCGGTGAGCAAGCCCGACCCGGAGTTCTACGCCTACGCCTGCCGTCGCTGGGCCGTCGACGTGGCCGACGCCGTGGCCGTGGAGGACTCCGCGCACGGGGTGGCGTCCGCGGTCGGCGCCGGGCTGGTGACGCTCCAGGTCCACGCCGCCGAGCCCGCGGCGGGGGCGATCGTCGTGCGGGACCTCGACGAGGTCGTGTCCCTCTTCCAGCAGGAGCAGCGGTGAGCGAGCGCGTCTGCGCGGTGATCCCGGCGGCCGGGCGTGGCGCCCGGCTCGGTGCCGACATCCCGAAGATCATGGTCGAGGTCGCCGACGGCGTCACCGTCTGGCACCTGCTCCACCGGCGGCTGCGGCCCCGGGCCGAGCACGTCCACGTCGTCGTCTCCCCCGAGGGCGAGGCCCCGTTCCGGGACCTCGCGGCCGAGGAGATCGGGAGCGGCGCCGTCTCGGTGAGCGTCCAGGAGAAGCCGACCGGCATGGGAGGCGCCATCTTCGGAGCCGCCCCGTACTGGGAGGCCTACGACGCGATCCTCGTGGTCTGGGGCGACCAGGCGAACCTGTCCCCGGCGACCGTCGACCGCGTCGTGACCGGCCACCGGGAGGGCGGGCTCACGATCCCCCTGGTGCCGATGGCCGACCCCTACGTCGAGTACGAGATCGCCGGCTCCGCGCTGACGCGGGTGCGGCAGTCGCGCGAGGGCGACGAGTGCCGCCCCGGCGGGCTCAGCGACGTCGGCGTGTTCTGCCTCGGCACGGACGGGCTGCGGAAGGAGTGGACGCGCTACCTGAGCGAGTCCGCACCCGGCGCCGTCACCGGCGAGGTCAACTTCCTGCCGTTCCTCCCGCACCTGTCGCAAGTCGCCGGCCGGCCGCTGACCGTGGTGCCGGTGGAGGACCCCGACGAGGCGCGCGGCATCAACACCCGGGCCGACCTCGACTTCGCCCGCAGGGCGTACCTGCGGGACGCGGAGGCCGGCGGCCGATGAGCGAGCCGGCGGCCCGGCCGCGCCCCGTCTACGTCGTCTGCGCCGAGACACCGCCGGACGTCGTCGGCGGGCTCGGGCGGTACGCCGAGCGGATGATGGCCGCCATGCGGCACCTCGGCACGCCCGTCGAGGTGTTCGGGGCCACCTCGCGGCGCGGGGTGCCACGGACGGAGCGGCTCGGCGACGTCACCCTGCACCGGGTACGCGTACCCGGTGGTGACCTGGCCGGGAATCGCGCGCCCGGCGGTGGCGGGGGCGTCGCCCGGATGCCGACGGCCGTCCTGGACGTTGTCCGGATGATCGGGATCCTCGTGTTCAACGTGCGTGTCGCGGCCCGCGTCATCCGGACCGGCGCCGGGCGGTCGGGGTCGGTCGTCGTCGTGCACGACTGGATGGGCTGCGTCGCCGGGATCCTCTGCCGGGTGCTCGCCCGCACCCCGGTGGTGTTCCACGTCCACACCCGCGAGCTCAACGCCGCCCCCTCCCGGCGCCGGTCCCCGGTGGCGGCCGGCATCGCCGCGCTGGAGACCGCCCAGGCGCGGACGGCACGCCTGATCGTGGTGCCGAGCGCCGGGATGCGCGACGATCTCGTGGCGTGCGGCTGGCCGGCCGACCGGCTGCGGGTCATCCCGCACGGCTTCGAGGATCCCGAGCTGCTGCGGCTGGCCGCGCTCCCCGGCGACGAGCGCGACCGGCTCCGCGATGAGGTCCGGCGCCGCCACCTGCCCGGCGGCGAGGGACGGCTCGTGGTGTTCGCCGGCCGGCTGTCGCCGCACAAGGGCGTCCGCACGCTGGTCCGGGCGGCTCCGCTGATCACCCGGGACCGCGACGACGTGCGGATCGTGCTCATCGGCGCGCAGGCCCCGCGTACCGACGACAACGCGGAGGTGGCGCGGCTGATCGACGAGACGGATGTCGGCCGCCACGTGGCCGCCGGGTACCGTTTCCTGGACTCCGCCGAGGTGTTCGCGCACTTCCTGGCCGCCGACGTGTGCGTGTTCCCGTCCACCTACGAGCCGTTCGGCCTGGTCGCGATCGAGGCGATGGCGCTGGCCAGGCCCGTGGTCGTCGGCCCCGGCTACTCCCCGGAGGTGGTGGGCGACGGCGCGGCCCGGTGCGGGAGCGACTCGCCCCGGGAGCTGGCCGCCACCCTGCTGCGGTACCTGGACGACCCGCGGGCCGCGTCCCTGCTCGGCGAGCGCGGCGCCGCCCATGTCCGCGAGCGGTACACGTGGGCACGGACGGCCGAGCTCACCCTGGCCGCGTACGCCGAGCCGTCCCGGTGACGCGCCGGAGACCGGCCGGGGACCCGCGCGGCCGCGTCGCGCGGGCCACCGGCGAGACCTCGTGGACCGGCCCGCTCGGCACCACGCGCGCCCGCGTCGCGCGGGTCACCGGCGCGTCCCGTACCGGAGGGGAGGCGTGATGGCCCGCGGAGACGTGCGCGCCCGCGTCGCGCGGGCCGTCGAGGGCCACCGCTGGGCGGCCGGGCCCACGCTCGTGAGCACCCTGGCCAGCGGCATCGCGGCGGCCACCACGCTGGTCGTCGCCCGGGGGATCGGCGCCGCCGCGTTCGGCCACTTCACCGTCGTCCTGTCGATCGCGCTGATCGTCACCGTCGCCATGCTCACCAGCCTCAACTACGTCATGTTCCAGGAGCTGCCGCGCGCCGAACCGGCGGACCGGCCGGCCCTGGTGACGACGGCGCTGTTCTCGACGCTGGTCCTCGGAACGGTCCTGTTCGCCGCCGGGATGCTGGCCGCGCCGCTGCTGACCCCGGCACTCGGCGTCGACACCCGTACGCTCGCCTTCGGCCTGGCGCTGGCGCTGTCGATGACCGTGAACCAGCTCACCGAGAGCTTCCTGCGCGGGCTGAAGAGGTTCACGCTCGTGTCCTCGCTCAAGCTGGCGGTCGCCGTCGCCTACCTGGGCGGTTCGGCGTACTGCCTGCTCGTGCTCGGGATCGAGGACGCCGAGGTGTACCTGAGCGCGCTCATCGTGACGAACCTCGTCTTCGCCGTCATGGCCGTGGCCGGGTCAGGGGTGGCGCCGCGCTCCTGGTCGCCGGCCCTCGCCAGGTCGCTCTACCGGCACGGCGCGTACGTGACCGTCATCGCCACGTTCACCGCCGTGCTCTTCGGCGTCGACGTGATCTTCCTCAACCACTGGGCCGGGAAGGCCGACGTCGGGGTCTACTCCCTGTACAACGGCTTCCCCAAGCGGTTGCTCGGGGTGGTGTTCACCGACGGGATCGGCCTGGTGCTGCTGCCCATGATGGCCACGATGGCCAAGCCCGCCCTGATGCGGAAGGTCGCGCGGCTCGCGCCGGCCGTCGCGGGGGTCACGACGGTCTTCTCCTTCGCGGCCAGCCTGGTGTTCTTCCTCGTGATGGGCGAGGAGTACCCGTACTCGGTCGGGCTGATGGCGCTGGCGTCCGTGGGCATCGGCGCGCACACCGCCTTCAACCTCTACTTCGTCGCCCTGTCGATGGACGGGGTACGGGGCGCCAAGGTGTTCATCGCCTGCCTCGCCGCCGGCACGCCCGCCGCGCTCGCCTGCCAGGCGCTGTGCATCGCCTGGTGGGGGCTGGTCGGAGGGCTGATCGCGTTCGCCCTGAGCAATCTCATCCTGGTGGCCGTCGTGGCGGTCGCCGCCGGCCGGGCGTACCGGCCGGACGGCCCGGTGGCGGTCACCCCACCCACGAAGGAGGCCGACCGATGAGGATCGCCTGCGTCATCAACCAGTACCCGCCGAACATCACCGCCGGGCTCGGCCGCTACGTCGAGCTGATCACGCCGTACCTGTCCCGCGACCACCAGGTGGCCGTCTTCACGCTCAACGACGGCCACCAGCCCGTGCACGAGCGGAGCGACGGCGTCACCGTCTACCGTCCGCTCGGCCGCGTCCTCGGCGCGATCAGCCGCCGGCGGCGGCTCAACCGCACCCGGGGCGCCGAGTTCGCCCTGCTCGCGCTGAACGTCGTGGTCAGCAACTGGCGGTACTTCCTGCGGCTGCGCCGCGCCGCCCGGAGCGAGCGGCCCGACCTGGTCGCCGTGCACGACTCGACGAACTTCCTGTGCGGGCTGCTCTGCCACTACGTGCTGCGCCTGCCGGTCGTCTTCCACGTGCACACCACCGAGTACGGCGTCGCGGCGCAGCGCACCGTCAACGACCCGCTGAACGTGTTCGCCGCCGTCGAACGGTGGCTGGCGCGGATCTCCCGGCGGGTCGTCGTCGCCACCCCGGAGGTGCGCGCGGAGCTGATCGCCGCGGGCTGGGACCGGTCGCCGATCGACGTCGTGTGCCTGGGCGGGACGTACGAGAAGGTGCTCGCCGACCCCGCGTTCGACCGCGACGCGCTTCGTGCGGGAGCCGTCGCCCTGCGCGCCCGGCTCGGCATCGCCGCCGGGGACCCGGTGCTGCTGTTCGTCGGCCGCATCGAACGGCAGAAGGGCGTCTACCCGCTGCTGGAGGCCATGCGGACGATCGCGCCCGCCGTCCCCGGCCTGCGCCTGGTGATCGTGGGCGAGGGGGACGACGCGGGCGTCGCGCGGATCGTCGCCGAGACGGGCCTTCAGGGACGTGTCCTGACGTCCGGCGGGTTCGTCGACGGCCGGGCGCTGCTGGAGTTCTACGAGATGGCCGACGCCTGCGTCTTCCCCTCGCTCTTCGAGCCGTTCGGCCTGGTCGCCACCGAGGCGATGGCACTGTCCAGGCCCACGATCCTCGGCGACGGGTTCTCACGCATCTTCCTCGACGACCCCGACCGGCCCGCCGTCCGCTTCGTACGCAGCTCCGACCCCGCCGACATCGCCCGCGTCGTGATCGAGGTCGCGACGGACCCGGAGCTGCGCCGCGCGCTCGGCACCCGGGGGGAGAGGTTCGTCCGGGAGAGCCTGAGCTGGAGCAGGGCGGCCGACGAGACGCTCGCGGTCTACCGCGTCGTGCTCGCGGGGGCGCCGGTCAGGCCGGTTCCGGCGCGCTCCTCCTGAACCCGGGGAGCACCCGCAGCGAGCCGACGGCCAGCCCGGTGACGAGCACCGTGTGCACGGCCAGATGGACCGCCATGAAGTAGACGGTGAACGCCGGGCCGCGCTGCCGGTTGACGAACCGCACGAGCTGCGGATCGGCGAGGACGAACGCCACGACCAGGGCGGCGGGGACGAGCAGCAGGGCGGGGACGAACAGGCCGAACGGCACGCTCACCAGCGTCAGCGCCAGCGTGGCGAGCGCGAAGGCGCAGGCCAGGATGCCGAGGGGGCTGTTGGCGTGCTCCGGCTTCGCCGCGCCGCGCCGGCTGGTGGCGAGCGCGAGCGGGATCAGGGGCAGGGCCCTGCGCCACTGCTCGCCGAGGATCGGCAGCAGGCGGCTGCCGTCGTCGTGGCGTCCCACGACGGTGTCGGTGAGCATGATGCGGCTGCGCACGGCGAGCCTGCTGCTGTACTCCACGTCCTCGCAGTCACGCAGGCGCTCGTCGAACCTGCCGGCGCCGAGCAGCACGTCGCGGCGGATGGCGGCGAGGGCGAAGACGACACTGTTGACCTCGCCGATGTGGCGGCTGCGCCAGTGGACCGCGTGAAGGATCCGGTACCACTCGACCGGCCCGTCGTCGATGAGCGGTTCGGTGTCGTAGACGCCGTGCACGCAGCCGAGCCCTGGGTCGCGCTCCAGGATCTCGATGGCGCCGGCGACCGCGTCCGGTCGCAGCCCCACGTCGGAGTCGAGAAAGAAGATGATCTCGCCGGTGGTGGCGTCGACGCCGGCGTTGCGGGCGGCCGAGACCCCCTGGTTGCGGTCCAGCCGGACGACCCGGCAGCCGAGTCGCTCCGCGATCGCGGCCGAGTCGTCGGTGCTGGCGTCGTCGACCACGACGATCTCGTCGGGCAGGCGGGTCTGGGCGAGAACCGACTCCAGGCACAGGCGCAGCGTCTTGGCCGCGTTGTAGCAGGGGACAACCAGGGAGACGCGCGTCATGGGTCCAGCCGTTCGGGAGATGTCGGTTCACTTCGGGCAGGTGGCGACGGGTCGCCTTCGGAGAAGACGGCGACGGAATCACCGAGTGTTTCGACATCACCTTTGACATCGGCTTCGACGTCGCCCGATCGGTGACATCGACGAATCATCGATATCACGTCCTATGTCCCCGCCGGAACAGCCGTCCAGATCTTGGACGGCACGGTGGTGAACTGTCCCGGTCAGGAGCACGACCAGCAGTAGAGCTGCTGGCCGTGTTCCTTCGCACGACGGGACAACCCGATGAGATCCTTGGCCACGGGCATCAGGTACTCCAGGTCATCCGAGCTGAAGTATGCGAACTGCTCGCTCTTCGCCCAGCGCTCCACCACCCCCGGCAGGTGCGCGTCGCCGGCGCCGGCGAGCAGGTCACGCACATTCGTCGACAACTCCTCGATACCCACGCTGCCGAGGTAGGGCGAGTCATCGGGCAGGGCATCCCACTCCTCGTCGGTCTGCGGGAACGGGTCGGGATACGAGGCGGGGTACAGGCGCGCTGTGGTGTCCACCCCTGTGGGCAGGGTGACGTTGCCGATGAGCCCCGCCAGCTCGTTCAGGGTTATCCACGGGTCGAGCCACTTGGTCTCCACGGCGTCGAACTCGGGGACGCTGTACTCAGGGGCGGCGATCACACGGGAATGCTCCGGCTGGATGATCGCCGTCTCACGATCCGCAGCCCGGTAATACTCGTAGAAGCCCATGCGAGTGACCCTGGTCCGGCACACGCGACAGGGCAACTTCTGTCAGCGACGACGTCGCATTCCTGACATCCTGCTTGCAAAGCAACCCAGACAGGGGGCGGGACCATAGACGGTATTCGCTCCCACCTGGGCTTATGATCCACGGTGATCCATCGACGTCCAGCCTCGTCCTCGGTCGTTGCCCCCAGTCGGTCACTCAGAAATCCGCTCTCCGGACAGGTTCGGGCGCCCATGGATAGCGGGCGTCGATGAGGCTTGTGGGTACTTCCACCGCAGAGAAGCCGACTAAAGATGTGAACCCGTTGAGGGCCCGATGTGCTCGTCAGGGGAGACGGTGGGGGCGCGTGACTCCTCTTGCTCCAGGCGCTTGAAGAGATCTGGGTAGGCACGCCGAAGCAGGTCTCGTACTTGGCGCTCCAGTTCGGGAACATTCACCGTGGCGGCGCTGTGCACGATCTTCCAGTCGACGCTGAAGTATCGGTGGACCACATTGTTACGCAATCCCCTGATCAGCTTCCAAGGGATCTCAGGGGTGGAGGCTCGGGTCTCGTCCGAGATCCCTCCGACGGCCTCACCGATGATGGACAGCTACCAGATGACCGCATCACGGCGCATCGAGTCGGTAGCCCACACCTCAGGTGAGACGCCTTCGAGATACGAAGTGATCTTCCTGGCGGCTTCCACGATGTCCACCAGATACAGGCCCTCACGCTGCATACAGCACCTGGGCGTCGTCAAGGACCTGATCGCGGATGACCCAGTGGAGACCTTCCTTGGAGACCACATCGACCTTGCGACCCAAAAGGTCCTCCAGCTCCTCCTGGAAGCCGAAGAACTCGATTCCGATGTCGCTGCCTGGCTTCAGGACGTAGAGCAGGTCGACGTCGCTCCCCTCCTCGTCTTCACCACGGGCAACTGAGCCGAAGACAGCCAGCTCGGCAATACCGTACTTCTCACACAATCCAACCAGCTGCGCGTAGACGGTTGTGAAGTCAACGCTCATGACACCTCCCGAGCCTCCATGTTGTCATCTCACTCATGTCACCGCACTGCTTGGACCTACCTTCTCCATCGCGACATCCCAGGATCCGTGAAGATGAGCGGGCGACAAGGCAAGAGCGGTCCTCTGACTTGCTGTGTCCCAGGTCAGGGAAAGCTTCGCCTTGCCCGTGAATCCCCATGGTTCCCCCTTGGGGGCCTCCTGACGGGCACGCAACGGGCACGGCTTGAGAGCCTCATGCGGGCACAGACCCTGCCCGCTGGATCTTCCCGTCTGCCTCGTCCCACCCCGGAGGGGTAACAGCTCGAGGACGGAGGATCAAGGCCGTCTTCGCGTGTACGCCGACCGGTAGGCGTTCCTCGGTCATGGGATGCCAACGGTCACAGACGGCCTTGATCCGGAGGAGTCGAGATGTTGGGCTTGCCCGGGATGTGGCAGGCGGGAGGATCCGGCTTCCACCTCAACCACCTAGGGTCCTCGTGGTGCGACGTCGATCATCCCGGAGCCGAAGTGCCCCCGCCGGAGGCAGCAAAGGCGCAGGGGCCCGCTGTCCCGTCTTTCTGCTCTCAGGGCTGGTCGAAGAGGACGAGTTCGCTACGATCGGGAGCCTCAAAGATCTCGGCCCACTGCTCGATCATGCTCCGGCTGATGACCGCTATGCCCGGCGATTCCTGCCTGTTGCGGACCTTCAGTCGGCGCCATAACTCGTCAGTCGGGACCGGCAGGTAGCGCAACTCGACTGCGGCTCCGAGTGCGCGAGCACGAAGTCGCATCTCGTCGCGTTCGGCACGAGCCCAGAAACCGAACTCCAAGATCACAGTCACTCCGAGCCGGACGAGGTCTTCCGATTGCTGTCGGAACAGCCCTTCCAGCCGATCACGTGGCTCTGCTTCGTGGAGGTCGATTCCCAAACGGGTCAACCACTCGTCAGGGCACAGACGGACAGCCGGAATCTGGTCGGCCAGTTGCTTCGCCAGGGTTGTCTTGCCTGCCCCGGGCAGCCCGCACAGCAAAATCAACCGCCCCGGCCGACCCTCGTTCATGCCAGACACCTTATGTCGCACCACCGTTCTGAGAAGTCTTCACGGGGTGGGCGGCGGCGATGCCTTCGGTCAGCGAGTTCGCTTGGTACGGCGGAGCACGCATGCGGCGGGCGGCCCTGAGGCCCGCCGCCCTTGACGGCCTCGCCCGCGGGGCACTGGCGAAGGGATCGGACACGCAACGGGCACGAGAACGGGAGAAGGCCGAATGAAGATCAAAGCCCAGGTTGCGGCGACTATGCCCGACCTGGGCTTCTTCGTGTCCGTGAGGGTGGTGGAGCCTAGGAGATTCGAACTCCTGACATCCTGCTTGCAAACGGGGCCAGTCTCCTCGTGGAGGGACCCATCCCTGGTCAAGCGGTAGATGGTCGGGAACGTGTGATCGTGTACGCCGACGTTGCTGTATTCCGCTGCTGTACACAACGCTCTGTCGGCCACCTGAGCAGCAGTACGGCAGAGACAAGCCATACCCGCGAGATCATCGCGCGTTTCTGCCATGAGTTGACCTTGCGCCGCCGGACGACCCACAGTGAGCGTATGAACAGGGCTCTGGCTGTGCTGACCTTCGGTGCGCTGCTCACGTTGCTGATCGGGGTCGTCGCATCTGGAGAGTCCCTGCCGTCGCTCGTGCTCGGCACGGTGTTCACCGGATTGGCCACCGCCGGCTTCTCAGGGGTACGTGCGCGCAATGAGCCGGCCTGGTCGCTCGGGTACGTTGCCGTGCAGCTGCCGATCGCGTTCGTCGTGTTCTCGCTGAACGCAGGGGTCGCCGCGACGCTTCTGCTCGTCGTGCTGGTCAGCCAGTGTGTGCTGCTACGGTTGCCGATCGCCGCGACGGCGGTCGTGGTCGGGCTGGTCCCGTTCGTCCACCTCGGCATGTCATGGGGCGAAGGGCTGCGGGAAGGGCTTGGAATCCTCCTCGCCGCGGTGTTCGCCGCGATCGTGACGGAGTTGCTACAACGCGAACAACGCGCCCGTGTCGAACTGGCCGAGGCGCACGAACAGTTGCGTGACTACGCCACCCAAGCGGAGCGGCTCGCGACCGTGCAGGAACGCAACCGGGTGGCACGCGACATCCACGATGGACTCGGGCACTCGCTCACTATCGTCCAGATGCAGGTCAAGGCCGCCCGCGCGGTCCTGCCGACCGACACCGCCAAGGCCGACAAGGTACTCGCCAAGGCCCAGGACCAGGCCGAGGCCGCACTCGCCGAGGTACGCCGCTCGGTCGGCACCTTGCGCGAACCACGCGAAACCCCTCCCCTGCCCGACGCCTTGCAGGCCTTGGCCGAACTGACATCCGCCGCGGGCGTGACCACCGGCGTCGCGATATCCGGCGAGCAACGACCGTTGCCCGACGAGACGCGCGAGGCCCTGTTCCGTGTGGCGCAAGAGGGTCTGACCAATGTCCGCAAGCACGCCCGGGCAACCCGTGCCGACGTGGTCCTGGACTACGCTGACACCGCCCTCCGGCTGGCCGTCCGCGACGACGGCGCCGGTTTCGCTTCGACACCTGCGTCGGGTTTCGGTCTGGTCGGGCTCCGGGAACGCGCCGAGCACCTGGGCGGACGGTTGAGCGTCGAGTCGGCACCGGGGGAGGGCTGCACATTGAGCATGGAGGTTCCCGGATGAGCCCGGTCCGCGTCCTGTTGGTCGACGACCAGGCTCTGTTCCGCGAGGCCCTGGCCACCCTCCTGTCCACGCACGACGCCATCGAGGTCGTCGGCGAGGCCGGCAACGGCGACGAAGCGATCCGCCGGGCCGTCGAGGTCACCCCGGACGTCGTCCTGATGGATCTGCGCATGCCCGTCCTGGACGGCGTCGCCGCGACCCGCCGCCTGCGTACCGACCACCCCGGCATCGGCATCATCGCGCTGACGACGTTCGACGACGACGAGGACGTGTTCGCCGCCCTTCGCGCCGGAGCTTTGGGCTACCTGCTCAAGGACGTCTCCTCGGCCCGGCTGATCGAGGCCGTCCTGGCCGCCGCCCGCGGCGAGTCGGTGTTGCAGCCCTCCGTCGCCGCGAAGGTGGTCGCCCAGTTCGCCCGCCTGCCCTCGACCGGCGCCCCGGAACCCCAGCCATTGGTCGTGCCGCTGTCCGACCGCGAACTCGAAGTCCTCCGTCTCCTCGCCACCGGCCACAGCAACCGCGAAATCGCCACGACGCTTCACCTGGCCGAGGGCACCGTGAAAAACCACGTCACCAACGTCCTGTCGAAACTGAACGCCCGCGACCGCACCCAGGCCGCGTTACGCGCACGGTCCCTCGGTTTGCTCTGACCATTTCCGCCAGGGTCATGACCACGGCATGACCTCGGGCATGACTTCCGGCACATCGCAGGCCGGAGGCCGGCGGCCATTCTTGTCGGTGTCAGTCGATGCCGAATCTGAGGGGACGTCATGACGACCGCGGGAATCACCCGGAGTACGAATCGCAAGCTGGGCCGGTTCGTCTGGCACTACGTCGAGATGGTGATCGCCATGCTCGCCGGGATGGTGGTGCTGGCGCCGCTGTGGCCGGACGCCTGGTCGGCGCGGCCGGAGGTCGACGCGCTCGTCATGGCGACCAACATGACCATCGGGATGACCGTGGCGATGGCCTTGCGCAGGCATTCGTGGGCGCGGATCGGTGAGATGGCGGCCGCGATGTACCTGCCGTTCCTCGTCTTGCTGGTGCCGTTCTGGCTCGGGGCGCTGTCCGCCATGGGGTTGATGACGGCCGGGCACGTGATCATGTTCCCGCTCATGCTGGCCGCCATGGTGTGGCGCCGCGACCACTACTGGCACTGAGGGTTTTCGATGCGCACCTTCCTGCGCCGCGCGCTCGCGGTGATCGTGGTCATCCTGATTCCAGTGGCCGGCGGGGCGATCTCCGCCCTCGCCACGTTCGACGCCGAGTACGCCCCCGGGCCGGACCGGCCCATTCCCGCCGCCACTGCCCCGGCTTTCGACCCCGCCAAACCGACCGCGGTCGTGGTGATCGGCGACAACGGGGCCGTCGTGTCGGACGCCCTTGCCCCATACGAGCTCCTGGCCGCCTCGGGCCGGTTCAACGTGTACACCGTCGCGTCGCGAAGGCGTCCGCTGCCGTTGACCGGTGGTCTGGACCTGGTACCGGATCTGAGCTTCGCGGATCTCGCCGAACTCACCGGCGGTGCCGCGCCGGCGCTCACGGTCATCCCTGCGATGCCGGACGTCGGCGAGCCCAGTACCGGCCCGGTCACGGCGTGGCTGCGTGATCAGGCGAGCCGCGGCACGCTGTTGCTGAGCGTGTGCAACGGCGCCGCTGTCCTCGCCTCGGCGGGTCTGCTCGACGGCCGGCCCGCGACCGCGCACTGGATGCGGATCGGCTCGCTCGAGTCGGACCATCCCGCGGTGAACTGGGTGCACGGCAAGCGTTTCGTCGACAGCGGTACCGTCGTCACGACCGCGGGCGTGTTGTCCGGCATCGACGGAACCCTGCACATGATCGAGCGCTTGGCCGGTTCGACGGTGGCGGCGAACGCGGCCAAGGCCCTGGGCTGGCGGTACTACGGCAACACGCCGCCGGTCGTGACCGGCATCGCCATGCCCGCCCCGGCCGCGATCGTCAACGCGGGTTGGACGTGGGCGCCGCCGACCGTCGGTGTGATGCTGACGCCGGGCGTCGGCGAAGTCGACCTGGCGTCGGTGTTCGAAACGCACGGCAAGTCACTCGCAGACCGGACGTTGGCCGTGAGCGCGGACGGCGGCCCGATCCGGTCACGGCATGGCCTGACGTTCCTGCCCCGCGCCGATCTCGCCGGCGCGGCCCCGGACCTGGATCGCCTGCTCGTCCCCGGAGCAGGCGTTCGCCTGGGCCAGGTCCCCGACGGCCTGGAGCCGGTGTACGTCCACTCCGAACAGGGTTTCGCCTACAACGACGTCGTACGGGACTTGGCCCGGACAACGGATGTGGCCACCGCCCGCTGGACCGCCGAGACCATGGAACTGCCGATCGACGGCCTGCGACTGGAAGGCCCGGCGTGGCCGTGGCGGCAGACGGGATTGCCCATCCTGTTGATCCTTTTGGGTATTGTCGCAATAATCTGCTTTCCGCGTATGTCAATCTGGAAACCTGCGGATTAAAAGCTTGGATTCGATCAGTTCTGAGCGGTTCATCGCAGACCAGAGGCCCTGCGCGGTAACCCCTGAACGGGTCTGAACGGTCCTGTAATGCAACGGGAATGCGACTGCTCGACAGGCGTGATCAATCTCCCGTAGAGCTCGGAACCGCGGCAAATCTTCCTTGATCACTCGTCTCATCCAATGCACATCAGCAAGTGTGGCGCTTCATGAGCAAAAGCTGCGAGGGAGAACGCCGTGCGGATGCACACACCCCGCCCGCCGGATCTTCCGAGCGGCAGCGGGAGGTGGCCCGGAAGCTCGACGGCCTCTCACCTGTGGGGCATTCGCGAAGGGATCGGGCACACAACGGGCACAGGAACGGAAGAAGGTCGAATGAAGATCAAAGCCCAGGTTGCGGCAACATGCCTGACCTGGGCTTTTGTCTGTCCGAGAGGGAGTGGAGCCTAGGAGATTCGAACTCCTGACATCCTGCTTGCAAAGCAGGCGCTCTGCCAACTGAGCTAAGGCCCCGCGATTCAAGCCGGTGGCCTGGGGAGATGCCCCTCGCACACGGCCTGCTTCAGTCGTACACGGTAGCAACAGGACCGGCCCCTACGCCACTTGAATGGGCGCGGCGGGCGGCGCCGGTGAAGCCCGGAGTCGAGGCGGCGAGCCCGGAACGGGAGTGACGGACCGGGACGGTGGGCCGAAGTGGAACACATGGGCCGGAAACGAACGAGTGAAGGACGGGACCGGAGCTCGGGGCGGTCTAGCGGGCGGCGGCGGCCACGGGGGGCTCGACCGGGACGTCCGCCAGGAGGAGTTCGGGAAGGTCCGCGACGGAGTCGAGGAGGTGGGTGGCTCCGCCCTTGAGGAGGCGTTCCCTGCTGTGGACGCCGGTCAGGACTCCGGCGACCACGGACGCGCCGGCGCGGCGGCCGGAGAGCATGTCGCTCTCGGAGTCACCGATGACCGCGACCTGGCGGACGTCCTCGACGCGCAGGCGGAGAACCGCGGTGAGGACCAGGTCGGGCATGGGGCGGCCGCGGCCCGCGTCCTCGGGGCACAGGGCAAGGTCGATCTTGTCGGTCCAGGGCAGGGCGGCCAGCACCCGTCCGAGCATGGCGCGGCTGAAGCCGGTGACGAGACAGATCTTGATGCCGGTGCCACGGAGCTTGTCGAGGGCCTCGACGACTCCGGGCAGCGGGACGAGACCCGCGCGGTCGATGGCTCCCCCGTACGAGCGCTCGAACGTCAGGTTGGCCGCCTGGGCCTGGGCCTCGTTGTCCGGGAAGATGCCGCGGAAGACGTCGATCTTGGAGCATCCCCGGGACCGGTGCACGTGCACCATGGCGCGAGCGTACGCACCGGTCCCGGGCACGATGCCCTGCGTGGCGATCGCCTCGGCGAACGCCCGCTCGACCATGGCGACGTCACCGATCGTGGTGCCCGCCAGATCCAGGCAGACAAGCCTGATGGGTGTCACTCCATCGTGAGCAAGGATCATGAAAGCACCCGAATCGGTAGCCGCGTATGTCAGTTCTCGCTGCCGGTGGCCTCGGTCCACAGGTCGAGCTCGGCACGGTCGGCCTGCACCTTGCGCCAGACCAGCAGCCCCCCGAGGCCGACGAGTGCCAGAACGAGCAACTTCTTCACGGTGTGACCCCATCTTCTTGAGAAGTCTCACCTGCCGGGGTGAGACAACGCCCGGTTCGAACGGTTCCTTGCAGCCTAGCAAGGGACCGGGCCATGATCCGGTCGGCCCGACCGAGCCGCCAATGGCCGATCTACGCCAACCGGGTGATTACCACCATCATGCCGTACGCTTCGCGTTTCAACGATTACGGTACGCCGCGATCCTTACCGTGAAACCGTCCTCGTTCTCACGATAACCCCCGTATGAGCCTGCCCTCGCCTCCCCGGGACGCGGCCGTCGGCCGGCGGCCGGCCGTGTCCGGCCCGGTGCCACCGTGACCGGCGGTTCCGGTCGCTGCGGCGTGATCCGGCCGGAGGGGAGACGACACAGACCCGCTCGTTATCAATCAGGGCAGGACATTCCGGGGAACCGAGGAGATCCGGACGACGTGGCATCCGGGAGAGAGGACAGGACAGGCCGCGTTCCCGGACCCCTCAGCCGGTCTCGACGAGGTCGGCGTAGTCGGGGTGGTAGTCGATCCACTCCTTCACGAACCAGCACTGGGGGACGATCCTGGCGTTCTCCGCGCGGGCCGCGTCCAGTGCCGTGCGGACGAGCGCGGACCCCACCCCCCTGCCCTCGTACTCGGGCTGGACCCTGGTGTGGGGGTAGACGATGACGCCGTCACGCCGGACGAGATCGAGCCGTCCCGCGGGGCTGCCGTCGACCTCCGCCACGTAGGAATCGCCGCCGGGGGAGAGCCTGACGTCCACCTGCATGGATTCTCCTTCACCAGACCGCCTGCGCGGCGGTTCTCCGAGGGCCTGCGGGCCGGAGGGCGGGGCGAGACGCCCCGCCGGAGGCTTCCGGCCGTGTCGTCACTCTCAGCGGATCTCACCCGGTGTTCATTCCCGCTCCGGCGCCTCCCGTCCACAGTGCCCTGCTCCAGGCAGGCTCCAGGACCGTTCGAGGCCCGTCCCGTCCCGGTTCCGCCTCGCCGTGCCGCGTTCCGGACCTCTGGTCCGGGCACTGTTCCGGCCCGCCCGTTTCCGCACCTTCCACGGAATTCGCGCGTACCGAAAACTCGAAAGCGGTAAGCCGTATCGCGGGACGCCCGATTGAAGGATGATGAGAGCAGGTCCCGGTACTGCCGGTATCCATGGCGATCAGCCGACAGCCCCTGCACCGTCAGGGCGGGCATCGACTGACCTTCATGCGCACCTAGAAGGTGATCGCAATGACGGGTGACATCGGCCACGGCTCACTGCGCGTTCTTTTCACCGGCCCTCCGCCCGGCGTGCGCTGCGAAGGCGACATCGACGTGTCCACGCGGGAGGTCCTCGTCCGGGCGCTGGATCTGGCGCTGGAGAGAACCTCCGGTGACCTTCACGTCGACCTGCACGGCGTCGATTTCGTCGACGTGGGCGGGCTGAGGGTTCTGGCGGAGGCGGCGTTCGGGCTGGCGGAGGGCCGCGCGCTGCTGGTCGACGGGCTCTCGCCGCACGTACGGCGGATCATGGAGCTGTGCGGCTGGGCGGAGGTTCTCACGACCGGCCCGGAGAACATATCTTTGGTGGGATAACTACAAATTGCTCCTCAGTTGTACCGTAAGGGTTCTCTAGAGGAATTCGGAGGACCGCAGCTGAGAGCAGCCGGATCGACCCCGCCCCCCGCCACCGGGCTCCCGCCCGGGGCGACCATGATCGGGTCGGCACGCTCCCGTTCCGCTCTGGGCCGGCCCGGCGGCACCCCGGTCGCCGCTCCCTCCACCCGACCGTTTGCAGAGGTATATCCGTGAGCGCTGCCGTCCGCGTGACAGACGTGTCCGACCCCGCCGTGAAGGAGATGCTCCTTCTGGCCGTGGCCGGTGAACTTGACTACAGCAATGCCGAACGCTTTCACCATGATCTGCACCAGGCCGTCGGCCAGACCGGTGGCGACCTCGTCATCGACCTGACCGAGTTGACCTTCTGCGACTCCACCGGGATCCAGACCTTCCTGAACGCCCGCAAGGCGGTCCAGGACCGCGGGGGCAACATCGTCCTGGTCAACCTGCATCCCCGCCTGGAGCGGCTCTTTCACCTCACCGGGCTCCTGCAGGCGTTCGGCGTCCAGCCCACCGTCGCCGACGCCGTCAGTTCCCTGCGCCCGAGCCCCCCGTCGTAGCCGCCCCGCCCGGCCTTCGGATATTCGTGACGGATGTGGCCGAACGAACATCCGATGGCCGTGGTGGTCGTAAGTTGGCAACGAGCGGGCAGGTGTCTAGCATCGTGTAACTCGTCAGCAACGCCCTGATTCTGGAGCAAGTCGGCTCGCCCCCCGGTGACTGCCAGATAAGGCGACGTCAAGGGGGTGTCGTGACCGCCGACCACGGCCAGCACTGGCCGATCGACGAGGATCTCAGTGCGCTGCGGGAGCGTCTGCACCATCACGCCGCCCAAGCCGGCATGCGGGGCGAACGCCTGGACGATCTTCTCCTCGCGACGAACGAGGCGGTCATCAACGTCCTGGAACACGGTGGCGGCAAGGGCACGCTGGACATCTGGCTGAACGAGACGCATCTGACCGTCGACGTCACCGACACCATGGGGCTGCTGGCGTGCGAACACGTCCCGGCCCAGCGCCCCACCGGCACCGTGCGGGGTTTCGGCCTGTGGCTGATGACCCAGCTGTGCGACGAGTTCACCGTCGAGCAGATCACCGAGGGGTCCCGGGTCCGGCTGCGGATGGACCTGCGCGTCCCGTCCGCCCGGAGCGGATCACGCGGCCCGGCGGGCTCCGGGCTCGACGACCCCGGTCAGGACGGGGTCCAGACCCCGGGCTGAGATCCGGTCGAGCCCGCGCCGTCACCCGGCACGACGGGTGCCCGCGACCGTACGGCGACGGCTTCCCCGCGTACGGACCCCCGGCGCGAACGTGTCGCGGTCGGCACGACGGGTGCCCGCGACCGTACGGCGACGGCCGTCACCTGCCCCACATCCCGATCCGTACCGCCACCCCGCGCGAGGCGTGCAGCACCGGGGCCTCGTCGGGAGCGGCGAGCCCTCCGGCCTGGAGCAGGTCCTGGTCCAGGCGGAGCAGCCGGGCGTGGCGGAGCGGCCAGTCGGCGTGCTCGATCAGGGCGTTGGCCGTCCTGCCGGCGACGGTGGTGAACAGCCGGTAGCGGGCGGTGAGGAAGTGCGCCAGCTCGTCACGCTCGGACTCGGCGAGCGCGGGTCCCACCTCCACCTCCGCGTCGCATCGCGCGCCGGCCGGTCCTGGCCAGCGCCGGCGGCAGCGGTAGCCGCGCCGGGCGCCCGAGGCCCGGACGGCCATGCGGGACCAGAAGTAGGGCAGCCGGTAACCGGCCCGCGCGCCGAGCACGGCCGGCAGGAGACCGGCGTCCAGGGACAGGAACCAGACGCCGTCGCGCCCCCGCTCGTCCCTCACGTACGTGCGCACGTTGGTCTCGGGAAAGCGGGAGAGCCAGGGCAGGGCGGGCAGGACCGGAGGCCGTACGTCCTCCATCAGGAAGGTGGTCAGACCGACCCAGGCCGAGCCGTCGAAGGTGTCGACGGTGAGCCCGGCGGGCAGCAGCCGCTGGATCTCGGCGGGCGGGTACCGCCAGTGCATGAAGGTCATCTCGGACCAGCGGTGGTACATGACCGGACGGGTCACGTGCGGGGACGGCGGGGCCTGCATGATCGGCTCCTTTGCGAAGGACGACGACTGCGAAGGACGACGACCGCGAAAGGCGGCGGCCGTGAAGGGCGGTGGCCCCGGAGGGCGGCGGACACCGTTGCGGTGGTCTCGGGACGGCGGCCCCCGGGCACAGGCGTGCCGCCCGGACCGCCGCCGTCCGTCGATGCCGATCTTCCCCGTCGCGGGCCGGGCATGCGGCCGGGACGGACGGTGTCGTGGCGGGGATCGAGCGGCCCGGTGCTCGCTCGGCCATCATGGCCGTGACACCGTCCCTCCCCGTTCCGTACGCCGTCGGCACGCGGGCGGGGCGGTCTCGACCGTCGATTCCGGCAGAGCGAAAGAGGGCAAGACATGATCTTCATCGCGGTCAGGTTCACCGTGCGTCCCGAGCGGGCCGACGAGTGGCTCACGCTCGTCGACGACTTCACCCGCGCCACCAGGCAGGAGCCCGGCAACCTCTTCTTCGACTGGTCCAGGAGCGTCGACGCGCCCGACCGGTTCGTCCTGCTGGAGGCGTTCGCCTCGTCCGCCGCGGGCGAGGAACACGTGAACTCCGAGCACTTCAGGACCGCCATGGCCTGGATGCCCGAGGTGATCGCGGAGACACCGGAGATCATCAACGTGGAGGTGCCCGGCGACGGGTGGTCCCGGATGGCGGAGCTGACCCCCACCCAGGGCTGACCCCCACCTGAGGCTGCCCCTCACCCGGAGCCGACCCCGGCCGGGACTGAGCACCGGCGAGGCATGTCACCGGAGTCCGACCGGCCTGCGCGCCGGCGCCCCGCCCCGCCCCGCCCCGAAGGCTCCCCTTCCGGGAATCGAAAACCTATCGTGGCCGCAGTAGACATTGCTCAGGGTGGGCGGTAGGGTTTCTGACATCGCAAGGAACGGATCCACAGGGCAGAGCATTACGCGAGCATCACGACGAACTGCCCGGACGAAGTGGATGATGTGGACGAAGCAGATGCAGGAAGTAGTTGTACGACAGTAGGTCGGATGTGCCCGGGCCGATGCGGTGGAAGGGTCCGGGCCGTGGACGCACTGTCGAGTGGTTGTGCGACAGAAGGTCGGACGTGCCAGGGCCAACGCAGTGGAAGGGTCCGGGCCGTGGACGCACTGTCGAGTAGTTAGTTGTACGGCAGAAGGTCGGACGTGCCCGGGCCGACGCAGTGGAAGGGTCCGGGCCGTGGACGCACTGTCGAGGCGTTACCTGAGGTCAGGAATGCAGGGATAGAGAAGGGAGTGTTGAACGCCATCAGGATCGCCCGTTGCCGGTTGTCTCTCACCGCACGGGTACCGCAGTCCCACGGATTGGACGGTGATCTACGGTCACGCACACGCGATCCCCGCGTCGCCGCCTCATCGGGCGGCCCACGTGGAGGCAGTAGATCGGCCAGTCGGCCGGTAGATGGTGTTGAACCTCGTTTTGGGCCCCGGTGCGTTATGGCACCGGGGCCCCTGTTCGCGTGCTGGAAGGTTGCATGGACCAAGTACCGATAGTGCCGGCCCTTCGATCAAGGGCCGGTTCGCAGGAAAAGGCCGGCACGGCCGGCAACGCGGCGAGTACCGCGTCCGGGGAGAGGCTCGACGACGAGGACTACCCCGCCTACAGCATGGGCCGGGCCGCGGAGCTCGTGGGAGTGACCCCCGCCTTTCTTCGCGGCCTGGGAACCGCTCGCCTCATCGAGCCGCAGCGCTCCGAGGGCGGGCACCGCCGCTACTCGCGCTACCAGTTGCGCCTGGCCTCCCGGGCGCGTGAGCTGGTCGACCAGGGCACCCCCCTGGAGGCCGCCTGCCGCATCATCATCCTGGAGGACCAGCTGGCCGAGGCGCTGCGCATCAACGCCGAGCTCCAGCGATCCCGCGCCGGGCGGACCGGCGAGGCGTCCCGCCCGCCGGAGTGAGAAGCGCGCCTCCCGCACCGCCTTCACCTCCCTCCCCCGTGACGAGGCTCGTGCCCGTGACGAAGCTCGTGTTCACGGGGCAGGGAGCACGGCCCCACCCTCGACCGGATGCCTCGACGACGGGTGTGAGAAGCACGGGGACGCGTTCCTCGTGCGGGACGGGACCGGGCCCGTGTGGGGCGAATTTAGGAAGCCGATGATGTGAACGGGCGTGTTCCTCCGCCGCCTCCGCCGATGGAACTGGTGGAATTTTGGACGATCCCCATCAGATCCATCAGCGGGGTCAGTTCTGCGGCCGGACGGGCGGCACGAGTTCTCCTATCTCCTCGACCCTCAGCCGCTCGGCGGTCCCGGCACCGCGCCGGCGCCCGACCCCATGCTCTACGCCACCTACGACGGCAGCATGGGCAAGCCGAAGGGCCCCGCCCTCGGCACCGAGGCGGGTCCGCTGGGCAGGCTGAAGGGCAAACCGACCTGACCCTCCCTGGCCTGACCGGGTGGGCGCGGGGCGGGGAACGGCCGGTTCCGGCGCGTGTTCCACCCCACCCCGGCCCGGACCGGCCGGTCCACCTCGGCGGCCACCGGGAGCGGGTTCGCCTCCATGCTCGTACCGGACGGGTACGAGGAGGGAATGCCACCGTGGCACCCGTCCGACCGGGGAGTCACGGTGGCGCCCTTCTCGTCTTTTTCCCGCGGACCGTCACGCCCCCCGCGTCCTCCCGGTGCCCGCCTTCTCACCGGTATTCACGGGCAGGGAAAAGCCGCTCGTGTTCCTCTCCCTGGTCAGGGGGCCCGTAGTCGGCCGGCGTTCCCCTTTTCGGAAAAGGTGGTGCGGGAAGACCAGAAGACGGGCGTCCCGTTTCTGATATTTCAATATGGTTGCGTATTCCCCGGATTTTCTTGACGTCAAATCTTGCGCGGTATGTATGGAGAGATGACGGATCGAGCGGTACAGGTCCCGAGGAGTCCCGTGGCCGATTTCGGAAGAAGGCAGCGCCGGTCACGCGAAGCGCTGGAGCGACTGCTGCGAAGACCCGCGTTCTGGCGGAAGGACCCGCCGCTGCCGGTCGTCGTGGTCACCGGGCCGGACGGGAGCGGGACGGAGGCCGCGCGATGGCTGACCGAACCCTTCGAGGACCACCTCCCGTTCGCCCGCGTCCCGGCCACGGGCGACAGGACCCTCCGTCAGTTGATCGAGCTGCTCGCCGACGAGGGGGGACGGCTGGGGGAACCGGTCAGCGGCTCCTTTCTCCCGGCACCGCGGTTCCCGCTCGTCCAGTTCGCGCTCTGGGCACTGACCCAGCGGGACCGGCCACCTTCCACCTGGGACGACACCCATGGCGAGCCGTGGCCACCGGATCCGCGTTCCGGGGCGGGCCGGAAGATGTTCAAGGAGCGGCTCAAGCAGTGGCGGTGGGACCAGGCGCAGGGCACCGGCAAGGCCGTGTTGCGGTCGGCCGACTTCTTCGCGAGGGCCGCCCCCACCTGGGTCCCCGCCGGAATCGTGATCGCGCTGGGTGCCGGTTGGATCACCGACGTCGTGGGCGTGGTGCAGTGGATCGCCGGGGCGGCGGTGGCCATCGTCGGCACGGTGGGACAGACATGGCTCTCGATCAGAGGATCGATCTTCAACCGCTGGTTCAAGAGACAGCCCTACATCACCCGCAGGCCGTTCGAGAAGCTGTGGGCGTACGGGCTCCGGGTGGCCCAGGCGCCGGAGGAGGACGCCGAGCGGCTGCTGGTCCACGCGATGTTCGAGGATCTGCGGCAGGCGTACAGGAAGTGGCCGATCCCCTGGCCCAGCTGGGGGCGGGGGTTGTACTGCCTGCTCGTCCTCGAGGCGGGCGGGCCGAGGTCCGCCAACGCCCGGTTCCTGAACGTCATGAGGGACGTGATCGACGAGACCGGGCGATTCGTCCCGCTGGTGGTCATCGTGAGCGCGAGCCAGGCCGACTCCCTGGAGAGGAGACCGGTCGCCCAGGGCTCCATGGAGTCGTTCGAGGACGTCGCGTCGGAGTGGCGGCGACGGCGCGACCTTCGGGTTCCGCCCCTGGGCATGGTGCTCCGCGTGACGGACGACCTCCCGACCGCGCCGTACGGACCGCGTCTGATCCCGGTGAGGGCCCGCGCGTGGATCTACTGGGCGGCGGTCTTCTCCCTGATGGCCGCTCCCCTGGCCTACGCCAGGGCCGCCACCCTGGGATGCGGCGGCGGGCTGATGGAGGAGTTCGGGCAGTGCGTCGGTCTCAGTGACGATCTCGGCAGGCTGAGGCCCGACCCGCTCGTCCGGCCCGCCCTGGAGAGGATCCAGGAGGAGAACGCCCGCATCCCCGCCGACCATGGACGGATCGTGACCGTCTTCTTCATGGGACCGCTGACCAGGGACCCCCTGTTGAAGTCCGGTGACCAGTTCAACGGCGTCCTCGGTGAACTGGCCGGGTTGCACGCCCGTCAGCGCCAGTACAACCGGCAGAGCGGTGACTGGCAGGTACGGGTCGAGTTCGCCAACGTCGGCCAGGACTTCCGCAGCGCCTCCTACGCCGCCGAGGTGGTCGAGGAGCGGGCGGAACGCGACCGGGGCGCCGCGGCCGTGATCGGCCTGGCCTGGAGCAGGAAAGAGACGCAGGAGGCCATCAGGATCCTCGGCCGCGCCCAGCTCCCCATGCTGAGCACCACCAACAGCGCGGACGGCACTCCGAGGGTGAACGGCGACCGCTCCTCGCCCTACTTCTTCCGCATGGCGGCGCCCAACTCCGCCCAGGCCAAGGCCATGCGCTGGTGGCTCTCACGCGGGCTGCCGGGCGGGACGGGACCGGTCCCGGTCGCGAAGGTGGCGACGCTGGAGCAGCGAAGCCCGGACGGGAAGGACATCTACAGCGCGGACCTGACCCGGGAACTCCACACGCAGCTGCCGGACCTGCCCGCGGCGCTGCCCTTCTCCACCCGGACCGAACTGTCCTCCCAGGTGGACGCCGCCTGCCGGAACGGCGCCCGGATCCTGGTGTACACCGGCCGCACCACGTTCCTGGACACGCTCCTCGACGACGGCGAGAAGGTCTGCGACCCGTCGACGCAGATCCTGGCCGGGGACGAGGTGACGGTGACGGTCGCCGAGATGAGGCGGTGGTCGGGGCCGCGGATGAACTTCGTCTCGCTGACCGACATCTCCACCCGGATCGTCCCGGGCAACGCCGCGATCGACGAGGCGGTCGGTGAACTGCCCAAGGCGGCCGCCTCCGTCACCTCGCGCGTCCACGCGCGCCTCGCCTACGACGCGCTGCTGGCCGTCACGTACGCGCTGGACGACCTGCTGCGCCAGCAGTCCGGGCAGCCGGGGGACGCGCTGGACATCGCGGCGGGCGTGCACTACAACCTTCGCGGCCTGCGGGCCGGAAGTCCGGTCAGCGGGGCCTCCGGGGCGTTCTCGTTCGAGCCCGGGGCCACGGACCACACCGCCACCCCGCGGTCGCTCTGGTTGTTCTCGGTGAGCCAGACCGAGGGGATACGGCCGCACGGCAGCTGCACGGTCATCTCCGCGAGAGTGGAGTGCCGGAGCGGCCCGTAACGCCGATGACCGGCACGGGGTGCCGGCGACCGTTGACCGGCCCGGAGTGCCGGCGACCGTGGTGATCGGTCCCGAACACGGTCACCGGCCTGGAACGCCGATGACCGCCCGGCCTCCGGAGACTCACCGGGAGAAGGGGGCCGTCAGGCGGTTCGGGGGAGGTGATCCCGGCCGGCACCCCCGATGGAGCCGGCCGGGACGTCTCACCTCCCGCGGCGCCGCAATCCCCATCCGGCGAGGACGAGCACGGCGGCGGCCACGACCAGGCCCACCAGGAGCCGGGGAACGGTCGTCCCCGGACCGGAGGCATCGGAGGCACCGGCCACCGGGGACGCCGGAGCCGGGCTCGCCAGGCCCCGGGGGGCCGCTTCCGGGGTGACACGGGTCGCCTGCGGCGGTTCGGCCGTGCCGAGCGCGGCGAGGAGCTCCTCGGGCAGCGTCTCGCCCGCGTCGACCCCGTCCCGTCCGCGCAGCGGTCCGTCACCCGGCCGGACCTGACGGTTCCCGTCGCAGAGCGTGGTGCTCAGCGGGACACCGGGATCCTTCCCGGCCAGGTTTCCCGAGCGGTCCGAGGCGAACACCAGGTACCGGGACCCGACGGTGAAGGAGTAGCCGCACGTGGCTTCGTCCTTTTCGCTCGCCACCTCGATCCCTCCCGCTCCGACCTGGCCCTCTCCCTTGTAGACCCGATCGGCCCGGAAGGCGTACACGATCGGCGGTGGGGGCCCGATCGTGGACGCGGGTGCCTGGCGAACGGCGACCACCGTCCCGGTGAAGACGACCGTCGCGCGCTCCACCTGCTCCGAGGCCCTCGACGATACGCAACTGCACGCGCACGCCGTACCGGGAACGGCCACGACGGTGACCGCGACGACGACGGCCAGGAGGACGGTGACGAACCGGTGTCTCATGCCCCCATCACGTATTCTCGCCCCGAACGGTTCGGCGCCACGGGCGGTTCCGGAGCGCGGGAGCTTACGGGACGCGGGCGCTTACAGAGCGCGACGTTTCCGGGACACGGGCGCTTCCGGGACGCGGGCGTTTCCGGGATGCGGGCCGACCCCTTTCCGGCCGTTGATCCGTCCCAGTGAGGACGAGTGGCGCCGATACCGGGGGGAGGATCGTTTGGACGAGGGCGCAGAGGCGGCGCTCGCCGACGCCGTCCGGGCGGGCGACGAGCCCGCCTTCGCCGGGCTGGTCGAACGCCACCGGCGGGAGCTGCGGGTGCACTGCTACCGGATGCTCGGCTCGCTGGAGGAGTCCGAGGACCTGGTGCAGGAGACGTTCCTGCGGGCCTGGCGCGGCCGCGGGACCTTCGAGGGCCGCTCCACCGTCCGTGCCTGGCTCTACCGGATCGCCACGAACGCGTGCCTGGACTTCCTCGACCGGCATCCGCGCCGCCCACGGGCGGGCGAGGCGTCGCCGGAACGGGATGCGCCCGCCGCTCCGTCCGGGATCCCCTGGCTCCAGCCCTACCCGGACCGGTTGCTGGAACCCCTCGCGCCCGGCGCCGGGCCGGACGCCGCCGCGGTGGGCAGGGAGACCGTCGAGCTGGCCTTCCTCGCCGCTCTCCAGCATCTGCCTCCCGGCCAGCGGGCGGCGCTGATCCTGCGGGACGTGCTCGGCTGGCCCGCCAAGGAGACGGCCGTGCTGCTCGGGACGAGCGTCGACTCGGTCAAGAGCGCTCTGCGGCGGGCGCGGTCGACGTTGCGGACGCGGCTTCCGGAACGCCGCCTGGACTGGGCGCCGTCCACGGCCCCGAGTGCCGGGGAACGGGAACTCCTGCGGCGCTTCATGGACGCCCACGAGCGGGCCGACGCCTCCGCCCTCGCCCGGCTGCTCCACGAGGACGTGCGGATGACGATGCCTCCCCTTCCGTTCTGGTTCGCCGGGCGCGAGGCCGTCACGGCCTTCGCCGCGAACGCCTTCGGACCCGGTTCGCCGCTGTACGGGGGACGGTGGCGGAGCGTGCCCACCCGGGCGAACCGGCAACCGGCCGTGGCGGGGTACGTCCGGCCGTCCGGGGCCCGCGAGTACCGGGCCCAGGTGCTCAACGTGCTGCGGATCGAGAACGGGAGGATCGTGGAGATCACCGCCTTCGAGCCGCACCTGTTCGCGGCGTTCGGGCTGCCGGCGACGTCACGCTGACCGTCGGCTGCCCCGCGCCCCGCCGCCGCCCGCACGGTGACTCGGGGACCGGTCCCGCGTCCGGACCCGCCGCTCGCACGATGAACCCGCGCCCGGTCCCGCGCCCGGACGCGTCACCCATGCGATGAGACGGTCCCCGGCCCCTTCGACCCGTGCGATGAGCCGGTGCCCGGAACCGTCGCCGACGCGGCGGGTCACCGGGTCACCGGGTCACCCACCCCTGAGGTGACCCCTTTCCCGGCGTCCCGCCGTCTCAACGACGCGGGTCGCGAAGGACGCGGCCGACGACGAGAAGGAGTCAGGAATGACCACCTACGTATTGATCCACGGCGCCGCGTCCGGCTCGTGGTACTGGCACCTGCTGGAGGCCGAGCTGCGGGCGCGCGGCCATGACGTGGTCGCGCCCGACCTGCCGTGCGACGACGACTCGGCCGGGCTGTCCGAGTACGCGGACGCGGTGACCGGGGCCGTGGGGAACCGTACCGGCCTCGTCGTGGTCGCGCAGTCCCTGGGCGGGTTCACCGCGCCGCTGGTGTGCGAGCGGGTGCCGGCCGGGCTCCTGGTGCTGCTGACGGCGATGATCCCCTCGCCGGGGGAGACGGCCGGGGACTGGTGGGCCGCGACCGGCTGGGAACGGGCGCGGCGCGAACAGGACGAGCGCGACGGCCGGGCCCCGGACGACGACATCGCCCTGTTCCTGCACGACCCGCCCGGCCTGGCGGCGGAGGCCGCGCGAAGGGGCCGCGACCAGTCCGCGACCCCGTTCACCGAGCCCTGGCCGCTCACCGCCTGGCCGGCCGTGCCGACGCGATTCCTGCTCTGCCGCGACGACCGCTTCTTCCCGGCGGAGTTCATGCGCCGCGTCGTCCGCGAGCGCCTGGGCATCGTCCCCGACGAGATGGGCGGGGGCCACGCCGTCGCCCTCGCCCGCCCTCGCGAACTGGCCGACCGGCTGGAGGCGTACACCTCCGGTGCGGCGTCGGGCCCGTGAGCGACGGCGGGGGGCCGGAAGGGCGGCAGGAGTCCTTCGCCGGCGGCGCCGTCGATCCGTTCGCGTGGCAGGCCGGCACGGCCGTCGTGCCCGGGCGTACTCCCCGGTCGTGTGGACGAGGATCCGGTGACGGGGGCACGGGGCGATAACAGGTGTCGTTTCGTCGGTGACGGTGTCTACTCTGGCCCCGGGCACAGGGCCCCGCATCGACGTAAAGGGAGAGCATGACCACACTGGAGAACCGGCCGAACACCGCGCTCCTCGTCGTCGACGTGCAGAACGCCGTCGTCGGGGAGGCTCACGAGCGCGACGCGGTCGTCGCGAACATCGGCGGCCTCGTCGACAGGGCCCGGCGGGAACGGGTCCCCGTCGTCTGGGTCCAGCACTCCGACGAGGACCTGGAAAGAGGGAGCGACGGGTGGCGGATCGTCCCCGAGCTGGCTCCGGGCGACACCGAGCCGGTCGTCGAGAAGCACTACGGTGACTCCTTCGAGGCCACCACCCTGGAGACGGTGCTGTCGGATCTCGGTGTCGGGCGGCTCGTCGTCACCGGCGCGCAGACCGATCAGTGCGTCCGCGCGACGCTCCACGGCGCGTTCGTCCGAGGGTACGACACGACCCTGGTCAGTGACGCCCACACGACCGAGGACCAGACGGAGTGGGGGGCGCCGCCGCCGGAGAAGGTCATCGCGCACACGAACCTGTACTGGACCTACGAGACCGCGCCCGGACGGACGGCCGGGACGGTCACCACCGAGAACGTCGACTTCGGCACACCCTGAGGCCCTCTGAGGCCCTCACCCCGAGATCCTCTGAAGCTCTCACGCCCCGGGACCCTCTGAGGCCGTCACGCTCTGGGGCCTCCCCCTGAGGCTCTCGTACCGAGGTTCTCGTCCTGAGACCCTCACACCGAAACACCCGCGGTCCTCCGTACGGAAAGGTGCCCCCGAGGACGACTCAGTCGTCCCCGGAGACATCGTGCCGTTCGTCCGGGACCCGGCCGCCGAGCGCCCGCCACACCAGTGCGGCCGTCCGCTCCGGCCATCGCGGGGGCGGTGGGTCACCGGCGAGCTCCCGGCCGTACCAGGAGCCGGTGCACATGGTGAGGGCGACCTCCAGGTCGGCCTCGGCGTCGATGAGCCCGAGCCTCCGCGCGGTCTCCAGGGCGGCCAGGAGCCTGGCGCGCCGGGGGGCGATCACGCGGGCGCGGTAGCGGGCGCGGACGTCGGGGTCGGTGGTGTCCTGGAGCATGGTGCCCACCAACGAGAGCCTCCCGGGCCGGGAGACCCCGCGCTGGAAGTCGGTCAGCTCGGCCACCAGGGCGGCGAACGGGTCGGGATCGGCCGTCGGGGCGATGAACGGGCCGGTGGCCGACGGGTCCCGGCCCTCCTGATCCTCCAGGGTCGCGATCACCGCGGCGGCCAGTTCGGCCTTGCCCGGCCAGCGCCGGTACAGGGCCTGGCGGGTGGTGCCGGCCTCCTCGGCGACCGCCGACAGGGACATGGCCGCGTACCCGTACCGGGAGAGATGTCTGACCGCGACGGCGAGGACCCGGTCGTCGATGGCGCCGTCACGAGCCCGTCCGTGCTTCCGACTCACACCGGATCCTCCAATACAATACAGTGTTGTATTGATTAATCACCTTCGAGCCAAGGATGGTGGCCGTGGTCATCGAGTACATCCGTTATACCGTTCCGTCCTCCCAGGCCGACGCGTTCGAGCAGGCCTACCGGGTCGCCTCCCCCGTCCTGGACGCCGACCCGCACTGCCTGGCCTACGAGATCGCCCGGGGCGTCGAGGAGCCCGAGCACTACGTGGTGCGGATCGAGTGGGACTCGGTGGAGGGGCACGAACAGGGCTTCCGCCGCAGCCCCGCCTTCCGTGAGTTCCTCGCCGCCGTGCGGCCGTTCATCCCGCAGATCCAGGAGATGAAGCACTACGCCGTCCGCCAGAGCGGGACGGCCCGATGACCGGATCGCCGGCGGACGCGGCGGGCACGGCGGGCACGGCGGACACGGCGGACACCGCGAGAACCGCGGTCATGGAGCTACAGGCGCTACTGGGGCGCGCCCGCCGGCTCGATCGCCACCTCACCCGGCTCATGACCGTCGATGAGGGCGCCGAACCGCTGGAAGACTCGGTCGTCCGGCCGCTGTCCGAGGCACTCGCCCACCTGGGCGGCGAGGACGACGGGCGGGGGGCGGAACCGGAGCCGGGGACGCCGGGAGAGCGCCTGTGGCGGCTGGCCGTGGACGCCACCCGGCTGCGCACCCTGCCCGGCCTGCCGACCGGCGTCCAGGAGGCGACGGCCGCGCTGCAGCACCTGGCCTGGCTGTTCACCGAGGACCCCGAGATCAGGGCGGCGCGGGTCGCCGAACTGCGGGAGATCCAGTCCGCCCTGACGCCGGAGATCCGGGTCGCGGCCGACGGGCCGTACCTGGTCACCAACCCCTCGCGCATCACCGACTGGCTGGGTGAGCCGATCCCGGCCCTCCCCCAGACGGCGCTGTGCCGGTGCGGGGCCTCGGCGATGAAACCGCTGTGCGACGGCAGCCACGCGCGCGTCGGGTTCAGCGGCGACAAGGACCCCCTGCGGGTGCCGGACGAGCGGGAGAGTCACCAGGGGGTCCAGGTCACCGTTCTGGACAACCGCGGCCTGTGCGCTCATTCCGGGTTCTGCACCGATCGGCTGGCGACGGTGTTCCGGCAGGGGAGGGAGCCGTTCGTGGCGCCCAGCGGCGGACGGATGGACGAGATCGTACGAGCGGTGCGCGCCTGTCCATCCGGCGCGCTCGGCTACGCGATCGACGGGCGGGAACCCGCCGACCAGCCTCGCGAGATGGCCGTCGAGGTATCCAGGGACGGCCCCTACCGGGTCACCGGCGGCATCCCGCTGACCGGTGACGACGGCCGGCCCGAGCCGCGCGACGCCGGCGCCTCGGCCGAGCACTACAGCCTCTGCCGGTGCGGCCAGTCCCGGAACAAGCCGTTCTGCAGTGGCATGCACCACTACGTCGGCTTCACCGACCCGCCGCTCCCGGAGAACCCCACGCTGTACGAGTGGGCCGGAGGGCTGCCGGCGCTGACCCGGATGACGCAGATCTTCTACGAGAAGTACGTCCCGCAGGACCCGCTGCTCGCGCCGCTGTTCTCCCGGATGTCGCCCGACCATCCCGAGCGGGTGGCGGCCTGGCTGTGCGAGACCTTCGGCGGCCCGAAGCTCTACACGGAACGCTACGGCGGCTACCAGCACATGATCGCCGAGCACGCGGGCAAGGCGCTGACCGAGGAGTGGCGCGCGCGCTGGGCCCAGCTCATCGCACGGGCCGCCGACGACGCCGGCCTGCCGTCCGACGCGGAGTTCCGGGCCGCCTTCGTCTCCTACGTGGAGTGGGGCTCCCGGATCGCGGTCGAGAACTCCCAGCCGGGCGCCACCCCGCCACCGCGCATGCCGGTACCCCGCTGGTGGTGGGTGTGCTCGGCCACCCCCGGCTCCCGCGTCTCCGCCCTGGCCCCGGTGACCGAGGAACCGAGCGCCGACCTGCCCGCCCCCGGGGAACCCCTCGGCTTCACCGCGCACATCAGGCCGCTGTTCCGCGAGACCGACCGCAGGTCGATGAGCTCCGCCTTCGACCTGTGGTCCCACACCGACGTCACCCGGCACGCCGAGGCCATCCTGGGACGCCTTCGCCAGGGCGACATGCCGTGCGACGCCCCCTGGCCGTCCGATCGCGTCGACGTCTTCGCCCGGTGGATCGCCGAGGGCACCCCCGAGTGAGCGCACCCGGACGAACGGTCCCGGGTGAGCGGAGCCGGGTGAGCGGAGCCGGGTGAGCGGAGCCGGGTGAGCGGAGCCGGCCGTTCCGGCCGGTGAACGACCATGGCGGAGCGACGGCGATCCGACAGCACTCGCCGTCGCCCGTCGGCGCCCGTCGGCTGCCACCGGAGCGGGGTCGGAAGGGACTGGCCCTTCTCACTCCCGCCGCCGGCCGACGGTCCGCATGCCACCCCGCCCTCCGGGCGTTCCCCCTCCTTCACGCCGGGAGCTCGGGCGAAGGCCGAGGCAGGAAGACGAGAGGATCGACGAGGAGATCAGGGATCGGGCTTTTCACCACTTCGGTGAGCACCGAGGAGAAGAATGACGGGGTGACGGGTACCGAAACTCCCTGGGGACCGTGGGAACCGGCACCGCTGGAGGAGGTCGTCGCGTTGTTCCACCGGCTGGACGCCCCCTGGTGGGTCGGCGGCGGGTACGCGATCGAGCTGGCGGTGGGGCGGCCCTACCGCGATCACGGTGACGTCGACATCGGCCTGCTGCGGCGTGACCAGCTCGCGGTACGCCGCCTGCTGGCCGGGTGGGACTGCCACGCCGCCGATCCACCGGGCACGCTGCGTCCATGGTCCGTGGACGAGGTGCTGCCCGGCCGGGCACACGACATCTGGGTTCGGGAGCGCGACGGAGGACCGTGGCGCTTCCAGCTGATGCTGGACGAGTCCGACGGTGACGAGTGGGTCTACCGGCGTGACGCGCGCGTCCGCCGCCCGCTGACCTCGCTCACCGTGGCCGAGGATGGTTTTCACCGGCTCGCCCCCGAGGTCCAGCTGCTGTACAAGGCCAAGGGACGGCGCGCCAAGGACGAGATGGACTTCACGCGGGCGCTGTCTTCGCTGACCGGTGCGCAACGGCGCTGGCTGGCGGAGGCGCTGACGATCGAGCACGGTACACACCCCTGGCGTGACCGGCTAAGGGAGTGAACGGGAGAGAGAATGCCCCTCGACGCGGTGCTGTGTGACTTCGACGGCGTGCTGCGCTTCCACGACCAACACGTCCACACGCGCATCGACCGGACCTACGGCCTGGCGCCCGGGACGGTGCTGAGGACGGCGCTGAGCCCGGCCCTGATCGGGCCCGCTGTCGTCGGTGAGATCACCTGCGAGGAGTGGGAGAAGGCGCTCGTGGCGGCGTTCACCGGGATGCTGGACTCACCGGAGCGTGCCGCGCGCCTCGTCGAGGAGTTCGTCGGGGTGCCCGCGTGGATCGACGAGCGGGTACGGGACCTGCTGGCGTCGGCGCAGCGGCGGGTGCCGGTGGTGCTGGTCACCAACGCCACGACCCGCCTGGAGGAGGACCTCGACCGGCTGGGGCTGGCGCACTTCGCCGACGAGGTGGTGAACAGTGCCCGGGTGGGGGTCGCCAAACCGGACCGGCGCATCTACGAGATCGCCGCGGAAAGGGCGGGTGCCGCGCCGGAGCGGTGCCTGTTCGTCGACGACCGGCCGGAGAACGTGACGGCCGCCGTGACGCTGGGGATGACGGGGGTGCTCTTCCGGGAGGTGGAGGATCTGCGGGTGGCACTGGAGGCGGAGGGCTGGGGTCACCGGAGCCCCGTCTCCTCGTCGTGACCGAGGCCGGCGACCAGGAGGAGCACGGCGACGACGCCGTAGAGCGGGAGCACGAATCCAGACCCCTGCGAGCCCTCGGGACGGGAAAACCCGGCGTCTCTTGACGAAAGTGTTCGATCCGGAGGCGCTGCGTGTCGTGCACAGACGGTTCCTCGAACGCGTCGAGGCTGACCCAGCGGACGTCGGCCGACTCGTCGTTGACCGCGAGCGTTCCGCCGATGACATGGGCCGTCGGACAGGCGTTGAACCGGCGGCATATCTCTCCGTCGCTGTAGGCGCCCCCGGAGCCGAACCGGACCGTTGGACCTTCGAACTCGACAACCATGCGCGAAGTTCGGGGGTGTGGGGGCCCGGCCCCCCCACCGGGGGGTTCGGGGGGGCGCCCCCCGTGTGAACGACGAAGGGGACCCGTGGAAGCGGCAAAGCCGCGACCACAGGTCCCCTGTCTCCAGAGTGGGGCTACCAGGACTTGAACCTGGGACCTCTTCCTTATCAGGGAAGCGCTCTAACCGTCTGAGCTATAGCCCCTCATCACACGCGCGGACGGCTTCGCTTCCATCTGGTGGAGGCGGACCCGTCCGTCCGAACAGGGAAAAGCTTACCCTGTTTCGGCACCTGCTTGCGCCATGGTTTTCGCGGGCCCTCGCGGTGACCGGGCGCCGCCACGTCCAGCCGCCACGTCCAGCCGCCACGTTCCCCCGCCGGGTCAGGGGGACCCGGCGGGGGGAACGCGGTGGAACGACTACTCGGCCTCGCTGAAGGTGACCTCGACGCCGCCGACCAGGTCGGAGGCGACGTTGTAGATCACCGCTCCGAGGGTGGACAGGGCGGTGATCAGCCCGACGTTGACCGTGCCGATCAGGGCGGTGTAGCCCAGGATGCGGACCGGCTCGAACCAGGACGCCACGTCGATGCCGTTGGTGGGCTTGCCGTCGGCGACGGTCAGCTGGTTGACCAGCTGGATGATGTTCTCGAACACGCCGAGGCCCGACAGCACCATGTAGAGCACGGCGACGGCGATGAACAGCACCACGAAGCAGACCAGCGACACCACGAAGCTGAACTTCATGGCCGACCACGGCTCGATCCGGCGCAGCACCAGGTGCGCCTTGCGGGGCGACCTGGGGGCCGGGGCGTCACCGGGCTTACGGCCCGGCGATCCGTCCGGCGAGGACGAGGACGACATGCTCCCCGGCGACCACGAGGTCCGGCCCTGCTGCCCCGCCTGCTGGCCGGGCTGCGAGGACGGGGACGGCGGCGCGGAGGGCGACGCGGAGGAGGCAGACGACTGCGCGGACGGGCGGGGAGGCGGACCCGACGGCCTGGGCGGCTGCCCGGACGGCCGGCCCGGCTGCCCCGACGGGCCCGGCTGCCCGGACGGACGACCGGGCTGTCCCGAAGGACCCGGCTGCCCCGACGGGCGGGCCGGCTGTCCCGGCTGCCCGGACGGCGGCGACCCGGGACGGATCCGCACCGTGGTCTCGGCCTGCTTGCCCTCGTCGGCCGCCGACACCTTCTTCCGGCCCTTGGAGTCGGGCGCCGGATCCTCGGCCCCCGGCGCGTTGCCGTTGACCGGCGACGATTTCACCTCGGTGCCGTCCGATTCGGCGGTGTTCTCCGTCGCCTTGTCACGTCTCGCCGCGGCGGGGCGTGAGCCCGGCGTCCCCTGAGCGCTCACGGGTTGTCCCCTTCCCCGGTCTCACCGGTCTCCGACACCTCGCCGGTCTCCGGCACTTCGGCGATCTCGGCGAGTTCGGCGACGATCTCGCCGTTCTCCATGGCCTCGGCGGCCTCGGCGTTGCGGGCCAGCGCCACGACGCTGTCCCCCTCCGCGAGATTCATCAGCCGGACCCCCATCGTCTGACGGCCCGACTGCTTGATCTCCCCGGCGCTGGTCCGGATCACACCTCCGGCGGACGTGATCGCGAACACCTCGTCCTCGGGCCTCACCATGACGGCACCCACCAGCTTGCCACGGGCGCTCACGATCTTGGCGGTCAGGACGCCCTTTCCGCCCCTTCCCTGGACAGGGTACTGATCGACGGGGGTGCGCTTGGCGTACCCGCCCTCGGTCGCGACGAGCACGTTGTCGCCGTCGGCGATGCGGTTCATCGACAACAGCTCGTCGCCGTCGAGGAAGCGCATGCCGATCACACCGCTGGTCGCCCTGCCCATCGGCCTCAGCGCCTCGTCCGAGGCGGTGAAGCGGATCGACTGGGCACCGCGCGAGACGAGAAGGAGGTCGTCCTCCTCCGATACCAACCTGGCTGCGATCACCTCGTCATCCTCGCGCAAATTGATCGCGATGAGGCCACCGGTGCGCGGCGAGTCGTACTCTGACAGGCGCGTCTTCTTCACCAGACCGCTCCGGGTGGCGAGCACGAGGTAGGGGGCGACCTCGTAGTCGCGCAGGTCCAGGACCTCCATGACGATCTCGTCCGGCTGCATGGCCAGCAGGTTCGCCAGGTGCTGGCCGCGCGCGTCGCGTCCGGAGTCGGGCAGTTCGTAGGCCTTGACCCGGTAGACGCGGCCCTTGTTCGTGAAGAACAGCAGCCAGTGGTGCGTGGTGGTGACGAAGAAGTGGTCGACGATGTCGTCCTGGCGCAGCTGCGCGCCCCGCACGCCCTTGCCGCCGCGCTTCTGCGCCCGGTACAGGTCGGTGTTGGTGCGCTTGGCGTAGCCGCCGCGGGTGATCGTGACGACCATGTCCTCCTCGGCGAGGAGGTCCTCGATGGACATGTCGCCCTCGTAGGCGATGATCTCCGTCCGGCGCTCGTCGCCGTAGCGGCCGACCAGCTCGGAGAGCTCGTCCTGGATGATCGTGCGCTGCCGCTCGGGCGAGGCGAGGATCGCCTGGTAGGCGGTGATCTGCGCCATCAGCGCGTCGTGCTCTTCGGTGATCTGCTGGCGCTCCAGGGCGGCCAGCTTGCGCAGCTGCATGTCCAGGATGGCCTGCGCCTGGATCTCGTCGATCTCCAGCAGCGTCATCAGGCCGCCCTGGGCCGCCGAGGCCGAGGGCGAGCGCCGGATCAGCGCGATGACGTCGTCCATCCGCTCCAGGGCCTTGAGCAGCGCGCTCAGGATGTGCGCCCGCTCCTCGGCCTTGCGCAGCAGGTAGCGGGTGCGGCGGACCACGACCTCGACCTGGTGGGCCACGTAGTGCCGGACGAACTGGTCGAGCCTGAGCGTACGCGGCACGCCGTCGACCAGGGCCAGCATGTTGGCGCCGAAGGTGGTCTGCAGCTGGGTGTGCTTGTAGAGGTTGTTCAGCACCACCTTGGCGACCGCGTCGCGCTTGAGCACGATCACCAGGCGCTGGCCGACGCGCGAGGAGCTCTCGTCGCGGACGTCGGCGATGCCGGTGATCCGGCCCTCCTTGACGGCCTCGGCGATGGTCAGCGCGAGGTTGTCGGGGTTGACCTGGTAGGGCAGCTCGGTGACGACCAGGCACTGGCGGCCCTTGGCGTCCTCCTCGACCTCGACGATCGCCCGCATGGTGATCGAGCCGCGGCCGGTGCGGTAGGCGTCGTCGATCCCGCGGCGGCCGACGATCAGCGCGCCGGTCGGGAAGTCGGGGCCCTTGACCCGGGCGATGAGCGCCTCGAGCAGCTCCTCGTCGTCGGCGTCGGGGTTCTGCAGGCACCAGGTGATGCCCGAGGCCACCTCCCGCAGGTTGTGCGAGGGGATGTTGGTGGCCATGCCGACCGCGATGCCCGTCGCCCCGTTGACCAGCAGGTTGGGGAAGCGCGAGGGCAGGACGGTCGGCTCCTGGGAGCGCCCGTCGTAGTTGGGGACGAGATCGACGGTGTCCTTGTCGATGTCGCGCAGCATCTCCATGGCGATGGGCGCGAGCTTGCACTCGGTGTAGCGCATCGCCGCCGGCGGGTCGTTGCCCGGCGAGCCGAAGTTGCCCTGCCCGTCGACCAGCGGGTAGCGCAGCGACCAGGGCTGGGCCATCCGCACCACGGTCGCGTAGATCGGCGAGTCGCCGTGCGGGTGGTAGGAGCCCATGACGTCGCCGACGACGCGGGAGCACTTGAAGTAGCCGCGGTCGGGCCGGTAGCCGCCGTCGTACATGGCGTACAGCACGCGCCGGTGCACCGGCTTGAGGCCGTCGCGGACGTCCGGCAGCGCGCGCGAGACGATGACCGACATCGCGTAGTCCATGTAGCTGCGCTGCATCTCGGACTGGATGTCGACCGGCTCGATGCGGTCCACCGGAGGGCCGGGCGGAGTGTTGACTTCCGTCACAGGTCAAGATCCTTTTCTGGTACGGCTACCGCTACACGTCGAGGAAACGAACGTCCCGGGCATTCCTGATGATGAAGGAGCGGCGGGCTTCGACGTCCTCGCCCATGAGCACGCTGAAGAGCTCGTCGGCCTGGGCCGCGTCGTCGAGGGTGACCTGGAGGAGCAGGCGGGTGTCGGGGTTCATGGTCGTGTCCCAGAGCTGGCCGGCGTTCATCTCGCCCAGCCCCTTGAAGCGCTGCACGTTGTCGCGGGGCCTCGGGTCGGGCTTGCCCGCCTCGATCCCGGCCTGGATGACCGCGTCGCGCTCCCGGTCGGAGTAGGCGTAGGAGGCGTCGTCGCCCTTCCGGTCCCACTTGATCTTGTAGAGCGGCGGCTGGGAGAGGTACACGTGCCCGGCCTCGATCAGGGGGCGCATGAACCGGAACAGCAGGGTCAGCAGCAGCGTCGTGATGTGCTGGCCGTCGACGTCGGCGTCCGCCATCAGGATGAGCTTGTGGTAGCGGAGCTTGGCGATGTCGAACTCGTCGTGCACACCCGTGCCCATGGCGGTGATCAGCGCCTGGACCTCGTTGTTCTGCAGGACCCTGTCGATCCGGGCCTTCTCGACGTTGAGGATCTTGCCGCGGATCGGGAGGATCGCCTGGAACTTGGAGTCGCGGCCGCCCTTGGCCGAGCCGCCCGCCGAGTCGCCCTCGACGATGTACAGCTCGCACTTCTCCGGGTCGCTCCACTGGCAGTCGGCCAGCTTGCCCGGCAGGCCGGAGCCCGACTCCAGCAGCGACTTGCGCCGGGTCAGGTCGCGGGCCTGGCGGGCGGCCATGCGGGCGCGGGAGGCCTGCAGGGACTTGGTGATGATGTCCTTGGCCTCGCCGGGGTTGCGCTCGAACCAGTCGCGCAGGTGGTCGTTGCAGGCCTTCTGGACGAACGACTTGGCCTCGGTGTTGCCCAGCTTGGTCTTGGTCTGGCCCTCGAACTGGGGGTCGGCCAGCTTCACCGAGATGATCGCGGTGAGGCCCTCGCGGATGTCCTCACCGGCGAGGTTGTCGTCCTTGCCCTCCTTGAGGAACTTCTGCTCGCGCGCGTAGCGGTTGACGATGGACGTCAGGGCCGCGCGGAAGCCCTCCTCGTGGGTGCCGCCCTCGGCGGTGTTGATCGTGTTGGCGAAGGTGTAGACCGACTCGCTGTAGGAGTTGTTCCACTGCATCGCGATCTCCACCGCGATGCCCTCGCCCTGCTCCTCGAAGTCGATCACCGAGACGTGCGCGGGGTCCTTCTTGGAGTTGAGGTGCTGCACGAAGTCGGACAGGCCGCCCTCGTAGTGGTAGACGACCTCGTTGGGCTCGCCGTTGACGAACTCGGGCCGCTCGTCCCTGATGGAGATCGTCAGGCCCTTGTTGAGGAAGGCCATCTCCTGGAAGCGGCGCGAGAGCGTCTCGAAGTGCCAGGTGGTGGTCTCGAAGATGGTCTCGTCGGCCCAGAAGGTGATCGAGGTGCCGGTCTCGTCGGTCGTCTCGCCCTTGACCAGGGGGGCCGTGGGCCGGGTGTCGACGTAGGTCTGACGCCAGCGGTGACCCTCCGTGCGGATCTCCACCTCCAGCTTGCTGGAGAGCGCGTTGACCACCGAGACGCCCACGCCGTGCAGGCCGCCGGAGACGGCGTAGGACTTGTCGTCGAACTTGCCGCCCGCGTGCAGCACGGTCAGGACGACCTCGACCGCGGGGCGGTTCTCGCCGGGGACGTTGCCGACCGGGATGCCACGGCCGTTGTCGATGACCCGGACGCCGTTGTCGGCGAGCAGGGTGACCTCGATCCGGTCGGCGTGACCGGCCAGGGCCTCGTCCACGGAGTTGTCCACGACCTCGTAGACGAGGTGGTGCAGACCGCGTTCTCCGGTGGAGCCGATGTACATGCCGGGGCGTTTGCGGACCGCCTCGAGCCCTTCGAGAACGGTGATTGAGCTAGCGTCGTAGGACAAGTGCGGAATCCTCCTGCCGCGGACACGCGGCAGGGAGACCTTTGCCCCGCCGTGCCCGTCACCGTCGTGAATGCCCCGATGCGCTCACCCAGGGGAACCGGCATGGACGCCGGGGGTGACACGCAAACGGACGTGTCCGGAATTCGATTTCATTCTAGCGGCTCAGAGCACATCCTGTGGCATTGACGGCCTCTGGAATGGCCTGTCGCGCGACGATCATCGTCGTGAACATCCCCCTACGCGGACGGGGTCCGTCGCGCCAGAGGGGCCACTGATCCGTTTCGAGAGGCCGGATCGGCCCCCGGATCAGCCGTAGGTGTCGCCGGGACCGCGACTTCCGGTGACGCGCAGGCCGCCGTTTCGGCGGGGCCCGTTCTGCGGCCCGCGGACCTTGACCCGCTGCACCGTGCCGTCGCCGAGCTCCTCGTTCAGCCTTCTCACCAGCGTCGGCGCCAGCAGGCGGACCTGGGTGGCCCAGGCCGTGGAGTCGGCGACCACGAGCACCTCGCCGTCGGCGAAGGTCTCCGGCCTGGTGTGGGCGGCCATGTCGGCGCCGACGATCTGCTGCCAGCGGCCGAAGACCCCGCCGACCGCGACAGGCTGCTCCCAGCCCCGGTCGGCCAGCAGGTCGGCGATGGCCCGCCCGAAGAGCTGGGGGTCGCCCGAGTCCCTGCGCTGCCCCGAGGCCCTGCGCCGCGGCTCGCGGCGGGGCAGCTGTCCCCGCTTGGCCGCGTCCGACTTGGCCTGGGCCAGTTTCTCCCTGGCCATCGCCGCGCCCCGGGCGGCCGCGCTCCTCGCCGACCCGGGCGCGACCCCGTCGCCCCCGCCCCCGGTACGGTCGCCGCCCGCACCGGCGCCTTCCGCTCCGGCTCCCGTCCCACCGGTTCCCGGGGCGGGCGAGTCGTCACCGGACACGGGCCACGCCCCCCTCGGTCACGTCGAAACGCCCCCCGACCAGCTCCGCCGGCACGTCGTCGGGGACCGCGGCGGTGATCAGCACCTGCTCGGCGGGGGCGACCATCTCGGCCAGGCGGCGCCTGCGCCTGTTGTCCAGCTCGGCGAAGACGTCGTCCAGGATCAGGACCGGATCGCCGCCGTCGGCCCTGAGCAGGTCGTAGGCGGCCAGCCTGAGCGCCAGCGCGAACGACCACGACTCGCCGTGGCTGGCGTAGCCGCGCGCGGGCAGCTCGCCCAGGCCGAGGAAGAGATCGTCGCGGTGCGGGCCGACGAGGGTCACGCCGCGCTCCAGCTCGGAGGCGCGCACCTCCAACAGGGCCGACCGCAGCATCTCGGCGAGCTTGGCGCGATCGGTGCCGGCCCCGGCGTCCAGGGTGCCGCGGTACTCCAGGTCGGCGGGGGCCGAGTCGGGCGCCAGGCGGGCGTAGGAGGCGGCCACCAGCGGGCGCAGCGTCTCGACCAGCTCCAGCCGGGCGGCGAGCAGCTCGGCGCCGTGCCCGGCCAGGTGGGCGTCCCAGACCTCCAGGGTGCTCAGCGGGTCCCCGGCGCCGGCCTCGGCGAACGCCGCGTCGCTCTCGGCCCGGCGCGGGCTCCTGCCCCGGCCCCTGCGGGCCTGGGCGGCGGTGCGCAGCAGGGCGCCGCGCTGCCTGAGCACCCGGTCGTAGTCGGCGCGCACCCCGGCGAACCGGGGCGTCCTGGCCACCAGGAGGTCGTCGAGGAAGCGGCGGCGCTCGGAGGGGTCGCCCTTGACCATGGAGAGGTCCTCGGGGGCGAACAGCACCGTGCGCAGCAGGCCGACGACCTCGCGAGGGCGGGAGACGGGGGAGCGGTTCAGCCGGGCGCGGTTGGCCCTGCCGGGGTTGATCTCCAGCTCGATCAGCGCGCGCCGGTCCTCGCGCACCACGGACGAGCGGACGATCGCGCGCGCCGCGCCCTGGCGGACCAGCGGCCCGTCGTTGGCGACGCGGTGGCTCGCCTGTGTCGCCACGTACCCCAGCGCCTCGACGAGGTTGGTCTTGCCCATGCCGTTGGGGCCGACGAAGGCCGTGATCCCCGGCTCCATGCCGAGATCGACGGTTTCGTAGGACCGGAAGTCGGTCAGGGAGAGATGGGCGACATGCACCCCAGGAAGATTAGTCGGCCCCGCCGGCCGGCGGGGCGTTCCGCTCCCCCGGGACGCGGTACGGCCCGCGCCGGGCCCGGGGCGGGCGTGGCGCGGGCCGCAGCGGCGAGGGTCAGCCGGTGGCCTCAGGGGGCGGGGCGACGTCGGCGCCGGGGGCGTCGGCGCCCTTCTCGACCGAGCCCGCCCTGGAGGTCACGGCGTGGCCGCCGAACTGGTTGCGCAGGGCCGCGACGACCTTCATGGCCGGCGAGTCGTCCTGGCGGGAGGCGAACCGGGCGTACAGGGCGGCGGTGATCACCGGCAGCGGGACCGCCATGTCGACGGCGGCCTGGACCGTCCAGCGGCCCTCGCCGGAGTCCTGGGCGTAGCCCTCCAGCTGCGACAGGTCCGGGTCCTCGTCCAGGGCGCGGACCATCAGGTCCAGCAGCCAGGAGCGGATGACCGTGCCGTGCCGCCAGCTCTTGAACGCGCCGGGCACGTCCTTGACGATGCCGGAGGCCTCCAGCAGCTCCCAGCCCTCGGCGAAGGCCTGCATCATGCCGTACTCGATGCCGTTGTGGACCATCTTGGCGAAGTGGCCCGCGCCGATGCTGCCGGCGTGCACGAAGCCGTCCTCGCCCTCGGGCTTGAGGGTCTGGAAGACCGGCATCACCCGCTCGACCTCGGCGGCCTCGCCGCCCACCATGAGCGCGTAGCCGTTCTCCAGCCCCCAGACGCCGCCGCTCACGCCGCAGTCGACGAAGCCGATGTTCCTGGCGCTGAGCTCGGCGCCGTGCCTCTGGTCGTCCACGTAGTGCGAGTTGCCGCCGTCGACGATGAGGTCGCCGGGCGACAGCACCTCGGCGAGCGCCTCGATCGTCGCCTGGGTCGCCTCGCCGGAGGGCACCATCACCCACACCGCGCGCGGCGCCTGGAGCCTTTCCGCGAGCTCCTCCAGGCTGGAGACGTCGCTGAGCGCCGGATCGCGGTCGTACCCGACGACGTCGTGGCCGCCGCGGCGCAGCCGCTCGGCCATGTTGCCGCCCATCTTGCCCAGCCCGACCATGCCGATCTGCATACGAGCACCCCCTTCAGGGTTTCGATCATCCACCTGTGCCAGGCGCGCCCGCGCGAGCCTCACCAGCTCGGTGTTCCCGTCGACCGGGTCACCGTCGGGGCCGTGGAGGACGTCCTCCAGGCCGATGCGCGTGGCAAGTCCACGCTGCCCCGCCTCGTCCAGGAGAATCCACGTCGGCTCCCCCTCTCCGTGCAGGAGCCGGGGCCCCGCGACACCGAGCCCGTCGAGGCGGTCCAGGACGGCGCTCGCCCGTGCCACGGCGGTGCCGGCCGGGCCGCCGAGGATCTCCACGAGCACCCGTTCGCACTCCAGGCCGGACGCGGCGAGGGCCTCGGCGCCCTCGGGCGTCCAGACCCCGGCCTCCACGCCGACCCCGAGCCGCCGCAGATCCTTCCACAGGTCGGCGAAGCCGGGCTCGGCGAGGTTCACCGAGGCGAAGTCCGGCAGGCCGGCGGGGCCGAGCGCGGCCCACCCCCGTACGGCCTCCCGCCGTGCGCCGGTGTCCCCCGCGGTCATCCACAGGCCCGTGCTCACCCCGACCGGCAGTCCCGGGCACGCCTCGCGGACGGCGCGGACGGCCGCGCCGACGCAGGCGGCGCTGAGCGACTCCCTGCCCGCCTCGTCGCGCGGATGGATGTGCACGGCGTCCGCACCCGCCCCACGGGCCTCACGGGCCGCCTCAGCGAGCTGCAGGGGGGTCACGGGGAGGGCGGGGTGCTCCCCGGGACGCCTGGCGCCGTTGAGGGACGCCTTGAGCCATGTGGCGGACGGGGCGGACGGGGCCGACAGGGCGGACGCGGCGGATGGAGCGGGCGGGGCGGACCGGGGCGCCCGGGCCATCAGCTGGACAGCCGGATGGGCATGATCAGATAGCGGTAGTCGGGGACGGCCTTGTCGTCGGCGGCGGGCTTGCCCCCGGTGAGGATGGCGGGCTTGGTGGAGGTCGTCATCTGCAGCCGCGCCACGTCCGAGTCGATCGCGCCCAGCCCCTCCAGCAGGAACTGGTGGTTGAAGGCGATGTTGATGTCGTCGCCCTCGAACTCCACCGGCAGCACCTCGACCGCCTGAGCCTCGTCGCCGCTGCCGGCCTCCAGGACGACCTCGTCGCCGCGGAAGGCCATCCGCACCGGGGTGTTGCGCTCGGCGACCAGGGCCACGCGCTTGACCGCCTCGACGAAGGCGGCGGTGGGCAGCTGCGCGCGGGCCGAGAACTCGGTGGGCAGCAGCGAGCGGTACTTGGGGAACTCCGGGTCGAGCAGCCTGGTGGTGGTGCGGCGCCCCGCGCTGGAGAAGCCGATCATGCCCTCGCCGGTCCCGCCGGCCGAGCTCAGCGCGATCTCCACCTCGGCGCCGGTGCCGCCCAGGGCCTTGGCCGTGTCGGCGAGCGTCCTGCCCGGGATCATCGCGATCGCCGAGAAGTCGGGCTGGCCCGGCTGCCACTTCAGCTCCCGCACGGCCAGGCGGTAGCGGTCGGTCGCGGCGAGGGTGACCGTGTCGCCCTCGATCTCCACCCGTACGCCGGTGAGCATCGGCAGCGTGTCGTCCTTGCCCGCGGCCACCGCCACCTGCGCGACGGCCGAGGCGAAGACGTCGCTGCCCACCCGGCCCGCGGCCGGGGGCATCGTCGGCAGCGAGGGGTAGTCCTCCACCGGCATGGTCAGCAGGGTGAACCGGGCGCTTCCACAGGTGACCACGGCCTTGGCGCCCTCCACCACGACGTCCACAGGCTGTGCGGGCAGCGCCCTGGTGATCTCGGCCAGCAGCCTGCCGGAGACGAGCACCACGCCGGGCTCCCCGGTCTGCAGTTCGAGCGTCACCTCGGCGGAGACCTCGTAGTCGAAACCGGAGAGCTTGAGCTGGCCGGTCTCGGTGACCTCCAGACGCATGCCGGCGAGCACCGGCACGGAGGGACGCGCGGGGAGGCTGCGCGCGGTCCACGCCACCGCCTCGGCGAGCACGTCTCGATCGACCCGGAACATCACGTGGATCCGCCTCCTGTGTGTCGAGCTGCGCGCCGGGCGTCGTCCGCGCGGCGCTGGGGTTCGTCTGGGTTCTCGGTGCCTGGGGTTCGAGTGTTCACTGTCGCGCACCTGAACTCTCCCGGAACCCTCTTATGGCTCTTGGGTTTCCTGGTTAGAGATACAGGTGGCCATCGTAATAGGGGGTGTGGATACTGTGGAAAGCCATCGTTTCCGCAGGTCACGTGCTGTTTTTTCATCCACCGGGGCTGTGGGTGACCGCTGTGGACAACTCTTGGTCCTGGGGAGAACCTCGCGGTACCCACAGGCCGTCCCCAGATCCGGGGGTCTTCGTCCCCAAGTTGTCCACGAGGTTTCCCCAGGTTATCCACCGGGTAAGAGACCTTTTTGTCCCTGTGGAAAACTCTCCCCACAGGGCGTCCCCAGGTTATCCACGAGTTTTCCCCAGGTTCTCCCCAGGTTCTCCCCAGAGTCGTCCACAGGTGCCGAACACGGTTCGGCCCTGCGTGTTCATAGATGATCATGGTTGACGGCCGGGAGGTCTTTCCGCCCCCACGGGTCGTTGATCCACAAGGTTTTCCACAGGCTGTGTATCACGCTTGGGACGAACTCACCCATTACGGGACTGTTGCTTGATCCTCGTGGTGAGTTCGTTGACCTGGTTGTAGATCGAGCGTCGTTCCGCCATGAGCGAGCGGATCTTCCGGTCGGCGTGCATGACCGTGGTGTGGTCCCGCCCGCCGAACTGCTGGCCGATCTTCGGCAGCGACATGTCGGTCAGCTCCCGGCACAGGTACATGGCGATCTGACGGGCGGTCACCAGCACCCGCGAGCGCGACCCGCCGCACAGGTCGTCGATGGACAGGCCGAAGTAGGCCGCGGTGGAGGCCATGATCGTGGCGACCGTGATCTCGGAGCCGGCGTCCTCGGTGATCAGGTCCTTGAGCACCACCTCGGTGAGCTGCAGGTCCACCGACTGCCGGTTCAGGCTCGCGAACGCGGTCACCCTGATCAGGGCGCCCTCCAGCTCGCGGATGTTGGTGGAGATGCGGCTGGCGATGTACTCCAGCACCTCCGGCGGCGCGGCCAGCCCCTCCTGGATCGCCTTCTTGCGCAGGATCGCGATCCGGGTCTCCAGCTCGGGCGGCTGGACGTCGGTGATCAGGCCCCACTCGAACCGGTTGCGCAGCCGGTCCTCCAGCGTGACCAGCTGTTTCGGGGCCCGGTCGCTGGAGATGACGATCTGCTTGTTGGAGTTGTGCAGCGTGTTGAAGGTGTGGAAGAACTCCTCCTGCGTCTGCTCCTTGCCCTCCAGGAACTGGATGTCGTCCACCAGCAGGATGTCCACGGCCCGGTAGCGACCCCGGAAGTTGTCGGCCTTGTGGTCGCGGATGGAGTTGATGAAGTCGTTGGTGAACTCCTCCGAGCTCACGTACCGCACCCGCGCGCCGTCGTAGAGGCTCTGGGCGTAGTGGCCGATCGCGTGCAGCAGGTGGGTCTTGCCCAGGCCCGAGTCACCGTAGATGAACAGCGGGTTGTACGCCTTGGCCGGCGCCTCGGCCACCGCGACCGCCGCGGCGTGCGCGAACCGGTTGCTGGAGCCGATCACGAAGGTGTCGAAGGTGTACTTGGGGTTCAGCCTGGCCGGCTCGCCCTGGGTGCGGCTGCCCCGGCCGTCCCACCTGTTCTGCACGGTCCCCGCTCCGCCGGAACCGCCGATGCCGCCGGGCCCGGGGGGAGCCGTGGCCGGCGTGCCCCGGTCGAAGGAGTCGGGCTCGGGCCGAGGTGCCGGTGGCTGCGGAGGGTAGCCGCCCCGGCCGTACCCGGGCCGCTGCTCGGTCTGCGGGGGCCCGCCGGGCGCCTCGGAGGGCAGGTAGGACGGGGGCGGGTCCTCACCCTGCTGGTAGGGGTAGGAGAACGGCTGGTGCTGTGGCTGGTGCTGTGGATAGTCGGTGGACGACGGGTTGCCCGGCACGCCCCCCGGATAGGGGTTCTGCGCGCCGGAACCCCCGTGGTGCTGGGGTCCCGGCGGCTGTGCATAACCCTGCTGGTTCCCGCCGCCCTGTGCATAACCCTGCTGCGGAGCCTGGGGATAAGGGTCCTGGCGGGAGGCCAGACCGGGCTCTGGACCCGCGGCGCTGGGGTCGACCATGACCGCCACCCGCATCGGGCGGCCGAACTCCTGGGAGAGCGCGTGGCTGATCAGGGGACGAAGCTTGTTTTCCAGGACATCTCTGGCGAAATCGGTCGGCGCGGCGAGGACCACGGTGTCGTTCATGAGGCCGAAGGGTCGGGTCATGTTGAGCCAGACCCGCTGCTGGGAGGGAACGTTCTCGTTGAGGGAGTTCTCCAGTGCCCGCGCCCAGACCGCGCTGAGGTCCGTTCCGTCCATGGTCCGGCTCCTCTTCTCCCGACGCGGCCCCCGCCGGCCCACGCGATCCGTTTATCCACATCGATGGCCGCCGGGCGGACCGGATCTCGGCGTCGTCCCCACGTCGGCGTCCCCGCGGACCCGCGTGGGCCCTCACGGGCGCCGCTCGTCATCCACATCGAATCCACAGGTTGTGCACAGTCTCGTACCTGCGGTCCAACGCATCCTTGCAGTGGAGAGAAGGTCTGGAAGGGACGACAGTAGCCGCGTCCACAGCTGTGTACAAGACGTTGTCCACAGCCTAGGGCAGTACGGGCGGGACGATGCGCACATCCTGTGGACGGCGGGGCGCCGGTGGATAACGTGCCTGTGGAAACGTGGATAACCTGTTCTGCACGTGTTCCCGGAAGCCCTCCGGTTTGACCTGGGACGCGCCCGACCCGTAACGTACGACGGTCGGCTTGCCACGCGGCGGCTATTTCGCATGCCCCGCATCCGGCAGGCCAGCCACTGTCGAGCGTCCCCATGTGCTGGGGACGCGTTTTGAGCCTGGAGCCCACTCGTGAGCAAGCGTACTTTCCAGCCGAACAACCGCCGTCGTGCGAAGACCCACGGCTTCCGGCTCCGCATGCGCACCCGCGCCGGCCGCGCCATCCTCGCCGCCCGCCGCCGCAAGGGCCGCGCCGAGATCACCGTCTGACGTATCCGTCGCGCCCCGCTCCGCGAGGCGTGAGGCAGTACGCCCGTCGCCCGCCGGCATCATCACCGCCGGCGGGCGACAGGCGCTACCGCCCAGGGTCGACGAGGTCTTCGGTTGTTGCCGTCCGCGTCCCGCATGCGCCGGGGCGACGAGTTCGCCGGCGCGATCAGAGGGGGAAGCCGAGCAGGCCGCCCCACACTGGTCGCGCATTTCGGCATGCGTGCGGACAAGGACGCCCTCCCCCTGGTCGGATTCGTGGTGAGCCGCGCCGTTGGGGATGCGGTCACCAGAAACAGGGTCAAACGTCGGCTGAGACACCTCATGCGAGACCGTCTCGAACGGCTTCCGCGAGGTAGCCTGCTGGTTGTACGCGCCAACCCACCGGCCGCGTCCGCGCGGAGCGAGCGTCTGGCCGCCGAACTCGACGCCGCGCTGGATCGTTTACTCAGGCGGCCAGAGCCTCGCGGGGCTCGCACGGATGGGCGATGATGACGGCGCAGCAGACCGCTGGGATTTCTCCGGCCGCCAGGATCCTGATGGCTCCGATCCGGTTCTACCGGTCCTTCGTGAGCCCTCTGCTGGGTCCCCGCTGCCGCTTCCACCCCTCGTGCAGTGCCTACGGCCTCGAAGCCGTGGCCGTTCACGGCGCGCTACGCGGCACATGGTTGACGATCCGGAGAATCGGGCGTTGCCACCCATTCCATCCCGGAGGCTTTGACCCGGTGCCCCCGCGCCCGGGCCGGTCCGACGAAACGCAAGGGAGCTAGCTCGGTGGAGCTGTCCTGGCTGAACTGGCTGTACACGGCCGTCGCCCAAGTAATCACCTGGATTCACCAGGGCTACAGCACCTTCATCCCGAAGGACAACGGGCTCAACTGGGCGCTGACCATCGTCACGCTCACCGTGCTGATGCGACTGCTGATCTTCCCGCTCTTCCTCAAGCAGATGCACTCCTCGAAGAAGATCCAGGAGCTGGCGCCCAAGGTCCAGGAGATCCGCGCGCGCTACAAGAACGACAAGCAGCGGATGAACCAGGAGGTCATGGCGCTCTACCAGGGGCAGGGCGCCAACCCGCTGGGGGGCTGCCTGCCGATCCTGGCACAGTTCCCGATCTTCATCTCGATGTTCACCGTGCTCCAGGCCATGGCCGCGGGGCAGGTCAAGTTCGGCATGACCCAGCAGCTGGTGAACGACGCGCGGGCCGCGCACATCTTCGGCGCCCCCATCCCCGCGACGTTCTTCACGAGCTCCGCCGACATCGTCAAGCTGAGCGCCGACCCGATCATCACGAAGGTCGTGCTCGCGATCTTCGTGGCGATCAGCTCGCTGACCACCTTCCTGACCGTCCGGCAGAGCGTGACCCGCGCGATCGCGCAGGCGCCGGACAACCCGATGGCGCAGCAGCAGAAGATCCTGATGTACATCTCGCCGCTGTTCGCGATCTTCTCGCTGAACTTTCCCCTCGGCCTGATCCTCTACTGGGTGACGACGAACGTCTGGACCCTCGGCCAGCAGCACTGGTTCTACAGCCGTAACCCCTCCCCGGTGACCGACGCCAAGGGCAACGTCACGATCCCCGAGCCCAAGCCGGGACTGCTGAGCAAGGTCAGGAAGCCCGCTCCCGAGCCCGAGGCGCCGCCCGTGCCGGAGGTGAAGGTGATCCGCCAGCAGCCCACCCGCCAGCCCCGCAGCAAGCGGAGCGGCAGCAAGAAGTCCTGACGTCCCATCCCGACAGCACGAAGGAGTGGCCGGACGTGACCGAGGCCGAGGCCGAGAAGGAGCCAGCGAAGGCGGCTCCCGATCTCGCCGCCCTGGAGCAGGAAGGCGAGATCGCGGCGGACTACGTCGAGGGTCTGCTCGACATCGCCGACATAGATGGTGACATCGACATGGATGTCGAAGGTGATCGCGCGGTGGTGTCGGTCGTGGACATCAAGGGTGGCGATCTGGTCGGTCCCAACGGCGAGGTGCTGGAGGCCATCCAGGAGCTGACCCGGCTGGCCGTGCACCGGCAGACGGGCGAGCGGTCCCGCCTGATGCTCGACATCGGCGGCTACCGCGACCGCCGGCGGAGCGAGCTGAGCGAGCTCGGCACCAAGGTCGCGGCGGACGTCAAGCGGGACGGCGAGCCCAAGTCCCTGCAGCCGATGACGCCGTTCGAGAGGAAGATCGTGCACGACGCCGTCGCGGCGGCGGGACTGCGGAGCGAGTCCGAGGGCGAGGAGCCCCGCCGTTTCGTGGTCGTCCTGCCCGTCTGAGACCCGGCCAGCCTGTCCGCCCGAGACCTGGCGAGCCCGTCCGTCACCCGGCGAGTCCGCCCGCCTGACGTCCGGGCTCACCGAGTGGTCCGCGCCGATGAGCCCGTGTCCGTGCCGGTGATCCAGAGACCGCCGTCCCCGTACCTCCGGGGGCGGCGGTTTCTCGTTGCCGGGGAGGTGCCGGGGACCCGCCGTGGTGTCGCGGGGCGTTTCCCCGCAGGGCGCGCACGCGCGGCCTGTACGACGACGCCGAGGCGGGCCGTTAGCCTTGAGATCGGCCTGACCCCGACATGTCCAAGGGAAGAGTGAGCGTCGAGTGAGTGACCACATCCCCGAACCGCCCGAGGTCGCGCGTGAGGTCTTCACCGGTGACGCCTGGGTGAGGGCGCAGGCGTTCGCGGAGCTGCTGGCCGGTCCCGGCGTGGTGCGCGGGCTGATCGGCCCCCGGGAGGTGCCGCGCCTGTGGGACCGCCACCTGCTCAACTGCGCGGTGGTCGCCGAGGTCGTACGCCCGGACGTGCGCCTGGTCGACATCGGCTCGGGCGCCGGACTGCCCGGCCTGGTCCTGGCGATCGTACGACCCGACATCACCGTCACCCTGCTGGAGCCGTTGCTGCGCCGGACGGTCTTCCTGGAGGAGTGCGTGGAGTCCCTGCGGCTCGGCAATGTCGAGGTGCTGCGCGGCCGGGCGGAGGAGTTCGCGGGCAGGCGGGAATTCGACGTGGCCTCGGCCCGGGCGGTGGCGCCCCTGGGGCGTCTGCTGAAATGGTCGTTGCCGCTGTTGCGTGAGGGAGGCGAGTTGCTGGCCATGAAGGGCGAGCGCGCCGCCGAGGAACTGGCGGACGCCAAGGAGCAATTGCACACGAGTGACGTACGAACCGCCGAGCTCGCATCAGTCGGGCACGGTAAGGTCGAGCCGCCCGCAACTCTCATCCGGGTGGTCGCCGGTCGAGCTCCCACGGGAGCGCGGAAGGCCTCTGGCCGGAAGGATCGCGCCTCGCGGAGCAAGCGCGAAGCCAGTGGATGAACCGAGCGAAGCGAGTACGAGGCCAGTGAACGACCGTGCGCATTCGATCGCCAGCGCGGCGAGCGGTCTCGGCTGGCCGAAGCACTCCGTGGCTCCGCCGCCTGGACGCCTTTCCGGTCTCGGCTGGCCGGCACCGGCTTCCGGTGCCCCCGCCGGGCCGGTCGAAAGGACGACACCCGTGACCCAGACCCCCCTTAACCCCGGCGACTCGCCGCTGGTACGAGAGGCACTCAGTTCAGTGGTTTCACGTGAAACATCGGCCCAGAAGACCGCCGCCTCCCCTGGAGCCGCCACCGGAGCCGCCGCCGGTGTCCGGGACGGAGACTGGCCCCGGCCCGCCAAGACGCGGATCTTCACCGTGGCCAACCAGAAGGGCGGGGTCGGCAAGACCACGACCTCGGTCAACCTCGCCGCGGCCCTGTCCATGCACGGCCAGCGCGTGCTCGTGGTCGACCTGGACCCGCAGGGCAACGCCTCGACGGCCCTGGCCGTCGAGCACCGCGGTGACGTCCCGGACATGTACAAGGTCCTCGTGGAGGACCTGCCGCTCGCGGAGGTGGTGAAGGAGGTCCCGGACATGCCGGGCCTCTACTGCGCTCCCGCCACGATCGACCTGGCCGGTGCCGAGATCGAGCTGGTCTCCATGGTCGCCCGCGAGGCCCGCCTCCAGCGCGCGCTGACCGCGTACGACGTCACGTTCGACTACATCCTCATCGACTGCCCGCCGTCGCTCGGCCTGCTGACCGTCAACGCGCTGATGGCCGCGAACGAGCTGCTGATCCCGATCCAGTGCGAGTACTACGCCCTGGAGGGCCTCGGGCAGCTGCTGAGGAACGTCGATCTGGTGCGGGCCCACCTGAACCCCACACTCGATCTCTCCACCATCCTCATGACCATGTACGACGGGCGTACCCGACTGGCCTCCCAGGTGGCCGAGGAGGTCCGCTCCCACTTCGGGGCCACCGTGCTGAGCACGCTGATCCCCCGGAGCGTCCGGGTCTCCGAGGCGCCGAGCTACGGCCAGTCCGTCATGACGTACGATCCGGGTTCCAGCGGTGCGATGGCCTACATGGACGCCGCCCGAGAGATCGCATACCGCGCCGTGACGGTATGAGGGCCGGGAGCGTCGCGGTCGTGACCGCGGACATGTCAGTCTGGGTGACACCTTGAAGCCACCGGAGGGGCCGTGAGCAAGCAACCGAGAGGGCTGGGCAGGGGGCTGGGCGCGCTCATCCCGACGGGACCCACCGTCGTCGCGGAGCCGCCGGCGTCGATGACCGTGACGCTGGCAGCTTCCGAGCCGGTGGTGCCGGAGCAGCCGGGTCCCAGAACGGTCGTGGGCGCCTACTTCCTTGAGATCCCGGTCGGGGACATCGTCCCCAACCCGCGTCAGCCCCGGGACGTCTTCGACTCCGAGGCCCTGAGCGAGCTGGCCACCTCGATCAGGGAGGTCGGCCTGCTGCAGCCGATCGTGGTGCGCGCGATGGGCGAGGGCAAGTACGAGCTGGTGATGGGGGAGCGCCGCTGGCGCGCCTCCAAGCTGGCCGGCCTGTCGGAGATCCCCGCGATCGTCAGGAGCACCCAGGAGGACAAGCTCCTGCTCGACGCCCTGATCGAGAACCTCCAGCGCGAGCAGCTCAACGCGCTGGAGGAGGCCGCCGCGTACCGGCAGCTGCTCGACGACTTCGGCGCGACCCACGAACAGCTCGCCACCCGGATCGGCCGCTCCCGCTCGCACGTGACCAACACGATCCGCCTGCTGAAGCTGCCGGCCGCGGTACAGCGCAGCGTCGCGGCGGGGACGATCAGTGCCGGGCACGCGAAGGCCCTGCTCCGGCTGGAGGACCCCGCCGCCCAGGAGCACCTCGCCCGCCGGATCGTGGCAGAGCTGCTCTCGGTCCGCGCGGTCGAGGAGATCGTGGCCGTCGGTGACGCGAAGGCCGCCCCCGCACCGGCTCCGCGTGCCCCCCGGGCGAAGCCCGACGAGGAGCCCGCCCTCCGGCAGCTGGCGGACCGGCTCTCCGACCGTTTCGAGACCCGGGTGAAGGTCGACTTCGGCCGTCGTAAGGGACGCATCGTGGTGGAGTTCGCGACCATCGACGATCTGGAGCGCATCATCGGCACGATGGCTCCCGGGTCACTGCAACCGACGGAGGGGTGACCGGCCGCCTCCGGGTCTCCCGTCGGACGGCGCCTCGGGAGCTCCTGCGGGGCGCCTCGGGATTCTCCTGCGGGCGGCGCCTCGTTCGCTCTTCTCCGATCTCAGACGATCGGCGTTGTTTCACGTGAAACAACGCCGATCGTTTTGTCGTCTGGGGCTCGCGATCGAATCGCGCTACCGAGAGGAGTACTCGTGGGAGGGCGATGTTTCACGTGAAACCTCGACGGGGCGAGTGCGTCCCCCTGCCCGCTGTCCTCGCGTCGACAACGAGAGGCTCCGGAATGGAAGTGTCGACGGGCTTTTCGAAGGCTGTCGGGCTCGTACCGGGAAGCGCGCTCAGGAGTCCCGGATGTGCGGAGAAGGAGAGACGGTGGCCGGGAAGGCGGGTCCGCCCGGAGCCTCGCTTTGGAGGAATGCGCGGAGGAGAGGGCAGAACATCACCCTCGGCGCGGAAGGCTTCGCGAGCGAAGAGAGGAGACCCTCGAACGGCGACGCGCCATGTTTCACGTGAAACACGGGCGGTTCAGGAGCCGGACGCTCCCTGGACGGCGAGCCTGATGTCGGCCACGAAGGCGTCGATGTGCTCGGGGGTGGTGTCGAAGGCGGTCACCCAGCGGACCACGTTCTCGGTGGCGTCCCAGACGTGGAAGAGATAGCGCTGCATCAGCTCCACGACGGCCTTCTCCGGGAGGGCCGCGAAGACGGCGTTGGACTGCACGGGGTAGCGCAGGGAGACGCCGGGAAGATCCGCGATGCCATCGGCGAGCCGGTGGGCCATGGCGTTCGCGTGGGCGGCGTTGTCGCGCCAGAGATCCTCGGTGAGGAGCGCGGTCAACTGGGCGGAGACGAAACGCATCTTGGAGGCGAGCTGCATGCCCTGCTTACGGAGGAAGGGTGCCGAGGCGTCCAGCTCCGGGCGGAGGATCACCAGTGCCTCGGCGCCCATGGCGCCGTTCTTGGTCCCCCCGAAGCTGAGGAGGTCCACGCCCACGTCCGTGGTGAGGGACCGGAGCGAACAGCCGATCTCGGCCGCGGCGTTGGCCAGCCGGGCGCCGTCCATGTGCAGGAAGAGACCGTGCGCGTGCGCGAACTCCGCCAGCTCCGCGATCTCGGCCGCCGTGTAGCAGGTGCCGCACTCGGTCACCTGGGAGATGGAGACGACGCGAGGCTGGGCGTGCTGGATGTTGCCCAGGGCTCCCAGCTCGCCCCGGAGGTCCTCCGGGGAGATCTTGCCGTTCTCCGCGGGGAGGGGGATCAGCTTGACGCCCAGCACGCGCTCCGCGGCGCCACCCTCGTTGGTGTTGATGTGGGCGGTGGCCGGGCAGAGCACCGCGTCGTAGGGACGGAGCGCCAGACCGAGCCCCACGACGTTGGCGCCGGTGCCGTTGAACATCGGGTACGTGGTCGCCTGGGGACCGAACGTGGCGCGGAAGGCGTCCTCCATCGCGACGGTCCAGAGGTCTCCGCCGTACGCGGGGGCGTCACCGGTGTTCGCTTCGAGGACGGCGGCGAGCACCGAGGGGTGCACCCCCGCGTGGTTGTCACTGGCGAAGCTCTTGGGGAATGAGGTGGAGGTCAGCACACGGTCAGCGTACGGGGAGGCCGGACCGTCGTCGCCCGCGCTCCGGCCTCATCCCCCACCTCACCTCACCACCACGGAGCCCCGGGCCCTGCCCTCCCCGGCCTCTCCCGCGCCCTTCTGCCCGGGGATACCGGGGACACCGGGGACACCGGGCAGGTCTGCCCGGGGATATCGGGGATAACGGGCAGAGGTCAGGCGCCCCGGGCCGCGGCCTGCTCCAGCAGAACGCGGCAGAGGGCGCCGAGGTCGTCCCCGGCCGCCTCGGCGGCCATGGGCAGCAGGGAGGTCTCGGTCATGCCGGGAGCGACGTTCACCTCCAGGAAGTGCGGCAGCCCGTCGGCGTCGACGATCAGGTCGGTGCGGGAGACGTCCCGGAGACCAAGGGCGGTGTGCGCGGTCACGGCCATCTCGGCGCAGGCCGCCGAGGCCTCGGGCGAGAGCCGGGCGGGAGCGAAGAACTCCGTGTGCCCGGCGGTGTAGCGGGCCGCGTAGTCGTACACCCCCTCGTTGGGAACGATCTCCACCGGAGGCAGGGCCACGGGCCCTTCCCCGAGGTCCACCACGGAGACGGCGACCTCGACCCCCTCGATACAGCGCTCGATCAGCGCGGTGTCGCCGTAGGCGAAACAGCCGACCATGGCGGCGGGGAGCTCCTCGGCGACGCGGACGATCGAGGCGCCGAGCGCCGATCCGCCCCGGGACGGCTTGACGAAGAGCGGCAGGCCGAGACGCTCCACGATGCGGGCCAGCACCGCGGAGGCGCCGAGGTCGTGGAAGGTCTCCTTGGGCAGGGTCACCGACGCGGGGGTGCGCAGCCCGACCGAGCGGACCACCGTCTTGGCGGTGGGCTTGTCGTAGGCGACCCGGCAGGCGTCGGGACCGGCGCCCACGTACGGCACGGAGAGGAGCTCCAGCACCGAGCGGATGGCGCCGTCCTCCCCGGCGCCGCCGTGCAGGGTCACGAAGACCGCGTCCGGCGGGTCCGCGAGCATGGCGGGGACCAGTGACGCGTCGGTGTCCCGGGTCTCCACGGAGATGCCCGCCCCTCGCAGCACCTCGCTCACGCGGCGGCCAGAACGCAGCGAGACCTCCCGCTCGTAGGAGAGGCCGCCCGCCAGGACGAGCACGTGGCCCAGATCACTCATCAGTTACCTCCAGCGTCCAGACCCCGGCCTCGGGGCCGGGGGGAAACGCGGCGCGGTGCCGCACGAATCGGTGACGTCTCCGGTGGCGACGACGACCGGCACCACACGGGTGAGCGGCGGTCCCCTTCGCCACCGGGCCGGCGGCGAGGAAACCCCGCCGCGCGTCGGCGCAGAAGGTCACCGTACGGCACCGGCGGGGGAAGCTCGCGCCGCCGGTCCCCGGAGACGGTACGCGGCTCATCGGTCGGTTGGTTCACCGGGAGGAGCACCGGCCGGACGACGCGTCGCGAAGAGCGCCGGTCGGGCGGCTCACCGGGAGGAACAGCCACTGGGACGGCTCACCGGGAGGAGCACCGGCCGGACGGCTCATCACGAAG
>NZ_JBNCLF010000001.1:868823-1069459 GCF_049844535.1 Streptosporangium sp. DT93
GACGAGCACCGAGCGAAGAGCACCGAGCGAAGAGCACCGAGCGAAGAGCACCGAGCGAAGAGCACCGAGCGAAGAGCACCGAGCGAAGAGCACCCCACGAAGAGCACAGGGCGAAGAGCGCCGGGTGAGGCCGCCCGGGTGAGGCCGCGTGAGCGGGCCACCCGGGCGGACCGTCGATCGCGACGGGTCAGGCGATGTCGGGCGCGGGGGTGTCGACCCCGGCCCGCTCCGGGGAGGACCCGGTGCCGAAGGTGTCGCGCAGGCGGAGCTCCTGCTCGATGACCCCGGCCAGGCGGCGGACGCCCTCCCGGATGCGGTCCGGCTCCGGGTAGCAGTAGGAGAGCCGCATGTGCCGCGCGCCGCTGCCGTCGGAGAAGAAACCGGTCCCCGGAACGAAGGCCACCCGCTCGGCGACCGCCCGGGGCAGGAGGGCCTTGGAGTCGAGCCCCTCGGGAAGGGTGGCCCAGACGAAGAACCCGCCGGCCGGGCGGGTCCACGTGACGCCGTCGGGCATCAGGGCCTCCAGCGAGGTGAGCATGGTGTCGCGGCGCTCGCGGTACAGCTCCCGGAACGTCTTGATCTGCTCGCGCCAGGGCTGCGTGGCCAGATACTGGCCGACGGCCAGCTGCGTGAAGGAGGAGTGCGACAGCACCGCCGACTCCATCGCCAGCACCAGCTTCTCCCGGATGGGGTGCGGGGCGAGCGCCCAGCCCACTCGGAAACCCGGGGCCAGCGTCTTGGAGAACGAGCCGAGGTAGACCACGCCGTCGGCGTTGTCGGCGCGCAGCGTCCGCATGGGCTCACCGTCGAAGCCGAGCATGCCGTACGGGTTGTCCTCGACGATCAGCACGTCGGCCCGCTGGCAGATCTCCAGGACCTGCTGGCGCCGCGCGGCGTTGAGGGTGACCCCGGCGGGGTTCTGGAAGGTGGGGATCGTGTAGAGGAACTTGATCCGGTTGCCGGCGCTCTTCAGGGCGTAGATGGTCTGGGCCAGCGACTCGGGGACGATCCCCTCGGAGTCCATGGCGATGTGGATGACGTTCGCCTGGTAGGCGGCGAAGGTGCCGAGCGCCCCGACGTAGGAGGGCCCCTCGGCGAGCACCACGTCACCCGGGTCGATGAAGATCCGCGTGATCAGGTCGAGGGCCTGCTGGGATCCGACGGTCACCACGACGTCGTCGGAGTTGGCCTCGATCCCCTCCATGCGCATGACGTCGCAGATCTGCTCGCGCAGGTGAGGGTCTCCCTGGCCGGAACCGTACTGCAGCGCGACCGTGCCGCGCCGGGCCACCAGGTCGGCGACCAGCTCACCCACCACGTCCAGGGGGAGGGCGGTGACGTAGGGCATCCCGCCGGCGAGCGAGACCACCTCGGGCCTCGACGCGACGGAGAAGAGAGCTCGGATCTCGGAGGCGACCATCCCGGTTGCCCGGGCCGCGTAGCGGTCGACGTAGGAGTCGATGCGTGAGCCCTGGGTGGGGGCGATGGCCTGACCGTGATCTTTGTTCTGGGGCACGGTCCACCTCCTCGGTTGTTGGAGCTAAAGCGCTCATGGTAGATAAACCAGGTTACGTCAGGGGTTGCGGTCGCCCGCGTGGGGGGACGGGACCTCCTGAAACCGGCACCCCCACTGGGCTACGATGCCAGCGAGGACGCCGGTTTCGCGCGTTTTTCGCCATGGCTTGCACTCGTCTCGCCAGGATTGGGGCCAACAGGTGTCGCGTCGGCTGGCAAACGTCACCCTCGACAATCTCGACGACCTGCCGCGCCGCTGTCGCCGGTGCGTCTTCTGGGAGCTGGATCCGGTCAACGCAGAGCGGGCCGTGAAGGCGGGTGATCCCGGGCTGGAGAAGGAGGCCTGGATCTCCTCCACGCTGCTGGAGTGGGGAAGTTGCGGAAAGATCGTCTACGTGGACGGGGTGGCGGCCGGCTTCGTGCTCTACGCACCGCCGCACCACGTGCCGCGCGCGGTGGCCTTCCCCACCTCGCCGGTCAGCGCGGACGCGGTGCTGCTGATGACCGCGCACATCATCCCGGAGTTCTCCGGCGGCGGCCTGGGCCGGATGCTGGTCCAGGGCATGGCCAAGGACCTGACCCGGCGCGGCGTACGGGCGATCGAGGCGTTCGGCGACCTGAAGTGGGAGCAGCCGGGAGCGTGCCTGATGCCCGCCGACTACCTGCTGTCCGTGGGATTCAAGACGGTACGTCCCCATCTGCGCTTCCCGCGCCTGCGGCTGGAGCTCAAGAGCGCCGTCTCGTGGCGTGAGGACGTCGAGGTGGCACTGGAGAGGCTTCTGGGGTCCATGAGTCCGGAGAGGGCCCTGCGACCCGTCTGAGAGCCGTCTGAGCCCCGGCGGGGGAGTCCGGTGCGCTCCCGTCCCTGTGGAACCGCGCCCTGTGGAACCGCGCCCTGTGGAACCGCGCCCTGTGGAGCCCCGTCATGCCGAGAGCCCTCCGTCGTGGGGGCGGAGGGCTCTCGTGGGTGGGTGTGCCGCTCGGAAGCGGGTGATACGGCGGAGACCGTGGGGAGTCACCTGCCGCAGGGGGCCTGGACGATGCCCTCGAGTTCGCGGAGCGGGATGGCCCTCGGCTCGACGCCGACGATCCGCCTCGCGAACTCTCCGTCCTATAGACGTCCGGGGCGGGAATCCGGAGTACGCCGGGAGGCGTGGCAGTCGGCGAATTCTCGCCGTTCTCTCACCGGTCCCCCGTCGGCGGGCGGTGTGTCACCGGCCCGCCGCTTCCATCCCGGTGACATCGGCCCGCCACCCTCGTCGGGGTGTCAGGCGCCGTGCTCGGCCAGCCAGCGCTCGGAGTCGAGCGACGCGGCGCAGCCGGTGCCGGCGGCGGTGATCGCCTGCCGGTAGATGTGGTCGACCACGTCACCGGCGGCGAAGACGCCGTCCAGGTTGGTGCGGGTGGTGGGGGCGTCCACCTTGACGTACCCCTCGTCGTCGAGCTCGATCTGGCCCTTGAAGAGCTCGTTGCGGGGGTCGTGGCCGATCGCGATGAACAGGCCGGTGGCGGCGAGGTCGGCCTCCGCGCCGGTCTTGAGGTTGCGCACCCGCACCCCGCTCACCTTGTTCTCGCCCAGCACGTCGACCACCTCGCTGTCCCACAGGAAGTGGATCTTCTCGTTCGCGAACGCGCGGTCCTGCATGATCTTGCTGGCGCGCAGCTCGTCACGACGGTGCACGACGGTGACCGAGGAGGCGAACCGGGTCAGGAAGATGGCCTCCTCCATGGCGGTGTCGCCGCCGCCGACGACCACGATGTCCTGGCCGCGGAAGAAGAAACCGTCACAGGTGGCGCACCAGGACACGCCGTGGCCGGAGAGCCGCTTCTCGTTGGGCACCCCCAGCTCGCGGTAGCCCGAGCCGGTGGCCAGGATGACGGACCTGGCGAGGTAGGTGTCGGTGGCGGTCTTGACGACCTTGGGGTCGGCGGTCAGGTCGACCTCCACGATGTCGTCGGCGACCAGCTCGGCGCCGAACCGCTCGGCCTGCTTGCGCAGCCCGTCCATCAGGTCGGGCCCCATGATGCCGTCGGGGAAGCCGGGGAAGTTCTCCACCTCGGTGGTGTTCATCAGGGCGCCCCCGGCGGTGACCGAGCCCTCGAAGACCAGCGGGCTGAGCTCGGCGCGCGCGGAGTAGACCGCTGCCGTGTACCCGGCGGGACCCGATCCGATGATGATCACATTCCGGACGTCCATCAGTGCTCGCGCCTCTCCCTCTGTCGTTGCCACCGGCGTCAACAGATCCTAGGCGCCGGTGATTCCCTCGTACCGCGCCGACCGGTCCGGCCCCGCGCCGACCGGCCCGCCGAGGCCGGTCCGCCGAGGGACCGGATCGCCGAGGGATCGGATCGCCGGAGCACCGGATCGCGGCGGACCCGGGAGCGGCGTACCGCCTCGGAAGCCGGCCGGCGTGGAAAGGCGCGAAGGCCCGGCACGGAACGTGTCCGTGCCGGGCCTCGCGGGACCGGAGCGGCTCCGGCCTCATCACGATCCTCCGGCGTTCGTGACGCCGGTCACTCCCGTCACTCCCAGCGGGCGAGGCCGGGCTTTCTCACCACGTCACACTGGGGTCCCATCACGTGGACGCTGACCGTCTTCTTGGCCTGGTCCTTCCAGAAGAGCATGATGCTCGCCTCCTGGCCGTTGTAGAACCCCTGGTCCACGGCGAAGGGCGGTGCGCCGACCTTCGCGGCGACCTTCCTGACACACGCGTCGATCCCGGACTTCTCGCCGCTCCCGACGAGGATGGCCGCCGGGCCGATGTAGTTGAGCAGCGCGCCCCTGAGCTCGGCGTCGGTGTAGTTGTAGTTGCTGTCGGTCAGCGAGTACCTGACCGGCTCCAGCGCCACGGTCGCGGAGCTGGGGGGACCGACCGGGTCGGTCGCGGTGAGCGTCCCGGTCGCCAGCACGGCTCCGCCGATCACCGCCGCCGCCGCTCCCGCCGCCACGGCGGGCAGCCCCCACCGGCGTCGCCGGTTCGCGCCGCGGCGCCTGACCGGGACCACCGGGGTCACGGTGCCGTCGTCGCCGACGACTCCCAGCCGCACGACGGGCTCGGGCTCGTTCTCGGGGAGGGGAGTCTCCCAGGGCGCCGGCTCGGAAGAGGTCCTCTCCCAGGGCGCGTCGCGCATCATGTCGTCCCAGGCCGGTGCCTCCACCAGCCCGATTCCACCACCTCCACGCAAGCTCTTCGCCTCGGCGGCCAGCGCGCGGTCGATCCTCAGCGCGACTCCCATCGGCATCGCCGGTGTGGTCGTCGCCGCGAGCATCTCACGTACCGCTGCCAGGTCGGCCAGGCTTTCGCCACACGGATCGCAGATCGCGAGATGCTCGCGTACCCGCATGGCCGTGGTGTCGTCGAGGAGCCCCTCGGCCAGTTCGGCCAAGATCTCCAGGTCGTAGTGCGTATCAGCCGTCACGAAGTTCTGCTCCCTTCGCGGATGAGACGCGGGTCAGGTCTGATCGGTTCCGTAAATGGGAAAGAATCGGGGCGAGCTTCGCCCGGCCACGCGCGCACCGGCTCTTCACCGTGCCGCTCGGCACCTCCAGTACCTGGGCCGCGTCCTCGACCGAGTAACCCATCATGTCCACGAGCACCAGCGCGGCGCGCTGGTCGGAGGGCAGCAGTTTCAGGGCCGCCGAAACCTCCATGGACACCTCGCGCTCGGCCGTCTGGTCGAGCACGGGGGTCTCGCGCTCCGCGGCCTCGACGAGCTCGTCGTCGGCCACGGGCCGCACCGATTTCCTGCGCATGCGGTCCAGGCAGGCGTTGACCACGATCCGGTGCAGCCACGTGGTCACCGCGGCCTCGCCGCGGAAGGTCCCGGCCTTGCGGTAGGCCGAGACGAAGGCGTCCTGGACGGCATCGGCCGCTTCGTCGGGGTCGCCCAGCGTGCGCAGGGCGACGGCCCACATGCGGTCCCGATGTCGCTTGACTATCTCGCTGAAGGCGTGCGGATCTCCGGCGATGTGCCGGGTGAGCAGCTCGGCGTCCGGCACGGGGCCCTTCGCCGTCTGCTCGTCCGCCGCCTGCGGGGTGTCTGGTGGGGAATTCACAAGGAGAGTCCTGCTGCCGGTCCGGGGAGAACACCACTACGGGATAGATGGTGCCACGAATTCATCGATGATCTGTAAGAAGCAGACTAAAAGAGATCGAATCAACCGATGTCACTTGGTGGCCATGATCTTCGCCTCCAGCACCTGGCCCCGGTACCCCTCGGAGGAGGTGGGCATCTGGGTGAACCAGACGAGCACGTACCGGCCCTTCTCCGGGGACTCGGCGGTGAACGTCTTCTTGCCCGAGAGCCCACTGAACTTCGCGACCACGCCCATGGCGGTGAGCTCCGCCGAGTCGCCGACCCTGAGCTCCGCGGTGCCGCCCGAGGTGTCGCCGAAGTCGACCGAGATCTGCTTGACCGGGACGCTCCTGCCCAGGTCCAGCAGCAGGCCGACGCCCTTCTTGAGCCGCCCGAAGTCGGCGGAGTCGTAGGTCTCGGAGTGCCAGTCGGTGGACTCCTTGCCGTCGACCGCGCCCGAGGCCCACCTGCTGCCCTCCTCCCGGTCGCCCAGCGGGTCGAAGCCGGTGACCGAGGAGGGCTTCACCTCCCGCACGGCGGCGGCCACGGTCGGCGTGGGCGTGCTGCTCTGACCCGCGGACGGGGTGCCCGCGTTGCCGATGCTGCGGCCCAGCGTCCAGGCGCCCAGGCCGACGGCCGCCATCACCAGCAGCACGACGACGGTCATGGCGACCTTGTTGAGCATCCCGCCGCCGGCGGGGCGGTTGCCGGAGTGGTGGTGCTGCTGGTGGTGTTGTTGCTGGTGGTGCGGCGGGGGCGGCGTGTGACGCCTCGGCGCCTCGGTGTCGAGGCCCTCGGAGCGGGAGGCCGCCACCGGCAGCGCCGTCATGGGCATCGGTGCCGGCATCGGCATCGGGCTGGGCCTGGCCACCGAGGCCAGGGCCTCGGCGAAGTCGGCGGGCGTGGTCAGCGGTTCCAGCGCGCGCCGGGTCTCCGGCAGGATCGCCCGGCAGACGATGGCGTCCAGGTAGCCGGGAACGCCCGCGGTGACCTGGCGCGGTGTGCAGAAGTGCCCGTCGCCCACGGGGGCCACGGGCAGCCCGCCGCCGTCGTGCTCGTCGCCGGGCCAGTGACCGGTCAGCCCGGCGTACAGCAGCCGCCCGAGCCCCTCGGTGTCGGCGCGGGCCGGGTCGTCGCTCGTCACGTCGCCCAGGACCGCGTCCACCCCCAGGCCGAGCAGCTTGACCGTGCCGCCGGCCGTCCACACCAGCTGACCCGGGGTCAGGCACAGGTGGGCCAGGCCCGCCTCGTGCGCGTGGGCCATGGCCTCGGCGGCCTCGGCGACCATCGCGGCGGCGCGCTCGGGGTCGAGCGGGCCGCCCGCGATCATGTCGCCGAAGGTCTCGCCGCTCACCCACTCGCTGACCACGTAGGTGTGGCCGTCGTCCTCGGTCGCGTCGAAGACCTGGGTCAGGCGGGGGTCGGTCAGCCGGCTGGCGACCCGGGCCGCCGTGACGACCTCGTCCAGGCGCGGGAAGTCGGGATCGAAGGTGTGGACGGCGACGGGCCGGGCGAGCACCTCGTCGATGGCCTTCCACAGCGTGGCCCCGCCCGCCTCGTGGACACGGTCCTCAAGGCGGAAACGCGCTGCCAGCTTGGTGCCGGGTTCGACCCCCGGTGAACTCATACCTTCCCCGCATCCAAGAACACGACGGCATCCCGCCAAGTCGGCACGTCACAACACATCACGCGATGCCGGGTGGATCCGCCCACGCCCTCCTGCTTCCATTAGCCGCATGTCACCACACGCGTCGCACCATGGTAGTCCCGCACCGGTTCCGCCCGTGTTCGCCTTGTCAGACGTTTGAGACAAGCCTTTGGCTTACCGGCGTACCCGTCCTGCCACCATTCCAACGATCGAACTCACCTCGGGGATGCGCATCCGGTGGGCGATCGCCAAGTAAAGAACCATACCGAGTCCGCCGCCCGCCGCCAGCATGACGGCGGCACTCAGCGCGTTGAGCCCGGTGAGTTCCCGGGTGGCCCACAGCACGCCGAGCGCGAGCGCCGCCGCGGGGAGGGCGGCCAGGTACATCCGGGACAACCCGGCGGCCACGTCGCGCCCTCCCAGTCCTCCGACGCGGCGCGCGGCCATCGTCCAGGCGACCGCGGTGCCCACCACGTAGGCGACGGTGAACGCCGCCGCCAGGCCCATCACGACGTAGCGCGCGGGCAGCACGACGTAGGCCACCAGGCCGAGGCCGGCGTTCACGGTCACGTTGCCCAGGGCCAGGAAGGCCGGGGTGCGGGTGTCGCCGAAGGCGTAGAAGACGCGCAGCAGGAGCTGGAACAGGGAGAACGGCACCAGCGCCAGGCCGAAGATCTGCAGCACGCCGCCGATGTGGACCGCCGCGTCGACGGTCATGTTGCCCCAGGAGAAGATCAGCACGGTCACCGCGGGGCCCAGCACCATCAGCAGCAGCCCGGCCGGGACCAGCAGCACCGACACCAGCCGCACCCCCGAGGCGAACTCCCCGCCGATCTCGTGCGGCCTCCCCTCGCTCACCGCCCTGCTCATCCGGGGCAGCATGGCGGTGATCACCGAGACCGCGATGATCCCGTACGGGAGCTGGAAGAACTGGTAGGCGTAGGCGTAGGCGGAGTTGCCCGCGCCGGGCGCCCGCTCGCCCGCCCCCGTGGCGAACCTGGTGGTGGCCAGGAAGCCGAGCTGGCTGATCCCCACGTAGGCGAACGTCCAGACCGCGGTCCGGCCCATCTCGCCGAGCCCGGCCTCGCGCAGGTCGAACCGGGGCCGGAAGCGGAAGCCGACCCGGTGCAGCGAGACGACCAGCACCGCGCACTGCGCCACGATGCCGACGGTGGTGCCCAGACCCAGCAGCATCAGGTCGCCGTCGGTCACCGTGTCCACGTCGGTGCCCGCCCCGCCGAGCTTCACGTAGTAGAAGACCGCCACGCCGATCATCACGAGGTTGTTGAGCACCGGCGCCCACATCGGCGCGGCGAACCTGTCGCGGGTGTTGAGGATCGCGCCCGCGATCGCGCCGATCCCGAAGAAGGCGATCTGCGGCAGGATGTAGTGCGCCAGGGTGATCGACACCTCGATCTTCCTGGCGCTCCAGCCGGTGCTGTAGAGGCCGACCAGCGGGCCGGCCAGCACCGTCGCGACCAGTGCCAGCACGGTCAGCGAGAGGACCCCCAGCGTCATCAGGCGCTGCTCGTAGGCCCGGCCGCCGTCGGGGTCGTTCCTCTGCCGCCGGACGACCATCGGGATCACGACGCTGCTCAGGACCCCGCCGATGAGCAGGTCGAACAGCACGAGCGGGATCGTGTACGCCACGTTGTAGGCGTCGCCCAGCGCGAAGGTGCCGATGGCCGCCGCGAGCACCGCCGTCCGGACGAAGCCGGTGACGCGCGAGACCATCGTCCCCGCCGCCATGATCGCGCTCGCGCGCAGGACCCTGCTCATGCGCTCTCCTCCGCCGGGGCTCGGAACTGTTCGGGATCGGTCTGGACTGGTTCGGGATGGTTCGGGACTGCCCAGGATAGGTCTGGGCGGCCCGGAATCGGCCAGGACCCGTTCAGGGTGGCTCAGGATCGTTCAGGGGACGCCCGGGGCCGCACCGGGCCGCACCGGGCCGCACCGGGCCGCACTGGGCCGCACCGGACCGCACTGCGCCGCCCCGGGCCGCTCAGGACTCGGTGCCGGCCGGCTCGCGCTCCCGCTCCACCGGCGGGACGGCCACGGGACGGCGGCCTCCCCGGCGGCGCAGGACGCGCAGCACCACGGCGGCCAGCATCACCACCAGGGCCGCTCCCACGATGACCAGCGCGACCGCGGTGTAGCCGGTGGTGCGCACGGTCAGCTCGATCGGCTTGCCGTACGCGCGGCCGTCCTCGGTGGTGAGCTGGACCTTCACCGTCGTCTGGCCGCTGGCGGTGGTCGAGGTCATCGGGATCCGGATGGTCTCGTTCTGGCCGCCCTCGATCTGCAGCCGGTCCTCGTACGGCTCGATCTTGAGCAGTTCGGGCTGCGCGGAGGTCACCCGGAGGCGGACCTCCACCCGGCCGGCGTCGCCGCGGCCGAGCTGGTTGCGCACGCTGATGGGCACGTCGCCGTCGCGGCCGGCCAGGGTGCGCAGCCGTGACTGCTCGCTGCCGGTGATGGTGACCATGGCGATCCGGCCGTCGACCGCCTCCCCGACCTGCTGGACGTACGGCGCCGCCGCGGCGGTCTTGCCGCGCCACGCCGAGGAGGTCAGCCGCAGCATCGCCAGGTCGAAGGCGTCGAGGTCCTGCGCGACGGTGACGGCGGCGGTCAGGTCGGCGCGGGCGCCGACCTTCTTGACGGAGGTCAGGTACGCCTTGGGCAGCTCCAGGCGCCGGTCCTGCTCGGTGTAGGTCAGCCCGGCGCGCGGAGCCGGGACGCCCTTGCCGCGCTTGACCGCGTCCAGCGTGACGGGTGCCAGCCAGGGCAGGGTGGCGGCGGTCTTCACCAGGCCGGTCACGTACGCCGGGTCCGGGTCCCAGCGGCGGTGCGGAACCGCGATCACGGTCCTGGCCGTGGTCACGGGCTCGGAGGCGATCAGGGCCGTCTCCGCGATGAAGCGCCGGCGCCCGGCCAGGGCCGCGCCGGAGACGGAGGTGTCCGCGCCGACGGTCTCGCTCAGCGGCTCGTCGGCGACCAGGGCGGTGATCGGGCCGCTGACGCTGTCCAGCGTCGCCGAGGCGTCCGGGGTGGTGGCCGGGGCGACGCCCGTGGAGGTCGCCGGGGAGGTGCCCGTGGTGCCCACGGGGGTCCCCGGGGGCGTCGCGGGGGGAAGGTTCGGCGCGGCCAGCAGCACGGTGCCGACCCCGCCGGTGGACAGCAGGTCCAGCCCGTCGTGGTCGATCAGCCCGCTCACCGGCCAGTTCACGTTGGTGATCACGTCGCGGCCGAGGGTCTCGCGGGAGATGATCCGGGCCGCGTCGATGCCGGTCGCGGTGATGTCGTCGACGCCGTTGTGGGCGAGCGCGGCCACGTCGGGGTCGCCGTAGGGGGTGGCGATCACCGGATGGTCGGCGACGGCCTCGCGGAAGTCGGCGAGCCACCGGGCGGCCTCGGGCCTCGCCGGGCGCTGCTGGAGGCGGTCCTTGCTCCTGACCGCGTGCGGCCTGCCCAGGGCGCGCGCGTCGTCGAGCAGGGCGGGGTCGACCACCCAGGTGAGGCCCTTGGCCGAGGAGGTGTCCCGGGCGATCGTGAGCAGGTCGTCCAGGCGCTTGCCGGACGCCATCGCCGCGGCCAGGCCCTCGTCGGTGAAGACGGTGTCACCGCTGCGGCGCGGCTGGTCGACGGCGGGCAGCACCACGGCGAGCCGGGTGCGGGGCACCCGGACGTCGCGCGGCATGTACGTCACCGTGGTGCGCAGGGCGGCGACCTCCTGCTGGAGGGAGTCGATGACCTCGATCACGACCGGGTAGACGCCGAAGCGGGTCATGTTGAGCTGCGCGGGGGTGAAGGTGAACTCCCACGGCAGCTTCCCCGCGGGCGCGATCGGGGCCTGGATGTAGCTCTGGCAGCACCAGGAGGCCGGCAGGGGGCTCTGTCCCGTGTGGTAGGCCGTCAGCTCGTCACGCCGGGTGAACGGCTGGGAGGAGTAGTTCATCTGGATGCGCAGCCCGGTCAGCGGCTCGCTTCCCGTGTTGACCAGGGACCCGGAGATCTCGATCTCGGTGGCCGGGTCACGCGGGACGTCGGGGCCGATCGCCTCCAGCACGACCTGCAGGCCGGCGCGGTTCAGCGAGGTCGTCCGGGCGTTCGCCGTGCCCGGAAGGACCACGGCCGCGGGTATGAGCAGCGTGGCGAGCAGGGCGAGCAGAGCGGCCTTGTTGATCACGTTCCGGCCAGGGGTCGAGTACGGCACACGATCGCAATGCTATGGCCTAACCGGCGAGGGGAAAGGTCGCCGGCTCCCCGCGGGCACCCTGCCGTGTCAGGTCCACGACCCTGCCCGCGACCAGTCTGAGCAGGTGATCCGCACGGATCGACAGCGCCGTGCGGCGCTCTCCGGTGGCCGCGTACACGGGCGTGGCGATCTCGGTCAGCCGCTCGTCCACCAGCACGGTCAGGGAGGCGGGCAGCAGCAGCGGGCAGACCAGGCCGGCGGCGTAGTCGGTGGCGGAGTTGACGGTGAAGGCCGGGGCCGGGCGGACCCGTCGGGCGCCCAGCAGGCCGCCGATCACCCCGGGGCGCGGGGGCGTGCCGACCGAGCCCACGACCGCCACGGTCTCGCGGCCGGTCCGCGTGGTGACCTCGAAGACCGTCACCCCCACGCAGAGCTCCGGATCGGCCGCCAGCACCTCGGGCAGTTCGTCCGAACATGTCATCGCGCGGGGAAGGCGTACGATCTCATGATGGACCTGGTGGGCGAGGAGCCAGCGGTGGATCGTGAGCGCATCCTTCATGTGTGTGCTCCTTGCCTCGACGCACGGCCCCCGAGGTTCCCCTACCGACCGTAACCTGGTGATCGCATCAGGTGTATGCCCGCAGGGGAACATGTTCCGTAACCGAAGGACCTACCCGGCTTGTCCCTTTCAAATCTGACCCAGAGCCAGCGCCACGGCATGAGCGAGCTGTTCCGGAAGATCGCTCCTGTGACGGACGAGCTCGGTGAGCTCTTCGCCGCCCGGGGCTACCAGATCGCCCTGGTCGGCGGCTCGGTCCGCGACGTCTTCCTGAGCCGGATCGGCAACGACCTCGACCTCACCACGGACGCCAGGCCCGAGACGGTCCTGGAGCTCGTCCGCGACTGGGCCGACTCCGTCTGGACGATCGGCATCGACTTCGGCACGGTCGGCGTCCGCAAGGGCGGCTGGCTGCTGGAGATCACCACGTACCGCAGCGAGTCCTACGACCCGAAGTCGCGCAAGCCCGAGGTGGCCTACGGCGACACGCTGGAGGGCGACCTGGCCCGGCGCGACTTCGCGGTCAACGCGATGGCGCTGCGCCTGCCGTCCCGCGAGTTCGTCGACCCGCACGGCGGCCTGGACGACCTGCACGCCCGGGTGCTGCGCACCCCCGGCCCGCCCGAGCGCTCGTTCGGCGACGACCCGCTGCGAATGCTCCGCGCCGCCCGGTTCGCCAGCCAGCTCGGTTTCACGGTGGACCGGGCGGCGCTGGCCGCGATGGGCACCATGGCCGACCGGATCGACATCGTCTCGGCCGAGCGCATCCGCGACGAGCTGGACAAGCTCATCTGCGGCGACCACCCCCGCGAGGGGCTGCGGCTGCTGGTGGAGACCGGCCTGGCCGCGCACGTGCTGCCCGAGCTGCCCGGCCTGCGCCTGGAGATCGACGAGCACCACCGGCACAAGGACGTCTACGAGCACTCGCTGATCGTGCTGGAGCAGGCGATCGACCTGGAGGAGGGCGGCCCCGACCGCGTCCTTCGCTGGGCCGCGCTGCTGCACGACGTGGGCAAGCCCAAGACGCGGCGGCACGAGCCCGGCGGGCGCGTCTCCTTCCACCACCACGAGGTGGTCGGCGCCCAGCTCGCCAGGAAGCGGATGACCGAGCTGAAGTTCCCCAAGGACGTGGTGGCCGACGTCTCGCGCCTGGTGGAACTGCACCTGCGCTTCCACGGGTACGGCTCGGGCGAGTGGACCGACTCGGCGGTGCGCCGCTACGTCCGCGACGCCGGGCACCTGCTGGAGCGCCTGCACAAGCTGACCCGCGCCGACTGCACCACCCGCAACCGGCGCAAGGCCCAGGCGTTGTCGGTGACCTACGACCAGCTGGAGGAGCGGATCGCCCGGCTGGCCGAGGAGGAGGAGCTCGGCAAGATCCGTCCCGAGCTCGACGGCAACGAGATCCAGCGGGTCCTGGGCCTGCCGCCGGGCCCGGCCGTGGGCCGCGCCTACCGGTTCCTGCTGGAGATGCGCCTGGACCAGGGGGTCCTGGGCAGGGAGGCCGCCGAGGAGGCCCTGCGCGCGTGGGCGCGCGAGAACGGGGTGACCTCCTGACCGGTGACCCCGGCCCGGTCGTCCCCGCCCGCCCTGAGGGCGTCCTCGCTCGCCCCGGGGGCGCGCCGCGTGAGATCGTCCGGCTCGACCGCGAGCACGTCTGGCACCCCTACGCGGCGTCGCCCCCGCGGGCGGCGCCGTACGTGGTCCGCCGCGCGGACGGGGTCCGGCTGACCCTCGACGACGGCCGCGAGCTGATCGACGGCATGTCCTCCTGGTGGGCGGCGGTGCACGGCTACAACCACCCCCGCCTCAACCGGGCCCTGCGCGAGCAGCTCGACGACATGGCGCACGTGATGTTCGGCGGGCTCACCCACGAGCCGGCCGTGCGGCTGGCCGCCACGCTCGCGGACATGACCGGGCTGCCCCGGGTGTTCCTGGCCGACTCCGGATCGGTCGCCGTCGAGGTCGCGATCAAGATGGCGTTCCAGTTCAGCGGCAGGGGACGGCTGCTCACCGTCCGGGGCGGCTACCACGGCGACACGTTCGGCGCGATGTCGGTCTGCGACCCGGTCGGCGGCATGCACCACCTGTTCTCCGGGGTGCTGCCCGGCCACGTGTTCGCCGACCTGCCGCCGCGCGAGTACGACGAGGGCTACGCGGCCCGGCTGGCGGACCTGGTCGCACGGCACGCCCACGAGCTGGCCGCGATCATCGTGGAGCCGGTCGTCCAGGGCGCCGGCGGCATGCGCTTCTACCACCCGGCCTACCTGCGGCTGCTGCGCGAGCTGGCCGACGAGCACGGCGTCCTGCTGATCGCCGACGAGATCGCCACCGGCTTCGGCAGGACAGGGGAGCTGTTCGGCTGCGACCACGCCGGGATCCGCCCCGACATCATGTGCCTGGGCAAGGCCCTGACCGGCGGCTACCTGTCGCTGGCCGCGACGCTGTGCACCGAGCGGGTGGCGCGGGGGGTCGGCGTGCTGATGCACGGGCCCACGTTCATGGGCAACCCGCTGGCCGCGGCCGTCGCGAACGCCTCGCTGGAGCTGCTCGCGGAGCGCCCGTGGCGCGAGGAGGTCGCGCGGATCGAGGCGGGCCTGCGCGAGGGCCTGGCCGGGGCCGCGGACGCGCCCGGCGTCCGCGAGGTGCGGGTCCTGGGTGCGATCGGGGTCGTCGAGGCCCGCGAACCCGTCGACGTGGCGGCGGTCCAGGCCGCCGTCGTGCGGCACGGCGTCTGGCTGCGGCCGTTCGGGCGGCTGCTGTACGCGATGCCGCCCTACGCGATCGGCGACGAGGACCTGGCGCGGGTCACGACGGCGATGACGGCAGCGGCTCGCGAGCTCGGGCCGGCGTGAGGACCCGGTAGAGCACCGCGCCCCCGGCGTAGCCTGCGGCGATGACCACCAGCACCGCCACCGACCTGCCGTTCGGCGGGAGCAGGGCGGCGGCCAGCGCGGCGGCCAGCACGTAGCTGCCGTTGAAGAGCATGTCGTAGATGGAGAAGGCCCGGCCGAGGTAGGCGTCGCGCAGGTCCCGCTGGACGGCGGTGTCGGCGCAGATCTTGACGCTCTGCCCGGCGATGCCCAGCACGAGGCCCGCCGCCGCGAACCCCCACCGCTGGAACGGCAGGCCGAGCGCCAGCGTCAGCACCCCGGCGCTGACCAGCATGGCCGGGATCCACCGCTCCATGCCGAACCGCTCGGTGGCCCACGGCGTGACCAGGATGGCCAGGAAGTAGCCGACCCCGGAGGTGGCGACCACCAGGGAGGCCACGGCCAGCCCGTCCTCGGCGTTCGTGGCGAAGTAGTAGCGCGACAGCAGCAGGAGCATGGCCGTGCACATGCCGTACATGAACCGGTGGGTGGCCATCGCGCCCATCGCGGCGGCGGCGGACCGGTGGTGGACGATGTGCCTGGCGCCGTCGGCCAGGCCGGACAGCACGTGGCGCGCGGCCTCGCGGGCCTGGGGCCGGTCGGGGTCGTGGGCGGGACCGAGCAGGTGCCTGCCCAGGGTCAGGGCGATGAGCGCGCTGGAGGCCGAGACGATCCCGGCGACGACCAGCAGCACCGCCGTGCCCCGGTCGCCGGCACCGAGGAGCGACCGCAGCAGGAAGCCGGAACCCACCCCGACGAAGGTGAGCACGGTTCCGGAGGTCGGGGTGACCGCGTTGGCTACCATCAGCCGGTCGGCGGGGACCACGTGCGGGAGCGAGGCCCCCAGCGAGGCCAGGAAGAACCGGTTCACCGCGAGCACGCCGAGCGCGGCGACGTAGAAGACCCCGTCCGGCGCGCCCGCGACGACGAGCACCGCCGCGCCCAGCAGCAGCAGCCCGCGCACCAGCGAGGCGACGACCAGGATCTGCCGCCGCGACCAGCGGTCGATGAACACCCCGACGAAGGGGCCGAGGATCGAGTACGGCAGCAGCAGCACGGCCAGGCCGGTGGCGACCTGCACCGCGCTGGTGCTCGTCTCGGGGCTGAAGAAGGCGAAACCGATCACCGCGAACTGAAAGATCCCGTCGGAGAACTGCGAGACCAGGCGGGTCGCGTACAGCTTCCTGAAGTCCCGGCCTTCCAGGACGACGCGTAGATCGGATACGAAGGACACGTGCTCAGCCTATGTGCGGCTCCCCTGAGAGGGCATCGGGAACCTCCCTGAATGTACGCCGAACATTCCCGACCTTTGATGACGTATCCATGTGGGGGCGCGAGGGGCCGACATGGTCACGTACCCTCTGTCGAGTGACGCCTGATGAACACGTCGTGCTCGTCGACACCGACGGAAACGCGATCGGCACGGCGGCCAAGGCCACGGTGCACGGTCCGGACACTCCCCTCCATCTGGCCTTCTCCAGCTACGTGTTCGACGAGCAGGGCCGGGTGCTCCTCTCCCGCCGCGCCTCGCACAAGATCACCTGGCCCGGGGCGTGGACCAACAGCTGCTGCGGCCACCCGCTGCCCGGCGAGCCGCTGTCGGAGGCGGTGACCCGCAGGCTCTCCTACGAGCTGGGCCTGGAGGGCGGACGCCTCGACCTGCTCCTGCCGCGCTTCGCCTACCGCGCGGTCATGGAGAACGGGATCGTCGAGCACGAGCTCTGCCCGGTCTACCGGGTGGTCGCCGTGGCTCAGGCGGCGCCGAACCCCGACGAGGTCGGCGAGGTGCGCTGGATGCCGTGGAAGGAGTTCACCGACGGGGTGCTCGGCGGGCACCTGGCGATCTCCCCCTGGTGCCGCGAGCAGGTCGCCCAGCTCACCGAGCTCGGCGCCGACCCGCTCACCTGGCCGTCCGCCGACCCGGCCGACCTGCCGCCTGCCGCTCGCTGATGTAAGAGAGTCCCGCGGAGTACCGGAGTGAAAGCTCCGGCCCGCGGGAGGAACACGTCCGCAGGCCGCCGTGCCTCACCGGGGATTGGCCGACACATCCAGGGCCCCCATAAGCTCCCGCCATGATTCGAGCTGTGGTCAGCGCGCCGCCGCCGGACCACTGCTCAAGAATTCCGTGCGGGGGCACGCAGGAACGGCACAGGAAGGGCGCCGTACGCCTCACAAGGGAGGCATCAGTCGGGAATGGCGAAGGTGTACGACCATACGAACCGGCTCGCTGCGTGAACGCCTCGGGCATACTCGACCGCCCGGCCGTCAGCCGTACGAGTCACCCGGCGTACCTCGATGACAGGTTCACCTGACGGAAGATCGAGAAGTAGCGTCTCGTCGGCTGTAGGCATCCGAGCGTGGAGTTCTTCGGTGATCTCATCGGGCGAGAGGCCCTTGTCGGCCAGCACTCGGAACCCACCGCCTTGACCGGCGATCCCCGGTGAAGGATCGACCAGGGGTGTACCTTCGACGTCCTCGGGACGGTAGTACGAGGTCATCGTGTGAGTGGGGATGTCATCGCGGGTCATGACGCGAGCCCGCTCGTACACGGAAGACCCGACCTCGACATCGAGAGCAGCGGCGATCGACTCGTCAGCAGCGATCACGGAGACGTCTTGCGTCTGATGTCCCTGTTGCTGGGCGGATCCGCTTTCCGGCTGCTCGGTAGCGAACACTTCAACCGTCGTTCGCTCCCAGCGGTGCCGGGCGTAACGATCCGGCCCGAGGCGTCGAATCGGATGCGACTCGCGCACGTAGGCACCCGACCCATGCCGGGTGACCACCAGCCCTTCCGTCTTGAGCAGGACCAATGCCTTACTGGCCGTGTTGCGAGACACGCTGTAGCGATCGGCAAGATCCCGAACGGACGGCAGCTTTCCACCCGCAGGAAAGCGACCAGTAGTGATGTCTGCCCGTAGGTCGGCTGCTATGCGACGTGCGGGCGAATGCTCATCCATATGCATACGAAACACCCTACCTAAGTGTCATACGCCATTTCCTTGACGGCCGTCCTGACCTCCTCTAACGTCTAGTGTCCTACGACACTTTTATAGCGGACCCGCCCAGCGCTTGCGACGTCCGGACGGGCCCTTGATCAGGAGGTGGTCCTGACCCATGAGCAACCCTAGTGCTCCACTGCTTGACCGGCCTACAACGGCTGGCTGCCCCTGCTTCGCCGACGTCTCACCCTTGCCGATGGGGTGCGCCACCTGCGGACACGCCCCCTACGCGCACGGCTGCCCCGGCCAAGCCTCCGATCACGAGTACCTCCAGCCGTCCGGCGAGCTGATGGCCCAGCGTCTCGACGCGCGTCGTTGGCTCGGCCTCGGCCGGACCCTGCCGACGTTCGGGCCCGCCCGCGAGGCCGCCGCGCGGCCGACGCTCGTGCCCGCACCCCGTCACGCCGAGCCCGAGGCGGCGCCGTCGCGCACTCGGCCCGCCGGCCGTACCGATCTCCGGCGCCCGGCATCCGGCGCCCGCCCGTACCGGCCGGTCGAGACGCGGGCCGACCGCGCGCTCCGCCTGGCCTTGGCCCGTGATCCCCTCGCCCGGCGACGCGCCCGCGCCGCGGCCCACGCCCTGCACCCGGCCAACATGGGCGCCCCGCCCCCGCGTCCCGAGGGGGGACCCGCCCGGTCGTCGCTCACCCTGCTGCCGGTCCCGCCCGAGCACCGGCACCAGGCCCTCCGGCCGGGGCTCGCCGTCGCCCTCGGCCGGAGCCATCTCCCGGACACCTCTTCGCCCCGACGGTACGAGTCCTCCCGGCAGGAGGTCGCGGCATGAACGCGGCACCGGTGCAGGGCGAGGCCCCCATGAGCAGGCGCGGCGGCGGACTTCCTTCCCATGCGCACGCCGCCGCGCCGTCGACCACCACCACCACCACGCAGGGGGCGGCGCACCGGTCCGCCGCCCTGCGCCGCGCCGAGGAGCTGACCGCCGCGCTGGCCTGTCACGGCATCTCGGCCGATGTCCACGAGCTGGCCTCCGGCCGGGTGGCGGTGTCGGTCTACTACGGGCTGGTGGCCGTCACCGACGGCGAGGAGTTCCGGTGGACCTCTCCGAAGTCCTCGTGCCGGGGCAGGCCGGTACCCGACGCGGAGGCGAGGATGGCCGCCGTCATCGACCGGCTCGTTCACGATTACCGGATCCTGCGCTCTCGCCCGCTCACCGACGTGCTGGGCAGTGAACTGCCGCTGCTGGCCGACGTTCTGGTGGCCGATCATGTCGTCCCGCGATGACGCCCTGGCGGCGCGAGCCGCCCGGCAGGTACAGCAGCACGCGCCGACGTGGATGGTCTTCTGGAGCCTGCGCCACCGGCGCTTCGAGGCGTGGGAGTGCACCGACCCGAAACAGCAGCGCGCCGTCCACGCCGACAGCGCCGGTGAACTGTGGGACCTGATGCAACAGGTGAACCTCGACCTGTGGCGGACCCGGCCCCAAGGCGACCGGCCGCCCACACCCTGTATGGGCCGACCGCGCCGGGACGGCCTTCTTCCGGAACTCTCCATGGGTGAGCCCGACGACCACGCCCCGGCCGACGATCCGGCACGGGTCGCGTGCCGGATCGTCGAGCGCGACCCCGAGCCGAAGACGGCTCCATGAGCAGCGTGGCGGTGCGGCGACCGGCTCTCCCGTACCGCCACGTCTTCACTCCCGCGGGCGACGGCGTGCGGCCAGAAGGGTCGCCGTCAGGAGGGTCGTCCGGGGGAGGAGTGCGGTGCCCTCGTCAGGGGTGGCGAGGGCACCGCATGTTTTCGAGCTGGTCTCCGCACGCGCGAAGGCCCCGGCCCTGCCTGGGTTCACGTGGTCGTCGCGACACCCCGGCTCGGGGAGTGCGACGGACGTCGAGGTCCGTCACCCCGTTCCGGGCCGTATGTCAGCGCTCGACCTCGCCGCGGATGAACTTCTCCACGTACTCGTGGGCCTCCTCGTCGGAGTACTGCTCCGGCGGGGACTTCATGAAGTACGAGGAGGCCGACAGGATCGGGCCGGCGATGCCCCGGTCGAGGGCGATCTTGGCGGCGCGGACCGCGTCGATGATGACGCCGGCGGAGTTGGGGGAGTCCCAGACCTCCAGCTTGTACTCCAGGCTGAGCGGGGTGTCGCCGAAGGACCTGCCCTCCAGGCGCACGTAGGCCCACTTGCGGTCGTCCAGCCACGGCACGTGGTCCGACGGGCCGATGTGCACGTCGGCCTTGCGCATCTCGTGGGGGATCTGCGAGGTGACGGACTGCGTCTTGGAGATCTTCTTGGACTGCAGGCGCTTGCGCTCCAGCATGTTCATGAAGTCCATGTTCCCGCCGAAGTTGAGCTGGTACGTGCGCAGCAGCTCCACCCCGCGGTCCTCGAACAGCTTGGCCATCACGCGGTGGGTGATGGTCGCGCCGACCTGCGACTTGATGTCGTCGCCGACGATCGGCACCCCGGCGTCGACGAACTTCTGCGCCCAGGTCGGGTCGGAGGCGATGAACACCGGCAGCGCGTTGACGAAGGCGACCTTGGCGTCGAGGGCGCACTGGGCGTAGAAGCGGTCGGCGTCCTCAGAGCCCACCGGCAGGTAGGAGACCAGGACGTCGACCCGGGCCTCCCGCAGGACCTGCACGACGTCGACCGGGACGTCGTCGGACTCCTCGACCATCTCCCGGTAGTACTCGCCCAGGCCGTCGAAGGTGTGGCCGCGCTGCACCGTCACGCCCAGCGGCGGCACGTCGCAGATCTTGATCGTGTTGTTCTCCGAGGCCACGATCGCCTCGGACAGGTCGCGCCCGACCTTCTTGGCGTCGACGTCGAACGCCGCGACGAACTCGACGTCGCCGACGTGGTAGTCGCCGAACTTCACGTGCATCAGGCCCGGCACCCTGGCGCCGGGGTCGGCGTCCCGGTAGTAGTGCACGCCCTGCACGAGCGACGCGGCACAGTTGCCTACCCCGACAATGGCTACGCGCACCGAACCCATGGCACTCGCTCCCCTTTAGTTCTCTGTGATGTCAGTTCTCTTCGGGGACGGCACGCCGCCCCGTCGTGCCCGTCCCGGGCGCGGGCGCCCGGAACGACTCTTCGGGCGCCGGGAGCCGTAGCCGTTCGGCCTCCGGCGGCGAGGCCCGCCGCTCGGTGGCGATCAGCTCGTTCAACCAGCGCACTTCGCGCTCGACCGACTCCAGGCCGTGACGCTGAAGTTCGAGGGTGTAACTGTCCAGCCGCTCGCGCGTGCGGGCCAGGGCCGTGCGCACACCGTCCAGCCGCTCCTCCAGCCGGCTCCGGCGTCCCTCCAGGATGCGCAGCCGCACCTCCGCCTCGGTGTGCCTGAAGAAGGCGAAGTGCACGCCGAAGCTCTCGTCCTCCCAGGCGGACGGGCCGGCCTGGGTGAGCAGCTCCTGCAGGCGCTCCTTGCCCTCCGCGGTCAACCGGTAGACGATCTTCGATCGGCGTCCGGAGAGCACGGTGGGCGCGTCCGCGGGCGCGGTCGCCGCGGCGCCGTCGCCGTCCTCGATGATCAGCCCGTCGGTCAGGAGCTGGCGCAGGCAGGGGTAGAGCGAGCCGTAGGAGAACGCCCGGAACATGCCGAGCAGGGCATTGAGCCGTTTGCGCAGCTCATAGCCGTGTAGCGGGGTCTCGTGCAACGACCCGAGCACGGCCAGCTCCAGCACGCCGCCTCGTCCGCCGGCCACTGGAAACCACCACCTCTCGCGTCGATGTATCGAACCGATACATCCGCAGGATACGTCCATTCAATATAGGTCTGCAATCAGCGACTTTCCGAAGAGGTTGGGAGCAAACACCAAAAAGCCGTAGTCTGGCGCGTATGTGGTCACAGCAGACGGTGATGAGGCCCGGCCTCCGCGGGACGCGGACCGCTTTTCAATACGGGAAATCCCGCGTCGGCGCGGGAGAGGTCTGCCAAGGTTGTGGTCGTGACCAGTTGACGATCTCGTTCGTCCCCGGGAACGGAGATCCACCCGAACAGGCCGGCCAGCAGTGAGCCAAGGCGACGAGGTCCCCGGCGACCGGAAGGTGGCCCAGGAGGTAGTCTCGCCCGCCTGCACGCCGTGTAGACCCCGATGACCGAACGAGGACGCGTGAGTTACAGCCACAGCAATGACCCGGAGCCGAACGGGCGCCCGGAGGGCGCGGACGGTTCGGCTCGTCAGGGGCGGCGCCGTCGCTCAGGCCAAGCAGCCGCTCCCCGTGCAGTTCCCCCATCGCAAAGCGCACAAACCGGCAGCGGCGAGTGGGACCCGTCCCCTCGGCCGCAGCCGGGGCCCGCGCCGTCGCAGCCCTGGCAGCCCGGCCCGTCCCAGGGCGCGGGCGCCGATTCCCGGACCGCGATGATGCCCCAGCCGGGAGGAATGCCTCAGTCCGGAGGAATGCCCTACCCCGCCTCCGGTGGCGCGTCCCGTCCCGGTGGTGCGGGTCCGGGCGCTCCCCATCCGGGCGTCCCTCATCCCGGTGGCGCCGGTCCGGGGGCACCCTATCCCGGTGGCGCGCCCCGGCAGGCGGCCGGGCCCCCCGTGACCGGGCCCGGCATCGCGGCGCCCGGTGGAGCGCCGGCCGGGGATGGCGATCCGCGTCGCGGGGACACCGGCCAGGACGACCGCCGGGCCGCGGCCGCGTTCGAGGACACCCAGTCGATGATGGCCGCCCAGGCGGCCGGGGGACGCTCCGGACCCGGCGGGCGCTCCGGACCCGGAGAGGGCGGCGGGCGCAGGCGCCGGCGCGGCGCGGCCGCCTCGGGCGTCCCGGGCGCGGCGGCGACCGGTCCCGGCGGTCCTGCGGGGCCGGGCGGGCACGGCCCCGATGACGGGGACGGGGAGGAGGACGCGCCGAAGAAGAAGAGGTGGACGCGCTTCCTGCCCAACTGGAAGATCCTGATGGCCAGCCTCGTGGTCCTCACCGCCGGCGTCTTCGGCATGATCGCGGTCGCCTACGCCAACACCCCGGTCCCCACCGCCAAGGAGAGCGTGAACGACCGGGGCAGCGTGATCTACTACGCCAACGGCAAGGTGATGTCCCGCCTGGGCGTCAAGCGCACCCCGGTGACGATCGACAAGATCCCCGACCACGTCGAGGACGCGGTCATCGCGCTGGAGAACCAGACCTTCCGCACCGACAGCGGCATCGACCCGTACGGCATGGCCCGCTCGGTCTGGAGCACCGTCAGCGGCGCCCAGCTCCAGGGCGCCTCGACCATCACCCAGCAGATGGCCCGCGCCTACTACGAGGGCCTCAACCAGGAAGTGTCGGTGCAGCGCAAGATCAAGGAGATCTTCGTCGCCGTCAAGATCAGCAAGGAACTACCGAAGAACGAGATCCTCGAGCAGTACCTGAACACCATCTACTTCGGCCGTGGCGCGAACGGCATCCAGGCCGCGGCCCAGCAGTTCTTCGACAAGAACGTCGACGAGCTGACCGTGCAGGAGGGCGCCTACCTCGCCGGCCACATCCAGAGCCCGGACGCCTTCGACGTCCAGGAGCAGGCCGGGAAGTACGCCGCCACCAAGGAGCGCTACGGGATCGCGCTGAAGAACATGGCCGAGATGGACCCGGCCAAGTACGGCAAGTACGTCAACAGCCCCTTCGAGGACCTGAAGTTCGCCGACTACAAGATCAGCCAACCCTTCAAGGGCCTCAAGGGCTACATGCTCAACATCGTGCTGCGGGAGCTCAAGGGGCGCGGCATCGAGCGCAAGGACCTGGACACCAGGGGCTACAAGGTCTATACGACCTTCGACGAGAAACTCATGAACGCCGCGAGGGAGGCGGTCAAGGCCCGCACCGCCGGGATGGACCCGACCATCCACGCCACGACGGCCACGGTGAACCCCAAGAACGGCCGGGTGCTCGCCTTCTACAGCGGCGCCGACGACTTCATCAAGTACTCCGTCAACCGCGCGTTCGACACCACCAAGCAGGCGGCGTCGGCCTTCAAGCCCTACGTGCTCGCGGCCTGGCTGGAGAGCGGCAGGTCCCTCAACAGCTACGTCGACGGCAAGCCCACGGTCAACATGCCGGACACCAAGCCGATCAGCAACTCGGGCAAGCAGAACTTCGGGCCGATCAACATGGTCAAGGCCATGGCCAGCTCGGTCAACACCGTCTTCGCGCAGATGGGTCAGGAGGTCACTCTCGAGAAGGTGGCCGAGGTCGCCATCGACGCGGGCGTGGGCGAGACGGCCAAGCTGAACCCCGCCTACGAGGGCATGAACGGGGTCGACTACGCGGTCAAGAAGCAGAACTACCAGGCCACCATCGGCGTCGCGTCGGTCACCGCGGTCGAGCAGGCCGCCGGTTACTCGATCTTCGCCAACGAGGGCAAGCACGTCGACTGGCACACCGTCGTCAAGGTGGTCGACGCCAACGGCGCGGTGGCGCTCCCGGAGATCGCCGTGCCGGAGCAGGTGATCAGCCCCGAGTCCGCCGCCGACGCGACCGTCGCGCTCCAGGCCGTGGTCAGGAGCGGCACCGGCGGCGCCGCGAACATCGGCAGCCGCCCGGTGGCCGGCAAGACCGGCACCAACAACGACTACAAGGACGCCTGGTTCGTCGGCTACACCCCGCAGCTGGTCACCGCGGTCGGCATGGCCAAGGACGTGCCCTACAACAGGGCCGGGACGCGCAGGCTCAAGGTCGACAAGTACGGCCTGCCCAACCGCAAGATCGCCAACGAGAAGATCCTGTGGAAGGAGGAGCCCATGCCCCCCACCATCGGCGGTGGCGGCACCCCGACCCTGATCTGGCACGACTTCATGCAGGTCGCGACCGCCAGGCAGGAGGTCGTCCCCTTCCCGCCGAGGGCCGACGTCGGCACCCAGAGCAACCTGGCCACCCCCACCCCGACCCCCAGCCCGACACCGACGGCCGAGGAGAACCCGTTCCCCGACGAGAACGGTGACGAGAACGGCTGGCCCGAGGACGGCGACGACGGGACGGTCGACAACCCCACCCCCGACGGCGGCGAGTGCATGCCCGGGGACAGCTCGTGCGGCATCGGCGACAACGGCGGCGGTGACGGCGGCGGCGGGGAAATCGGCGACGGCGGGGGAGAACCGGAGCAACCCCAACCACAGCCGGACGGGGGCTTCGAGCAGAACGGCGCCCCCGGCGCGGCCGTGCCGGCACCCGCCACGAGTGGACGGCGACCCTGATGGAGAAGCTGAAGGACCTCACGCCGCCGTCACCGGGCACGCTGCCCGAGTTCGGCTCCCGGGCCCTCCCGTACGTGCCCCTGGCCCTGTTCGCGGGGCTGGGGGCGGTGCTGGCCTGGTTCTGGAAGTGGCCGTGCCGGGTCGGCGGGGCCTGGAACGACGGAACGAAGCAGTTCACGAACTTCTGCTACACCGACATCTATCCGCTGTGGTGGAACGAGAAGCTCAACGAGGGCAAGATCCCCTACTTCGACTACCCGGTCGAGTACCCCGTCGGCATCGGCGGGATCATGGAGTTCTTCCGCCGGATCGTGACCCCCATGAGCGATCCGGGGACGGCGTTCTACGACCTCACCGTGGTCCTGATGGCGATCTGCCTGGTCGTCGGCGTGCTGCTGATGGCCACGCTGGCCGGTCCGGCCCGGCGCTGGGACGCGCTCTGGTACGCCCTGGCGCCCGCGCTGATCCTCACCGCGTACATCAACTGGGACCTGGCGGCGAACGCCCTCGCGCTGGGCGCGCTGCTGGCCTGGTCGAAGCGGAAGCAGTGGCTCGCGGGCATCCTGCTGGGCCTGGCGATCGCCACGAAGTTCTACCCGCTGATGTTCCTCGGCCCGCTCTTCCTGCTGACACTGCGCACCGGCCGGTGGAAGCCGTTCCTGCAGACGCTCGGCGGCGTCGCGGGCGCCTGGCTCGTCGTCAACGTACCGATCATGGTCTTCGCCTTCGACGGCTGGAAGAGGTTCTACGTCTTCAGCCAGGAACGCCCGGCCGACTGGGGTTCGATCTGGTACTTCTTCCAGCAGAAGCAGTGGCCGATCCTGGGCGACGGCGAGCTCCTCGACAAGCTGGGCGTCGTCTCCCTGGCCGTGTTCTGCCTGGCCGTCGCGGTGATCGCGCTGACCGCCAGGACGCGTCCCCGGCTGATGCAGCTGTGCTTCCTCACCCTGGCGGCGTTCATGCTGACCAACAAGGTCTGGTCGCCGCAGTACGTGCTCTGGCTGGTGCCCTTCGCGGTCCTGGCCAGGCCGGGCTGGAAGCCGATCGCGCTCTGGCAGATCGCCGAGTGCTGGTACTTCTTCGCGATCTGGCTCTACCTGCTGGGCCTCCAGCCGGGCAACGAGGCCCTGGGCATCGCCGGTGACACGTACTTCACCGCCGTGTGGGGCCGCGTTATCACGATCCTGATCATGATGGCGTTCGTCGTACGGGACATCTTCTCCCCCGACGGCGACGTGATCCGCGAGGACGGGAGCGACGACCGGGCGGGCGGCGTCTTCGACGGCGCCCCGGACCGTTTCAGGCTGGCGCTCTCCTAGCGCCCCGCGCACGCCGGTCCTCCGTTCCCGCGGGTTCTCCCGTTCCCGTGTGTCCTCTTGTTCCCGCGGGTTCTCCCGTTCCCGCGGGTTCTCCGTGTCTCATCGGCTCCTGGGGTGCCACGCGGAACGGGTGATCCATCCGATGAACGCCAGGACTGGCCGCGAGAGCGGATGATCCGTCACAATTCCACCTTGTGACCGCTCCTGCCGAGGTGAACACACCCGTCGAGCCCCCGCGCGACACCGCGACCGAGGGACTCCTGCTCTGGCTGGCCTCCCGCGTGGGGATCGTCGTCCTGACGGTCATCGGCGCCCAGGCGCTGATGGAGGGGGACGCCGTCCCGCGGCCCTTCCTGGAGCGCTGGCGCAACTGGGACGCCAACCTTCTCGTCACCATCGCCGAGCACGGCTACGACGGGGTACCGGGGGCCGATCCCGACAGGGGACTGCCCGCCTTCTTCCCCGGGATGCCCCTGATGCTGCGCGCCGTGAACCTGCTGGTGGACGACTGGACGGTCGCCGGGCTGCTGATCTCGTTCGCGGCCGGCGCGGTCGCGATGATGGCGCTGGCCAGGCTGGCCGAGTTCGAGGGGCGGCCGGGGACGGGGTGGCGCGCGGTGCTGGCGCTGCTGCTCTGGCCGATGGCGGTGTTCCTGTTCGCCGGATACAGCGAGTCGCTCTTCCTGGCCTTCGCCCTGCCCGCGTGGCTCGCGGCGCGCCGGGGCCGCTGGCCGCTGGCCGCCGCCCTGGCCGCGGGCGCCTCCTGCGTGCGCATCACCGGCCTGTTCCTGGCCTGCGCGCTGATCGTGGAGTTCTTCGCCCGGCGGCAGCCCCTGCGGCAGGCCGGGTGGCTGCTGCTGCCCTTCGTGCCGCTGGCGCTCTACTCCGCCTACCAGCACTCCCGTACCGGTGACTGGCTGGCCTGGAAGACCGCGCAGGAGGCCGGCTGGGGACGGCACATGGTCTGGCCCTGGGATTCGCTGATCACGACGTGGAACGCGGCCTCGGGCGAGGGGAGGGCCGCCTGGGCGTTCCGGCTGGAGATCGCCGGAGCGGTCATCGGGATCGTGCTGGTGCTGGCGCTGCTCCTCATGCGCCGATGGAGCGAGTTCGTGTACGTGGGACTCCAGGTGGGCGCCCTGCTCTGCTCCGCCTACTACCTGTCCGTCCCGCGCTCGGCGCTGCTGTGGTGGCCGCTCTTCATCCTGATCGCCAGGGCGAGCAACGGACCGGCGCCCTGGCGAAAATGGGTCATCGTCGTCTACGCCCTGCTCGTGGGACCGCTGATGGCCCTCAACACCCTGATCTTCGTCGACGGCGCCTGGGTGGGCTGACCTGCGACGGGCCGATGTGGCACGATCCCTTACCCGTTATCGCGGTGAAGTAATCCCATGAAGTTATCCACAGGCTGTGGACGAATCGCCGCGCCGCACCCGGCCCCGTCTACAGCTTCGACCGCAGGAAGGCGATGTCCTGTGCCTGGCCGTCGGCGGGCGTCTCCACCACGATCGGCGCGCCGGCGCTCCGGCACACCTGGAGGATGAGCTCGGGGTCGATCGTGCCCGCCCCCAGGCTCGCGTGCCGGTCGGCGCCCGAGTCGAAGGCGTCGCGCGAGTCGTTGCAGTGGATCAGGTCGATGCGGCCGGTGATCGCCATGACCCGCTCGACCACGTCCGCCAGCTCCTCGCCGCCCGCGTGGGCGTGACAGGTGTCGAGGCAGAAGCCGACGTCGAACCCGTCCAGGGCGTCCCAGAGCCTGCTGATGCGCTCCAGCTTGCGGGCCATCGCGTTGCCGCCGCCCGCGGTGTTCTCGATGAGCACCGGGACGTCGTGCCCCTCCAGGCGCTCGAACACCTTGCGCCAGTTGTCGAAACCCGTCTGCGGGTCGTCGCCGGCCCCCACGTGCCCGCCGTGCACGATCAGCCCGCGCGCGCCCAGCTCGGCCGCGGCGGCGAGGTTCGAGCCGAGCAGCTTCCGGCTGGGGATGCGCACCCGGTTGTTGGCGGTCGCCACGTTGATCACGTACGGGGCGTGCACGTAGACCGCCACGTCCGAGTCCTTGATCTGCGCGGTCCTGTCGCCGATGACCGGGCCCTTCCAGCCCTGGGGGTCACCGAGGAAGAACTGCACCACCTCGGCGCCGCGCGCCCTGGCGTGCGCCAGCGGGTCGTCCTGGTCGACATGAGCTCCGATAAGCGGCATGTATCCGAGAGTAGCCGTTTCAACGCCCGGAGCCGGGGCAGTCGCAGGGCGCGCCCCACCGCCCGCCCCCACGGGCCAGAACGAGGAGTTCACATGGCTTACCGTCGCCGAGGGATGAGTCTCGTCCTGCTGATCTACATCCTGATCGGCCTCTACGTCGCCTGGGTGTACGACTACATCACACCCGCCCTGCTCAAGGACATCGCAGAGGCCCTGCTCGCGATCTTCCTGTGGTTCCTCGTCCTGCTGGGCGTGGATCTGAACCTGGGTTAGCCGCCCGTTCGCCGGTGTGGCCCCGGCCGCCGTCGGGGCCTCACGGGGGAGACGACCCCGTGATGGACGCCGAAGGCCACACCGATGAACGGGGCGGCGACGCGTGCCCCGTTCACCGTGAGACGCGGGCGGGTCCGGCCGCTGTGATGCGGCCATGTCGTGGCCGCGCGTCCTCGGGGCCGCCCGCACGAGGCGCGGCCCCTTCTTCCTGACTTCCCCCGCCGCCGGTGACCTGCCCGGCGGCTCCCCGCCCACCGCGCGACCCGCCCGGCGAGTCGACGGGCCGACCTCCGCCGGGCTGGTAGGCTGACACGGCTACGTCGAACGGGTGTGTTATCGCCCACCCTCCACCCCGGACGCCGAAATGGGCGTCGGGGGTGCAGCACGTCAGCGTCCTCCTGTCACGGCACCGTGTCGTGACCGCAACAGTCCAGAGGAGGTTGGAAGTCAGCATGCGCCGTTACGAAGTGATGGTCATTCTTGACCCCTCGCTCGATGAGCGTACGGTCGCCCCTTCCCTCGACCAGTTCCTCACGGTCGTCCGCAACGACGGCGGCACCGTGGAGAAGGTCGACGTGTGGGGTCGCCGCAGGCTCTCCTACGACATCGCGAAGAAGCCCGAGGGCATCTACGCCGTCATCGACCTGAGCGCCGAGCCGGCCACCGTCAAGGAGCTCGACCGTCAGATGAACCTCAACGAGGGCATCCTGCGGACCAAGGTCCTGCGCCCGGACGTGCACTAAACCCCGGCTTTTGTCGGGCGGCGGCCGTACTCTGAGCCGATAACCAGCGAAGCCGCAGGAAGGGCAGCTCCAGCCATGGCAGCAGGCGACACCACGATCACCATCGTCGGCAACCTCGTCGACGATCCCGAGCTGCGCTTCACCCCCACGGGGCAAGCGGTGGCCCGGTTCCGCATCGCGTCCACTCCGAGGTTCCTCGACAAGACGACCAACGAGTGGAAGGACGGCGAAGGCCTGTTCCTGACCTGCAACGTGTGGCGCCAGGCGGCGGAGAACGTCGCCGAGAGCCTGCAGCGCGGCATGAGGGTCATCGTCCAGGGACGGCTGCGCCAGAGGTCTTACGAGACCAAGGAAGGCGAGAAGCGCACCGTCTACGAGGTCGAGGTCGACGAGGTCGGCCCCTCCCTGAGGAACGCGACCGCCAAGGTCAACAAGACCGCCCGTCAGGGCGGTCAGCAGGGTGGCGGCGGTTTCGGCGGCGGCCCGGCCAACGACCCGTGGTCCTCCGCGGCACCCGCCGCACCGCAAGGTGGCGGCGGCTTCTCCGGTGGCGGAGGCGGCGGTGGCAACAACTACGGGGGCGGCGGTCAGCAGGGCGGCCAGCAGGGTGGCGGCGGCTTCGGCGGCGGCGACTTCAGCGACGAACCGCCCTTCTAACCACGACTCGCGCGGGCGGCCACGATCGCGCCCCGCACCCCAGTCCCTATCCGCAGCGACCATTCCCGCCTGACGGCGGGGCTCTGAAAGGAGCACCACGATGGCCAAGCCGGCACTGCGCAAGCCCAAGAAGAAGGTTTGCCTGTTCTGCCACGACAAGATCTCCTACGTCGACTACAAGGACACGGGACTGCTTCGGAAGTTCATCTCCGACCGCGGCAAGATCCGTGCCCGCCGGGTGACGGGCAACTGCACCCAGCACCAGCGTGACGTGGCGACCGCTATCAAGAACGCTCGTGAGATGGCGCTCCTGCCGTACATGAGCACCGCGCGTTAAGGAGGTCGGACAGATGAAGCTCATTCTCACCAGTGAGGTCACCGGCCTCGGCACGCCCGGCGACATCGTCGAGGTCAAGAGCGGCTACGGCCGCAACTATCTGCTCCCCCGTGGTTTCGCGATCCTGTGGTCGCGCGGCGGCGAGAAGCAGATCTCCTCGATCAAGAAGGCTCGCGACGCCCGCGAGATCCGCGACCTCGGCACCGCCAAGGAGGTCGCGGGCCAGCTCCAGGCCCTCAAGGTGCAGCTGAAGACGAAGGCCGGCGAGTCCGGTCGTCTCTTCGGCTCCATCACCACGGGCGACGTCGCCGACGCGGTCAAGGCCGCCGGTGGCCCCCTGCTCGACCGCCGTCGCATCGAGATCACTTCTGCGATCAAGAGCCTCGGCACCCACCGGGTCAGCGTCAAGCTGCACCCGGAGGTCTCCGCCACCCTCGACATCGAGGTCGTCGCGGCCTGACCGGCTGTATCGGAACGGGCCTCCTTCCCTCACGGGAAGGGGGCCTTTTCCCGTTTCCGGACCCGCGCCGGCGTGTCCCGCACGGCCGGTGAGAAGTGCCCGGTGGGACCCCGTCGCTCCAGGTCACCGGGGATACGTACAATTCGTGGGTCGCTGCTTCATCCTGGAGGTCTTGTCATGGTCCGTCCTTCGACGCTGTTCGCCCTCGGCGCCCTGGCGGTGGCCGTCGCGGGCTGTGCCCCGGCCTCGGAAACGACCCAGGCGAGCCCCTCGGCCCCGAGCACCGGGTCGGCCTCCACCGGAGCCGACCCCTGCGCCAAGGAGAGCCTGCCGCTGAAGACCCCCGGCACGCTGACCATCGGCACCGACAAGCCCGCCTACGACCCCTGGTTCTCCGACGACGACCCGTCCAACGGCAAGGGATTCGAGAGCGCCGTGGCCTACGCCGTCGCCGACCGGCTGGGCTTCGCGACCGGCGACGTCACCTGGGCCACGGTGAAGTTCGACTCCGCGTTCGCCCCCGGCGCCAAGCAGTTCGACTTCGACCTCAACCAGGTCTCGGTGACACCCGACCGGGCCAAGGTCGTCGACTTCAGCAAGGGCTACTACACGGTCAAGCAGGCCGTGGTCGCGCTGGACAGTTCCAAGATCGCCTCCGCCACGGACCTCGCGGGCCTGAGGGACGCCAAGATCGGCGTGCAGGTCGGCACCACCTCGCTGCAGGCGGTCAAGGACGTCATCCGTCCCTCGGCCGAGCCCAACGTCTACAACGAGCAGATCGACGCCGTGAACGCGCTGAAGAACAAGCAGGTCGACGCCGTGGTGGTGGACCTGCCCACCGCGTTCTACGTGACCGCGGCCCAGGTCGAGAACTCCAAGATCGTCGGTCAGTTCGGCACCGCCTCCGGTGTTCCCGAGGTCTTCGGCGCGGTCTTCGAGAAGGGCAGCCCCCTGGTGAGCTGCGTGAACGGGGCGATCGAGGAGCTGGCCACGTCCGGTGAGCTCGCGAAGATCGAGACCAGGTGGCTCGGGTCGGCCGCGGGTGCCCCGGAGCTGAAGTGACGTCACCGCCCCCCGTACCGATGCCGTACCCCGTGGAGGCGCGCCTGCGGGCGCGCCGCGCGGGCGGCGCGCGCGACGGCGCCCGATGAGGAACGACGAGCGCCTGCGGGTCCCCGACGGCTGGGCGAAGAGCGAACGCCAGGTCGAGCGGGAACGACTGCGCAGGCGGTCGTCGATCCGTTCCGGATCGGTCGCGACGGCCTCGACGGTCCTCGTCATCGTCCTGCTCGCCTGGCTCTTCACCACCTCCCCGGGCTGGCCCCGCGTCCGGGAGACGTTCTTCAACTCCGAGCAGTTCCTCGTGGCGCTGCCGGACGTGCTGAGCGGCTTCCTGCTCAACATCAAGATCTTCCTGATCGCGGAGCCGCTGATCCTCGTCGTGGGACTGGTGGTCGCGCTGATCCGCAACCTGCAGGCCCCGGTGTTCTTCCCGCTGCGCGCCCTGGCGGTGCTGTACACCGACATCTTCCGCGGCATCCCCACGATCCTGATCATCTACCTGGTGGGGTTCGGCCTGCCCGCCCTCGGCCTGCAGGGCACGCCGACGGATCTGTCGACGCTGGGCATCATCGCGCTCACCCTCTCCTACGGGGCGTACGTGGCGGAGGTCTTCCGGGCGGGCATCGAGTCGGTGCACCCCAGCCAGCGGGCCGCCGCCCGCTCCCTGGGACTGAGCCACGGCCAGACCATGCGCTACGTGGTGGTGCCCCAGGCGTCGCGACGGGTGGTGCCGCCGCTGCTGAACGACTTCGTCTCGCTGCAGAAGGACACCGCGCTCGTCGCCACGATCGGCCCGCTGGAGGCGCTGCGGCAGGCGCAGATCCACGTGGCCAGCACCTTCAACTACACGCCCTACCTGGTGGCGGCGCTGCTGTTCATCCTGCTCACCATCCCGATGGCGCGCTTCACCGACTACCTGGCGGCGCGCTCGCAGCGACGGCGGAGCCAGTGAACGGCCGGATCGGCGTCCACGACGTCCACGGCGGTCATGGCGTCCACGACGTCCACGGCGGTCATGGCGTCCACGGCGGTCATGGCGTCCACGGGGTCCACGGGGGTCATGGCCCGGCGTCCCGCCCGGTGACGGTGACCGCGGGAACGGCGACGGGGACGACGGTGGCGGAGGGGACGAGGCGCGCATGAGCCTGCTGAGCATCGAGGGCCTGTGGAAGAACTACCACGGTCACAGCGTGCTGCGCGGCATCGACCTGGAGGTCGAGCCGCACGAGGTGGTCTGCCTGATCGGGGCCTCGGGGTCGGGCAAGTCCACGCTGCTGCGCTGCGTGAACCTGCTGGAGACGGCCGACGACGGCACGATCCACCTGGACGGCGAGGAGATCACCGACGTCCGGGCCGACCCGGACGAGGTGCGCAAGCGGATGGGCATCGTGTTCCAGGCGTTCAACCTGTTCCCGCACATGACCGTGCTGGACAACATCACGCTGGCCCCCCGCAAGGTGCACCGCACGGGCCGGCAGGAGGCCGAGCGGCAGGCGCGCGAGCTGCTGACCAGGTTCGGCCTCGCGGACAAGGCGGGCGCCTACCCCGACCAGCTCTCCGGCGGCCAGCAGCAGCGCGCCGCCATCATCCGGGCCCTGGCCACCAAGCCCCGGCTCATGCTGCTGGACGAGGTCACCTCCGCACTGGACCCGGAACTGGTCAAGGAGGTGCTGGAGATCATCAGGGAGCTCAAGGCGGGCGGGATGACCATGATCCTGACCACCCACGAGATGGGGTTCTGCCGCGAGATCGCCGACACCGTCTGCTTCCTGGACGGCGGGGTGCTGCTGGAACGCGGCACCCCGGAGCAGATCTTCACCGATCCCCGCGAGACGCGCACCAGGGAGTTCGTGCAGACCGTGATCGACGCCCGGCGGCTGTGAGCCGCCGAGCGCCCGCGCGCGGACACCGGGTTCGGGGCCGCCCACCCGTGCTCGGCAAGGTTCCCGTACGGGCCCGCGAGCCTCTCCTGCGTGTCTCCGCCGCCTCCCTGAGCCCCGTACGCCCGGAAAGGCGTGAGAAGTCCGAAGCGGAACGCCGAGGGGCTCTCAGAGCCCTCGGCGCCGGGGTTCCTCAGCGGCGGTGCCTGCCCCGGGAACCACCGCCGGGTCCGGGCGGCCCGTAGGGACCGGGCGATCCGGATGGCCCGGAAGGACCGCCGGGTCCGTAGGGGCCCGAGGATCCGGGCGGACGCCCGTAGGGTGTGGGCGATCCGTAGGGACCGGTCGAGCCGGGCGGGCCGTAGGGTCCCGGAGGGCCGTAGGGTCCACCGGGTCCGCTCGGGCCGAAGGGGTCCGGCGGTCCGGGAGGGCCGGGCGGCGGGTCGAAGGGCCCCCGGGGGGCGGGGCGGTCGCCGGGTCCCCCGGGAGACAGCGGGTCCGACAGCTCGGCGAGCACGCTGTTGCGCCTGCCGTACACCAGGTAGACCAGGACGCCGAAGGCCATCCAGATGATGAAGTACAGCCAGGTGATGAGCTGGAGGTTCACCATCAGCCAGAGGCAGGCGAGGATCGAGGCGATCGGCACGCCCGGGGAGAGCGGTGTGCGGAACCCGCGAGGCAGGTCCGGCATCGTCTTGCGCATCCTGATCACCCCCGCCGCCACCGCGATGAACACGAACAGGGCGCCGATCACGACCAGCGGTTCGAGCGTGAGCACGTTCACGAACTCGGCCAGCATGATCGCCAGGAAACCGATGATCAGGGTGACCCGGGTCGGGCTGTGGTAGCTACGGTTGATCTTGGCGAGTGAGCGGGGCATCAGCCCGTCGCGCGCCATGGAGAACAGCACACGGGTCAGGCCGACGAGCAGCACCAGGATCACGGTGGTCAGGCCGAGCACCGCGCCGATGTTGATGATGTGCACCATGAAGCCCTCGCCGGCGCTGCGGAAGGCGTTGGCGAGCGGCGCGTCTTTGTTGATCTTGTCGTACGGGGTCATGCCGACCATCACCACGGCGACCGCGATGTACAGGACCGTGGTGATCACCAGGCTGCGGATGATGCCCTTCGGCATGGAGCGGGGGGCGTCCTCGGCCTCCTCGGCACCGGTGGCCACGACGTCGAAGCCGATGTAGGCGAAGGTGATGACCGCCGAGGCGGCGAAGATGCCGAACCAGCCGAAGGCGCCCGTCTGGCCGAAGATGATGCCGAGCACCGGGGAGTCCATGGTGTCCGCCGCCTTGGCCGCGGCCACCGCCGGCACCGGGATGGCCGTGAGGTTGTCCTGGTCGAAGTGGAGGGCACCGACCACGATGACCGCGCCGATGGCCAGCAGCTTGGCCACCACGATGATCCACAGTGCGCGCAGGCCGACACGGGCGCCCAGGGCCACCACGGCCGTCAGGACGACCAGAATGAAGATCGTGAAAAGGTCGAAACCCTCGGGCTGACCGACCACTCCGGCGATCGCGTCGGGGAAGGTCACGCCGAAGTCGGTGAGCATCTGGGAGGCGTAGAGGGACCACGCGCGGGCCACCACCGAGGTGGCCAGCAGGAGTTCCATCACCAGGGACCAGCCCACCACCCACGCCCAGACCTCGCCGAAGATGACGTAGGTGAAGGTGTAGGCGCTTCCCGAGCTCGGCATGGCCGAGGACAGCTCCGCGAAGCAGAAGGCCACGAGCAGGGTGGTGATTCCAGCGATCATGAAGGAGAGGATCACGCCGGGACCGGCCATGGAGGCCGCCTGGCGGCCGGCGAGGCTGAAGATGCCCGCGCCGATCATGACGCCGAGGCCGAGGACGATGAGGTCCTTCATGCGGTAGGCGGTGGGCAGGCCGTGGCGCGCACCGGTCCATCGGCCGGTGGCATGACTCGGTGGCATGCGGCGCACTATCGAAAGGGAAGAACCTTCGGGCACGATGTGACCAATCGTGGTGGGTGCATGACCCGTATTGTCGGACTCGTTTCACAGTGCCGTAGGAGAGTTCCGCTGGACAAGGGCTATCCGGTCACGTGGTGGACACCACAGTGTCACGCGTGGATCACCCGACCGGCGGACACCGCCCGTCACGGGCATGTCATCCGACGTCCGCGCGGCGCCGAATCGTGTCACATCCCCTGCGGGGGCGGGGAATCCGCGCTCCCCGTCCGCCGGGCCGCGCGCCGGTCAGCCGCCGACCACCAGCCACGCCGTCCCGTACGCGCGGACCGACAGGGTGACGAGCCGGGCGATCATCCACAGGCCGAGCGCCAGCCAGAGCGCCACCGGGCCGCCGCCGCCCAGATCCACCAGGTACGCGGCGGGCAGGTAGGCGAGCGTCGTCCACATCCCTGCCCAGGCGAGATAACGCCGGTCCCCGGCGCCGATGAGCACCCCGTCCAGCACGAACACCACCCCGGCGAACGGCTGCAGGGCGGCCACCACCCACAGCACGCCGAGCAGGTGCTCCGTGACCGCGGGCCCCGCGTCGAACAGGCCGGGGACGAACGGCCCGGCGGCCGCCACGACGACGCCGAACAGCACGCCGGAGCCGATGCCCCACAGCACCATCCGCCAGGTCGCCCCACGCGCTCCCGCCACGTCCCCCGCGCCCAGCGCGCGGCCGGTGATCGCCTGTCCGGCGATCGCGATGGCGTCCAGGGCGAACGCCAGCAGGGTCCAGATCCGGATGGCGATCGTGTGCGCCTCGATCTGGTCCTCTCCCATGCGGGTGGCCGCGGCGGCCGCGACGGTGAGCACCAGTTGCAGGCAGACCGTACGGATGACCAGGGCGATCCCCGCCGAACCCGCGGCGCGCACACCCGCCAGGTCGGGGCGGAACGGAGCCCGGTGCCGGACGAGGATCAGGACGAGGTAGACGGCGGCGGCGAGTGACTGGGCCAGCACGGTGCCCCAGGCCGAGCCCGCGATCCCCCAGCCGAGTCCCAGGACGAACACGACGTTGAGGCCGGCGTTCAGCGCGAAGGCGCCCACCGAGACCAGCAGTGGGGTGGTGGTGTCCTGCATGCCCCGCAGCACGCCCGTGCCCGCCAGCACCAGCAGCATGGCCGGGACGCCCAGCAGGCTGATCCGCAGGTAGGTCACGGCCTGCCGGGCGAGCTCGCCCTCGGCGCCGATCACGTGGACCAGCCAGGGGGCCAGCGGCCAGACCACCAGGATGATCAGCGATCCGACCCCGGCGGCCAGCCAGAGGCCGTCCACCCCCTGCCGCAGGGCACGGCCGGTCTCTCCCGCCCCGATCTGCCGGGCCACCGCCGCGGTCGTCCCGTAGGCCAGGAAGACGCACATCCCCACCAGGAAGCTCAGCACCGTGCTCGCCACCCCGAGGGCGCCGAGGGCGGGGGCGGGCAGGCGGCCGACCACGACGGTGTCGGTCAGCAGGAAGAGCGGCTCGGCCACCAGCGCGCCGAACGCGGGCAGGGCGAGGCGCAGGATCTGCCGGTCGTACCGGCGACCCGCGCGACCGGGGGCACCGGAGCGCCCGGGACCAGAGGTAAGAGGCACATGTGCATTGTGCCCGTTACCCTCGGGTGGATCACCGGCGGGAGGAAGCGGTCGGGTCATACCATCTGGGGCCACTCTCGGCGTGTCGCCCCAACTTTCTTTTCTCCACAGGCAGTGGATGACGTTTTCCCTGGTCACAGGGTTATCCACAGTTGTGGGCAAGAGTTATCCACAGGGCTGTCCCCAGGGTGCCCACACCCTGGGGGGAGAACTGCACAGCTTATCCACACCTCTGTCTACAGGCCGCGTTGCCAGTGTGGGCACGGAGCCGGGAAACTGTCAGCCCGGTGGGCTACAAATGGGGATAACGTAACTGTGTTCGAAAGAGGGGGTGTGCGGTGAGCATCGCGGAGCCACCGGTCTTCCAACCGGGATTCGAGCGCACCCCGCCGAACAACATCGAGGCCGAGCAGTCGGTCCTGGGCGGCATGCTGCTCTCCAAGGACGCCATCGCCGACGTGGTCGAGATCCTGCGATCCGACGACTTCTACCGGCCGGCCCACCAGATCATCTACGACATCATCACCGACCTCTACGGCCGGGGTGACCCCGCCGACTCCGTCACCCTCTTCGACGAGCTGCAGAAACGGGGCGAGGTCGCCCGGATCGGCGGCGGCGCCTACCTGCACACGCTGACCGCCGTCGTGCCGACCGCGGCCAACGCCGGCTACTACGCGAGGATCGTCCGCGAGCAGGCCATCCTGCGCCGCCTGATCGAGGCCGGCACCCGCATCGTCTCCTTCGGGTACGGGGGGCAGGACGAGGAGGTCGACGACCTGGTCGACCGCGCCCAGGCGGAGATCTACAAGGTCACCGAGCGCCGCACCTCCGAGGACTACGTCCCGCTGGCCGACATCATGCCGGGCGCCCTGGACGAGCTGGAGGCCATCGGCGGCCGGGGCGGCCAGATGGTCGGCGTCCCCACCGGTTTCCAGGACCTCGACTCGCTCACCAACGGCCTGCACCCCGGCCAGATGATCGTCGTTGCCGCACGTCCCGCCATCGGCAAGGCGCTCGCCCTCGACACGCCGCTCCCCACCCCGGACGGCTGGACGACCATGGGCGAGGTGAGGCCGGGCGACCGTCTCATCGGCGCGGACGGCAGGCCGACGCGCGTGGTCGCGGCGACCGACGTGATGCACGGGCGCCCCTGCTACGAGGTGGAGTTCGACGACGGCACGGTGATCGTCGCCGACGCGCTGCACCAGTGGCGGACGACGAGTGCCTCCGTGACCACTGTCCATCCAGGTGCCTCCGTCCACCGGGACGTCGCGCCCCACCACGACATCACCACGCATCCGGATGTCGCCGCGCACCAGCGCGTCGTCACGACGGAGGAGATCGCCCGCACCCTGCACGGCGCATCGGCGGGCGGGCCGGGGGGCCACGCGGTCGCCGTCGCCGCCGGGTTCGACCTGCCCGAGCGGGATCTGCCCCTTTCTCCCTACGCGCTCGGGGTCGCGCTGGGTGCCGGTCTCGACATCCGGCCCGGCACCACCGGGAAGGGCCGCCACAGGGCGGCCACCGGCGCCGGGGACGCCGGTGACGTCGGGCACGCCGAGGTGGCCACGGGCACCGGCCACACCGCCGGACACGTCGACGTGGCCACGGGCATCGGGAACGCGGACGACACGGGCACCGGCCGTGCCCGGGACGTCGGTGTGGCCACGGTCATCGGGAACGCGGAGAAGGCCGCCGGAGGCCACGGCTCGTGGCCGGCCGCGCTCGACCCGGAGATCGTCCTCAACCTGGAGGCCGAAGGGGTGTGGATCGCCGGCGAGGGGCCGGGCGCCTCCGGTGCGACCGGGGGCGCCTCCGGCCGGCTCCCCGGCACCTTCGGCGCTCTCGACGCCCTCAGCGCCCTCAGCGCCCTCAGCGCTCTCAGCGCTCTCGGCGCTCTCGGCGTCCTCGGTGAGGAGCGCATCCCCGGGACGTACCTGCGAGCCTCCTCCGAGCAGCGGAGCGCCCTGCTCGCCGGGCTCCTCGACACCCTCGGGCACGTCGGCGACGACGGCCGGGTCCGGCTTCCGGTCGCCGGCGAAGGTCTCGCCCGGGACGCCTTCGAGCTGGTGCTGAGCCTGGGACACCCGGCCACCATGACGACGCGGGCCGTCGAAGGCGTCACCGGCACCCGTACCGACCACATGATCGATTTCCTGGCGCGCGACAAGGTGTTCCGGTTGTCCGGCAAGGCGGCCCGGCAGGCGACCGGCGGTCGTCCCGCGACGCCGGTCCGGCGCGTCGTCGACGTGCGGCCGGTGCCCTCGACGCCGGTGAGGTGCGTGGAGGTCGACGCCGCCGACCACATGTACCTCGCCGGGCCGACGTGCGTCCCCACGCACAACAGCACGCTCGGGCTGGACTTCGCCCGATCCGCCGCGATCAAGCACGGCATGACGACCGTGGTGTTCTCTCTGGAGATGTCGCGCAACGAGATCACCATGCGCCTGCTGTCGGCCGAGGCGCGGGTGGCGTTGCACGCCATGCGATCGGGCACGATGACCGACGACGACTGGGCCAAGCTGGCCCGGCGGATGGGCGAGGTCGCCGAGGCCCCGCTGTTCATCGACGACTCGCCCAACATGTCGATGATGGAGATCAGGGCCAAGTGCCGCCGCCTCAAGCAGCGCAACGACCTGCGGTTCGTCATCATCGACTACCTGCAGCTCATGTCCTCGCCGAAGAAGACCGAGAGCCGCCAGAACGAGGTCTCCGAGATCTCCCGGGCCATCAAGCTCCTCGCCAAGGAGCTGGAGGTGCCGGTGATCGCGATCTCACAGCTCAACCGTGGCCCCGAGCAGCGGACCGACAAAAGGCCCATGGTGAGCGATCTACGTGAATCCGGAAGTATCGAGCAAGATGCTGACATGGTCATCCTGCTGCACCGGGAGGACGCCTACGAGCGTGAGTCGCCACGGGCGGGAGAGGCCGACCTGATCGTGGCCAAGCACCGTAACGGCCCCACCGCCACGGTCACCGTGGCGTTCCAGGGCCACTACAGCCGCTTCGTCGACATGGCTCCTCACTAGGGACGGCCCGTGGGATCCGCGCTTCCCCGCGACTGCCTGTGCTTGACGCGCAGATCCGCGTTTTCGTACGCGGCATGCCTTGGATGTGACTTTCCGTTGTTGATTCTTCGCTTTTTGTGATGTGCGGCGCGTGGCCGTCACCAATGGAACGAACAGGCGGTCGACGAGACGATGAGATCCCTTCCCCCTCCACCCGTTCTCGTTACGCCCGCGATCGCTTCGGTGGTCGACGGGATCGACCGCGCGGCGGCATGAAGCGGTCCGGTCGCCGGAAGGGCTTCTGAATCCGCCGCCGTCAATCCGCCTCTTCCGTCTCTTCCGTGGAATCGGGAACGGGAGCAGGCCGTATGCCGCCGGACCGGGCCTCGTCGTCGGGGAAGACCCACTTCCGGAACGCCCAGAAACGAAAGACCATGGCGATCAGCGTGCCGATGACCTGCGCGCTCACGAAGTCGGCGATCTCCTGTGTCACCAGGCGCACGGCCGGGGTCTCCAGCAGGAACACGTATCGGGAGATCCACAGCGGCACGGAACTGAGCACCAGACCGACGCCACTGACCAGGAAGAACAGCGCCGCCTCGTGACGGCGCTCGCGACCGCCCCTGGTCCGGAACGACCATTCGCGGTTCAGCACATAGGACACGATCGTCGCCACGAGTACCGCGACGACCTTCGCGGTCACCGGCTTCGGTTCCAGGACGGTCAGTTTCAACCCGTAGAACACCGTGTTGTCCACCAGGAACGCCGCCCCGCCGACCACCGCGAATTTCAGCGGTTCACGGTGCCTCAGCGCACGTGCGTACAGCGGTCCCGGTAATTTCGCGAGTACCACGTCTGCCATTCGGAGCACCCCCGATCTTCTCACCGGTCGACCACGCCGGTGACCGGTTTCACGGACACGGCTTGGCCGTTGTCGACGGCGCTCGATCCCTGGCGCCCACCGAGGCCGGGCACGCTTTTCTCACGTAAGGCACGACACCTTCCGAGGCTCCTGGAAACACCCGTCAGGTAACCGGGGTCGAGGGGCGAACCAGGCCGAACGCTCGTCGGCCACGTATGTCCGGGTGCTCATGTTCCCGGATTCTCGGTGTTCCCACGGAAGCCGATGCCCACCGAATCCCGGACCTCGCACGAGCGGAGCCGTCGCCTCACGTGGGGCGGGGGTGGTCGTCCCACATGACGGGCCGACCGGGCCCTTCGACGGCCGTTCGCCTCTCCTCCTTGACCTGAACCAAAGTTCAGGTACGACCCTTGTCCCGAGGGGGGCACCGCAAAGGACGCGGGGCCTCGTGAACGGTGGAGGAGTCCCATGACCGAGCAGACCGTCAAGCTCGCTGTGATCGTCGGCAGCGTCCGGGAGGGACGCATCGGCCTGACCGTCGCGAACTGGCTCGCCGACCAGGCCCGGGGGCACGAGGGCCTGGACGTCGACCTCGTCGACCTGGCCGACTTCCCGCTGTCGCTGGTACTGCCGGGGTTCGGCTCGGCCCCCGATCCCGAGGCGGCACGCACCCTGGGCTCCCTGACCCCGAGGCTGGCCGCGGCCGACGCCTACGTGGTCGTGACCCCCGAGTACAACCACAGCTTCCCCGCCTCGTTGAAGAACGTCATCGACTGGCACGACCGGCAGTGGCGCGCCAAGCCGGTCGGATTCGTCTCCTACGGTGGTCTCTCCGGCGGGCTGCGGGCGGTCGAGCAGCTCCGCCTGGTCTTCGCCGAACTGCACGCGGTGACCGTCCGCGACACCGTCAGCTTCCACGGCGTCTGGAGCCGGTTCGACGACGCCGGGGTTCCGAACGATCCGCAGGGCTGCGAGGGCGCGGCGAAGGTCCTGCTCGACCAGCTCACCTGGTGGGCGCGAACCCTGCTCGAGGGCAGGGCCGCGCACCCGTACGCCGCCTGATCCGGCGCCCGCCCTCCCGGCAGGGGGCAGGGGAGCCGCGCGATCGTCCCGGCGGCGCGGCGGACGGGGCCGCGTTCCGGGAAAGGGGCTGCGGCTCCAGGAAAAGGCGCACTCCGGGATGGACCGCGCTCCAGGAAGGGGCGCGCTCCAGGAAAGCCGGGACGCCCGGTCAGACGGTGGCGGTGAGCAGCGTGTCCCCGCCCGTCGTACGCACCTCGAAACGAGCTATCCCGGCGGGGTCCCAGGCGACCCCGCCGTGGACGTAGAGGGGATCGGGGGAGCCGGGGACGCCGTAGCCCCGCTCGGGCACCGCCCACCCGGTGACCACCCGCCGCTCGCCGGTGAGGGAGACGGCGATCAGCTCGCACTCCAGCGGCCCCGTGACCCCTCCGAGTTCGAGGACGGCGTGGGTGCCCCAGCCCTTGGTCTCGATCACGAGCCCGCCGATGACACCGCCGGTTCCGGTACCGGCGACCGGCACGCCTCTCCGGTAGGCGTCCTCAGCCGGTCCGTGCGTCGAGTGGCCGGTGGGGATGCCCGCGTCCTCGCCGGAGAGGGCGGCCCCGGCCGCGACCCCGCCGGCGAACAGGGTGACCGCGGCCGCGGCACCGACCACGAACGTGCCCCGGCGGGCACGCCGGCCGGTGGCCCTGTGGCGGCGCGGCAGGTCGATCACCTCGGCCCGCCTCCCGCCGGAGGGTGCCGCGCCGCCGTTCCTCAGGCGCCCGACGCCACCCAGCGCGTCCGCCACCCCCGACAGCTCCCGCAACTCCACCGCGCAGACCGCGCAGGTACGCAGGTGCGCCGAGAAGGCCACCCGGTCGTCCTCCTCCAGCAGGCCGAGGGCGTAGGCGCCCACGTCGGTGTGCTCCACCCGCGCGGTCATGCCGTCACCCCCCTCTCCTCAAGGGCGGCGCGCAGCGCGCGGAGGGCGTGGTACACCCTGACCTTCACGGTCTCGACCCCGATGCCCAGCGCCTCGGCGGCGTCGTTCACCGACCGGTTCCGCAGTACGGTCTCGTCGAGGATCTCGAGGTGGGCGGGGGAGAGCGACGCCAGCGCGTCCGGCATCACGACCGTCCGGAGCAGGTTCTCCGTCCGGCCGGGCACGGGCACGCTCTCCGGTGGTCCCTCACCCGTCCCGCGGGGACGCGCGGCCCCGCGGTTCCGGATCCGCCGGTCGCCGTGCCACGGGGAGGCCTTCGCGACGTCCTCCCCGGGGAGGCCGGCCGGCGGGGAGGGCCAGGCGCCGTGGCGCATCACGACCGGTCTCTCACGGCCCGCGCGGACCGGTGGACGCCGATGGGCGGAACGGGACTCACCGCTCGGCGGTCACCCGGGCCGCCGGAAGGGGCCGCGGTCGTGCCGGTGTCCGCTGGATCGGACCACCGCCGGGCGTTCGTGATCACGTTCTGCCCTCCCGTTCCGGTCACCGGACGATTCCGGTCTCGGCAGGCAGTACGGCGGCGGGCCCGGGCCTGGTTCAAAGATCACGCGGATTCCCGGATTGTCGGCCAGAACGACCCACCGTAAAGGAGGGTTCGGGTCGGCCCTCAATCCGGAGGCGGACGGATCGCCGGCCCTGCCGGATCGAGGAAACCGGGTCGGGGAAGCCAACCGAACCGAGCAGGCCGACCGGATCGAGCAGGCCAACCGGATCGGGGAAGTCGGCCGGATCGGGCAAGCCAATCGGTCCTGGACCCGGTCAGGCAGGGAGAACCGGTCGGAGCGGGAAAGGACCTGCCGTCCCCGATCTCACAGGACCGGGCGGAAGTGGGTGACGAGACGGCCGGAGTCGAAGACGTGCAGGGCGATCTGCGGCGGAAGGTCGTAGTCGACGGGAACCGGCGTCCTCATCTCCTGGCCGAGCCGGAGCGTGGAGACGACACCGGGGGCGACCACGAGCGGCAGGCCCGCGAAGACGGTGCTCGCCGCGGTGTGAGCGTGTCCCGCCAGGACGGCCACCACCTGGGGGTACTGCCGGATGATCCCCTCCAGCCGCTCCGGGTTGCGCAGCCGGATCCCGTCGACGTACGGCACGCCCAGGGGGACCGCGGGGTGGTGCATGCCCACCAGGGCGGGGGTGTGCGGGGCCTCGCCGAGAACGCGGTGCAGCCAGCCGATCGTCTCGTCGTCCAGCAGCCCCTCCGGCCGGTCCGGGACGCTGGAGTCGCACAGGGCCACGGTGAGGCCGTTGAGCCGGAGGACCTGGTTGATCGGGCCGTCGCCGTCCTCGTCGAGCATGACCTTGCGGAAGGCCGGGCGGACGTCGTGGTTTCCCGGGCAGATGAGCGTGGGATGGCGCGTGGTCAGCAGCTCGCGCGCGATCTCGTACTCCTCGATCAGACCGTGGTCGGCGATGTCGCCGGTCACCAGGACCGCGTCCAGGGGGCCGGGCAGATTCTCCAGATGCCGCATGACGGATCGGGTCCTGTCGATGCTGCGAGGAGAACCGTCGATGTGGACGTCACTCACATGGGCCAGGGTCAGCATCGCTCAAGAGTGACATATCCATCTCCCCGGTGTCCGGCATCCGGCACGGAGGGTCGTCCTCACTCCGCGGTGACCGTGAAGTGATCGGAAAGGTCCGCGCGAAAAGCCGTGAAGCGATCCGGAGGACCCGCGCGAAAAGCCGTGAAGTGATCGGAAAGGTCCGCGCGAAAAGCCGTGGAGCGATCCGGAGGGCCCGCGCGAAAAGCCGTGGCCCGTCCTCGCCCCTGCGAAGGACGGACCACGGTGACCCCCGCACGTACGCGATCGCGGCGGTGCGCGATCACGACGCGCCCGTCACTCCCACCGGAAGAACCGCGTCGCCAGCGCCCCGGTGACCAGGACGGTCACCGCCATCACCACCAGGTGCAGCACCTGCGGCGGCTGCCCGCCCCAGGTGGCACGGATCGCGTCGGCGAACGGCGCCATCGGCAGGAAGTCCCCGATCCCGCGCAGCGTCTCGGGCATCAGCTCCCGGGGGATCCACATCCCGGCCATGAACAACAGCGGGAACATCAGCAGCGAGCCGATGGCGGGGGCGGACTTCGCGTTCGGCGCCACGGCGGCGATCAGCAGCCCCAGCCCGAACATCGAGGCCGTGCCCAGGAGGAACACGCCCGCGAAGGCCAGCGGGCTCTTCGGCAGAGCCGTACCGAGGACGAGATGGCCCAGGACGATGAGCAGGACGGCGGCGACGACCGCCATCGCGAGGTTGTTGACGACCTGGGCGACCAGCAACCGGAACGGGCCGACCGGGGTGGTGGACAGCCGCCGGAGCACGCCGGTCTCCCGGTAGCTCACCAGCGTCCCCGGCAGGACGGTGAGCGCCATCGTCACCACGGCCAGGACCAGCATCAGGCCGGGCAACTGGGTGTCGATGCCCCGCTGGCCGCCCAGGCCGGGATCGACCTCCCGCAGGCCCGGGGTGCTCCCCAGCCCGAGCAGCAGCGCGAGCGGCAGCAGGATCGCGAAGATCGGGCCTGCCGGTTCCCGCAGGAAGAGCTTGACCTCGGTCAGCATTATCTTCTTCATCAGGAAATCTTCTTTCCGGTCAGGCCCAGGAAGGCGTCGTCGAGGGTGGCCCGCTCCACGCGCAGGTCGACGGGGTTGACGCCCGAGGCGGCCAGGGCGGTCGCGACCGCGAGCAGCAGGTCGCCGGTGCCGGTGACCGTCACCTGCCCGCCGGTCTGCCCGACCGAGGTGACCTCGGGCAGGCGGCGCAGCACGGCCTCGTCGAGCGGGCCGGTGAGCCGGAACCTGATGGTCTGCCGGCCGTCGACCCTGGCGATCAGCCCCGAGGGGCTGTCCACCGCGACGACCCGGCCCGCGTCGAACAGCGCGAGCCGGTCGCAGAGCCGTTCTGCCTCCTCCATGAAGTGCGTGACCAGCAGGATCGTCACGCCGCTGTCGCGGACCCGCTCGATGAGCTCCCAGGTGTCACGGCGGGCCTGCGGGTCCAGGCCGGTGGTGAGCTCGTCCAGGATCGCCACGCGGGGCCTGCCGACCAGGGCCAGCGCGATCGAGAGCCGCTGCTGCTGGCCGCCGGAGAGCTTGCCGTAGGGGGTGTCGCGCTTGGCGGAGAGCCCGACCCGCTCCAGCAGCTCCCCCCAGTCCGCGGGGTCACGGTAGAAGGAGGCGTACAGGTCGAGCGCCTCCCGCACCCTGAGCTTCTCCGGCAGCGTGGAGCTCTGCAGCTGGACGCCCAGCTGCTCCCTGAGCGCGGTGCCGGTCAGGCCGCCGAGAACGCTCACCGTGCCGGAGTCGGGGACGCGCAGGCCGGCGACGCACTCCACGGTGGTCGTCTTGCCGGCGCCGTTGGGACCGAGGACCCCGAAGATCTCACCCTCGTCCACGGTGAACGAGACGTCGTCCACCGCCAGTTGGTCGCGGTACCGCTTGCGGAGGTCGCTGACCTCGATGACCTTCATGACGACGACGCTAGAAGTCCGGCGGGACACGGGGAATCGGGCTGGGCACCCGTCCGGGGCGGGCCAGGCACCCGCCGGGGGTGGAGCTAGCCCCACCCTCGGACGGCACGCGGCACCCCTGGGAACACCGGGCCGCATCACCGACACTGGTGGCCATGAGGACGTATGCGGTGGCGGTCCGCAGGGCACTGACGCTGGGAGCGATGGCCCTGGGGGACGTGATGCTGGTGGCCCTGATGCTGGTCGGGGTCGTGCTGTCCTTCGGCCTGGGGATGGTCTTCGTCTTCCCGTCGCTGACCAAGGCGATGAGGTGCCGTACGGGCCAGGCCAGGAAGCTGAACGCCGAGTGGCTCGGGATCGCGATCCCGGCGCCGTACCTGCCGGCGCCGCTGCCGGTGCGGCCCCAGCCCGACGGCTGGTACCGGCACGACCGTCAGCTCTACAAGACGGGCCGCTGGCCCGACTGGCAGAACCGCTGGCAGTGGCTGATCGGCGACCCGGCCACCTGGCGGGACGGTCTGTGGCTGTTCCTCAGCCCGCTGGCCGGAGCCTTCCTGCTGCTCCCCCTCGCGCTGGCCGGATGCGCCGCGCTCGCCGTCGGCTCCCAGGACTCACCCGCGTGGCCGGTGGCCCTGGCGTGCGCCGCCGTCGTGGCACTGGCCGCGACCCCCCACCTGCTGCGCGGGTACGCCTGGTGGAACCTCCTGCTGCTCTCCCCCACGGCCGAGTCGGTGCTCGCCGGGCAGATCCAGCGCCTCGACCAGGCACGCCTGGCCACGGTCGACTCCCAGGCGTCCGAGCTGCGGCGGATCGAGCGCGACCTGCACGACGGCGCGCAGGCCCGGCTGGTGGCGATCGGCATGACCCTCGGCGCGGTCGAGGAGCTCATGGACAAGGACCCGGCCGCGGCCAGGGCGCTGCTCGGCAAGGTCAAGGAGGCCTCCTCCACCGCGCTCGTCGAGCTGCGCGACCTGGTCAGGGGCATCCATCCGCCGGTGCTGGCCGAGCGCGGCCTCGGTGACGCGATCCGCGCCCTGGCGCTGGACAGCGCGCTCAAGGTCACGGTCACCGTGGACCTGGCCTCCCGTCCCGACTCGCCCGTGGAGTCGGCCGCGTACTTCTCGATCAGCGAGCTTCTCACCAACGCGGCCCGGCACGGCGGTGCCGAACGGGTGTGGGTCGACATCAGCGGGCACGACCACGCGCTGCGCGTCGTCGTCACCGACGACGGCTCGGGGGGTGCCGATCCCTCCCGGGGCAGCGGCCTGCGCGGCATCGAGCGCAGGCTCGCGGCCTTCGACGGGGTGCTCGCGGTCAACAGCCCCCAGGGCGGCCCGACCACCGTCACCTTCGACCTGCCCAACGCGCTCGCCGAGAGGCATCAGAACCACAAGGCGCCGCCCCTGCCGCGCGGAAAGATGATCATCGTCGGGCTCGGCTGGGGGCTCGGCTGGCTGCCGCTCTTCCCGCAGGGCATGGTGGCCGGCGTCATGAAGATCATCGACCTGGAGCACCGCAGCTGGTTCCTCGCGCTCTACCTGCCGGAACCGCTGCAGTGGCCGCTGATCGCCTTCAACATCCTGCTGGGCCTGTCCATGTACGCCGCGGCCATGCTCATCCCCCTCCAGCACGCCCGCCGCACCCGTCTGGCCGAGGTCGCGCCGACTCGCCTATGGTTGGGCCGGTGCTGAGTCCCAGGGTCGTCATCGCCGAGGACCTCTACCTGCTGCGCGACGGCCTCGTCCACCTGCTCCAGGCGCACGGGTTCGAGGTGGTCGCCGCCGTCGAGTCGGGGCCCGAGCTGCTGCGGGCGCTGCTCGACCTGCGGCCCGACGTCGCCGTGGTCGACGTGCGCCTGCCGCCCACGTTCACCGACGAGGGGCTCCAGGCGGCGCTGACGGCCCGCCGCGCCGTCCCCGGCCTGCCGGTGCTGGTGCTGTCCCAGCACGTCGAGCAGCTGTACGCGCGCGAGCTGCTGGCCGACGGCTCCGGCGCGATCGGCTACCTCCTCAAAGACCGGGTCTTCAAGGCCGAGCAGTTCGTCGACGCGGTGCGCCGGGTCGCCGCCGGGGGGACGGCGATGGACCCCGAGGTGATCGCCAAGTTGCTGGCCAGCACCGCCCGCCACGAGCCGCTCGGCGCGCTGACGCCGCGCGAGCGCGAGGTGCTGGAGCTCATGGCCGAGGGCCGCTCCAACGCGGCCATCTCCCAGCGCCTGTTCCTCAGCGAGAGCGCGGTCGGCAAGCACACGGCCGGGATCTTCGCCAAGCTCGACCTGGCCCCCTCCGACGACGACAACCGCCGCGTCCTGGCGGTCCTGACCTACCTCAACGCCGCCCGTGGCTGACCGGCCCCGCCTGCCACCGTCCCGGCCCTCACCCGCGCCCGTCCCCGCTCCCGCCCGGCCTCACCCCCGATCCGGGCCCCGCACCCCCTGACGTTTCGTCGGTGGCAGCGGATACCGTGCTGCATGTACGGCTTCCGTGTGGGATCGCCGTTCGGGACGGAGGGATGCTCAGGTGAAGTTCCAGGTTAACCGTGATGTCCTGGCCGACGCGGTGGCCTGGGTGGCCAGGGCACTGCCGAACCGGCCCGCCCTGCCCGTCCTGTCCGGCCTGCTGCTGGAGGCCGACGAGGACGATCTGGTCATCTCCGCCTTCGACTACGACGTCTCCGCCCGCGTCTCGATCGAGGCGGTCGTGGCGGAGCCCGGCCGGGCGCTGATCCCGGGCCGGATCCTGGCCGAGATCACGCGCAGCCTGCCCGGGGAGGCGGTGGAGGTCGTCGCCGACGGCTCCGAGGCGGTCCTGACCTGCGGCAGCGCCGAGTTCGGCCTGCTGACCATGCCGGTCGAGGACTTCCCGGCCCTTCCGGCGATGCCACCGAGGATCGGCGCGGTCGGCGGCGGGATCTTCGCCACCGCGGTCAATCAGGTGGCCCCCGCCGCCAGCCGGGACGAGACCCTTCCCATGCTGACCGGCATCCGGGTCGACATCTCCGGCGAGGGCGTGACCATGGCCGCCACCGACCGCTACCGCATCGCGGCCAGGGAGTTCGACTGGCGGCCCGAGCGGCCGGACGGCACGGCCGCCGCCATGGTGCCCGCGCGGGTGCTCGTCGAGGTGGCCAGGTCGCTGCGCGGCGGCGAGGTGTCGATCGCGCTGGGCGACGGCATCGCGGGTTTCGAGAGCGTCGGCCGCAGCACCACGGTCCGCCTGCTCGACGAGCAGTTCATCGACTACCGGGCGCGGCTGACCGACGACTGGTCGATCCGGGCCGACGTGCGGACGGCCCCGTTCGTCGACGCGATCAAGCGGGTCGCGCTGGTCGCCGAGCGCAACACCGCGGTCCGGCTCTCCTTCGGCCAGGGGCAGGTCCTGATCCAGGCGGGCGGCGGGGACATCGGCCGCGGCACCGAGGTCGTCGACGCCGAGCTGTCCGGCGACGACATCCAGATCGCCTTCCAGTCCCAGTTCCTGCTGGACGGCCTGAGCGGGGTCGAGACCGAGTTCGTCCGGCTGAACATGGAGTCGCCGAGCCGGCCCGCGCTCATCACCGAGGTCCCCGGCGACGCCGACCCGGCCTTCCGCTATCTCGTGATGTCCCTGCGCCTGCCCTGAGAACGCGACCGCCGCCGGGACGCGGGGCCACAGGGGCTCCGTACCGCGGCGGCGGGGAAGGGGATAGGGGGTCAGGCGGAGAGTTCCTGCTCCTCGGTCAGCGCGATCAGGATGTGCTCCATGCACGCGTGGCCGGCGTGCTCGGCGGCGGCGGCGTCACCGGCGGCGATGGCACGGGCGATCGCGTCGTGCGGGATGTAGGTGGTGTTCAGGGTGCTGCTCAGCGACGTTCCCGCCGCGGTGATGCTGGCACGCAGCGCCGCGGAGAAGTCCTCGTAGAGCTCGATCAGCACCAGGTTGTGCGTGGCGCGGACGACCGCGATGTGGAAGGCCAGGTCGGCCTCGACGAACGCGTTCGGCTCCCCGAGCTCCCAGGCCCGGTCCCGGTCGGCCAGCGCGGCCTCGATCAGCAGTATGTCGGCCTCGGTGCGACGGGTGGCCGCCAGCCTGGCGGCCTCCACCTCCAGGGCGCGCCGCACCTCCAGGATCTCCAGCTGCTCGGCCGTGCGCAGGCGCCGCAGCATGGCCCCGGACAGCTCGCTGGTGGCCCGGACGTAGGTGCCGTCGCCCTGACGGCACTCCAGCAGACCGGCGTGGGTCAGCGCCCGCACCGCCTCGCGCACGGTGTTGCGGCCGACCCCGAGCTGCTCGGCGAGGACGGTCTCGGTGGGGATCTTCGCGTTCATCCGCCAGGAATCAGAAGTGATCTGCTCCTTGAGTTGGTCGATCACTTGGTCGACGAGGGATGCTCGCTGCGCAGTACGCAGACTCACCGTCCGCCTCCTCCTGGGAAACCGGTCATCCTACGAATCAATGACTGGTAGACCCTAGTTATTCCGGAGGCGCGAGAACAAATCCAGAACCGCCCGAACGAGACCGGACTACCGGGCCAGAGCCCGGTCGACCGTCACGCCCACCATCGCCTCGCGCACTCCGGCGGCCTCGAGAGCCCTACGATACGCGGCGGTCCGCTCGTCGTCCGCACCGACCTCGCCGTACAGGTCGCCGAGATCACGCCAGACGCGCGCCGCCTCCCGGTCGGGACTGGACAGCTCGTAGGGGGCGCTCCCCATGGTCCGCCGGGCGGCGTCCAGGGCACCGGTCGCGTCGCCGCGGCCGTGGTCGAGCGCGATCCGGGCCAGGACCAGGTGCGCGGTCGCCGCGGTGGCGCCCGCCCGCCCGGCCGGCGTGCCGAGGGCGGTCTCGGCCAGCGAGGCCGCGCCCGCCACGTCGCCCGACGCCAGCCGTACCCGGGCGAGGACGACGAGGCTCGCGACGTGTTCCCCGGCCCGCTCGGGAAAGGCCGAGAAGACCTCGCCCGCACGGGTCGCGAACCGGGCGGCCTCGTCGAGCGACCCGCCCTCCAGGACGCTCTGACGTGCCCAGTGCGTCGCGACGAGGGCGAGCTGGGACGCCATCCGTGCCGAGCGCCCGGTCGCGATCGCGTCGTCGGCGAGGCGGACGGCCAGGGCCGAGTCCTCACCGTCGGCGGCGGCGACGCTCGCCTGCCACAGGGCGTGGATCTCGGCGGAGCGGTTGACCGCCGTCCTGACGCCGTTGACCGCGAGGACGTGCCGGACGTAGGCCATGCCCGTCTCGCCGGTGACCGGGGCCTCCGCCAGGCAGGCGGCCAGCTCGACGGCCAGCTCCCCGTGCGCCAGGGGCAGCTTGGCGACCTCGGCGAGCGCGTGGGCGGCCAGGTCCTGGGCGCGAAGCGTGTCCCCGGCGCGCTGGTAGCAGCGGCTCAGCGCCACCGCCAGCGGCAGGTCGGCCAGGCGTTCGGGATGGGCGACGGCCTCGCGGCGGAGCCACTCGAACGCCTCCACCGCCGGGCCGAGCCGTCCCTGCAGCTCCAGCGCGCGTGCCCGGCCGAACCGCGCGTGCGCGGCCAGCATGGCGTTCTCCTCGCCGGCGACCTTGACGATCTCGCCGAACCGGTCCGCCGCGACACCCGGGTCGCCGTGCAGAAGCTCCAGCTCCGCGTGCCGCAGGCCGAGCTCGGTGTCGATGCGCTGGCGCGGTTCGATCCCGTGCAGCAGGAACTCGGTGGTGCATCCCAGGCGTTCGGCCAGCAGGCGCGCGACCACGGGGGTCGGCGTGCGCTTGCCCGACTCGATGAGGGAGACGTAACTGTCGGAAAGGTCGGGCCCGGCGAGCTGAGCCTGGGACATGCGCCTGCTCAGTCTCAGCCCGCGGACGCGGTCACCTATGGTTCCCTGACTCGGCATCTGATCTCTCAGGGCGGGGGATGGTCAATGTTCTGGCCATGATGGCATGAAGCTACCGAATCGGGTAACCCCACCTGAAAAATCCTCACCAGAAAGTGTCAGCGATCTCCAGTATTACTGTCATCGCGGACAATAGTGGCATCAAGGACATAAGCCCTTAATCATCCGAGTCATTACCCCCGGGGAAGAGCATCTGGCAGACCTCCAGGTAGAGCGTCTCCGGGTAGGGGATGTAATTGACCCTCGACAGCGCCTGGTCCTGGCCGGCCGACTCCAGAACGAACTCTCCATAACCGAGCATTCGGCCGAGGATCGAGCGCTGGAAACTCATGTCGGTGACCTTGCCGAGCGGCATCATGTCGACCTTGCGGGTGATCAGGCCGGTGGTGAGCAGCATTCGCTTGGAGGTCACGACGAAGTAGTCGACGGACCACTCGGCGACCTTCCACACGAAGCGGATCAGCAACAGCAGCCAGGCCCACCAGACGACGACGAGCACGCCACCGCCGCCCTGGTCGCCGAACCACTTGCTCAGCAGCCCGGCGAGGATGAGACCGCCGAAGACCTCGGCGACGGCACGGAGCAGTACGGCCGGGTGACGCCGCACCATGATGACCTGGTGTTCGTGGGGGAGCAGGTAGCGGTTGACCGACGAGGGAGCGGAGTCCCCGTGGGTCACGAGCCTCATGCGAGATGTGAGACGAACTGGGCCAGTGAATCGGCCGCCGTGTAAACCGTGTCCATGGCGCCCCTCACGGCGTTGGCTGCGTCGTCTGGTCGCGTGAACAGGAAAAACGCCACGAAACCGACTGCGCTATACGATAGGACCTTCTTGACCTGCACCTTGGCCTCCTGCTACCACTCACCCACTGCACCCGTCTTATACATTACCCAGGGCCGTGCCGCGGTAAAGCGTCTCGGCCCATCCGGTCTCGGACCGGTCGAGGCGATCTCCCGGCCGGGTCCCGTGAGACCCGTCCCGGACCCTCGCCCCGGGGTCACGCGTTCATCCCGGTCTCCCGTGACCTCCGCGTCCGCGATCTCCGTCACCCGCCACCCGCTCCGCCACCCGTTCCGCCGCCCGCTCGGTCACCCGCGCTCGCTCGCGACCAGCGCGAGGACCTCGAGATGCTTGCGGGCGATCCGCTCGACCAGCGCCGGATGGGCGTGACCGACCACCTCCAGCGCCCCGTAGTGAGCCGCCTCGATGCAGCGGGTCACCGTGGAGGCCGGATGGATCTTCGAGAACTCGTCCCTGAGCGCGGCGCTGAAGTCCGCGTACGGGTCCGGCTCGGTGGCCGGGATGATTCGCTCGCTCATGGTTCTCCCTGGTGTGCGCCCGCGGCCTCGGCGGACCGGGGACACAGAAGAGATGTCTTCGCCACGCTTCGTACCCGGCCATTGACCTTGCGTAACCATCGCGCGGTAGAGGAACCGTCCACCAGGGGAAAGGATCGGTTCCGGAAACGTCAAAGGCCGGGACGCCGCCGGAGCGGCCGGCGGGAGCGCGTCAGACCACGCCGTAGAGGCGGTCTCCCGCGTCCCCCAGCCCGGGGACGATGTAGCCGTTCTCGTTGAGCCGCTCGTCCAGGGCCGCGGTCACCAGCCGGACCGGCCTGCCGGCGTCGGAGAGGGCCTCGTCGAGGTGGGCGATGCCCTCGGGGGCGGCCAGCAGGCAGATCGCGGTCACGTCGTCGGCGCCCCGGTCGAAGAGGAACCGGATCGCGGCGGCCAGGGTGCCGCCGGTGGCGAGCATCGGGTCGAGCACGTACACCTGGCGTCCGGAGAGGTCCTCGGGCAGCCGGGTGGCGTAGGTCTGCGCCTGGAGCGTGGACTCGTCGCGGATCATCCCGAGGAAGCCGACCTCCGCCGTGGGCAGCAGCCGGGTCATGCCCTCCAGCATCCCCAGCCCCGCGCGCAGGATCGGGACCACCAGCGGGTAGGGCTGCGCCAGTCGCACCCCCGTGGCCGGGGCCACCGGGGTCCGCACCGTCAGCTCGGTGACGCGGACCTGCCTGGTCGCCTCGTACGCCAGCAGGGTGACCAGCTCGTCGGCCAGGCGGCGGAACGTGGGGGAGTCCGTGGTGACGTCGCGCAGCGCGGTCAGCTTGTGGGCCACCAGGGGATGGTCGACGACCAGGGTTTCCATGGTGGCCAAAGGTATCCTGGGCCGCGGGGCCGCCCTGAGCCGGGTACCCGCTGGACATCGCCCGCTCACTCGGATTTGATCACAATTTGGTCGGAGAGGCACACGTCGGCGCCCCGCTTCTGAAAGCATTGACCTCCGTAGAGAAAGCATTCGGTGGGGATGGCCATGTCAGACGAAGACTCGCTGGACTTTGCCATCGTGATCTACCGCGAGGACGACCGCTGGGAGGCGGAGATGCTCCCGGTGGCCCTCACCTCCGACCTCGAGGGCCTCGTCCACGCCCTTCGCCAGCAGCCGAGCATGAGCGGCACGATCGGCCTGGTCGCCGTCGGGGACGAGTTCTTCGTGGCGCTACGGGTGTTCGGCGAGCGGGTCGAGGTCTTCCTCTCCGACATCGCCGCGTCCTGGGACTTCCCGCTCGCCCAGCAGGCGCTGGAGTACCTCGACGTGCCGGTCCCCGACGAGGACGAGCTCGACGCGATCCTCCAGGACGAGGAGACGGCGCTCCCCGCGGGCGACCTGTCGATCTTCGCGGACCTGGGGCTCGACGAGATGGAGCTCGGCATCCTGTCCGGGGACATCGACCTCCTGCCCGAGGACGTCCTGTCCAGCATCGCCGCGCGGCTCGGGTTCTCCGAGCCGTTCGAGCGCGCCATCGACTCTGTGTTCGGTTGAACCCGGGAGATCGGCCATGCCCTCCACACCATCCGGCAACACGGTGTTCTCCGCGGCCTTCGTCCGTACGGAGGACGGCTGGAACGGCGCGGAGGTCGACCTCGGCGAGGCGGAACTCGTCGACGACCTCGGCGACGCCGTCCAGGAACACCTGGGGCTCGCCGGCGACGAACTGGTCCTGCTCTGCGTCGAGGTGGAGGACGAGTGGTTCGCGGTCGTCCGCTACCAGGGCGACCTGGAGCCGCGCGCGTTCCTGTCCGACGTCAACGCCGGGCTCACCGACGGCCTGGGCGAGCTGCTGACCGAGCTCGCCGGGGTGGCGGTCGACAAGGACACCCCCGACCTGGGCGTACGGCCGGGGGGTGACTTCGAGCTCCTTGAGGACCTCGGCCTGAGCTCCGACGAGCTCGTCGAGCTCAGCATGGAGGAGGGCGCGCTTCCCGGGGACACGCTCTCGGTGATCGCCGAGCGGCTGGCCTTCGCGGACGAGCTCGACCGGCTGCGGTGACGGCGCCGGCCGTCTACGTACGGGAGATGCGGCTCGCCCTGGAACGGGCGGCCGAGGCGGGGGCGCGTGGCGAGGTGCCCGTCGGGGCGGTCGTCGTCGGCCCGGACGGCACGCCGCTCGCGGGCGCGGGCAACGACAGGGAGGCCTCCGCCGACCCCACCGCGCACGCCGAGATCCTCGCCCTGCGGCAGGCCGCGCGCCTGCGCGGGCAGTGGCGGCTGACCGGCTGCACGCTGGTGGTCACGCTGGAGCCCTGCACCATGTGCGCGGGGGCCGCCGTGCTGGCCCGCGTCGACCGCGTGGTCTACGGCGCCGAGGACGCCAGGGGCGGCGCGGCGGGGTCGCTGTGGGACGTGCTGCGCGACCGCCGGCTCAACCACCGCCCCGAGGTCGTCGGCGGGGTCCTGGCCGACGAGTGCGCGGCGGTTCTCACGGAATTCTTCACCGCTCGCCGGATGCGCGAGCAATAGCGGTTATCCGGTAAGCTGCTCCGCGGTGGAGTCGCCTAGTGGCCGAGGGCGCACGCCTCGAAAGCGTGTGATGGGGCAACCTATCCGTGGGTTCAAATCCCACCTCCACCGCCACCGAGAGCCTTCGACCTGCGTGAGCAGGGCGGAGGCTCTTCGCATGTCAGGATCTTCTCGCGGCAGGGGCCTCCTTTCGCGGACGCGGGACCACAGGGGGGCGGCCCGTTCGCGGACGCGGGACCACGGGGGCGGCCCGTCGCGGGTCTCGTCCCCGCAACCGCCACCGGTCCCGTCACCGGCCTCGTCACCGCTCCCGTCGCCGTACCTCCCGCAGGGAAAGGAATGAGCACATGCGAATGACCGTGATCGGGTGCGGCCATCTGGGCGCGGCACACGCGGCCTCGATGGCGGAGATCGGCCACGAGGTGATCGGCGTGGACATCGACCCCGGCAGGGTCGCCGTCCTGCGGTCGGGGCGCGCCTGGTTCCACGAGCCGGAGCTGGACGAGATGCTCGCCCGGCACGTCGCCGGCGGCCGGCTCCGGTTCACGACATCGTTCGCCGAGGCCGGCGCGTTCGGCGAGACGCACTTCCTGGGGGTCGCCACCCCCGGTATGGCCGACCGTGACGACTACGACCTGTCCCAGGTGTGGGCGGCGGTGTCCGCGCTCGCGCCACACCTGCGCCGGCCGTGCCTGATCGTCGGCAAGTCCACCGTCTCGGTCGGGACCACGGCGGCCGTCCAGGAGCTGGCGCGCGAGCTCGCCCCGGCCGGCCAGGGCGTCGAGGTCGCGTGGAACCCCGAGTTCCTGCGGGAGGGCCACGCGGTGGCCGACACGCTGCGCCCGGACAGGATCGTGGCCGGGGTGACCTCGGCCGCGGCCGAGGAGAGGCTCCGCGAGGTGTACCGGCCGATCACCGACGCGGGGGTGCCGCTGATCTTCACCGACCCGGCCACGTGCGAGCTGGTCAAGGGGGCGGCCAACGCGTTCCTGGCCACGAAGATCTCCTTCATCAACGCGGTGGCCGACCTCTGCGAGGCCGCGGGCGCCGACGTCGCCCAGCTCGCCGACGCGATCGGGCTGGACCCGCGGATCGGCCGCGCCTTCCTGGACGCCGGAATCGGGTACGGCGGCGGGTGCCTGCCGAAGGACACCCGCGCCTTCGCCGCCCGCGCCGGGCAGCTCGGCGCGGAATCCGCCGTGGGCCTGCTGACCGCCGTCGACCGGATCAACGCCGGGCGGCGGCAGCGGGTCGTCGAGGCCGTCCGCAAGGCGTGCGGCGGCGACCTGTCCGGGAAGAAGGTGGCCCTGTGGGGGGCCGCGTTCAAGGTCGGCACCGACGACATCCGCGACTCGCCCGCGCTCGACGTCGCCGTCCGCCTGCACGCCCAGGGGGTGGCGGTCACCGTCTACGACCCGATGGCGCTGGACAACGCCAGGGCCGCCCACCCGGAGATCGGCTACGCCGCCGACGCGCCGGCGGCCGCGGCCGGGGCGGACGCGCTCGTGGTCGTGACCGCCTGGCCGGAGTTCCGGGCCGTCGACCCCGTGGCGATCGGCGCGGCCGTGGCCGAGCGGGTCGTGATCGACGCCCGCGGCGCGCTGGACGAGCCCCGCTGGCTGGACGCGGACTGGACGCTGCACCGGATCGGCCGCGGGTAGCCGGAGCGGGGCCTCAGCCTGCCCGGGCGGCTTCGGGACGTGTGATCGAGGCCCGGGGCGGCTCTCCTCGCGCCGTCGGCGTCAGCCCTGGCCGGGCGCCTCCGGGACGCGGGCGTGCGGGCGGGGCCGCGCGTCAGCCCTGGTCGGACAGCTCCAGGACCCGGGCGTGCAGGACCGAGCGCTGGTGCAGGGCCGAGCGCAGGGCACGGTGCAGGCCGTCCTCCAGGTAGAGCTCGCCGCGCCACTGCACCACGTGCGGGAACAGGTCGCCGTAGAACGTGGAGTCCTTGGCCAGCAGGGAGTGCAGGTCGAGCACCGCTTTCGTGGTGATCAACATGTCGAGCCGGACCTGCCGGGGCGGTATCTGCGCCCACTCGCGGTGCGAGAGGCCGTGCGCGGGATAGGGCCGTTCATCGCCGATCAGCTTGAAGATCACAGTACGTAGTTTAGGAGAGAATCCCGCACTTCGCCCTGTCGCCCTCCCGTGCCAGCTCACGGGGGCCTTCCGGCCCCGCCGGTGACGATCCGGCGCCCGGCCGGGCCCGCGCCTTCGTGACCGGGGGTGAGCCGCCCGGCACGCCGTGCCCGGGACACCCGGTCCCGTGATCCCGCAGGGGTTCGGGGCCCGGCCGGTGCGGGGTCGCGGCCGGCCGGGCCGCCGGCGTCAGATCGAGCCGGCGAAGGTGTCGCACTTGGCGGGGTCGCCACCCTCGTAACCGGTGGTGAACCACTTGACGCGCTGCGCCGAGGTCCCGTGGGTGAAGCCCTCGGGGTTGACCCGGCCCTGGGTCTTCTCCTGGATGCTGTCGTCACCCACGGCCGACGCGGCGCTGAGCGCCTCCTCGATGTCGGTCTTGGTGAACGGCTTCTCGAACAGGCCGGTCTCGTAGGCGTTCTTGGCCCAGGCCCCCGAGTAGCAGTCCGCCTGCAGCTCCAGCCGGACCGAGGCGCTCTGGGGTCCCTGCTGCTCGCCCTGCTGCGCCTTGGCGTTCGTGCCGAGCAGGTTCTGCACGTGGTGGCCGTACTCGTGCCCGATGACGTACGCCTGGGCGAACGGGCCGCCCTTCGCGCCGAACTTGCTCTCCAGCTCCTTGAAGAAGCTGAGGTCGAGGTAGACCTGGCGGTCGGCCGGGCAGTAGAAGGGCCCGACCGCGGAGTCGGCGTCACCGCAGGCGGTGCTGACCTGTCCGGAGAACATCACGGTCTTGGCGGGTTCGTACCCCTGGATGGCCTTGGGCCAGTACTCCTGGATGCTGTTGACGACCCCGACCACCCGGCACCTCTCGTTCTGGTCGGCGTCCTGCCCGGTCTTGCACTCGGCGGACAGGTCGGAACTCGGGCCCACGGCCGCGGGCTCGCCGCCACCGCTGCCGGTGATGCCTCCGAGGTCGACCCCGAACACCAGTGCCACGATGAGCGCGACGATCCCGGCCGCGCCGCCGCCGACGGCCAGACCACCGCCGGGGATACGCCCCCGGCCACGACTCTCGACCTGCGAGCTGTCGAGTTGGGCGTCATCCTTGAAATCCATCGCCCGACGTCCCTTCGATCCGCTTGGGCGCTCCCCCTGCCCCGGGAATCGCGCGACATGCCGGACAGGAGGTCAGTGACCTGATGTCTTATGTACCCTTTTGTGGGGATTAGTCCCGAAAATCGAACAATGCGATGAGCCAGCCGCGTGGTGAGCCGGGACGCGGGGGTGCGCCGGAACGTCCCGGCGACGCCGGCCGGGGCGCGATGACCCGGGAGGTCGGCCCGGCACGGACCTGACACCGCATGACCGATCGACTGCTCGTCGTCACGAGATCGTGATCGGGTGCTGAGGCCGGACGCCCCGCACCCGGACCGGGGCCTGACGCGCGAAAGCCCGCTCCGGGTGCGGAGCGGGCTTTCGCGTTACGGCTGTCGACCGTGGCGGAGGATAGGAGATTCGAACTCCTGAGGGGTTGCCCCCAACACGCTTTCCAAGCGTGCGCCCTAGGCCAACTAGGCGAATCCTCCGTGGAGAAGCTTACCCAACTTTCGGGGCGCGTGGACCACCGATTTCCGACACAGACCACTCGGATCTGAGGCTAGACTGGGGGCCGACCCCTCGCGCGGCGTCATCCTGTGAACCTCCCCAGGGCCGGAAGGCAGCAAGGATAAGCGGGCTCTGGCGGGTGTGCGAGGGGTCTCTTCGTTTCAGAGCCCTCGCAGGTGGGATCGCCGCATGAGTCTTGCGCTGTACCGCAAGTACCGGCCCGGGACCTTCGCCGAGGTCAAGGGTCAGGAACACGTCACCGAGCCATTGCGCCAGGCGCTGCGCAGCGGGCGCATCAATCACGCCTACCTGTTCAGCGGGCCCCGCGGGTGTGGCAAGACGTCCAGCGCGCGCATCCTCGCCCGATCGCTGAACTGCGAGAAGGGCCCGACGCCCGACCCCTGCGGGCAGTGCGAGTCCTGCGTGGCCCTGGCACCCACCGGCCCCGGCCACCTCGACGTCATCGAGATCGACGCCGCCTCGCACGGAGGCGTGGACGACGCGCGCGACCTGCGCGAGCGGGCCTTCTTCGCACCGGTGTCGTCACGCTTCAAGATCTACATCATCGACGAGGCGCACATGGTGACCCGCGAGGGTTTCAACGCGCTCCTCAAGCTCGTCGAGGAACCTCCGCCGCACCTGAAGTTCGTCTTCGCCACCACCGAGCCGGAGAAGGTCATCGGGACGATCAAGTCCCGCACCCACCACTACCCGTTCCGGCTGATCCCGCCCGCGGCGCTGCGCGCGCTCATGGAGGAGATCCTCACCTCCGAGAAGGTCTCCTTCGAGCCCGCCGCGCTCCCGCTGGTCGTGCGGGCCGGCGCGGGGTCGGCCCGCGACTCGCTGTCGATCCTCGACCAGCTCTACGCCGGATCCGGCGAGGCGGGCATCACCTACGCCGGCGCGGTCTCCCTGCTCGGCTACACCGACGGCGACCTGCTCGACGAGGTGGTCGCGGCCTTCGCCTCCCGCGACGGCGCCCAGGCGTTCCAGGTGGTGAACCGGGTGGTCGAGGGCGGCCACGACCCGCGCCGCTTCGCCATGGACCTGCTGGAGCGCTTCCGCGACCTGGTGATCCTGGCCAACGTGCCCGAGGCGGCCGGCAGCGGGCTGCTCGACAGGCCCGCGGACGAGCTGGAGCGCCTCCAGGCGCAGGCGGCCTCGATGGGCCCGGCCGAGCTGACCCGCGCCGCGGAGATCCTCAACGCGGGACTGACCGAGATGCGCGGGGCCGCCTCGCCCCGGCTGCTGCTCGAACTCATGTGCGCCAGGATCCTGCTTCCCGGTGCCGCCCAGGGCGAGGCGGCGCTGCTCGCCCGTCTGGAACGGCTGGAGCAGGGCGGGATCGCCGCCCCCGCGCTCCCCCGCTCCCCGGCACCCGTGGCTCCACGGGCTCCGGCGCCCGCTCCCGCGACCCAGGCACCCCCGTCCCCGATGTCCCCGTCCCCCGCGCGGCCGCCGGTGGCGGCCCCGGCGGCCCCGGGCGAGCAGGCCGGTGCGGTGCCCGCCCCCGGCGAGGGGGGCGCCGCCCGCGACGACGACTGGCCCGAGGCGGTCAGGCCCGGCGCGCCGGTCCAGGAGCGGCAGGCCGGGCCGTCCGCCCGGCAGTCCACCGGCACGCCGGCGGACGCCCCCGCCGTCGAGAGCGCGCCGTCCGGTGCCGCCGGCCCGGATCCGGCCGGCGGAACGGTGCAGCAGGCGTGGCCCCAGGTGCTCGCCGCGCTCAAACGGCGCAGCATCGTGGTGTGGGCCAACGTCAACACCAACGCCCAGATCGCCGGGGTCGAGGGCAACATCGTCACCCTCGGGTTCGCCCAGGTCGGCGCCATGAGGAACTTCACCGGCGGCGGCAAGGACGTGGTCGTCGCCGAGGTCCTGAAGGAGGTCCTCGGCGGTACGTGGAAGGTCGAGGCCGTCGTCGGCGGCGGTCCCGCCCCGTCGGCCGGGGGACGCTCCCCGGCGCCGCGCCGGCCGGCCGGCCCCCACCCCACGGCGCCCCAGCAGCCCGCGTCCCCGATGCCGCAGGCGCCGCAGTCACCGCCACCGCAGTCACCGCCGCGTGAGCCGGACGCCACCGCCGTCACCGCGTCCGTCACCGCGTCCACCGCCACCGTCGCCCCCGGTGCCTCGGGCCCTGCCGCTCCCGTCGCCTCCGCCGCCCCCGTGGCGGTCCAGGCGGCACCGCCCGCGGCGGGACGGGCGGCGTCCACCCGGCCGGTCTCGCCCCCCACGGACGAGTCCTGGCCGGACGAGCCGATGCCGGAGGATCCCGGTTCGCCTCCCCCGCCGAGTCCCGGGCTGGCCGCCGCCCGTTCGGCCGCCAAGGCGGCGGCCCAGAGCGGCCCGAGGGCACCGGCCAGGAACGGTGCCAAGGCCGCGGCCTGGCCGGACGCCGTGCCCGGCCGCACCCCGCGCGGCGCCGCCCCCGACGCCGACGAGGTCGACCCGCTGAACGACGCGGACGCCGACGTCGACGCGCTCACCGGCATGGCCCTCATCCAGCGCGAGCTCGGCGGCCGGATCATCGAGGAGATCGACCACACCTGACGCCCGGAAGGGGGGCCGGCGAGGGTTTAAGTCCCGTTCCCCGGGAAGGCGTGCGGGCTCCAGTGCAACACCCGGCCCGGACCCCGTAGGCTCGTGACGACCGATGCCACGGACGAGGAGCACACCACGGTGAACCCAGGGGATGTCAACCTGCAGCAGCTGCTGGAGCAGGCACAGCTCATGCAGCAGCAGCTTGTGAGCGCCCAGCAGGAGTTGAACGACGCGGAGGTCCAGGGGACCGCGGGCGGCGGGCTGGTCGTGGCCACCGTCAACGGCGGGGGCGAGCTGCTCGAACTCAAGATCAGCGCCGAGGCCGTCGACCCCGGCGATCCGCAGGAGACGGCTGACACCATCGCCGACCTGGTCATCGCCGCGATCCGGGACGCCGTGCGCGCCGCGGCCGACCTTCAGCAGGAGAAGCTCGGTCCCCTGGCTCAGGGGCTGGGCGGCGGGAGCGGGCTCGGCCAGCTTCCCGGGTTCTAGGTCATGTACGAGGGGGTCGTCCAGAACCTGATCGACGAGCTCGGCATGCTGCCGGGCGTCGGTCCCAAGAGCGCGCAGCGCATCGCGTTCCACCTGCTGGCCGCGGAGCCGGCCGATGTGAAGCGGCTCGCGCACGCCCTGCTCGAGGTCAAGGACAAGGTCCGCTTCTGCCGGGTCTGCGGCAACGTCGCGGCCGAGGAGGAGTGCCGGATCTGCCGCGACACCAGGCGCGACCTCCACGTGATCTGCGTCGTGGAGGAGTCCAAGGACGTGGTGGCCATCGAGAAGACCCGCGAGTTCCGGGGCCGCTACCACGTGCTCGGCGGGGCGATCAGCCCGATCGACGGCATCGGCCCCGACGACCTGAACATCCGGGACCTGATGACCCGCCTGGCGGACGGCCAGGTCACCGAGCTGATCCTCGCCACCGACCCCAACCTCGAGGGGGAGGCGACGGCCACCTACCTCGCCCGTCTGGTCAAGCCGATGGGACTGAAAGTGACACGACTGGCCAGCGGTCTGCCGGTAGGCGGTGACCTCGAGTACGCCGACGAGGTCACCTTGGGCCGCGCGTTCGAAGGAAGGAGACTCCTGGATGTCTGACGACGCCTGGAGCGCTCTCGCGGAGCGGATCGCGGAGCACGCGGAGAACTACATCGACGGCCTGACCCGCCTGGCGGGCGGCGAGGGCGGCGACGCCATCCTGTCGCTGCTGCTGGTCGAGGTCGGGCAGGTCTGCTCGGCCGGGGCGCAGCTCGGGGCGAGCCGGGACGTCATCCTGTCGGGCAACTGGGAGCCGCACCTGGGCGAGGACCCGGACGTCGACGCCGTCCGCACGGCGATCGCCGAGCGTCTGGGGCCGGTCGACGACTACGCCGAGGTCTTCGACCCGTACAAGGACACCGTGGTCACCCCCTACCGTCTCTCCGACGACCTGACGGCGGTGGCGGCCGACCTCCTGCACGGCCTGCGGCACTACAAGGCCGGCCGTCCGCTGGAGGCCCTGTGGTGGTGGCAGTACTCCTACTTCAACACCTGGGGCAACCACGCCGGGGCGGCGATGCGGGCGCTTCAGGCGCTTGTCGCCCATACCCGCCTGGATGTGGCCGAGGAGCGCACAACCGTGTGATCGTCCACATGCTGGGCTACATCACGGGCCCTCCGGTAGGGCGCCAGTAGACTATGAGCTCCACAGCCCTAGATTGCTTCGGAGACATCTCGTGGCGCTCGTTGTTCAGAAGTACGGTGGTTCGTCCGTCGCCGACGCGTCCTGCATCAAGCGGGTCGCGCAGCGGATCGTCGCGACGAAAAAAGCCGGCAACGACGTCGTGGTGATCGTCTCGGCCATGGGCGACACCACGGACGAACTGCTCGACCTCGCCCAGCAGGTCTCACCGCTGCCCCCGGGCCGCGAGCTCGACATGCTGCTCACCTCGGGTGAGCGCATCTCGATGGCCCTGCTGGCGATGGCGATCGCCAACCTCGGCCAGGAGGCCCGTTCCTTCACCGGGTCCCAGGCCGGCGTGATCACCGACTCCTCGCACGGCCGCGCGCGCATCATCGACGTGACGCCCGGCAGGATCCGCGGGGCTCTCGACAACGGCCAGATCGCGATCGTGGCCGGGTTCCAGGGCGTCTCCCAGGACACCAAGGACATCACCACCCTCGGCCGGGGCGGCTCCGACACCACCGCGGTCGCGCTGGCCGCCGCCCTGGACGCCGACGTGTGCGAGATCTACACCGACGTGGACGGCGTCTTCACCGCCGATCCGCGCATCGTCCCGGCGGCCCGTAAGATCCCTCGCATCTCCTACGACGAGATGATGGAGATGGCGGCCTGCGGGGCGAAGATCCTGCACCTGCGCTGCGTCGAGTACGCTCGCCGATTCGGCCTGCCGATCCACGTCAGAAGCTCGTTCAGCACCAAGGAAGGCACGTGGGTCGTCTCCGACCCCGACAGCGAAGGAAAAGAGATGGAGCAGCCGATCATCTCCGGCGTCGCGCACGACCGGAGCGAGGCCAAGATCACCGTTGTCGGGGTGCCCGACAAGGTCGGTGAGGCTGCGACGATCTTCAAAACGCTCGCCGACGCCGAGATCAACATCGACATGATCGTGCAGAACGTGTCGGCGGCCACGACCGGCCGGACGGACATCTCCTTCACGCTGCCCACCAGCGACGGCTCGGCCGCGCTCACCGCGCTGAAGAAGATCCAGGAGCGCATCGGCTTCGAGTCGCTGCTCTTCGACGACCAGATCGGCAAGGTCTCGCTGATCGGCGCGGGCATGCGCTCGCACCCCGGCGTCACCGCGACGTTCTTCGCCGCCCTCGCCGACGCGGGGGTGAACATCGAGATGATCTCCACCTCGGAGATCCGCATCTCGGTGATCGTCGGGCAGGACGAGGTGGACACGGCCGTCAGCGCCGCGCACCGCGCGTTCGACCTCGACGCCGACCAGGTGGAAGCCGTTATCTACGGAGGTACCGGGCGATGAGCCGCAAGCCGACCCTCGCTCTGATCGGCGCCACCGGCGCCGTCGGCACCGTGATGCGCGACATCATCTCCAACCGCGACGACGTGTACGGCGAGATCAGGCTCGTCGCGTCCGCCCGCTCGGCCGGCAAGGTCCTGCGGGTCCGCGGCGAGGACGTCGTCGTCCAGGAGCTGACCCCCGAGGTCTTCGACGGCGTCGACATCGCGATCTTCGACGTGCCGGACGAGGTCTCCGCGACGTGGGTGCCGATCGCCGCCGGGCGCGGCGCCGTCGTCATCGACAAGTCCGGCACGTTCCGGATGAACCCCGAGGTGCCCCTGGTGGTGCCGGAGGTCAACCCGGAGGCGGCCCGGACGCGGCCCCTGGGGATCATCTCCACCCCCAACTGCACGACCCTGTCGATGATGGCCGCGATGGGCGCCCTGCACGAGGTGTACGGCCTGAACGCGCTGGTCGTCGCCTCCTACCAGGCGGTCTCCGGCGCCGGCGTGGCCGGTTCGGCCCGGCTCTACGACGAGGTCGAGGCCCTTGCGGGCGACCGGACGATCGGTCAGAGCGCCGGGGACGTGCGCAAGGCCCTGCAGAACAGGCTGGGGGAGGCCGAGTCGCCCTTCCCGGCGCCGGTGGCGTTCAACGTGGTGCCGTGGGCGGGCTCGTTCAAGGACGGCGGCTGGGCGTCGGAGGAGCTCAAGCTCCGCAACGAGTCGCGGAAGATCCTCGGGATCGAGAACCTGAAGGTCTCGGCGACGTGCGTCCGGGTCCCCGTGATCACCACGCACTCGCTGGCCGTGCACGCGACCTTCGAGCGCGAGGTCACGGTGGCCGACGCCCACCGGATCCTGGAGGCCGCCCCGACCGTGGTCGTGATGGACGACCCGGAGAACGGCGTCTTCCCGACCCCGGCGGACGTGGTCGGGACCGACCCCACCTACGTGGGCCGGATCCGTCAGGCGCTCGACTTCCCCAACACGCTCGACCTGTTCGTCTGCGGCGACAACCTCCGCAAGGGCGCGGCCCTGAACGCGGCGGAGATCGCCGAGCTGGTCGCGGCCGAGTTCGTGTGACCTTCCGGTCCGTGCGGCGGCACCCGGCGCCGCCGCACGGACCGGGAGCTCCTCACGGGCTCAGGGCTTTTCACGGACCGGGGCTTACCGGGGGCCGGGACTCTTCGCGGACCGAGAACCCTCCGCGAAACGCGGACTTCCCACGGGCCGGGACTCCTCGCGGGTCAGCGGAAGAGGATGTCCCAGTGGTCGGCCTCCCGGGCGTAGAGCGGTCCTGATGTTCCCTCCGCCCCGTACAGGCGGGCACGGTCGCCCCGGACCCCCTGTGCCGGATGGTTCTTTGTGATGTACCGGTTGATGCACCGGTTGGGCTTGATGTCGAGCTTGTAGCCGGCGAAATGGCTGTACGGCCCCGGGGCGTGGCCCACCTCGGTGCCGCCGGTGACCACCAGACGGCAGCCGCTACGGCGCTTCAGGTCGATGGCGCTGGAGACGGTGCCGCTCCGCACCGCCTGCAACGAGGTGCAGGTGCGTCCCTGGCGGTTCGAACATTTGCCGGAGGAGGTCACGCGCAGGCCCGCCTGGCGGAGGAACCGCTCGGCGTCGACCTGCTGGAGTCGCAGGGGTCCCTGCCGGAGGGCCTGCTGCGCCGGGGAGGCCCCGGTCTCGGCGACCTTCCCGGCCGTCTTCCCCGCGGTGTTCTCGACGACCTTCTCGGAGGTCTTCGCGACGACCGTCCCTGCGACCTTCTCGGCGGGCTTCACGGCGGGTTTCGCGACGGCCTTCACGGCGGGTTTCGCGACGGCCTTCACGGCGGGTTTCGCGACGGCCTTCACGGCGGGTTTCGCGGCGGTCTGCCCGGCGGGCTTCACGATGGTCTTCGCAGCGGGTTTCGCGGGGGTCTTCCCGGCGGGCTTTGCAGCGCCGGAGGGCGTCCGCTCCTTCACGGTGGGCGGCGGGGCCGCGGCGGGCTCGCCCCGCCGGGCCTGGGACGTCTCGGCGGGCCGGGCGACCGCGGGAGCGGTCCCGGCGGCCTGGGCCGCGCCCTTCTCCGGTGTTCCGCCCTTCCATACCGTGGTGGCCGCCCCCGTACGGGGCGCGGTCGTGGTGGAAGGTGCCTGTCCGCGTGCCGAGGTCGTGGCGGAGGTCGTGCGCTCGCGTGGCGGGGTGGCGGGGGCCTCGCGCGCGGGAGCAGTGGTGGCGGTGGTCGTCTGTCGGCGTGGTGCGGTTCTCGGGGCCGAAGGGGACTTCCGCTCCGGTGACGAGGTCTTCGACGTCCCGGTGCGCGTACGCGGTGCGATTCCGCCGCCCCCGGGCTCGCCCGCTCGGGTCGTGGCTCCGGACTCTCCCGATGTTTCCGGTCTGTCCGGCTTACTCGATCTGTTCGGGCCGTCTGGCCGTCCCGGCAGGTCCGGCCGGTTCGGCCGGTCGCGGCGGTTTCGTGCCGGTGTCCGGGGGGCCGCGAGGAGAGATGCGGTCTCTCCCTTCTGTCCTCCGTGCGGGGCGGCCGCCCGGAGGTACAGTTCCGATAACCGGTGCCGGGTGACCGTCCACGGGCCGGCCGTGTACGGCGTGACGGTCACCGGCCCACCGGCGCCCGTGCCGCCGGGCACGGCCGGCCGGCTCCGGGTCATGGTGGTTCCCGGTGCGTACCGGCTCTCCGCGTCCGCGTCAGGGATCGACGCGATGAAGGCTATCTGCAGAGCGAGCAGTGTTCCCGTGATGAACCGGGTAGCCCGCCGTCTACAGGGACGTATCCCCATTTATGTATCCCTTGTTGCGGGAGCCCTTCCACCAAATGGATCAATCCCACTCCCGAAGCCGGATGATCCCTCCCGAAGCGCGAATTTTGCCCGGTAATGGCGATCATCGTGCGGGTTGATGACCTGATGGGACCGTAGACGGCACGATGTCCGACGCGGTGCCCGGCGCGGTCAGCGTCCGTCGGGTGTCACGTGCTCCCCGCGGCTTCGAGCCCGTCACCCCGTACGCGGGCACGAGACGGTAGAAGTTAGGAGCGGTTCCGGCACCCGGACGGTCCAGGCGATCCGAAGGAACCGATCGGGCCGACCGCCTGACCGGGGCGCGGTCCCGGGCCTGTGGCGCGGTGCCGGGGCGGGCGGGAGGTACGGGAGAGTGACGTGGCAATCACCGATATCAGTGGCGGGGTCGATGTGACGCGCTTAGGGTCGTTCACAAGGGCTTCTCCCGGATGGCACAGGACGGATGATCTAGGGTTCGTCGCAGGGAGAGATCAGCCGAGCCCGTCTCCCAGCCTTGATCGACAGGTGACAAGTGCCCCATGACCGAGCCGACCCCGAGAACCCGTGGATCAGACAGGACCCGTGAGGTCATCGTGGAGACGGCCCTGCGGCTCTTTCGCGAGCGAGGGTACGAGGCGACCACGATGCGGGCCATCGCGGCCGAGGCCGGGGTGTCCGTGGGCAACGCCTACTACTACTTCGCCTCCAAGGAGATCCTGGTCCAGTCGTACTACGACCGCGCGCAGGCCGAGCACGAGGCCGCGTGCGAGAAGCTCCTGGCCGGCGAGCGCCGGTTCGCCGCGCGGCTGGAAGGGGTGCTGCGGCAGTGGGTGCTGGTGTCCGAGCCGTACCACGAGTTCGCGGTGAAGTTCTTCAAGCACGCCGCCGAGCCGGGTAATCCGCTCAACCCGTTCAGCGCCGAGTCCTCACCCTCCCGGGACGCGTCGATCGGGATCTACCGGCGGGTCGTGGAGGGATCCTCCGACCGCATCGACGCCGAGCTCAGGGCCGAGCTGCCCGAGCTGCTCTGGCTGATGTCGATGGGCGTCGTGCTGTTCTGGGTGCACGACCACTCGGAGGGGTGCCGGCGGACGTACCGCTTCATAGAGCTCACCGTGCCGCTGGTCGACCGCCTGGTCGGGCTCTCGCACCTGCCCGGCCTGCGCGGTGTCGCGCGTGACTTCATCGCGGGGGTCCACGAACTTCGCGAGTGAATCCCTGGGGAACTGCAGGAATATCCGTATCCAACCGATTACCCTGAGTGGTCGGTTCGATGACGGGTTCGAAGGAGTCCCATGGGTTGGATAGCCGTACTGGTGGTGCTGTTCGTCGCGATCACGCTGATCGCGTATCGCGTTCTCCGGCGGAGGGGGCGGGAGGACGAGGGGCACGCCTCGTCGTCGGTGGACTTCTCCGTCAACATCGCCCTGGCCGTCTACCTGCTGGTGCTGGCCTACGCGGCCGTCCTGTGCCGCGACAGCCTCTCGGTCACCGAGGTGGACGTCCAGGCCGAGGCCGAGAGTCTCACCGAGATGTACTGGGCGGTGGCGCCCATTCCCGAGGCCGCGCCCGTCAGGACCCGGATTCGGCAGTACACCGCGCAGAGCATCGATCTCGACTGGCCGCTCATGGCCGGAAAGACCATGTCCCCCATCCCCGGGCAGACGCTCGCCGACGCGCGGACCACCCTGCTCCGGCTCCGTCCGGCCGGGGAGGAGAGCAGGAACCTCAAGCAGGACGCGCTCGACAGGGCCTCCGAGATCTCGCACGCCCGGATCGTGCGGGGCGACGACGCGGGCACCGGCCTGGAGAACACCTTCGTGATCCTGATGGTCGTCTCCGGCCTGCTGGTGATCGCGCTGCCCTGGATGCACGGGGTACGGCCCACGAGCGCGTCGATCGTCGGTGATCTGGTGCGGGTGAGCGTGGTCGTGATCGGCGTGTGCTTCATCATCCTGATCAGTCACCCGTTCAGCGGTCTCGGCGCCGTCGGACCCGACGCCTTCCAGGCCGCGCAGCGGGAGTACGACCACATCGACGGCCGTTTCCCGTCCCTGCCGTGACCGGCCGCGGCCGACGGCCCGGCCGAGCCCGCCGGTGGTCCTCCCCCGGCGGGCTCGGCCGGACGGCTATCTGTGGTTCCTGCCGTCGAGCATGGTGACGGCGGTGACCGAGATCACGCCGGTGAACATCACCACCAGGACCAGCGTGCGGTCGGTGCCCTCGCGCCGGGCGGCGTAACGGTCCAGCACCAGCCGCTGCCGCAGCAGAGGGGGCAGCGAAGGCGTTCCGGCGGGCGGCCGGGGCGTGCGGGTCTCCGGCGGTTTCGAGGCGGCGGGAGCCTCGGGAACGACCGGTGAGGGGACGGGCCGGGGCGCCGGGGCGGACGGCACGGGTGGTGTGGGCGGCACGGGCCGGGTGGGCTCGGGCGAGGGGGGCGAGGGCGGGGGCGACGGTGAGACCGCGGGGGGCCACGGTGTCGGCTCGGGCTTCGGGTCGGGCTTCGGGTCGGGCTTCGGGTCGAGTTCCGGTTCGAGGCCGGGGCCGGGCAGTGAGCCGAGGTCCGGTTTGGTGTCGAGGCCCGGAAGAGAGCCGAGGCCGGGTTTGATGTCGAGGTCCACTTCGATGTCGGGGTCCGGCTTGAAGGCGGATCCCGTCTTGGCCTCCTGCTTCGGTTTCACGCCGGTCGGTTCGTTCGAGGCCGGTCCGCCCGCGGCCGGATCGTGGACGCCCCGTCCGTTCGGGACGGGTCCCTTCTCGCTCCGGCCCTTCCCGGGTCCGCCTCCCGGGGACTCGCCTTTCCCGGTCAGGCCACCCAGGGCCGGTCCGTTCGCGGTCGATCCGCCCATCAGGTTCTTCAGGAGCCCGCCCACGGGGCCGTTCGACGATCCCCCCGCCAGGTCTCCGAGGGGTCCGGCCGGTCGCGCTCTCCAGGGGAGGTGTGCCGGTTGCCCGGACCCGGCCGTCCCGGTCGCTGCCGACGTCGAGGGAGGGACGGGTGCGGGGGCGGAGGGGCGGGCCGGTCCCGGTCTCGCCCCGAGGGCGGTGGTGCCCCTTTCCGGATCCCCTTCCGCCCGGGGCGGTGCCGTCCGGTGGTCGGGGCGTGAGAATCGTCCCGCCGTTCGTGGCGGTGTCGCCGGGCGACGCGCCGCCGTCCTCGCAGCGGTTCCCGTCCCGTGCTCCGGCTGCGGTGGCGTGCCCTGCCCCACCCCGCGTCCGGCCGGTTCCCCGGCCCGCCGTTCCTCCCCCGGGTGCCGGATCCTTCCGACGTACCGGGTCACCTTCGGGAGGGAGGACCCGGCGCCGTCTCCGGCTCGGGAAGCCGAGACCGGGAGGGCCGAGACCGGGAGGGCCGATGGCGAGAAGACGGGGGCCGCCCCGGCCAGCAGGGGGGCCGCCGCACAGGTCGCGAGAACGGCCACGCCGAGCAGGCTTCGTCGCTGGTTCGTCCGCCGATGCTTCATCACGTACCGTTTCTAACATCATACGGATGGTGATGAGACGGTAAACGAACGGTCCGCGCCGCCCTGGTCGCGCGTCATACCGTCCGGTTGGTACGGTCGCTCTGTTGACGCCCCCCGGAGCGGGTGCGGCAAGCTACAGCAGAACGTCGTTCTAGGGACGGCGACCACCGACAGGGAGGCGGCACGATGGCTACGGGCCCACGCTGGGGGATGACGATCCCCTTCTACGACCGTTCACTGGCCGACTCCAGGGAGCTGATCGGCGAGCTGCCGGAGCTCGGGTACACCGACGCCTGGTCCGCCGAGGTCAACGGCGTCGACGGCTTCGTACCGCTGGCGATGGCCGCCGAATGGGCGCCCGGCCTGCGGCTCGGCAGCGCGATCGTCCCGGTCTCCACCCGCGGCCCCGGCCTGCTCGCCATGTCCGCGGCCACCCTCGCCGACCTCGCCCCCGAACGCTTCGTGCTGGGCGTCGGAGCCTCCTCCCCGGCCATCGTGGAGCGCTGGAACGCCGGTGAGTTCGTCAAGCCCTTCGCCAGGACCAGGGACACCCTGCGCTTCCTGCGCGCCGCCCTGGCGGGTGAGAAGGTCACCGAGCGGTACGAGACGTTCGAGATCAAGGGCTTCAAGCTGGAGCGGGCGCCCCGGATCCCCCCGAAGATCGTGCTGGCCGCGCTGCGCCCCCGGATGCTGCGCCTGGCCGCCGAGGAGGCCGACGGCGCGATCACCAACTGGCTCTCGCCGCAGGACGTGCACAAGGTCAGGGCCGAGATCGGGCCGGACACCGAGCTGATCGCCCGGCTGTTCGTGTGCGTCAGCGAGGACGCGGAGAAGGTGCGCGAGCTCGGGCGCCGGATGCTCGCGGGCTATCTGACCGTCCCCGTGTACGCGGCCTTCCACGACTGGCTGGGACGCGGCGAGGTGCTGCGGCCGATGCACGAGGCCTGGGCGGCCGGTGACCGCCGGGCGGCGCTCAAGGCGATCCCGGACGAGGTCGTGGACGCGCTCATCGTGCACGGCGACGCCGCCACGTGCCGGGCCAGGATCCGGGAGTACGTGAGCAACGGCCTGAACACCCCCGTCCTCGCCCCCATCCCCGGCGGCGAGGTCTCGATCGCGCAGGCCGTGCGAGACCTGGCCCCCACCAAGGAGTGAGGCGTCGCACGAGGTGCCGGGCCGGTCGCGATCGGGCAGGCGCGCGCCGCACGCGGTCTCGTACCGGCGGATCGTTCCGGTGGGACGCGGCAGGTGGGGAGTCCTCCGGGAACCCTCCGGGAAAATCACGCGTTATATCGTGAAACGGCGGGGTAGTACGCCGCCAGGCGAACGTGCTTCCAAGGAGGACTCCCATGGCGAAGGCGGCGCGAGCGGCACAGGTGTGGCGGACGTACCGGAGTGTGTCGCAGCCCGGTTCCCCGGGTGTCGGCGACCGGCTCAAGGCCCTGCCGAGGTTGATCGGCGCGGTGATGCGGGGTGAGTACGCCGGGATGAGCAAGGGCAAGCTGGCCATGATGGGCATGGGCGTGCTCTACATCGTCTCCCCGCTGGACGTCGTCCCGGACTTCCTGGTGCTCCTCGGGGTGGTCGACGACTTCGGGGTCTTCCTCTGGCTGATGAGCTCGCTGCTCGGCGAGGGCGGCCGTTACGTCGACTGGGAGCGCGAGCGCGTCGCGCGCGTCACGGGCGTCCCCTCCTGAGCCGGGGACGGAGCCGCGGGCGCGTCGCGCGGGTCACAGGGTCTCCATCCTGAGCCAGGCCCGCGAGGGCAGCGGGTGGCCGAACAGGCGGGCGGCGTTGCCGTAGGCCACCCGGGCGATGTCGGCGGGCGGCAGGCCGCCCAGGTTCGTCGCGACGGCCTGCTGGGTGTCGGGCCAGGTGGAGTCGGAGTGCGGGTAGCCGCTCTCCAGCAGCACGTGCTCCAGCCCGACGGCGAGCCGTACGCCGGACAGCGCGTGGTCGTTGAGCGTGCCGAAGAAGAAGTTCCTGCGCAGCACCTCGCTGGGCTTGAGCCCGCCCTCCCACGAGGCCTCGCCCGCGACGGGGTGGTCGAGCGCGTAGTCGGCCCGGTCCGCCAGCATCGGCAGCCAGCCCACGCCCCCCTCCACGATGAGGATCCGCAGCGCGGGGAAGCGCAGCGGGATGCCCGACCAGAGCCAGTCGGCGCAGGCGAACATGGCGCTCGCCGGCATCAGCGTGGTGATCGCCTCGATCGGGGTGTCCGGCGACGGGACCGGTGCCCAGGAGCCCGCACCGGCGTGCAGGCAGACCACGGTGCCGGTCTCCTCGCACGCCTGGAAGAACGGGTCCCAGTGGTCGCCGTGGATGGAGGGCAGGCGCAGCCGGGTGGGGAACTCCGGGAAGAGCACCGCCTTGAACCCGCGTGCCGCGTTGTCCCTGATCTCCTTGGCGGCGACCTCCGGGTCGGTCAGCCAGGGCAGCTGCAGGGCGATGATCCGCTCCGGGTAGGTGCCCGCCCAGACGTCCACGTGCCAGTCGTTCCACGCGCGCAGGACCGACAGGCCCAGCTCCTGGTCGCGGGTCTTGGCGAACACCATGCCTGCCTGCCCGGCCAGCATGCCGGGGAAGCAGAGCGCCGCCCAGACGCCGGCGCGGTCCATGTCCTCGATCCTGGCCTCGACGTCGTGGCAGCCGGGACGCATGTGCTCGAACCTGACCGGGTCCAGCGTCCACTGCTCGCGGGGCAGGCCGGCGCCCACGTCGAGCCCGGCGCACGGGTAGGTGGCCCCGCCGTAGCGCCAGACCTGGTGGCCGGAGTCGGTCTCGACCACCTTGGGCGCGAACTCGGCGTACTTCTCGGGCAGCCGGTCGTCGAACATGTCGGGCGGCTCGATCAGGTGGTCGTCGGCCGAGATGATCACATAGTCCCGCCGCCTTGGCTCAGGGTCGGGGAGCAGCGGCGTAGTCACGCGGTCAACCGTATGACGCTGGAATAACACCTATCAAGCCGCAAGGTCTCCGCTTGGTATCTCTGTCCACCCCGTGAGACGCGGAGGGCGGACCCCGAGACCGCCGCAGGAGGATGGCGGCAGCCTCGGGGGCGGGCCCGCCGGAGGGTGCTGCCCATGGCGGGCCCTCGTCGGCGCCTACCCAGAGATCCGCTAAATATTAGGATTTTTCAGAAGATGGCTCTTAAGACCGGCTATGACGCTTTCGTCGATCCGGAGGGTCCGCGCGCAGTAGTCCCGCACCGGTCCCAGTTCCGCCAGGAACAGGCGCATGGCCTCGGCGGGAGCCTCGCCGTACCCCGCCCAGGGCAGCGGCTCGCCCGGGTGCGTCTCCTCCCAGTACGCGACCATGCGGGACCGGGCCAGGCCGGTCAGCGCGTAGTCGGTGACCACGTCCTCCTCGGGCACCCCCAGCAGCCGCAGCACCAGCGCGACGAGCACTCCCGTGCGGTCCTTGCCCGCGGCGCAGTGCACCACCACGGGCGCGTTGCCCGCGTCGGCGATCACCGTGAGCGCGGTGGCGAGCTCGGCCCACCCGTCCCGGGACACCTCCAGGTAGCGGTCGGTGAAGAACCTGGCGAGGCCGGCGTCGGGACTGTAGTCGTCCCGGACGTTCCAGAACCGGTGCTCGACCGAGAGGTTGTGGTAGCTCGGTCCGTGCGGGGCACGGCCGCGGCGGTCGATCTCCTCGGGGTGGCGCAGGTCGATCACGGTGCGCACGCCGAGCTCGTCGAAGCGGTCGAGGTCGTCACCGGAGAGCAGGTGCAGCGAGGCGGACCGGTACAGCCGCCGCCAGCGCACCTGGAGCCCCTCGTCCGTCAGGTAGCCGCCCACGTCACGGAAGTTGTGCAGTCGCGCGAACTCGATATGCCGGGTCACGCCCCCTAACCTATTCAACGGGCGGGTATCGGGGACGGGGGCGGCGGATGCGCGTGGTGGTTCCGGCACGGCAGGAGACCCCCTTCGGGGTGCGCCTGGTGCTGCTCTTCGTGCTGGCCCTCTCCACGGTGGTCGTGCATCTCAACCAGGCCCCCGCCCTGCGCCCGGCCGGGGAGCTCATCCCGGATCTGCGGGCGGGCGGCGTGAGCCGGGTGGTCTACGACCGCGACTGGCCCGCCTACGGCACGCTGACGTGGTCCCACGGTCCGCTCTCCTGGACCCAGGCGCGCTTCGACCAGCCCGACGATGTCTGGGACCCCCGGACCACCCGCCTGGACCGCGAGGCCCTGCGACGGCGCCAGGAGGCGTTCCTGGCCCAGGTGCGCGCCGCCGCCGACCCCTCGGTGGAGATCGTGCGTACCGAGGGGTTCCGGGGCGCCGGCGCCCTGATCGGCTCGCCCGCCTACGAGCGCTGGTGGAAGCCCTTCGCCCCGGTGGCGGTGACGGCCGAGGCGCTGGCCTGGCTGCTCATGCTCGCCGGGCCCGGCCCGCGCTACGCCAGCCGCTGGGCCTGGTTCTGGATGTTCCTCATCGGCGGCTCGCTGCTGTACGTCCTGCTGGAGCCGCGCCCGCTGTGGCGGGGACCGCACGAGGTGCTGCCCGCCCCGGAGAGGATCGACGGGACGCGGGGATTCGCGATCGCGGTGGCGATCCTGTTCGGAACGGCGATGGCCGGCGCCTGACCGTCCGGCACGGCGACGGTCGACGGGTGACCGTCCAAGGGGCTGGACCGTCACATCGGAAAGGGATTTCCCGAGGTGATGGACTTCTATCGGACAGGGGACCCCTTGGACGCGGAGCCCTGTCCGGACTCAAGATCGCGTCCGGAACCGGGGCCCTGACCGGGTGCGGGATCCCGCCCGGGTGCAACGGCCTGTCCGGGACCGCGCTCCCCTCCGGCAGGGGAGTTCCCGCCGGAGCCGGAGTTCTCGCCGGAGCTGGAGCCGGAGTTTCCACTGGAGCTGGAGCCGGAGTCGGGGCCGGGATCGGGGCCGGGATCGGGACCGGCCGGGGAGGTCGATGCGGCCGCCGTCCTCAGGTCGGCCGCCTCCCTGCGGATCAGCATCGCCCAGCCGACGATCGCGATCCCGATGAACAGCCACCACTGCACGCTGTAGGCCAGGTTGAGCCCGCCTCCCCCGCCGACCTCCGGCGCCGGGACCGGGGCCGGGGCGGGCTCCACCGCCGGTGACTGCCCGGTCAGCTCGACGTACCCGCCCAGAAGCCGGTACGGCAGCCGGCGGCCGATGGCCGCGGTGTCGATCAGCAGCACCTGGCCGGCGGGCAGGCCCGCCCGGTCGCGGATGCCCGAGCTCTCCTCGGTCTCGGAGGGACGTAACCTGCCGGTGACAGTCACCTCACCCGAGGGCGGCGCCGGCACCGGGGGGACGGAGTCGGCCGTGGCGCCCGCCTTGATCCAGCCCCGGTTCACCAGCACGCCGGTGCCGTCCGCGAGGGTCAGCGGGGTCAGCACGTAGAAGCCGACCTTCCTGTCCTGGGTGCGGCGCCTGACCAGCAGCGACGCGCCGGTGTCGTACGTCCCCGCGGCCGTGACGGCACGGTGGCGGTCCCGGGGGGAGACGGTACCGCCCGGCGAGGTCAGCTCCCGTATGGGGACCGGGGGGGCGGCGAGGTTGGTGGTGACCTGGTCGCTGTTCGCGGACCGTTCCTCGAAGCGCCCGAACTGCCACTGGCCCAGGAGCAGGAAAGCGGGGATGACCAGCAGCACCACCACGTGGAGAGCCAGCCATCGGGGAGTCAGCAGGAACCGGTACACGCACCCAAGGGTAGGCACCGCGGGCACCGCCCCGTCCTCCGCGTATGCCTTTGAGGGGAGCCGGGTGTGCCGTAGGGCGTAGTAAGGTGCCCGGAATCGCTGGATCGTCTGATGTCATGGAAAGGTTCGCCGGACACACCGGACATCACATACGGTCGGGTGAGATCTCCCCCGGGACGTTCCACCACCTCCGGAGTCCGCCCCTGATGACCGTGCTCATGTCCGCCCCCGTGACTCCGCTCGTCCTTCCCCGTATCGGCCCCCTGCTGCGGCATGCCGTCCCCAGGGTGTTCGAGAGCATGATCCTTCCCGTTCTCGTCTTCTACGTCGCGCTGCTCTTCACCGGCCCCGGCGTGGCGCTCGGCGTGGCGGCGGCCTGGGTGTACGGCGGGGTCGCCTGGCGGCTGGTCAGGGGCGACGAGGCGCCGGGCACGCTGCTGCTGGCTGCGGGCACGATCACCGTGCGGGTGGCGCTGACCGTGGCGACCGGCAATCCCATCGTGTTCTTCCTGCAGCCCTGCCTCGGGGTGTTCTGCGTGAGCATGGGTTTCCTGCTCACCGCGCCGCTGCGGCGGCCGTTGATCCGGCGGGTGGTGGCCGATCTCGTGCCGCTGCCCGACCACGTGACCGAGCACCCGCGGATGCGGCGCTTCTTCGTGTGGCAGTCGGTGCTGTGGGGGTGCGCGCAGTTGCTCAACGCGGCGCTGAGCCTGTGGCTGCTGCTCAGCCAGAGCCTGCAGACCTATCTGCTGGTACGCACCTCGGCGGTCGCGGTGCTTCTCGGCGGCGCGGCGCTCGTCTCGATCCTCTGCTTCCGGCACTGCCTGCGGAGGCTGGCGCGGACGGCGGACGCGGAGCCGGCGCCCCAGGTGGCGTGACCTCCCCGGACACGCCTTTCCCGGACGCGACCTCTCCGGACCCTGCCTTCCCGCACGCGGCCGCCCCGGACGCGCGACCCGCCGGACGCGAACTCCTGGACGTGGCCTTCTCGCGTGGGGTCACACCGGACGTGACCTAGCCGGACACGGTCGCGCCGGGCGTGGCCCCGGGGATCGCGAGGGGACGTAGCCCGGGGCCGGCAAGAGGGGTGACCTCCTGGGGGCCGGAGATCTCGTGTCCGTCGGCGCAGCGGAAGTACTGCTCCACCGGGGCGCCGCAGCCGCGGTGGGTGACGAGCACCGGGGGCCCGTCGTCGCCGCTGAGATAGCGGTCGCCCCAGTGCATCAGGGCCATCATGATCGGATACAGGTCCAGGCCCATCTGGGTCAGCCGGTACTCGTCGCGCTGACGCTGGCCGGGCTCGCGGTAGGGGACCTTGCGCAGCAGCCCCTCCTCCACCAGCCGGGACAACCGTGCGCTGAGCACCTGGCGGGGGGCTCCGGTGGCGAGTTGCATGTCGGCGAAGCGCCGCACCCCGGCGAACGCCTCGCGCAGCACCAGGAACGTCCATTTCTCCCCGACGACGCCCAGGGTGCGTTCGATCGAGCAGTTCTGCATCCTCAGCGGCAGGTTGCCGGGTCTCGCCTCGCTCATGTGCGAATCGTAGGTCGCCATGACGCCACCTCCAATGTTGCTAAGTCTACTTGACATACTCAGCCCTCCACGGGACTCTGAGTCCATGACGCGAACTCAGCAGGTGTCGTCGCACCACGTCTCCGGCTGCGACCTGGCGCTGCCCGGTCGCGTGGCGACGGTCTCCGGCGCGGCCGTGGAGATCCGGCCCGCGCGGCCCGAGGACGAGGAGCGGATCCGCCGCTTCCTGGAGGGCCTGTCGTCCCGGACCCGGACGAGGCGGTTCTTCACCGAGATGCACCGCCCCGACGCGAGGTTCGTCGGCGCGCTCCTGGCGGTGGACGGGCGGCGCGACGCGCTGCTCGCCGTGCACGGGGACCTGCTCGTCGGTCACGCGATGAGCTACCGGGGACAGGAGACCGACATCGAGATCGCCGTGGTGGTGAGCGACGAGTGGCAGGGGATGGGACTCGGCTCCCGCCTCGCCCGCGCGCTGATGCGCCGCGCCGCGGCCCAGGGGGCCACGACGGTGGGAATGGACGTCCTCGGGGACAACCGCACGGTACTGGCGATGATCCACAGGATCTGGCCGGACGCGACCATGCGCGTCTCCTCGGGCACGGTGGAGGTGACCGCCGGGATCCTCACCTGAGCGGTCCGCGGACGGAGTGAGAACGGTGACGGGCGGGGACGCGACAGGGGACGGGGACGGGAAAGGGGGCGAAGCGGGGACGGGACCCGGGTGGGGATCACGGCGATAGGATCGACGTGGTCCACGCCGTTTCCCGGAGAGTTTGCGGAACAAGGTTCTGTTGCCCCACCATTGGAACGTGAAGACCGCCAAGAACGGCCGCGACGGCCGCACCAGGATCGTCGAGGGTGCCCTCCGCCGATTCAGCCAGGACGGGGTCTCGGCCACCACGCTCGCCAGCCTCCGCGAGGAGAGCGGCGTCAGCGTCGGCAGCTTCTACCACCACTTCGCCAGCAAGGAACACGTCTTCGGCGTCCTGTACGCCGAGACCCTGAACATGTACCAGGACGCGTTCCTCGCCGAGCTCCAGCGCCACGAGGGCGCCAGGGAGGGCCTCGAGGCCATCGTCGCGCTGCACATGTCCTGGTGCGGCGAACACCGCGAGCGGGCCCACCTGCTGATCAGCGAGCGGCCGCCCCGGCGCGAGGAGCCCGGGGGCACCGACGTGGCGGAGTCGCGCAGGGCGTTCTTCAGGAAGGTCGCCGACTGGTGGCGCCCGCACATGAAGGACGGGCTGCTCCAGCCCGTCCACCCGACGATGTGCTACGTGCTGTGGCTGGGACCGGCGACCGAGATGTGCCGCCTGTGGTTCGCGGGAGCGCACCAGCCCACCTCCGAGGAGATCGCGGGACTGTGCGAGGCGGCCTGGCAGAGCCTGCGGCAGCAGGGTTCCTGACCCACCCCGGCCCGTACGCGGACCTCCGTGGTCAGTACGCGGGCACGAGGTGGTGCCGCGCGTCCGCGAGCCGGTGCGCCCGCGTCGAGACCCGCCAGACCTCGTGGTCCAGGGAGATGTCCAGCCGCAGGTCCTCGCGCCGCCGCCGCAGGCCGGGGACGCGCACCCGGTCGGAGACGTCGAACCCGCCGTGCCGGGCGTAGCCGAACCCGAGCTCCCCGGTGAAGACGCGCAGCTCGTCCTGGTTGCCGCAGCGCGGGCACGTCCAGGCGACCACGTCCTTGCCGCGGTGGTAGTCGTGACAGGCGCGAAAATACTCGTCGGGCCGGAAACGGGACTCGCAGGCGAGGCAGGGGATCAGCATCGTGGATCCTTTGGAGCGGGTGGTGCGGTCGTACAGAACTACCGCCCGGCACTTGAGCCGTGCTTGCAGGACGCTTGTTCTCGTGGGTGACGATCCGGTCGCCGCAGGGCCGGGACCCGCCCGGTGCGAGGATTGCCCGGTGAACGATCTGCCGATCCGGCTCGGAGAGCTCCTGCTCGCGACCGGCTACACCATCGACGGCGTCCGGACGCGTCTCGGCGACGTCGCCGCCACCGCGCTGTCCCGCGAGGAGACCGTCCCCGCCCTGCGCGCCACCGCCGGGGGCGACCCGCTGGCGACCCTGATCCGGCTGTGGTGGCTGGGCGTCCCCGTCGACGAGCGCGCGATGCCGCCGGGCCCGCGGGCGGCAGAGCTGGCCGCGGCGGGCCTGGTCCGCGTCGAGGACGGCCGGGTCACCTCCACGGTGCACCTGCAGCCCTGGGAGACCGGCGGCTACCTCGTCTCCGACCGCAAGGTCAGGCCGGGCGACCCGGCCCTGCGCCCGGACCACGTCGTGGGCGCGGGCGGCGCCTCGGCGAACCTGGCCCAGCTCGCCTCCCGCCGCCCGGTCGGCCGCGCCCTGGATCTCGGCACCGGATGCGGGGTGCAGGTCCTGCACCTGAACGGCAGGGCGGAGGAGATCACGGCCACCGACGTCAACCCGCGCGCCCTGGAACTGGCCCGCCTCGGCTGGGCGCTCTCCGGGATCGACGGGGTCGACGCCCGGCAGGGCTCCCTGTTCGAGCCGGTGGAGGGCGAGCGCTTCGACCTGGTGGTCTCCAACCCGCCGTTCGTGATCTCCCCCGCCGGGCGGTTCACCTACCGCGAGTCGGGCCTGCGCGCCGACGACTTCTGCCGCGACCTGGTCCGGGGCGCGCCCCGCCACCTCGCCCCCGGCGGCACGTGTCACCTGCTGGCCAACTGGATGCACGTCGCCGGGGAGGACTGGCGCGACCGGGTGGGAGGCTGGCTCACCGGGACCGGCTGCGACGGCTGGGTGGTCCAGCGCGACGTCCAGGACCCCGCCGAGTACGTCGAGCTGTGGCTGCGGGACGCCGCCGAGCAGGGCACCGCGCGTCACCGCGAGCTTTACGACGACTGGCTCGGCTGGTTCGAGGCCGAGAACGTCACCGGGATCGGCTTCGGCTGGATCACGCTGAACGACTCCGGAAGCCTCGACCCGGTCGTCCGGGTGGAGGAGTACGGCCTGCCGGTGGAGCTCCCGGTCGGCGGGTACGTGGACCGGGTGCTGGAGGCGGTCACCACGGCCCACCGGCTGACCGACGCCGAGCTGCTGGACGCCCGGCTCGTGGTCGCCGACGGGGTGGTGGAGGAGCGGACCGGCCCGCCGGGCGCCGAGGACCCGGCGCGGATCGTGCTGCGGCAGACCACGGGGCTCGGCCGCAGCGTGCGGGTCGGGACGGTCGAGGCCGCTCTCGCGGGTGTCTGCGACGGAGACTATCCACTGGGCCCGCTGCTCGCCGCGATCGCCGAGCTCACCGGCGAGGACCCCTCCGACCTGCGCTCCAAGGCCCCCGCGGCACTCCGCCCGCTGATCGCGGAAGGGTTTTTCCACATATCCACAGGGTGATCGTCCACAGGCTGTGGATATCTCGGCTAACGCCTGTCAATCGAATGTCAAACGCGGCGAGGGAGTCTGTGGGTCGTGGGGCACGGACCCGGGGGTGAAGGGGCCGTGCCGTGTCCGGCCGGTCGTCCTGGTGAGGCGGCCGAGCCGCGGGCGACGTACCGGACAACCCGGGCCCCCTACACGTCGCCCGGCTCAGACGGCCGGCCGGACATCCACGCACACCGGGACCGCGGGCCACGTCGAGGGGACAACCGTTGATCAACCACGTCTGGATGACACGTCTCGACGAGGACCTGTACGACGACCTGGGGTCAGCGATCGACCCGGTCACGCTCGGCGCCTTCGGCACCGGCACTCGCACCACCGATCCGGTCACCGTCGGCGGCGTCGGCGGCGTCGGCGGGTTCGCGCTCCAGCAGGAGGCGCAGGTCCTCGGCCTCCGGCGCCCCGAGCCTGGTGAACAGGTGGTGGGCCCTCTCCAGGCAGCCACGGCCCCGCCCGGCGTCACCGAGACCGGCGAGGGCCCTGCCGAGAACCGATAGGGCCTGCGCCTCACCGTAGGGATGACCGATCTCGCGGCTCACCGACAGCGCCTGCTCGGCGTAGCGGGTCGCGTCGGGGAAGCGGCCCGCGTGGATGAACGTCTCGGCCAGCCGGGAGCAGACCCGCTGTTCCCAGACGCGCTGGTCACTGGCGCGGAAGAAGGCGAGGCACTCGGCGTGGTGGTGGACCGCCTCGTTGAGCCGTCCGACCCGCGACAGGATCATCCCCAGGTGGTAGCGGGCCCTGGCGGTACCCGCGTTGGAGCCCATCTCGATGAACAGCGCCAGGCCGCGCTCCGCCGCGGCGATCGCCTCCTCCGGCTGGCCGAGGAAGAGATGGTCGCGGGCGGAGTAGCTGAGGGTCAGGGCCTCCCCGCCCCGTGCGCCGGTCCGGCGGAACTCCTCGCGCGCCGCCTCGAACCAGGTCAGGGCCTCGGCGTGCCGCCGCATGCGCCCGGCCACGACGGCCAGCGCGTTCAGCGCCTCCCCGGCCACGATGCGGTCGCCCGCGTCCGACAGCTCCAGCGAGATCCGGAACTCCTCCTCGGCCTCGGCCAGCCGGTTGGCGCCGAACAGCACGCGGCCCAGCACGTAGCGGCAGCGCAGCTCACCGCCGGCGGCGCCGAGCCGCCGCGCGACGGCCAGCATCTCCCGGGCCCGGTTCTCGAACTCGCGGGCGTGGCTGCCCGACTCCAGCAGCGGCTCCATGGCCAGCAGCAGGTCGGCCCCTCCCAGCAGCTCGCCGGGCTCGTCCGCGCAGGTCACCTTGGCGATCGAGGCGAACAGCGACTCCGCCTCCACGGCCAGCCAGGACACGGCCTCGTCGACGGAGGCGAAGACGTGCCCGGTCCCGGTGACCGCGAGCCGGTCGGCGACCGTGCTGCCCTCGTAGGCCAGGCGGTGCGCCGAACGCGCGGACGCCAGGTAGAACTCCAGCAGCCGGCGCAGGGCCCTCTCGCCCTCGCCGCCGATGGTCACGCTCACCTCGGAGCCGCGCCGCCCCCCGTGCTCCACCTCGCCGGCGGCGCAGCTCTCCTCCTCGGCGTTGCCGACCCGTTCCGCGGTACGGCGGGCGAAGAGCTTGAGCAGGTCGTGGAAGCGGTAGCGGCCGGGGGTGGGGGCCTCCAGCAGGCTCGCGTCCACCAGGGACTCCAGGACGTCCTCGGTGTCCATCGGGTCCAGGTCGAGCAGCGCGGACGCGGCCAGGACCGAGATGTCCGGCCCCCCGGGCAGGGAGAGCAACCGGAACGCGCGGGCCTGGGCGGGGCCGAGCTGGCCGTACCCGAGGGCGAAGGTCGCCTCCACCGCCAGGTCGCCCACGCGCATCTCGTCCAGGCGGCGGCGCTCGTCGGCCAGCCGGGCCACCAGCGAGGCGACGGTCCAGGACGGCCGGGAGGCCAGCCGGGCGGCCACGATCCGCACCGCGAGCGGCAGGAAACCGCAGGCGGCGACCACGTCCATGGCCGAGCCGCGCTCCGCCTCCACGCGCTCGGCGCCGGCGACGGTGCCGAACAGCGCGAGGGCCTCCTCGGGCTCCATGACGTCCAGGTCGACCAGCCGGGCCGAGGCCAGGTCGGCGAGCTTGCCACGGCTGGTCACGATCGCCGCGCAACCGGTCGAACCGGGCAGGAGCTGGCTCACCTGGGCGGCGTCGCGGGCATTGTCCAGCAGCACCAGCATCCGGCGTTCGGCCAGCAGGGAGCGGAACAGCGCCGACCGTTCCGCCAGGCCGTCGGGGAGGGCGTCGCCGGGCAGGCCGAGGCCGCGCAGGAAGGCCGCCAGCACCGAGTCGGGAGCGGCCGGCTCCTCGCCGTACCCGCGCAGGTCGGCGTACAGCTGCCCGTCGGGGAACAGGTCGTGCATGGCGTGGGCGACGTGCACGGCCAGGGCCGTCTTGCCCACGCCGCCGATGCCGGAGATGGCCGCCACCGGCACGCCCTCGGAGCCGTTGCGGTCCGACAGCAGGGTGCGCAGCCGGGCGATGATCTGGCGCCGGCCGGTGAAGTCGCTCGCGGCGGCGGGCAGCTGCGCCGGGCGCGGCAGCTCCGCGACCGCCGGTGCGGCCCTGGACTCCGGTGCCGTCCGGTCGCCCCGGGGGGTGTCCCCGTCCCCCGGCGCCGGCGTGGCGCGTCCCCGGTGGCCCTCGGGAGCGTCCCGCGCCGTCCCCGTTCCCGCTCCGGGGTCGCGGGCCGCGCCGGGCCCGGAGGTGTCACCCGTACGGCCCGCCTGGCCGGGCCGGTCGGTGCGGGCCGGCATGAGGGAGGGGTCGTCGGCGAGGATGCGCCGGTGCATGCTCGTCAGGTCGGGGCCAGGCTCGATGCCCAGCTCCTCGATCAGGGTGGCGCGGGTGCCGGCGAAGGTCGACAGCGCCTCCGCCCTGCGCCCGCAGCGGTAGTAGGCCAGCATCAGCTGGACGCGGAGCCGCTCGCGCAGCGGGTGGTCGCCGACCAGGGCGACCAGCTCGGACATGACGTCGGCGTGCCTGCCCAGCTCCAGGTCCAGGTCCATCAGGACCTCCAGCACGTTCATCCGGCGCTCGGCGAGCCGGCCGCGCTGATGCTCGGCGTAGGGGCCGACGGCTCCGGCCAGCGGCTCGCCGGTGTACAGCGCCAGGCTCGCGCGCAGGCTCCGGGTGGCCTCGGCGAGGTCACCCGCGCGACGCGCGGTCTCGGCCTCGGAGACGCCGCGCTCGAACAGGGTCAGGTCGAGGGTCTCGGGGTCCAGTTGCAGCGCGTACCCCCTGCCGACGGAGGTCAGCAGCTCGGGGCGGGTGCGCGGCGACCTGCCGGGCTCCAGCACCGAACGCAGCCGGGAGACGTAGGTGCGCAGCGCGCCGAGCGCCCGGGGCGGCGCGTCCTCCCCCCAGATCGCGTCGATCATCTCGGCCGGGGTCACCGCCCGGCTCTCCCTGAGCAGCAGCATCGCGAGAATGGAGCGTTGCAAGGGGGTTCCCAGATCGAGTTCCGACCCTGCACGCCAGGCCCGGACGGGACCCAGTACGGCGAATCTCAGCCCGTCTTCGCCGTCCTGAACAGCCATTACCTGGATCTCCACCCCACCGGAAAGTTCTATTGACAAATAATAAGTCCTCCCTTGCTTACCACATAGGCGCAGAGATGCCTGTTAACGGGGGCGTTGATTCTCCGTTGATCGGTCGTTGAGCCGTGCTTGTCATGCTCCGCATGTCGGGCGTGGCCCCTGACGGGGGCGGCCATGCCCGACATGTCAGCAGATTGCATGCAGGTATCAGGTGCGCGTAAAGGCGCTGCAGGCCCGGTGCAGGCGACAGGCCCTATCAATTGGGGCATGGCTCCCCCGAAAGAACGGGAGCCCGGCTCCCCAAGGAGAACCACCATGCGCCCCTCCACCCGAACGTTCCTCGGACTCACCGCCGCCACCGCCGTCCTCGCGCTCGGCGTCCCGGCCCTCGCCTCCCCGGCCCTCGCCGCCCCCGCGGCCGCCCCCCGGACCGCCGCCGTGGTCGCCTCCGGCGACTACGACGAGTACTGGGGCTACCACTACTCCAAGTACGACGACGACTCCCGCGCCAAGGCCAAGGGGCACGTCTGGACCGACGACGACGACCGCGTCCACCTCCAGGGCAGGCTCTACGACCCGCACTCGCCGAACCGCCTGTGCGGTTACGCCCAGTTCAAGTTCGAGACGCACGACGGTGACGAGAAGAACTACTGGGCGCGCAAGTGCGGCTCCAGCGGGTACGCGCCCTTCCACTTCACGCAGCACGAGATCGACAACCTGCAGGTCAGGGTGTGCTACTGGGACAGGCACGAGGGCAGGAAGACCCTGTGCGGCAAGTGGCGCTACATCTACGAGGCCGACGCCGACAACGGCGAGGAGTGACGGCGGGACCTCCGGCGGGCCCGGGCGGGCCCGCCGGACGGTTCTGGTTCAAGCACTGGAATGCTTATTCCTCCTTTATTGGAGGTGTTAACGTTATTCATTCCTTTTGTCGGGACTCGGGCTTTTTTGGTTCCGGACGTTCCTCAGGGTTCCGGGGGTCCGGCGGGTCGCCGTGTTCCCGTTCCCGCCCGGCGGCCCGCCTCCCGGTACCGTCGGCACGTGCCTCCCTCCTACGCGCTCGAACGGTTGCTGAACGACGGCGGATCCAAGCTGGTCGCCGGGGTGGACGAGGTCGGGCGCGGGGCCTGGGCCGGCCCGGTGGCGGTCTGCGCCGTCGTCACCGACCTGTCGGAGCCGCCCGCCGGGCTCACCGACTCCAAGCTGCTCACCCCCGCCCGCCGCGCCGCCATGGTGGGTGAGATCACCGCCTGGGCGGCAGGGATCGGCTACGGCGAGGCGTCCCACCGGGAGATCGACGAGCTGGGGATGACCGAGGCGCTGCGCCGGGCGGCCGGCAGGGCACTGGCCGCCCTGCCCGTCAGGCCCGACGTGGTCGTCCTCGACGGCAAGCACGACTACCTGGGCGCCCCCTGGGCCGTACGCTGCGAGATCAAGGGCGACCTGTCGTGCGTCTCCGTCGCCGCCGCCTCCGTGGTCGCCAAGGTCCGCAGGGACGCCCACATGGCCTCGCTGGGCCTGGACGCGTACGGGTTCGCCGCCAACGCCGGGTATCCCTCGCCGGTCCACCAGGCGGCCCTGGCCGAGCTGGGCCCGACGGAACACCACCGGCTCTCCTGGTCCTACCTCGACGACCTGCCCCGGTGGCGCCACCTGAAGAGGCATCGCAACCCGCTGGCAGGGGAAGGACAGCTCGACCTCTTCTGACGGGCACCGCCCGTGCCGCGCGAGCCGTGCGCGTGACCTGGACGCCCGGCGTCTTCTTTTCCCCCGCCTGCGGGCTTTCCGCCCCCCCGTCGCACGCACCCGTACGCGGGACCGGGTACCGGGAGCCGCGCGGCGGGGACATCATCGGAGCATGCGGATCGGAGTCTTCCTGGTCGCCGCCGGGTTCCCCGGCCGGGAGCCGGGCGAGGTGCTGCGCGACACCGTGGAGGCGGTCGTCGCGGCGGAGCGGGCGGGCTTCGACGACGCCTGGATCGCCGAACACCACTTCATGTCGTACGGCGTGTGCCCGTCGGCGGCGACGCTGGCCGGTGTGGCGCTGGGCCGCACCACCAGGATCGGGGTCGGCACGGCGGTGAGCGTGCTGTCCACCCGGCACCCCGTGGACCTGGCGGAGCAGGCGGCGATCCTGGACCAGGTGTCCGGTGGCCGGTTCACCCTGGGGGTGGGCAGGGGCGGGCCGTGGGTGGACCTGGAGGTGTTCGGCACGGGGCTGGCGAGGTTCGAGCGCGGTTTCGCCGAGTCGCTCGACCTGCTGTGCGAGGCGCTCTCCGAGGGGGCGGTCTCCGCCGGAGGGGAGTTCTTCGGGTTCAGGAGGGTCCCGATGGTCCCGGCGGCCAGGCTGCGGCCGGTCGTCGCGTGCACCTCTCCGGAGACCGTGGCGCTCGCCGCCCGGCGGGGGTTGCCGATGCTGCTGGGCATGCACATCGGCGACGAGGAGAAGGCCGTCATGCTCCGGCGCTACGAGGACGAGGCCGGGGCACCGGAACCCGATGGGCGCGGGAGCGGTGCATGGACACCCGGTGGGGGCGGGACGGACGCGCGGGCGCCCGGTGCGCGCGGGACAGGTGTACGGGCCCCCGGTGCGCGCGGGAACGGGACCGCGGACCCGTTCGCCGGGCCCACGCATCTCGCGGCGGCGGTGGGCCATGTGGCCGACACGACGGAGCGTGCCGTGCGGGAGCTGCGGGAGGCCATGCCGCGCTGGCTGGGACCCGGCCTGGCGGGTTACGTTCCCGTGGACGGGCGGGCGCGGCCCGCGCGTGACGTCCGGGGGTACGTGGACTTCCTCTGCGAGACGCATCCGGTCGGCTCGCCCGGCCGCTGCGTCGAGATGATCGAGCGGACCGCCGCGGCCACCGGCCTGCGGCACCTGATCCTCCTGGTCGAGGGGGCGGGCGACCGCGCGCGCGTCATCGAGAACATCGAGCGGCTCGGGGCGGAGGTGCTGCCCCGGGTCCGCGGCCGCGCCCGTCCGCACGGGACGGGCACGACCACGGGATGAGGCCCGTCAGCAGTCGACGAGCTCGGGCGTCTGGTTCAGGATCTGCGACCTGGCGGTGACGAACTCCGCGTGGGCGCCGGTGGCGGCCGGGTCGAAGACCGCGACCCGGTGGCAGTTCTGGAAGGCGAGCCGTACCCCGAAGTGACGCTCCAGGGCGCCGCGCATGGCGTCGCTGGCGAGGGCACGCAGGAGCTGGCCGCGTGCGGTCTCGTCCGGCGGGGGCACGGTGTTGTCCGCGAACTCGGCGCCGGTGCGCTCCCGTTGCTCGACCAGGCCGGTGATCAACGCCCAGGCGTAGGGCAGGGAGTCTCTGACGCAGGTCACGAAGGCCGCGTCGTCCACCTCTCCGGCCTTGGCCTGAACGAGAAGATCGTTGGAAACGGTCAGCGACATGCTGCGTTCTCCTCTCAAAAGGGGATCATTCAGACAGTAAGTGTGGAACGGTGATCACTCCATCTAGCCGGAGAGCGACACTCGCGTGGGTCCGAAGACGAACCCGGGGTCGATCTGGTCCGCGAGGTCCTCGCCGGTGGCCCTGTTCGCCCAGGCCTTCGCGTTGCGCAGATGGAACAGCACGGCCTGGCGTCCGAAGCGGGGCCAGTCCTTCTCCTGGGCGTCGAGATGGTCCAGAAGCCTGCCCATCGCCAGGGAGTTCGCCGGCTCCAGGTCGCGAAGCGTGAAGGGACGGCCCTGCTCCATCGCGCGGATCGCGGCGGAGTGCTCCAGGCAGACCAGCAGGTCGTCGCCGACCTGGTCGCGCAGGAACGCCACGTCGCCGGGACCGTGGATCTTGTTGCCCACCACCGCGAGCGGCACGCCGTAGTCGGCGGCGTAGTCGCGGTACTGGCGGTAGACGCCCACGCCCTGCCGGGTCGGCTCGGCCACCAGGAAGGTCATGTCGAAGCGGGTGAACAGCCCCGAGGCGAAGGAGTCGGCCCCGGCCGTCATGTCGACCACCACGTACTCGCCCGCGCCGTCGAGCAGGTGGTTGAGATAGAGCTCCACCGCGCCGACCTTGGAGTGGTAGCACGCCACCCCGAGGTCGTCCTCGTCGAACGGCCCGGTGACCATCAGCCTGGGTCCCTCGGGCGTGGCGACGGCGAATCCGGAGTGGATCGGGTCGTCCCGCCCGTCCAGCCTGAGCAGCCGCGAGCCGCGCCCCGGCGGGGTGGTCTTGACCATGGCCGAAGCCGAGGAGATGCGGGGATTCTCTCCCCGCAGGTACTCCTTGATCTCGGTCAGGTGCGAGCCCATGGGCCGCGGTGACGCCCTCTCGTCCAGCCCCAGTGCCATGCCCAGGTGCTGGTTGATGTCGGCGTCGACGGCGACGACGGAGCCGCCCCGGCTCGCCGTGTACCTCGCGAACAGCGCCGACAGAGTCGTCTTGCCGCTGCCGCCCTTGCCGACGAATGCCACCCTCACGACGACGTTCCCATCTGATTATGAAAATCATTACGGTCGGTTCGGGGAACATCATGGCACGGCCGGGAGGCTCGCGCGGCGGTTACGGCCACGGGCGGCGCGTCCACGACCAGGGCGGATATGCGGGCAGGAGCGACCTCGGCTGACATCGCCGACAGAACGCGTGGGAGGAACGCGTGCCATGTCATGACCGGTGCCGGAGATCCGTGGTTCCCGTTCCGTGGTCTCCTGTCCGGACTCGGTGGTGGTCTTGGGGATCGGCGGGCCAGAAGTTTGCCGTCGCCGCCGGTGAGGCGCCACCGGCGCGGGTATCCCCCACCGAATCAGTGGATCTTGAGCCCCCCGGCGAGATCGAGGACAAGGGTCAGCGAGGGGCTTGTGGTGTTGCGTACCGGTACCTGGTCACGTCCCGCCCGGATGGGCGGAGCCGGCGGGATCGCCGCGTGGGGGGCGGTGCTCGCGACCCTCGCGGTGCTCGCGACGCCGTCGGTCGCGCCGGCCGCGTCCCGTCCGGTGCCCGTGCCCTCCACGGCGGCCGTGTCGGTCACGCGGGCGGTTCCGGCCCCGAAGACCGCGCCTTCCGTGAAGGTCGTGCCGGTTCCGGAGGCGACACCGGGGGCGCCGACGGCGCCTGGGGGTTCGCGGGACACTTCTGCCGTCCCCGGAGCGGATGCCGACGGGCCACAGGCGGACGCCGGGTCGGAGGATGCCGGGTCGGAGGATGCCGGACCGGAGGATGCCGGACCGGAGGATGCCGGATCGGAGATCGAGGTTGTGAGGACGTCCTCGCCCGTTCTCGCCAAACCCGGTCAGAAGGTCACCTACACCGTCCGGCTGCGCAACACCGGAGACGTCCCCCGCGCCGATGTCACCTTCACCGACGACCTGTCGGGCCTGCTGGACGACGCGGTCCTCGGCCCCGGCCTGTCGGCCACCTCGGGCACGGTCTCCTTCGAAGCGCCGGAGGTTACCTGGACCGGTGACCTGGCGGCCGGGCACGCGGTGACGCTCACCTACGACATCGTGGTGAACGATCCCCCGGCGGGGGATCTGCGCCTGTCCACGGAACCGGCGGGTCCCGGCGGGGCCGCCTGCGGATCCGGTCCCGGTGACCCCCCCTGCGAGGGCGCCGAGGCGCCCGGCCTGCCGCTCCTGTACGTCCTGATGACCGCCGACCACGACAGGGCCGTGCCGGGTGAGGTGGTCACCTACACCGTCACCGTCGGCAACGTCGGAACCGCCGCCTACCAGGGCGCCTCGCTCACCGGACTGCTCTCCCGGGTGCTCGACGACGCCACCTACAACGGCGACGCGCGAGCCACGCACGGGGTCGTCTCCTACGTCGCGCCGAGGCTGGTGTGGACCGGCGACGTCCCCGCGGGCGACACGGTCACGATCACCTACGGCGTGACCGTCAACGCTCCCGGTACCGGGGACCGCGTGCTGGACAGCGCCGTTCAGGCCGGTGGAGGCGGCACGAACTGCCCGGCTCCGGCACCCGCACCGATGCCCGGAGCCGGGACCGGGGCCGGGGCCGCCAGGCTCTCCGGTCCCGTTCCCGGGACGAATCTCGGCTGCGCCCAGCGGATCCCCGTGGAGGACGCGACGATCCCCCCGAAGCAGGTGCCCGAGGAGGTTCCGGCCGCCGGGGCGGATGCGGCTCCCGAGGAGGCAACGGCCGTCGCGGCGGATGTGGTGCCCGAGGTGAACGCGCTCACGGGAGCGGACGCGGTGCCCGAGGTGAACGCGGTCACGGGAGCGGACGCGGTGGCCGGGGTGAACGCTGTCACGGCGGACACGGTTACCGGGGTGAACGCCGTCACGGGGACGGAGGCGTCACCCGGGGAGGTTCCGGCCGCCGGGGCGGACGCGGTTCTCGAGGAGGCCCCGGCCGGGAGTGAGGGGACCCGGGGCGGGCCTGTCCCGTCGCGGAGGGCGGGGGATCACCTCGACGAGGAGGCGGGAGGATTTCTGGAGCCGGACGCGGAAGGGCCCTTCCCTGCGGCCTGCGGTGTCGGCGGCTCCTGCGACCCGGCGGTCGTTCCGGTCCTCCCCTTCACCGGATCGCGGCTCGACCCGCTCCCGGCGGGACTGTCGCTGATCCTCCTCGGCCTGGTCCTGCGGCGGTGCACCCGCCGAGGCGCCCCGTGACGGGGCCCGGCGTGCCGCGTCCCTGACCCGTCCCGGTACGGAGACCTCCGGCCGGGCGAGCCCGGGATCCCCTCGGCGGGAACTCCCGGTCGAACCGGGCACGAGATCCCCGGGAGACCTCGGGATCGAGCCGCTCGCGGGATCCGCGGGGCCCGCCGATCGAGCGGGTCATGGAACCCCGGCGGGAGTCCTCGCCCGCCGGGCGTGAGGATCCATGGACCGGGCCCGGCACGGGACCCGCCGGTCGGAGACGGCGTGGCACCTCGGCCGGGCCCGCGCCCGGCGTACCCCGGTCGCTCCGGACGCCCTGGACGTCCTCGAGGGCCGGGGTCCGCCGGACGTCAGTCGCAGGCGGAGTCGAGCACGACGGCTCTCGCCCCGGCGCGCCCGCCCGCGTTCCTGCCACGGTTACCGGCCGGTACGGCGGCGCGCGGAACCGGAGGCGGCGCGGCCAGGGTCATCGCGACCTCGCGCCTGATCAGGGGGTAGTCGGGCGCGCCCGAGTAGATCAGCGGCGGCACGAACTGCAGGCTCCTGATCCTGGAGTGCTTCACCTTCTCCGACAGCTCCACCAGGTCGGGCAGCAGCTCGCGCGGGATGTCGGTGGAGATCGCGTCGACCGCGGCGCGGGCCAGCCTCTCGAAGCTCCTGAACACCGTCGCCGGGTCGGCCTGCTTGGCGACCGCGTTCAGCAGGCACTTCTGGCGGCTCATCCGCACGTAGTCGTCGCTGTAGGTGCGGGACCTGCCGTACCAGAGCGCCTGCTCGCCGGAGAGGCGGCGCCTGCCCGGTTCGATCCGGCCCTCGTTGTACAGCCCGTAGACGATGGGGTCCTTGACGCGGACCCGCACGCCGCCCATCGCGTCGACGATCTCGGTGAACCCTCGCATGTCGACCATCGCGTAGTAGGGGATGTCGAGGCCGAGGATGCCGCCGACCGTTCTCTTCAGCAGCGCGGGACCACGCTGCCGCCTGCCCAGCCGTGGGGCCATCTCGGGATGGTCCTCGGCGTACTGGTAGACCTCGTTGAGCATGCCCGGCGTGTACGGCGGCAGGCCCTCGAAGCCGTAGGGGAAGCGGGAGCGGGCGGGTCCCGGCGGCATCGGGACGTTCTCCAGGTTCCTGGGCAGGCCGAACAGCACGGTGTCGCCGGTGCTGGTGTCGACGCTGGCCACGGTCATGCTGTCGGTGCGCACGCCGACGCGGTTGGCGGCGGCGTCGGCGCCGACGAGCAGGATGTTGATCCGCTCCGTGCCCTGCCACGGGTCGTCGACCGGGATCGGCGTGACACTCTCGGCGAACACCGAGGTCACCACGGTCTGCGAGACGTACGCCAGCCGGGCCACGTACACCAGGGGGGTGACCAGGAGGACGCAGAGCAGGCCGATGGCGGCGGCCGAGAGGTACCGCGCCGCCCGGGACGCCCTCCTGGGGCGGACCAGCAGGTAGGAGCGGATCACCACGGCCACCGTCGTCCCGGCGACCAGCAGGGCGGCCAGCGCGAAGGACCACAGCCAGACCGGCTGCACGGCGAGGGCGAGCAGGGCGGGACCGGCGGTCAGCATCGCGGTCGCCGCGGCGGCGGCGAGGACCAGCTCCATGCCCAGCAGGAAGGCGCCGGTCAGGCGGCGGCCGACCCAGAGGTGGGCCAGGCCCCACAGCACGGCGGATCCCAGCGTGAGGGCCAGGCTCGACCTCACGTCCGTCCGCCCCGTATCGCCGGTCATGACCCTGTCCCCGCTGTCCGTAAACCCGTTACGTCGCAGGTTAGTAATGGTTTTCGGATCAATGGGCCATGTGGTCGTTCGACGCGCTGAGGAGGGTCGGTCAAGGTTTGTCAACCCCGTCTCACCGCCACATTGACAACAAGTCTCAAGTTATCGTCAAAAATGCTGCATAGATGGTTTTAGCAGGCAAAAGGGGGGATTTGCTGGTAAAGCAGGCAGGAGGTCTCCGTGCGCACCCTGATCGGCTCTTTGGTGATCGCAATCGGCTGTCTCCTCGCTCCCCTGGCCCTCATGGCCGGATGGGCGGCGAGCGAGGTCGCCGATCCCGGAGGGTATCTGCGCACCATGGCCCCGCTGGCGGGTCACCCCGCCGTCCGGCAGGCCGTCACGGAGCAGGTCGCCGACGAGGTCACCCTGCGGTTGCGCGAGCTGGGCGTCCCGGCGCGCGGCGAGCTCATCCGTGAGACGGCGCGGACCGGTTCCGGGGACGACTTCGCCGCGGCCTGGGTGGAGATCAACCGGGTGGCGCACCGCCGGTTCCTCGCCGTGCTGGGCGGCGGGGGAGGCTCCGATCCCTTCACGCGGCGCGAGGGCGTCGGGTACGACCTCGCCCCGATGTACGAACTGGTCAAGCAGCGGCTGCGGCAGACCGGCCTGGAGGCCGCCGGCCGCCTGCCCGACACCCGCCTCACCGCCCGGCTGATCCCGCCCTCCGTGGCGAACGGCGCCCACCACGTGTGCGGGGGACTGCTCTCGCTGAGGTGGATCCTGGCCGGCGCCTCACCGCTCCTGATCGCCGTCGGGATGTTCCTCGTGCGCGACCGGCACGTCGGGCTGATCGGGGCGGGTCTCGGGACGGCCCTCGGCATGCTGGTGCTGGCGATCACGCTGTCCGCGCTCCGCAACGTCTACCTGCCGGAGTCCACTCCCAGGGACGGCCTGCGGGTCGGTGCCCTGCTCGCGATGTTCGACACGCTGACGGGCTCGCTCCGCAGCGGCCTGCGGGTGCTCTTCGGACTGGGGCTGGCGGTGGCGGCGGCGACCTTCATCGCCGGGAACGGCCTCACCCGCCCCGATCGCGCCCCCGGGCCCTCCACGGTCCCCGGCGACTCCGGCCCCCCGGTGGCCCCGGCGTCCCCGGTGCCGTCCGTATCGCCTGTGTCCCCCCTGGTCCAGGAGAGCGTTCCTCACCAGCCCGCGGCGCCCGCGAAGGACGTCGCCGAGGGCCGGTAGCCGAGCCGGGTCCGGGCGGCGGTGATGTCGAGGGTCCGCTCGACGGCGAGGTGTCCCACGGCGTAGCGGGTCAGCCGGGGCGGGTACGGGCGCCGGAGCGCCCTGAACGCGGTCTCGGCCACGGCGGCGAGCGTGCCGACCGGCCCCGGCGGCAGGTAGCGGGGCTCGACGTCCAGGCCGCGTTCCCGGAGAAGGGCGCGCAGGGCGTCGTCCAGCACCACGGGCTCGGCGTCGGTGACGTTGAAGACGCCGTGGCCGACCGGGCCGGAGGCGGCGAGCAGGCAGGCCCGGACCAGGTTCTCCACCGAGGTCAGGCTGATCCGCTGGCGCCCGTCGCCCACCGCGAACAGCCTGCCGCCCCTGACGGCGCCGAGGATCCGGGGGAGCAGCGTGGTGTCACCCCTGCCGTAGACCGCGTGGGGCCGCAGGATGACCGCCCCGTCCAGGCACCTCTCCGCCGCGGCCTTGGAGGCGCCGTAGGCGTTGACGTACCGCAGGACCGGGGCCTCGTCCTCGGAGGCCATCACGGTGGGCCGGAACGGGTCGTAGACGCTGGCCGTGCTGACGTGCACGAACCTGGCGCCGGGGAAGGCGGCGGCGGCGTTGCGGGTGCCGTCCACGTTGGCCGCCCAGACGGCGCCCGGCGGGCCCCAGTCCGTGACGCTCCCGGCGCAGTGGACCACCACGTCCGTCCCGTACGGCCTCGGGGCGGCGCCGAGGAGATCCCAGGAGGTGTACGGGGCGCCGCCGACGTGCTCCCCGGGCACGGAGGGACGCCTGCCGAAGGCCGACACCGTCCAGCCCTCCGCCACGGCCGCCCGGCAGATCGCGCCCCCCACGAACCCCGACGCCCCGGTCACCGCCATCCGCCCCCGGCCCACCGGCCCGCCGGACCGGGGTTCGTCGGACCGGGGTTCGTCGCGTGGCCTGGCGGGCCGGGGCTCGGTGAACCAGGGCCGGGCGTGCTCAGATCCGGCAGGTTCAGGAACGGCGGGTTCAGGCACGATGGGCTCGGAAACGGTGGGCTCGGAAACGGTGGGTTCAGGCTCGCTGGGTTCAGGCACGGCGGGTGACCAGGTCCCGCAGGGCGGCCCGGTCGAGCTTGTCGGACCGTCCCGAACGAGGGAAGGCGTCGAGCGGCTCGATCCGGTCGGGCAGGGCCGCGGCGTCGACGATGCCGGGGAGCGCCCGGCGCAGCAGGGCCTCGTCGTAGCCGTCGGCCGGGACGACGGCCAGCACGACCTCCTCGTCCCCGGTCTCCGGATCGGCGAGCCCGACGATCGCCGCCTCGGCCACCCCGGGCAGCGCCGCGACGCCGGGTTCGTACAGGCCCGGGTAGATGTTGAACCCGTCGCGGAGGATCATGTCCTTCTTCCGGCCGAGCAGCACCAGCCGGTCCCCGTCCAGGCGGACCAGGTCACCGGTGGCGACCTCCCGCAGCGGCTCCTGGCCGAGGTAGCACCGCGCCAGGTGAGGACCGGAGACGAACAGCTCGCCGTCCTCGGCGATCCGGACGCCGACGCCGGGCAGGGGCGTCCCGAGCAGGTCGCCCTCGTCGTGGGCGAGCTTCTCGCCCGCCGACGCGATCGCGACGGGAAGCGCCTCGGTCATCGCGTAGACCGACAGCACCTCGGGCCCGGCCTCGATCGCGCGGCGCAGCACGCCCGGCGGGGCGGGGGCGGAGCCGAGCAGCAGGTAGCGGAGGGTCTTCGGGAGCCGGGGCGTCTCGCGCAGCAGCCGGTCAAGGCGTACCGGGACCGCGAAGGTGTGGGTGGCCCTCCGCTCGGCCAGCTCCGTGGCGAGGTCCCCGCCGCCGGGCAGCGACCAGGTCGCCCCGGCCATCAGAGCCGGCAGCCCGAGCATGAGCTGGTCGGTGTGCACGACGTCGCCCGGTCCCAGCGGGAACGCGCTCCTGAACATCTCCAGCCCGGCCGCCAGCGACCCGCGGGTGTGCACCACCCCGCGCGGGCTCGCCGTCGTCCCCGAGGTGAAGATCACCGCCGCCGGGCGGTCCGGGTCGGGGCCGTGGGCCTCCCGCTCCCAGGAGAGCTCTCCTTCCCCGGACGATCCGGATGATCCGGATGATCCGGACGGACCCGACGGACCCGACGGACCCGACGGACCCGACGGACCCGCCGGGTCCGGCGGACCTCCGGGCCGGAGGCGGCCGGAGGAACGCAGGATCCGTGAGAGCCGCAGCGCCCCGCGGGGGACCCCGGGCAGCCAGGGACCCGTGTACAGGTGACGGACGGGCCGGCCGGGGAGCGGGTCCGCGAGGTTCGGCAGGAGCAGGCCGCGGCGGCGGGCCAGGCTCCTGAACGGGCCGCCCAGGGCGTAGAGCAGGGACTCGGCGACCACCCAGGCGGGCCGGGCGGCGGTCATGCGGGCCGCGAGGACGTCGGGCGCCAGGCCGGGGTCGGCCAGGACGAGCGTCCCGCCCGCCGCCACCGCTCCCAGCGCCAGCGCCACCGCGTCCACCCCGGGCCGCACCGCGAACAGCACCCCGTCTCCCGGCCGGATCTTCCCGCCACCGGGCCCGTCCCCGGCTCTCGGCTCGGACCCCGGCTCTTCCCCGGGCCGAGACCCTTCCCCGGGTCGAGACCCGTTCCCGGGTCGAGACCCGTTCCCGGACGGGGCCCGCCGTGACGGGGGGCCGCCCATGGCGTCGCGTACCGCCGACACCCGGCGGGCCAGCTCGCCGTAGGTGACCTCGCGGCCCCGGCCGTCGACGATGGCGGTCCGCGCGGGCTCCCGGGCGGCGACGGCCATGATCCCGGCGATGACGTCGTTCACGCGGCGCTCACCCACAGCCTCTCGTAGGTGGGGATGAGGACGCCCCTGGCCGCGCGCCGCCGTACCACGCGCACCCGGTGGGGGAGCAGGACGGAGGCCACCGCCCGGATCTCCGCCAGGGCCAGCGGGTAGCCGATGCAGAAGTGCGGCCCCGCGCCGAACCAGAGCCTGCGCAGCTCGGGCGGGTGGGGCCGGGAGGGGTCGAACGGGCCGTACGCCCTGGCGCAGTTGTGGGTGACGATCAGCACCCGGTCGCCGGGCCGCACCACGACCCCGCCGACGCGGGCGGCGGCGGAGACCGAGCGCAGCATCACCGGCGTCGGCGTGGTGACCCGCATGGCCTCCTCGACGAGCGCGTCCAGCGCGCCGGGGCCGCCGGGGCCGGCGGGGTCGGCGACCGGGGTGCGGTGGTCGTGCACGAGGGCGACGAGCCGGGGGACGAACGTGGCGACCGTCTCGGTACCGGTCAGGAAGAACGCCCCGGCCGCGCCCCTGGCCTCCGCCGCCGACAGCCCCTGCGCGCGCATCCGGCCCATCACCGTGGACTCATCCCCGGCCTCGTAGGCGGCCTGCGCGATGTCGCCGATCCGGTCCAGCACCCGCCGGGCGGCCGCCACCTGCCGCTCCGACAGCCGGCGCGAGCGCAGCGAGACCATCGAGACGACCCGCTCGCCGTCGGCGAACAACTCCCTGGCGCGCGCCTCGGAGACCTCGCCCAGGCCGATCACCCGGCAGATCACCGCCCCGGCCATCAGCCGCATGGCGTCCACCAGGTCGACGGTCTCCCCCCTCGCCAGGCGCGCCTCCAGGTCCGCCAGGGGGGCGCGGAGCACGTCGTCCACCAGCGCGGAGACGTGGGCGGGGGTGAACAGCGGTGTCAGCTTCCTGCGCAGCGCGAGGTGACCGGGACCCTCCATGTTGAGCAGCACGGACGGGCCCAGCACGGGCGTCCACAGGTCGCCGGGCGATCCTGGGCCGTCCTTGCGGAAGCGCTCGTCCATCAGCACGGCGCGCGCCACGGCCGCGTCGTTGACCACGACGCCCAGGCCGGGGACGCGGACCACCGGCCCGAGACGGGCCAGCAGCCGCATCAGCGGGTAGGCGAAGGGGTGGGCGGCGAGCTGGAGCCTGCTCTCGTGGTTCACCGGACGTCGACCACGTCGGGCCGGTAGTGGTGGTCGGCGTACCAGGCGAGGGTGCCCGCCAGGCCGTACGCGCGCAGTCTGCGCACCGAGCCGAAGACCACCACGTCGCGGCGCGAGGCGTACGCCGGGGTGAGCGCGCGCACCCGGTTGACCAGGGCGCGGTCCTCGTGGACCTCCTCGATCGCGGTCCTGGGGAAACCGCCCGCCCGCACGTACAGGTCCGCGGTGATGGCCAGCGTCGCGCCCGGCATCATCACGTACGGCCCCAGGTAGCGCGGGTCCCTGTTGCCCGGCCGGAAACGCCCGAAGGACGCCGCCACCCCGATCACGAACGGGATGAGGTGCCGCTCCCAGAGCTTGAGCCGGAACTCGTCGGTCCGGGGCCGCAACTGTCCCCCGACCATCTCCAGCCCGTCGCCGAACGCGCGGCGGATGTTGCGCGTCCAGTCGGGGCGGGGCAGGCAGTCGGCGTCGGTCCTGGCCAGGTGCGTGGCCCCGTGCGCGATGGCGTGGCGCATCCCGGTGTCGGAGGCGGCGCCGGTGCCCTTACGGGTCTCGACGATCACCTGGACGCCGTGCCGCCTGACGACGTCGGCGGTGCCGTCGGTGCTCGCGTTGTCCACCACGAGCAGGGTGAAGTCCCTGTCGTCCTGCCCGGCCAGTGCCCGCAGCGTCGCCTCGATCCCCGCGGCCTCGTCGTACGCGGGGACGATCACCCACAGGTCCATCACATCTCCGCCAGTATCACGCCGGTGCTGATCCCGCCGCCGAGCCCGAGCAGCGCCACCCGGTCGCCGGGGCTCCAGCCGCCCAGCGCGAGCTGGAGCGGCAGCGTGGTCGAGGCGCAGTTGCCGTGCTCGGTCAGGCTGACCACCAGCCTGTCCTCGGGGATGTCCAGCACCTCCGCCAGGAAGCGCAGGTAGGGCAGCGCCACCTGGTGCACCGCCACAATGGCGAAGTCGTCCCAGGTCAGGCCGGTGCGCTTGAGGGCGTTGAGGAAGATGTCCGGGCCCACCGCCTCGAAGGCCCGCTTCAGGGCGCGCCCGTCGCCGCGGAAGTAGGAGTACTCCAGGTCGCGGGGGTGCGCCGAGCCGCCCCCGGGCAGGGTGCCGATCTCCCAGGCCGTGGAGTCGGCCGCGAAGTCGCGGTAGAAAATGCCACGTTCCATATCGGCGGCGACCGTCACGGCGGCGCCGGTGTCCGACAGGGTGTAGCCCGCGAAGGAGTCGGCGAACTGCGCGCGGTCCCTGACGTGCCACCGGATCGCCCGCGACGGGATCTCCCCGGCGCAGACCACGACCTTGCGGTGGGCGCCGGACAGGATCAGCGCCTCGGCGATCTGGATCCCGTTGAGCATGCTGTTGCAGGCGTTCTTGACGTCGAACACCGGGCAGGTGAGCCCCAGCTTGGCCGCCACGATGTGCGCGGTGGCGGGTTCGATCATGTCCTGCGAGGCCGACGCGAAGATCAGCAGGTCGGTGCCGGAGTGGTCGAGTTCGCGTACCGCGCGGACGGCCAGGTCGGAGGCCTGCTCGCCGTCACCGGCCACGTGGCGCCGCCTGACACCGGTCATGCGCTCGACGATGCCGCGACGGGGCGTGTAGCCCTCGATCCGCCGTTCCACGTCCGCGCTGGACACGGTCCGTTCGGGCAGGTACGTCGCCACGCCCGTGATCCGGGCCCTCATTGATCCCCCTGAACGGCGTCATGTATCGCTCTGTTTGGCGCAATGTATCTAAAACGCAGGTATTTGTCCTGATTGCCTGGTGGGGAGGGACGGCGGGACCGCCGGAAATCAGGAAAAAAAAAGGGCCCTCCTCCGCCGCATGAGCCGATCCCGCCGGGGTAATCGGAGCCGACATGAACGACGCTCAGGCGAAGGCGGTGACCACGAAGGTCCCCGCGCGTTTGGACCGGCTGCCATGGTCGCGCTGGCACTGGATGATCGTGATCGGCCTCGGGACCGTCTGGATCCTCGACGGTCTCGAAGTGACGATCATCGGAAACCTCTCCGCCACCCTCGCCAAGGAGGGCAGCGGGCTGGCGATCACGCAGGCCCAGGTGGCGGGCACGGCCGCGGCCCTCTACGTGGCCGGGGCGTGCCTGGGGGCACTGTTCTTCGGCTGGCTCACCGACAGGTTCGGCCGCAAGAAGATGTTCATCATCACCATGGTCGTCTACCTGGTGGCCACCGCCGCGACGGCGTTCTCGTTCTCCGCCTGGTGGTTCTTCCTGTTCCGGTTCCTGACGGGTTTCGGCATCGGCGGTGAGTACGCCGCGATCAACTCGGCCATCGACGAGCTCATCCCGAGCCGCCACCGGGGCAGGATCGACATCATCATCAACGGCAGCTACTGGCTCGGTGCCGCGGGCGGCGCGCTGCTGACCGTGCCGCTGCTCAACAACCTGCCGCTGAACATCGGCTGGCGCGTGGCGTTCGGCCTGGGCGTGGTGCTCGGCCTGGCCATCCTGCTGGTCCGCAGGCACGTGCCGGAGAGCCCGCGCTGGATGTTCATCCACGGCCGCGACCGGGAGGCCGAGGACCTGGTCGGCGAGGTCGAGACGCGGATCGAGCGGGAGAAGGGCGTCCGGCTCGACGAGCCGTCGCAGTCGATGACCATCCACCAGCGCAAGGCGATCGGGTTCGGCAGGATCGCGCACACGATGGTCGCCCGCTACCCCAGGCGCACGGTCCTCGGCCTGTCGCTCTTCATCGGCCAGGCGTTCCTCTACAACGCCATCACCTTCGGGTACGCGCAGATCCTGTCGACCTTCTTCGGCATCGAGACCGAGACCGGCTACTACTTCGCGGTCATCGCGGTCGGCAACTTCCTGGGCCCGCTGCTGCTCGGGCGGCTGTTCGACACGGTCGGCCGTATCCCGATGATCTCCGGTACCTACATCGGGTCGGGGGTGCTGCTGCTGGGCACGGCCTGGCTCTTCAACCAGGGGATGCTGACCGCGGTCACGCTGACCGCCTGCTGGTGCGTGGTGCTCTTCTTCGCCTCCGCCGGGGCGAGTTCCGCCTACCTGACCGTGAGCGAGATCTTCCCGATGGAGACGCGGGCCATGGCCATCGCGTTCTTCTACGCGATCGGCACCTTCGTGGGAGGCGTGTCCGGCCCGCTGATCTTCGCCAGTCTCGTGGAGAGCGGCAGGCCCGGCGAAACCGCGCTGGCCTTCAGCATCGGTGCCGCGCTCATGATCGCCGCCGGTCTGGTGGAGCTCTTCCTGGGCGTCAAGGCCGAGGGCAAGGGGCTGGAGGACATCGCCGCACCGCTGAGCACCGCGTCCGCTCCGGCGTCGGACTGAGGGCGGGGACACGAGCCGCCGGGCGTCGCGTCCGGTGGGGCGTTCGCGTCCGCTGGGGTGAGGCGGGGCGTAAGGCGTGACACGGCACGGCACGGCACGGCGTGGCGTGACGCGGCGTCGGACCGCGTGCCACCCCCGGTGCGGCGTGGGACCGGGCTTGGGGCGATTTTCCCGATTGATGACCTTGATACGATAGTCGTTATCATTGAGCATCTGTTCAGGAGTTGTCATGGAAGCCGTCACCGCCCTGGACACGTGCGCGACCGTACAGCCGGACGAGGGCAAGGTGGCGGCGACGCGGGACCGGCTCGTCACCCCCGAGGAGGCCGCCCGGCTCGCCGACCTGTTCCGGCTCCTGGGTGACCAGACCCGCGCCCAGCTGCTGTACGCGCTGCTGGAGGCCGGGGAGATGTGCGTCTGCGATCTCACCGAGACGGTCGAGGTCAGCGACACCGCCGTGTCGCACGCGCTGAGGCTGCTGCGGACGGCGGGCATCGTGGCCGGCCGGCGCTCCGGCCGGATGATCTACTACCGCCTGGCAGACGCCCATGTCCGGATGCTTCTCGACCTCAGCCGCGAGCACCTCCGCCACGAGATCGTCACGGGCTGAGGGCGTCCCGGTCGGACGTTCGGCGCGTTTGATCCCCTTCTGTGGTGGCAGTGGACCCCTAAGATCGTTTTCCGCGGTGGGCCTCCCCGGGCTTGACGTCGTCGGCCGCACCACGATTCCGCTGGAGGTATGCATGCGTCGCACCACTCGCGCGCTCGCCGTGACCACTACCGCCGCCCTCGCCCTCGGGCTGGCGGCCTGCTCCCCGAGCGGGACGGCCGACGGACGCACGCCGGTCCAGCAGGCCGTTCCCACGGGAGGCAAGAAGCCCGCCAAGCCCGTCACCCTGACCTACCAGACCTCGTTCCTGCCGGAGGCGGCGCTGCGCGAGGCGCTCACCGCCTTCGAGAAGGCGAACCCCGGGGTCAAGGTCGAGCTGCGCGTCCTCGACGAGTCCGGCTACCACGCGCGGCTGCCGAAGGATCTCGCCGTGGACAAGGCCGCCGACGTCGTGGGCCTGCGGATCCCGGCGATGACCCCTGAGATCAGGGACCGGCTCCGCCCGGTCGCCGACTGGAAGGACACGGTCTCCGCGGACTGGCTCGACGAACTCGACGAGACCGCGATCGACCGGACCGAGAAGGCCGCCCGGAACGGGAAGCTCTACGCCGTCCCGATGGGGTCCAGCGGCGGCGCGGTCATGTACTACAACGCCGGGCTGCTCTCCGAGCTCGGGATGTCCTTCCCGAAGAGGGCCGCCGACCTGGAGACCATCGTCAGGCGGCTCAAGAGGGAACTGCCCGACGTGCAGCCGGTCGTCTTCTCCGGAGAGCCGCGCCGGCAGGAGGAACTGCTCTTCACCCTCGCGGGCCAGACCGACCCCGACCTCTCCGACGAGCTGCTCGCCGGCCGCGGGAAGTGGAACGGCCCCGGCATGGTCTCGGCGCTGACCGCCTACGGATCGCTCTTCGAGCGCGGGGTGCTGGCCAGGTCGGCGCTGAAGCTCAAGGGCGACCGCCCGGCCGAGCTCTTCCGCTCGGGCAAGGCGCTGTTCCTGGTGGACGACTCGCGCCAGAGCACGATGCTGTCCGCGTCCCACCGCAAGACCGGCAAGATCTCCGTCAAGAACGTCGGCGCCGGTCCGTTCCCCACCATCCTGCCCGACGCCGAGCCGGCCGTCCGCAGCACGCCCGAGGTGGGTCTCGCCGTCACCAGGAGCTCCAAGCACGTGGCCGAGGCGGCCGCGCTCGTCGAGTTCCTGACCGTGGGCGACGGTGTCTCCGCCTGGGCGAAGGACCTGACGATGGTCCCCGCGCGCGAGGGCTTCCGGGTGGAGTCGTCCACCTTCGCCACCCCCGAGGGCAAGAAGGGGTACACCGCGATCGAGGAGCTGGTCCGTGACGGCGACTCCGCGAACGTTCCCGACACCGTGTTCCTGGAGCGGGCCGAGGGCGAGATCATCCTCGACGTCGCCCATGGCAGGCTCACCGCACGCAAGGCGGCCGACCGCCTGCAGAAGGAGTGGTCGCGCGGCCAGTGACCTTCCCGGCCCGCCGGAGCCCCGGGCGCCCGCGGGCCGGCGGTGACGTCCTGGGGCGTCCCAGGCGTTCACGTACCGGCGGTGACGTCCTGGGGCGTCGCGGGGCCGGTGACGTCTCAGGCGTCCGCGGTCCGGAAGGTACGGCGGTAGGCCATCGGTGAGACCCCGACGGTCGCCTGCAGATGCTGGCGGAGCGAGGCGGCGGTGCCGAACCCGGCACGCAGGGCGACGCCGTCGACCGGCAGGTCGCTGGTCTCCAGGATCCGCCGGGCCAGCTCCACCCGCTGCAGGGTCAGCCACTGGCCCGGGCTGAGGCCCACCTCGTCGCGGAACCGCCGGGTGAAGGTGCGCCGGCTCATCCGGGCGTGGGCGGCCAGCTCGCCGAGCGGGAGCGGCTCGTGCAACCGCTCCAGCGCCCAGGTCCTGGTGGCGGCGGTCGTGGTGGCGGCGGGCGCGGGAAGCGGGCGCTCGATGAACTGGGCCTGGCCGCCGTCGCGCCACGGCGGGACGATGCACCGCCTGGCCACCCGGTTGGCCACCTCGGTGCCGTGGTCACGCCGGACGATGTGCAGGCACAGGTCGATGCCCGCGGCCACGCCGGCCGAGGTGAGCACGTCCCCGTCGTCGACGAAGAGCACGTCGGGATCGACCCTGACCCGGGGGAAGAGCCGCTGGAAGTGCTCCGAGCTGCTCCAGTGCGTGGTCGCCGGGCGGTCGTCGAGCAGCCCGGCCGCCGCCAGCACGTAGGCGGCCGTGCAGATCGAGACCAGGCGGGTGCCCGGCCGGATGCGCGCGAACGCGTCCGCCACGGGCGCGGGCAGCCGCCCCTCGGCGGAGATGGGACCGAGCCCGTAGGTGGCCGGGATCACCACGGTGTCCGCGTCCGACAGGGCCTCGGGGCCGTGCCGGACCGTGATCGAGAAGTCGGCGTCGGAGCGTACCGGGGCGCCGTCGACGCTGCAGGTGATCACCTCGTAGAGCCGTTCGCCGGCCGGCCCGCGGGCACCGCCGAAGATCCGTGGCGGGATGCCCAGCTCGAAGGGGATCACACCGTCCATCGCGAACATGACGACCCTGTGCATGGCCTGATTGTCACACACGAAAGATACGGGCCACCCGGACCGTCCCGACCTTGACCGTCCTGACCCCGACCGTGCCGGCCGCGCCCGGGTGGCGATCGCGGTGCGCAGGCCGGCGGCGGTCCCGGTTCACCCGGCCCCCGGCGGTCGTCCCCGCTGCCCGACGTCGGTCCTCAGTCCATGTCGACGTCGTCGAGGAGTCGCAGGAGGCGCGAGAGCACCCGCAGGCAGGCGGTGACCTCGGCGTCGGTCAGGTCGTCGCCGACCTGGCGCAGCATCGCGCGTTCGCGGTCGGTCACGGCGGTGACGGCGGCCCGGCCCGTCTCGCTGAGCCGGATGAGCGAGGACCTCTTGTGCGCCGGGTTGGGGACGGACTCGACCAGGTGACGTGCCGCGGCCTCGTTGACCATGCGCTGCACGAACTGGCGGCTCAGCGCCTGGGCGCGACCCATCTGGGGGACGGTCATCGGCCCGTGCCCGTGCAGCATGGTGAGCACGGCCCGCGTCCCCACCGAGAGGCCCTCCAGGGGCACGTCCTGCTCGACCTTGCGCTGGGCGCGCCGGTAGAGCGGCCCCACCAGGTCGAACACCTCGGTGAGCCGGTCGGTCACCGCTGCGGCCGCCGGGCCGTCTCCGGTCTCTCTCATCTCACCATCATGACACCTGGGTTGTCATACTGGCGCAAAAATGACACCTTAGGTGTCATGAATGATCTGTTCTGGACGGACACCGGCACCGGCCGCCCCGTCGTCCTGCTGCACGGCGGCTTCGTGGACCACCACATGTGGGACGACCAGATCCCGGTCCTCGCCTCGCGGTACCGCGTCGTCGCGCCCGACGCCCGCGGCCACGGCCGGTCCGCCAACGCCACCGAGCCCTACCGGCCCACCGACGACCTCGCCGCGCTGCTGCGCCGTCTGGACACCGGGCCCGCGATCCTGGTGGGGGTCTCGATGGGTGCGGGAATCGCGGTCGACACCGCGCTGGAGCACCCGGAACTGGTCGACGCCGTGGTCGTCAGCGGCGCCGGGACCAGCGAGCCGTACTTCACCGACCCCTGGACCACCCGGGGGCTGGCCACCTGGCACGCGGCGATGGCCGCCGGTGATCTGGACGCCTCGGTCGAGGGGTTCATGCTCTTCGCCGCGGGCCCGCACCGCGCTCTCGACGACCTCGACCCCGAGGTCGCGGGCCGCCTGCGCCGGATGGCCAGGGCCACCATGTCCAAGCACACCGGCGGCGAGCCCGACCTGCTCGTCCCGGTACGCGACACCTGGGAGCGCGCCGCCACGATCGGCGTCCCCGTGCTGGCGATCAACGGCGCCGCCGACTCGCCCGACCACGTCGGCATGGCCGAGCGTCTCGCCGGGGCCGTCGCCGGAGGTCGCGCGGTCTCGATCCAGGGGGCCGCGCACTACCCCAACATGGAGCGTCCCGAGGAGTTCGACGAGATCCTCGGCGACTTCCTCCGCGCCGTGTGACCGCGCCGCCGTCGCCCGGGGTCACCACCGGGGGACGGCGCCGGACCGCGAAAGGGCGCGGGACCGGGGTCCCGCGCCCTTCGTGCCGCCGGTACGGGCTCAGCCCGCCGTGCCCGACGCCGGGTAGATGCGGAGCCAGTCCACCTCCATCCACGCCTCTCCCGCGCTGCCCTGGCCGGGGAACCAGTCCAGTTGCAGGCAGACGGACATGGAGCTGCGGGTGGCGTTGCCCGAACGGAACCACTCCTTGCCGTCGATGTACCCGACGACGGCGGCGGGGGTGATCTCCACGGCGTAGGTGTGCCAGGTGGTCATGTCGATGTCGGCGTGGGCCTGCTCCTGCCCCTGGGGCGTGTGCAGGAAGAAGTTCGGCCGCCGCCGCTCCGGATCGTCGATGACCTCCAGGAAGTCCACCTCCTCACCGGTGGAACTGCGCACGTTGCCGCCGCCGTCCTTGGGCCAGAGCAGGGCGACCGGATGGTACGAGCCGGCGCCCGGGTACAGCCGGACGCGGGTCTCCCAGCGCCCGTAGGCCTGGTCGTGACGCGCGGCCAGGCCGGTTGTCGTCCCGTCCTCGCGGCCGTGCAGGTAGAGCGCCCCGTTGCCGAGGTAGAGCTGCTGCGGGGAACGGCGGCCGTTGCCGGCGTGCCCGGCGGAGTCGTAGAAGACCCAGTCGGACTCGTCGAGGTAGTCCTCGAACTCCGCGCACCAGGCCGGCGCGCCCCAGCCGAGGGCCTGCGCGGCGCTGGTCTCGCCGGACGCGGCGGGAGCGCAGGGCGCCGCCGAGGCCACCTGGCCCTGGGCCGAGCTGAGGGTGCTGACCGTCAGCGCGGCCACCATGCTGAGTACGGCCACGCGCATGTGGGACCTGGTGACCATGGCTACTCCTCCCAGGATCTGGCGCAGAGCGTGGACGGGCTGAAGCTCCAGCAGCCGACACCCGTCGGGCTGGGCATCGGGGCCGGCGCCGTGCTCGGCGACGGCGGAAGGGGGGACGCGGGCGGGGCGAACACCCAGCGCGGTGTCTCAGGCGTCACGGGCCCCTGGTTCGCGATCAGCAGGACACCGGGTTCCGCCGTACGGCCCAGCCAGGGCGCTAGACTCCAGCACGAGGCGAGATCCCCGGGACGGCAGGGTTCGAGGGAACGCCGGAGCGGGGGGAGCGGCACGACGGCCCGGGCCGGGGGCGTCGGGGACGGGACCACCGTCGGGACCCGGACGAGTTCCGACGTGTCGGTCAGCGGGTCGGCGTCGTGGACGCCCGTCCTGCCGGGGGTGGGCCTCGGCGCGTGCGAGGGCCGCCGTGCCGACGCGGTGGACGGTGTGGCGGACGGCGCGGTGGGCGGTGGCGTGGTGGCCCGGCGGGACGGGCTCGTCGAGGGCTTCGGCGAGGCCGGCTTGACGGTGGCCGACGTGGTCGGCTTCGGGGTGGCGGTCGGCGCGGGACTGGTGCTTGGCTTGGGGGTGGCGCTCGCGCTGGTGCTCGGCTTGGGGGTCGCGCTCGTGCTCGGCTTGGGCGTGGTGCTGGTGCTCGGCTTGGGCGTGGTGCTGGTGGTCGGCTTGGGCGCGGTGCTCGCGCTCGTGGTCGGTTTCGGCGCCGGCTGCGTGGCCGTGCCGGAGGGGGCCGGGCTCGACGGCGGAGTGCCGGCGCTGGACGACGGCGCCGGGCTGCCGTCCGTGGTGGGTCTGGTCGCGGGTTCCCGGTCGTCGGGCGGGGGCGTGGGCGCGGCGTTCTTCGGCGCCGCCTGGGACGACTTCGGCGCGGCCGACGGCTTCGCGGCACGCGCGCCGTTCTTGGGGGCCGTCGCCGTGGTGCGGGGCGCCTCCGCGTTTCTGCGGGGGGCCGTCGCCGTGGTGCGCGGTGCCTCCTCGGTGGAACGTGTCCTGCCGGACGGGGAGGCCGTGGTCCTGGCACTTCTGGTCTGGGCGGGCTCCTGTCCCGCCCTGTCCCGGCGGGGCGTCCGGGACTGCTCGACGGGCGCCTCCCTGGGTGTCCGGGTTCGCTCGTCGGGCGACTCCCGGGGGGCGACCCTGGTGCCGGTGGGCCGGTCGGCGGTACGGGAGGGGAACTCCTCGGTCTCCGGGAGGGACCGCGCGCGCTCCCGCGGAGCGCCGCGGTTCCCCGTTTCGTCGGGCGAGGTGTTCCTGGTCGATCGGGCGGGCGGGTCGGCGTCGACGGGGGGGTTGCGGAGCGATCGGGAGGGGGGCTCGGCCTGCGGCATGTCCGCCTCGGAGACGCTTCCCCGCGGCGCGACCTCCTCGGGCGCGGAACGAGGCTCGGCGCGGGGGGCGGGGGCGTACTCCTGCGAGGGCGCGCCGGCGTTCACGCCCGGGTCCGCCACGGCGGCCCACGGCTGAGCGATGATCGCGCTCGTCGTCGCGGACACCGCGGCCAGCAGGAGTCCGGAGAGCAGGCTGACACGCCGGGATGAGCTGCGTTGGGGCATTGGGGGGCTCTTCCTGGGTTATGAGGTGGGCTCTGGACCGGAGACGGGCTTCCATCCCGCGGTCGTGAATTCGGGGGTGCCCGGAAGGGCTACGGGCGGTACCGAGGTGGTGAGGGGGTCGGGGACGTTGACCCAGTCCCCCCGATCCGCGCCGCGCAGGCCGGGATGCCAGACCATGAGCAGGCTCATGGCGTACGGGCTGGAGTAGGTCGGGTCGGTGTCGTTGACACCCTTGGTGGCGGTCACCTGCACCAGCACGGAGACCTGGATCTGGTCCCGCTCCCGGGCCCGCCACTGGACGCCGATCGTCCGCGTCCGCATGGCGGCGCCCTCGGGCAGCGCCCCGTCCTTGGGAAGGCCGAGGATCTCCCGCCAGCCGGCGGCGGCCTCGCGGGCCCCCGCCCGCGCCGCGTCGTGCTGGTCCGGCGGGGCGTACAGCACCGCGGCCTGCTCGGCCTGCTCGCCGTCCAGGGTCCAGGCCGCCTCCAGCGCCGCGGCGGCGGCCGAGGCCGCGCCCAGCTCGGTGTGCGGGAACCCGACGGGGTAACCGGCCGCGCCCTCGTAGCCGGAGGGCGCGGCGAGCCGGATGGTGTCCCCGGCGTTCCCGGCGCTCCCGGTGCTCTGCGAGGCCGTGGCACCCGCGGGATCGAGGGTGGCCCGCAGCAGCTGCCACGCGCCGGCCGCCAGCAGGATCGCCCCCACGATCGAGACGACCACGATGAGCATTCTCCGCCGGTTGGTCGGCGGAGGGCCCAGATCCCAGTCCAGCGAGGGATCCTCGGCGACATGTGGCACTAGTGGCTCCGGTCGGAACGCTGGCCGAACGCCACTCCGGCCGCCGCCGCCAGGCGCAGGTACGCGCCCCGGGTCGTCGGGCGCAGGCGGACCAGGTCCACCTCGGCGCCCTCCTTGAGGTGCGGGTCGTAGGGGATGCGGATCACCGAGCGGCAGCGGGAGCTGAAGTGCCGCTCCAGCAGGTCCAGGTCCACGTCGGACTTGGGCTCCACCGCGTTCAGCACCACGATGGCGTTCCTGACGAGGTCGGCGTGACCGTGGGCGGTCAGCCAGTCCAGCGTCGCGGCGGCCGAGCTCGCCCCGTCCACCGCGACCAGGCTGACCAGCACGATCTGGTCGGCCAGCTCCAGCGTCGCCCCCATGGCCCCGTGCAGCAGGCCGGTCCCGCAGTCGGTGATGCAGATGGAGTAGTAGCGCTCGATGAGACCGGCGACCGTACGGTAGTCCTCGGCGTTGAACGCCTCGCTCACCGCGGGGTCGGTGTCGGAGGCGAGGACCTCCAGGCGGGCCGGCGACTGGGAGGTGAAGGCGCGGGCGTCGGCGTAGCGCAGGATGTGCGGGGCCTCGGCCAGCATGGTGCGGATGGTCGCGGCCGTCTCGGACTTGACCTTGATGCCGAGGGTGCCGCGGTCGGGGTTGGCGTCGATCGCGATGACCCGGTCGCCGCGCAGGGAGGCCAGGGTGTTGCCCAGCGCCACGGTCGTGGTGGTCTTGCCGACCCCGCCCTTGAGGCTCATGACCGCGATCCGGTGGTGACCGCTGGCCACCGGGGTCTGTGCCTGCGCCATCAGCGTGCGGCGTTCCAGCTCCGCGGCCGACTCCGCCGGGATGATGCGCCTGCCGGAGAGCTGCCAGACGAGGCGGCGCCACCCTCCGGCGGGCTCCGGGCGGCGGTTGGTGAGCAGGTGTTCCGCGGTGAGCGGGACCACCTCGTGGAACTGTTCGGGAGGGGTGGGCGGCGATTTCTGGATGTGGGGGGAGGTATCCGTCATTGCCAAGGTCCTTTCGCAGGGGGCGATCGCGGGGGGGAGGGGAGGTTGTCAGCAGGTCCGCCAGCGCACCGTGGTACCTATCGAGTCGTCGGGGCCGTGAACCGTCAGCGGGGCGGTGACGGTGGCCGGGTTGCCGCACCAGTTGCGGACCCTGTGGGCACGAAGATTGATCACCTGCGTGGTCCCCTGCCGCAGGGTGCCGGTGGACGGGCTCACGGCCAGCCCGGGAGCCGATATCCGCCACGTGAGCGGTTCTCCCGAGAGGCCGAGGACCAGGTTTCCCTGGCCGAACTCGTCCAGCGCCACGATGGGCGGGACCCGCAGGCGGGAGGCGAGTCCGTCCTGGGGTGCCGGCGCGTCGTCGGCCGGGGGCGGCCGGGTGGCCTGGCTGGTGGAGGACTGCAGCGAGCTCGCGGGCTCCTCGGGCCCGATCGCCGGGCCGAGGAAGTTCATTCCGGTCAGGGTGCCGGCCGTACCGGCCACGACGATGATGGCGATCTTGACGGTCGTGTTCCTGATCCGCGTTCCCGCCCAGCTCATCGCCTCCAGTACGTGGACCGCCCGCTCGTCCCGCGCCTCCTCGGGGCGGTCGTCGGGTTCGGTGTGGAAGCGCAGGGCCGGGACCTGGTCGTCGTCCGCGGGGGCAGGGGTCCGCATCTCGACGGACGCCTGCCCGGCGAGGACGACCGGTTCGGTCCTGACCTCGGGCTCGGGGACGGGTGCGGGGGCCTGCCGGGGGATGGTGCCGGTGATCTCCTCGCTCTGCGCGAGGACCTCGCGCGCCCAGGCCTGGGTCCGCAGGGCGTCGTAGAGGGGGGTGTCGTGCCCGGCGACGGGGGGTGCGACCGGCGGGCGGGACGGCCGGATCCGGTGGGGCGGCAGGGCGGGCAGCGGGGGCAGTCCCGAGGAGAGGGGGGAGCCCGCCGCGGGCCCGCCCGCCGGGGACGACCCCGGCGAGGTGGTCCCGGGCGCGGTCGTTCCCCCCGAGCCGGCTTCGTACGAGCCGGCGCCGGGAGACGTCGCGCGGGACGGTGGCGCGCCGGGCGGTGCCGTCGCGGACGACGCCGCGCCGGGAAGGCTCGCGTCCGGTCGCCGCGTGCCCGGTGGGGCGGCCGACGGCCTGGACGCCACCGGCGGATAGGGGGACGCGCCCGGCCTGGGCGCGGCCGCTCTGGGCGCGGTCGTTCCGGTCGCGGCCGTCCCGGGGGTGGCCGTTCCGGGGGTGGCGGTTTCTCGCGCGGACGGTCCGGGCGCGGGCGGTCGCACCGGTGGCGTCACCGGCGGGGGCGCCGGTACGTCGTCCCGGCCCGGTGGCGTCGCCGGTGTCAGGGACCGTTCCCGTGGGGGGAGCGTGGGCGCCGGGGGCCGCCCTCCCGCCGGGGGCGCCGACAGGAGGGGGGACCTGCCGCGAGGCGGGCGCGCCTGCGGCGGCGCCGGGGACGGCGACCCGGTGGGCGCGGACGGAGCCCCGGCGGGCGCGGACGGTACCTCGGTGAACGGGACGCCCCCGGCCAGGGCGTCCGTGAGCCGCCGGCGTTCCTCTGCGGAGAGCGGTACGACCGGCGGGTGGGAGACCATCTGCGGGACCGTGTAGCGGATGTTGAACGGCCGGGTGCACACGGAACACCTGATCATGTGGGACAGCAGCCGCGTCCGGGCGTCCTCGGAGCCGATGCCGGAGGGTCGCTCGTGCCCGTCGGGAGGCCCTCCTGGCAGACCGGCCGGGAAGGCGCCGGGGAAGACGGCCTCCACCAGCGGGGGGAGTTCCGGACAGGTACGCCGCCCGTGGGTGAGCGCGTCCAGCCCGCTCACCAGGGTCTCGATCAGGTCCTGGGTGCGGGTGGCGAGCCTGCCGATCTCCTCGGCGGGCATCGCCAGCACGTGGGAGAGGTCCTCCATGCCCAGCGCGTGGCGGTACATCAGCCTGAGCGTCTCCGTGCCCAGGGGGTCGACGATCGTCCACACCCGCTCGATCAGGGAGGCGTCGGGCATGCCGGGTCCGGGACCCGGCACGTAGCGCTCCCGGTGGTCGGGACGGGTACGGCGGTCACGCCGCAGCACGGCCAGCGATCGCCCCCGGACCGTGACGTTCCCGGGGGCCGCCTCGGCCCGGACGGCCGCCAGCGCGGAGACGACCGCCGCGTGCACCCGGCCGGACTCGAGGCGGGAGGCGGCGTAGTCCACCAGGTGCGCGCCGTGCTCGCGTACCCAGGCCGCCTCCTGGCCGGGGCCGGGCGCGGGGCGCCCGGTTCCGGTGGGTGTGCTCATCGGCCGTCGTACTCGACAGGGTCCGGCTCGACCTGGCCCTGGTCGGGCAGGAGTGCGTCCCGCTCTCCGGTGTCCTGGCCGGAGCCCCACCGGCCGTCGGCGGGGTCGTCGGAGCCGGACCGCGGGGGTCCCTGCCGTCCCCGCTGTCCCTGCTCCTGCTGTCCGGACTCCTGCCGTCCGGATTCCTGCCGGGGCGGGGCGGGCAGGCCGGGATCCTCCTGACCGGTCCCGGAGTCACCGGGGACGTCCTGCCGCGACCCCTCGGGCGAGTCGGGCGAGTCGGGCGAGGAGGCGTCCCCCTCGGGGATCGGACGGGGGAGCGGCACGGGCGGCGGGTCGGTCACCACGAGTTCCAGGTTGCGCTGCGGCAGGCCGGTGAACTTCGTCCAGTTGCTGACCTCGCCGGGCGCGGGCTCGGCGTAGAGCCAGCGGACGAAGGCGGGCCACACGCACGAGTCACGGGGGATCGCCTGGCGGCCGGTGGCCGGATCCGATCCCTTGGAGCGGTTCAGCTCGTCGATCTCCTCGGCGGTGTAGTCGCGGCACGGCGGGGTGCCCGGCGGGGCGATGTTGAGGTCCCACACACCGTTCTCGTCGGTGTAGCGCATCCCCCTGTCCAGGCCGAGGGCCTCCTGGGCCCGCCGCAGCAGCTCGGGATCCTTGAAGATCGGCAGCGAGACGCCTCCGTCCGGGCCGCCGCCGGGAAGCCGCGGCGCGGCGGGGGTGAGCGTGGTCCCGTCGGGACCCCGCGACGTGTTCTCGCCGGGGCCCGCCGAGGGCCGGGACGGAGCGTCGGGCGCGTCCTGCGACGGCTCGGCCGCCCGCGGGCGCTCACCGGGCTCGGCCGGGGTCGTGGCGGTCGGCGGAGCGGGCAGCGGAGCGGGGGACGCCTCCCGCGTCGGCCGCGTCCTCCTCTGCTGCGTGGCCGCGTCGTCCGTCGGCCGGGTCTCGGGAACCGTCGCCTCGCTCCTGGGGGCGAGGGGCCCGCCGGGACCGGACCGGATCGCGGGCTTCAGGCTCCCGGTCGGCCGGGAGCGCGGCGTGCCGTCCTGTTGCCTCGGGGTCTGGTCACCGTTGCCGGTCCGGGGCTGGGACGACCGTTCGCCACCGGTCCGGGGCCGGTCCTGGGAGGTCCTGGGGTCGCCGGTCGGCCGGGGCTGGGACGACCGGTCGCCACCGGTCCGGGGCTGGCCGGTGACGTTCCCGGTGGGTCGCGGTTGCGCCGGCCGGGAGGGGTCCGCCGACCTCCCCTGGCTGCTCTCGGGAGCCGGCTGAGGGGCCACGACCACGGTCTGCTGGGGCTGCTCGATGACGCTGCCGCTCTCCTGGTTCTTCGGCTGGTTCTGCGAGATGTTGCCGCTGAGCTTCTCGGTCGGGGTCGGAGCCGGCTTGGCGGGCGGGTCGTTCACCACCGGGGGCCGTACCGCGGGAGCCGGGTCGGGCTGTACCGGTGCCGCGGTGCGCCTGGCGGCCTGGGCGTTCGACGTCGCCCTGGGGGCCGAGGACGTCTTGGGCGCCGACGACCGCGCGGGGGCGGCGGTCTTGGCGGGGGGCGCCCCGGTGCTCCTGGGGTCGCCCGGCCGCTGCACGAGCGGCGCGGCGGCCGCCGCGGCCAGGACCGGGAGGGCGACGCAGCCCTTCCCCGCGGCTCCGACCGCGTGCCCGTCGACGGTGGTCGTCAGGCAGACCCGCGGGTTCTCGGCGGTGTCCGCGGCCGAGCCCTTCGAGATCGCGCTGCCCGCGTCCGCGCCGGAGAGCGACAGGGGCCGGTCACCGCCGGGCGACGCGGTCGACGTCCAGGCGACGGCCTGGTCGTCCAGGAGGTAGGTCCCCGCCACCAGTCGCATCACCCGCCCCTCGCCGCTGTCGGGACGGGCGGCGATGACGGCTCCCAGTCCGGCGCCGGCGCCGAAGACACCGATCGCGACACTCGCGGTGATCACCGTCGCACGTGATGGCTTACGTGAGGGTGTCATCTGAATGTTCCTTTTCTTCCGGTAAAGCGTCAGTCGCCGTGGCTCTCCAGGACGTCGCTCCACTCACCCAGTACGCGAGCGGGCTCGTTCGATCCGGCGGGGGGGACATGTGTCACGTACATACGGCCGTACGTGGCGCTCACCGAGTTGGCGAAGGCCTTGCCGCGAGTGCGGACGGCGGCCGAGCCCTTCAGCTTGACCGTCGCTCCCTTCCGCACCGCCTCGCGGAGTTCGATGGACCGGGCCCCGTACCAGACGAGGGCACCCCCGTCACCGGTCCTGAGCGCGTGTACCGGTCCCTCAAGCCGGTACGAGAGCGTGAGCTTCCAGTCGGCCTCCCGCAGCCGCTCCCGCTCCCGCTGCCAGAACAGCACGGCCTCACCGGTCCAGGGGCCGTCCTCGAACGCAGGATCGACCTCGGCCCTCTCCAGGCTCGCCAGGTGCGCGCCGGCGATCTGGCGGGGGGTCGCGACCAGCCCGGTGGCGTTCTCGGGCAGGCCGGTCGCGTAGCCGTCGGCGTCCGTCGCGATCTCGGGGAAGCGCGCCGGGGTGGGACGGGTGTCGGCGGCCGAGGCGACGAGCCTCCAGCCGCCCGGGGCCGAGCTCATCACGTCGGCGATCCGGGCGACACCGGGCTCGTGCGCGACCGCCACGAACCAGTCCGCGACGCCCTCCACGCGGCGCGGGATCCACACCTTGGGGTTGGGCCACATGCCCGACGCCAGCGACGTCCCCTGCATCTTCGCGGTCGTGAAACTCGCCCGCGTCATCTCCAGGGCGAGGCCGTGCTCGAGGCCCGCCATGGCGTTCCGGTCCTTCGCGACCTGCGCCGCCGAGAGGCGCCGCTGGTAGCGGGCATGGATGCCGTACGCCTCCTTGGGGGTGAGTCCGGCCCGGGGCGGCGCGTCGGCGGGCGACGGGGCGGTCGCCGTCCCGGTCCTGGGCCTCTGCGGCGTCGTGGCCTCCGGCCCGGGAGCGGACTCCGAACGGGGGGAGGCCCCGGCCCGGGGAGAGGTCACGGCTCCGGGGGAGGTCTCGCCCCCGGTCCCTGAGGAGGTCTTCGGGCGGGAGGGCGACCCGTCCGTGCCGCTCGCGGTGGGTTTCGGGGTGGACTTCCGGGTGGAACGGGCGGGGGACGGCGTCGTCGAGGACGAGGGGACGGCCCCGCCCCGGTCGCCGTCCGGACGCTCTGCATCACTGTTCGCCGCCAGGGACGGGCCGGAGGGCGATTTGGTGACGAGCCAGAGTGCGGAGACGGCGATGATCACCAGGATCGCCGTGAACAGAAAGAACTTCCGCCAATCGAATGACAGCAGGCGCTCGGGGTGCCAGTCGGACGCCCGCTCGGAATCGTTTCCAGGGGAGGCGTTGCCACGGCCGAAGGACCCAGCCTGTCGATCTGGGAAATCACCTGCATGCCATGACATAGGTCCAAATATTAGACTGACCGTGATCTATTGGGAAGGTAAAGGGCTCAGTAATCGGCACTTATGGTTATCGGGTTTTAATTAACACCTAAGGCGCCATAAAGGCTGTCCGAAACCCGGGGTGCCTCTCACCTGCTGGTCTCTCGTGGGCGAACGTACCACCCGGTCTCCGGGGAGCTCAGCCGTCTCCGGGTTTCGGATCAACCTTCATGTTTCCAGTCGGACCGTCATTTACCTGGCGAGAGCCGGATGTTCACTCTCCGTCGGGCTTTCCGGCACCGGCCGGACGGCTACCGCGAGCCGATGGTCACGAAACGGTTTCGCTCTCCGGGTGGCCTGCCATCTCATAACAAACGGATATGAATGCTTTCCTGTCATTGGGACATCGCCCGACCGGCCATCTGCTTCGAGGAATTGGAGCTCCGTCTTTTCCGATCGCGTCGCTCGTCCGATCGCGTCGCTCGTCCGATCGCGTCGCTCGTCCGATCGCGACGCCTGTCCGAGTGAGGAGGCGGGTCGTCCGGACCGGCCGTGGGGATCGCTTCCCAGGGCGGTCATGGGATGGGGCCATCCAGGCCGGTCATACGGACGGCTTCCCGGACCGGTCATACGGACGGCTTCCCGGACCGGTGACGCGGACGGCTTCCCGGACCGCTCGTGTGGACCGACCGCTCGAACCGGCCGTCCGGCTCGGATCGCCCACCTGGACTGCCCACAGCCCACCGGCCACAGCCCACCCGCCACCCGCCACCGACCACCGGTCGGGACGACGAAGGCCCGGTCCCGTGAAAAGATCACGGGACCGGGCCGGAGACGGGCCGGTCGACGCTCGTCTCCGCGGTGCTCCTCCCCTGTCCCCGCGGTGCGCGCTCCGCGGGACCTCGGTCAGCCGCGCACGTCGCCCGCGAGCTCGCGCTCGCCGAGACCGAGCTCCTCCGTGGGGACGCGGTGCGTCTCGCGGGTGGTGGCCACGGCGATCGCGCTGATCGCGCAGAGGATCGCGGTGAACACGCCGACCCCGATCCATCCGCGCAGGCCCAGCCAGCCCTCGGGGGAGACGATCCCGGCGGCGGAGGCGACGGCGAAGCCGGCGATCGCGAAGCCGATCTGGGTGCCGATCGCCATGCCGGACAGGCGGACGCGGGTGCTGAACATCTCGCCGTACAGGGACGGCCAGATGCCGTTGGAGGCGCTGTAGACGACGCCGAGCGTGAGGATCCCGGTGGCGAACACCAGCGGGTAGCTCTTGGAGTTGATCGCGGCGAGGTAGGCGAAGATCATGATGGGGCTGCCGACGGCTCCGATGAGGAAGACGGGCTTGCGGCCGATGCGGTCCGACAGCATGGCCCACAGCGGGATGGCGACGAGGGCGACCGTGTTGGCGGCGATGCTCACCCAGAGCATGGTGGCCCGGTCGAGCCCGATCTCGTCGCTGGTCGCGTAGTTGAGGGCCCAGACGGTGAAGATCGTGCTGACGGTGGCGATGAGGGCCGCGCACATGACGCGCAGCACGCTGCTCCAGTGGTCGCGGAAGAGCACCGCCAGCGGCATCTTGGGCACCGTTCCCCGGGCGACCTCCCGCTCGAAGGCCGGGGTCTCCTCAAGCCTCCTGCGGATGATCCAGCCGACCACCGCGACGACCACGCTGAGCAGGAACGGGATCCGCCAGCCCCAGCTGAGCAGCTGCTCCTCCGGCAGGGCCGCCACCGGGATGAAGACGAGCGTCGCCAGGATCTGGCCGAACTGCGTGCCGTTGAGGGTGAAGCTGGTGAAGTAGCCGCGCCGGTCGGCGGGGGCGTGTTCCAGCGTCATGGAGTTGGCGCTGGCCTGCTCGCCCGCGGCCGAGAGCCCCTGCAGGACCCGCAGCAGCACCAGGAGCACGGGCGCCAGGCCGCCGATCTGGTCGCGGGTGGGCAGGCAGCCGATGAGGAAGGTCGAGACGCCCATCAGCATGAGCGTGAACACCATGATCTTCTTGCGGCCGAACCGGTCGCCGACGTGCCCGAGGATGACGGCGCCCACCGGCCTGGCCGCGTACGCCACGCCGAAGCTGGCCAGCGACTGCAGGGTGGCGGTCGCCGGGTCGGAGTCGTCGAAGAAGACCTTGGAGAAGATCAGGGCCGCGGCGCTGCCGTAGATGAAGAAGTCGTAGTACTCCAGGGCGCTGCCGATCCAGGCGGCGACGGCCGCCTTGCGCGGCGTGCCCTGTGGGACATCGGGTGAGCTGTCGGTCACGATGACTCCTTCGGTACGCGTGGTCCGGCCGTCCCCCCGGGTGGCGTTTCCTACTGTTTACGAACTAGATAGTTAATTAGCGCTGCGGTAATGCTGCTGGCGGCGACGTCGCCTGTCAAGGACCTCTTCACTTCGATCGCGGCGTACGTTATACCTAACTCACTAGTTCGTACATTGCAGGGAAGCGGTCATGGGGCGCGCCCGTCACGCGCGCCGGGAAGGAAGAATCGATGACCTCGTTCCTGGCCGGACTGATCGGCTCCGGCATCGGCCCCTCGTTCAGCCCGCCGCTGCACGAGCGGGAGGCGGCCCACCACGGACTGCGCTACGTCTACCGGCTGCTCGACACCGACGTCCTCGGCACCGACGTCGGAGACCTGGTCCGTACGGCCCGCCGGTTCGGCTACGACGGCCTCAACATCACGCACCCGTGCAAGCAGGCCGTCATCCCGCACCTCGACGAGCTCTCGCCGGACGCCGGGACGCTGGGTGCGGTCAACACGGTGGTCTTCGACTCCGGGCGCGCGATCGGCCACAACACCGACTGGACCGGCTTCAAGGAGTCCTTCGCCCGCGGCCTGCCGGACGCGCCGGTCGAGCGGATCGTCCAGCTCGGCGCCGGGGGCGCGGGCGCCGCGGTCGCGCACGCGCTGCTCACCCTGGGGGCCGGCCGGGTCACCCTGGTCGACGCCGACCCCGCGCGGGCGACGGCGCTGGCCGCCGAGCTGACCGGGCGCTTCGGGGACGGGCGGGCGGCCTCGGCCCCCCAGGACGACCTGCCGGGGCTGCTGGCCGGCGCGGACGGGCTGGTCCACTCCACGCCCACCGGCATGGCGGGACACCCCGGGCTGCCGCTGCCCGCCTCGCTGCTCCGGCGGGACCTGTGGGTGGCCGACATCGTCTACCGGCCGCTGGAGACCGAGCTGCTGCGGCAGGCGCGGGCGCTGGGCTGCCGGACGCTGGACGGCTCCGGCATGGTCGTCTTCCAGGCGGCGCACGCCTTCCACCTGTTCACCGGGCGGACCCCCGACACGGGCCGGATGCTCACCCACCTGACCGAGCTCGTCGACACCTGAGGGGGAGCCATGCGCACGTCCATCGCCACCGTGTCGGTCAGCGGCACGCTGCCGGAGAAGCTGGCCGCGATCGCGGCCGCCGGGTTCGACGGGATCGAGATCTTCGAGAACGACCTGCTGGCCTGCCCGCTCTCCCCGGAGGAGGTACGGCTCCGCGCCGCCGACCTGGGACTGTCGATCGACCTGTACCAGCCGTTCCGCGACTTCGAGGCGATGCCCGCCGCGGACCTGCGCAGGGCCGAGCACAAGTTCCAGGTGATGGAACGGCTCGGCGCGGACACGCTGCTGGTCTGCTCCAACGTCTCCCCCGCCGCGGTCGACGACGACGGGCTGGCCGCCGCCCAGCTGCGGTCACTGGCCGAGCGGGCCGCCGAGCACGGCATCCGCGTCGCGTACGAGGCGCTGGCCTGGGGGCGGCACGTCAACGACTACCTGCACGCCTGGCGGATCGTGCGCCTGGCCGACCACCCGAACCTGGGCACCTGCCTGGACAGTTTCCACATCCTGTCGCGCGGCTCCGACCCGATCGGCATCGAGGCGATCCCCGGCGAGAAGATCTTCTTCCTCCAGCTCGCGGACGCGCCCCTGCTGGCGATGGACGTGCTCCAGTGGAGCCGCCACTACCGCTGCTTTCCCGGCCAGGGCGGGTTCGACCTGGCCGGGCTGGTCGGCAACGTGCTGAACGCCGGGTACACCGGGCCGCTGTCGCTGGAGGTGTTCAACGACCACTTCCGGCAGGCCGACGCGGCCCGTACCGCCCGGGACGGCCGGCGCTCGCTCATCGCCCTCGAACAGGCCCTCGACCGCACCGCGCACCCCGCCGTCCCCACCGGGTACGCCTTCGCCGAACTCTCCGACACCGCCACCGCCACCGCCACCGCGGCCGGCACCGCCACTCCCACCGGCACCGCCATCGCGACTCCCACCGGCACCGCGACCGCCACCGGTTCCCTGCGCGGCGTGCTCACCGCGCTCGGTTTCGCCCCCGCCGGCTCGCACCCCAGCAAGCCGGTGGAGCTGTGGCAGCAGGGCGAGGCACGGCTCCTGGTCAACGTCACCGGCGACGAACCCGCCCTGGTCAGCCTCGGACTGGACAGCCCCGACCCGGCCCGCGCGGTCGAGCACGCCGGCTCGCTGCTCTCGCCGGTGCTGCCGCGCGAGCGCGCCCCGCGGGAGGCGCCGCTGGACGCGATCGCCGCCCCCGACGGCACCGAGATCTTCTTCTGCGGTACGGAATGGCGCGGCGACTTCACATCGAACGGGACCCCGGAACGGCCCGGTGACCCGGCCCCGGACGGGACCCCGGAACGGCCCGGCCCCGTCCAGGGCGGAACGCCGGAACGGCCCGCCGACCCCGTCCCGGGCACGACGGCCACCGGGACGATCACCCACATCGACCACGTGGCCCTCACCCAGCCCTGGCACCACTTCGACGAGGCGGCGCTGTTCTACCGGAGCGTGCTCGGCCTGCGCCCGCAGGAGAGCCTGGAGCTGCCCGACCCCTACGGCCTGCTCCGCAGCATGGCGATGTCCACCGCTCCCGGCACCTCCGCCGTGCCCGGAACGTCCACGGCGCCCGGCATGCCCACCGCGTCCACCGCGCTCGGCATGCCCACCTCGCCCACCGCGTCCGGCGCCCGCGATACGTCAGGCACGCCGGCCGCGTCCGGCCCGGGAACGACGGGCGGATCCACCGGCCGGGTGGTACGGCTGGTGCTCAACCTCGCCCGGGTCGGCGCGGGGGACGTCCCCTGGCAGCACGTCGCGCTGGCCTGCGACGACCTGCTCGCCACGGCCCGCAGGCTGCGCGCCGACCACCCGGAACTGCTGCTGCCGATCCCCGGCAACTACTACGACGACCTGGAGGCCCGTCACGACGTGGACCCCTGCCTCAGGGAGCTGGGGGTGCTCTACGACCGCGACGCGGACGGCGAGTTCCTGCACCTCTACACCGTCACCCTGGGACGCGTCTTCTTCGAGATCGTCCAGCGGATCGGCGGTTACCGGGGATACGGCGCGGTCAACGCCCCGATCCGCCTCGCCGCCCAGCACGCGGGCGGTCACTAATATGGGCGGATGACCTCGCAGCCCGCCACCGGGGAACGCCGGCGCGACGCCGACCGCACCAAGGCGGAGATCCTTGAGGTCGCCCAGCGGGAGTTCGCGCAGCACGGGTACGCGGGGGCGAGGGTGGACGAGATCGCCGCGCTGACGCGTACCACCAAGCGCATGATCTACTACTACTTCGGCAGCAAGGAACGGCTCTACATCACGGTCCTGGAGAAGGCCTACGCCGAGGTCCGCGAGGTGGAGCGCGCGGTCGACGTGGAGCACCTGGCCCCGATCGAGGCGATCCGCACCCTGGCCGAGCTCACCTTCGACCACCACGACGCGCACCGCGACTTCATCAAGCTCGTCTCCATCGAGAACATCCACCAGGGCGAGCACATCCGCAAGTCCGAGGCGCTGATCAACCTCGGCACGCCGGTGCTCGACATCATCGAGCGCATCCTCGACGCCGGTACGGCCAGGGGGGACTTCGTCACCGTGGCCGACGCCATCGACGTGCACATGATGATCAGCGCCTTCTGTTTCTTCCGCGTGGCCAACCAGCACACCTTCGGCGCCCTGTTCGGCCGTGACATGACCGCGTCCGAACACCGGGCCCGGCAGCGCCGGATGGTCGGCGAGATGATCGTCGGCTACCTGCGCGGCGGCGGCGACCCGGCCTGACCGCCGCCCGGCCGGCACGTTCCGCCGGGCTCCGGCGGGTGGCACGTCCTGTCGGGCTCCGGCGGGCGTCGCGTTCCGTCAGGCTCCCGGCGGGCGGTACGTCCCGGTGGGCTCCCGGCGGGCGCCCGAAACGGCCGCCCGCCGGGACCCCGGTACGGAGGGTCAGCCGCCGATCTTCCCGACCCCGGCTCCGGCGGTGACGCTCGCCTTCACCGAGTTCGGGTTCTCCAGCGTGTAGCCGTAGTAGGAGCTGGCCTCCTGCACGCTGCCGCTGCACTCGGGCTCGCCCGAGTCGACGAGCACGTTGTTGCGCGCCACGCACCGGCCGGAGGGGCCCGCGTAGCTGTTCGACGCCGGGTACTCGACCCGCTCGAAGTAGTTGCCCTCGATCAGGCAGCCGGCGTTGGCCTGGCAGGCCACCCCGACGTCGGTGTTGTAGTAGTAGTAGTTGTTGAAGATGTGCACCGGCTCGCCGAACCGCACGCGCGGGTTGCGCTGCGGCGTCGCGTCGAACCAGTTGTGGTGGTAGGTCACCTTCAGCCGGCCGACGTCCTGCGCGCCGTTGCTGTCGTCATGGCCGAGCAGCATGTTCTTGCTGTGGTCGTGCGCGTGGTTCCACGACACGGTGATGTAGGACGAGCCGCGCTTGATGTCGAGCAGCCCGTCGTAGCCGTCGGCCAGGTCGTTGTGGTCGATCCAGACGTGGTGGGAGAACATCTGCACGTTGATCGAGTCGTCGTTCGCGTTCCGGAACGACAGGTTGCGGATGATGACGTTGTTCACCGCGTTCGCGGGCGGTGAGGTGGCCGAGTTGTCGAGGGGAAGACCGACGTTGAGCCCGCCGCCGCTGATGCCGGCGTCGGCGCCGATGCCCACGATCGTCTTGTCCGAACTGACGTTGTACATCCCCGCCGGAACCGTGACCATCCCGCGTACGCAGACGTTCAGCGGACCGCTCTGGCCGATCGCGGAGATCAGCTCACCGGCCGTGTCGACCTCGACGGTCGGTCCGCCGGCGCCTCCCGTGGTGCCGTTCTGACCCCAGGCGTCCACCGAGGCGAACCCGACGGGCGAGCCCGAGGTGTTGCACGAGCCCGGGGGCGGCGTGATCGTGGGCGTGACCGTCGGGGTGACGGTGGGCGTCGGCTCGCTCGGGCCGGCGACGTCGGTCACCTGCACGTCGTCGAACGAGGCGCTCGTGTAGTAGCCCGCCAGGCCCGCCTTGCCGGAGGCGAAGGTGGAGTCCGTCGCCGAGACGACCTCCACGTTGTTCACGAAGCCGCGCAGCGTGGAGCCGAACGCCTCCAGCCTGACGGTGTACCACGTGCCCGCGGTCACGGTGGCCGGAGCCGTGTCCAGGACCGTCGAGCCGCCGCCGGCCCGCTTGCCCAGGACGACCGAACCCGCGTTGCTCAGCCCGAGGTAGTAGTAGTTTCCGGTGCTCTGCGCCCTGGCCAGCACCGCGGCGTACCGTCCGGCGCCGTTGAACGTGATCGGCCTCACCCGCGCCTGCACCGCCTGGTTCGACCATCCGGTGCCGGCGATCGCCCTGGAGTCCGCGCCGGTGCCGGACTGCCGGTAGACCCGGGAACCGTCGGTGGTCACCGACCAGCTCCCCCCGGACTTCGTCCAGCCCGCGGAGTCACCGTCCTCGAAGTTGTCGGTGAACAACGTCGCGGCGAACGCGCTGGGCAGCGCGGGCAGCGCCAGCGCGCCGAGCACCGCGGCCATGACGGTCATCATGATCGCGACGAGCAGCGAGCCGGTGCGGGGCTCTTTCCTTCTTCGCACTGTGGAACCTCCGGTCGGGTCGGTGCCGGCCGGGACCTGCTGGGTCCGGCCGGACCATGGCCTCACGCCGGGAGGGTGGGCCGCCGTCGGCGGCGCGGCCGCGTCGCGCGGTCACGTGCCGCCGCCGGTGGCTCCCGGCGAGCGATGTCCGTCAGGCGGTGTCCCGCCGTGCCCGTCACCCCCTGGCGGAGGGCGCCGGACATGGCCGGACCTGCGGCGGAGCACCCGAGGGTGGTTCCGCCGCCGCTCCAGGACGAAGGGTGGGAAAGCGCTATCCAACTCTTTTCGCACTTTTACTCCCGGAGAAAGGTTCCGGTCAAGCGTCCCGTCCGGTCCGCCGCCGCCGGAGGAACGGCGGCCCGCCTCGCACCCCCGTCGTTCTCCCAGATGAGGACCGGTCGTGGCGGGTCTCACGGGTCGGAAAAGTTTTCGGTGATCCGCCCGTCACGGGGGCCGCGCCTCCAGGCCGATCCGGCCCGTCACGGCGGCCGCGCGTTTAGAGAGATTCGGCCCGTCGCGGGCGGCCGCGCGTTCGGACGGATCCGGCCGTTCCTGCGATTCCGGCGCCTTCGATCACCCGGCCCGGCACGATGGGAGACCAGCTCACGCACGACCGCCCCATCCGCGAAACACGAGCAGGAGGTCACCGTGGTTCCCACGCGCGAACAGCCGGGGTCCGCCGACCCCGCCACCTGGCGGGTCGTCCCGGGAGACGGCAACGACGACGCCAGGGAGGACGGCACCTGGGCGATCACCGGGGGTGACGGTGACGAGCACGCCCTCTACCTGGAGATCCTCGACGCCGAACGGCCCCGGGAGGTCGCCGAGCTCATCGTCGAGACGATGGCGGGTCACGCGCGCCGGTCACGCCTGGAGGGCGCCCTGGCCGAGGTCGAGCGGGAGCGCCTGCGGCGCCAGGCCGAGGACGACGTCCTGGACCCCTCCAACCCCCACCTGGTCGAGGTGGCGAAGCTGGCGGCCCTGGTCGAGCGGATCGGCGAGGTCGGCCGGGAGCTCAACCACGACAGGTTCCACACCGGTCGCGAGGAGCTCGACAAGCACCTGTACGAACGGCTGACCCAGGTGGCCGCCACCGCGGTGGGGTGGATGGAGGGCATCCTCGCCAGGGAAGCCCGGGACGCCTCCGGCTCCCGCGTTCCCGCTGATCCCCACGACGCTTGGGACGGGGCGGTCCGGCGTCCGGGCCGGAGGTGAGCGCGCCGAAAGGGACCGGCGGGTGAGCCTGGGAGGTGCCGTCCGAGGTGGTTCGACGGGTGAACCGGGGTGGAGCCGTCCGGAGCGCCTCCGGCGGCTTCAGTGGTTCCGGCGCCTCTGGTGGCCGGGGCGGGGTCAGGGGCGTTCGAGACGTCTCAGCCGGTCGACCACCGTGGCGATGTGGTGGGACATGGCGCAGGCGTGCCACGATCCCGGCCGTCTCGGCAGCAACGGCCGTCCGGCGGCGAACCGTTCGATCTCCTGATCACCCCACGAGGACACCGCTCCCCGCGCCGGCCGGAAGTCGGTGACCACCGCCTTGCACAGATCCTCGAACCCCCCGAGAGCGCCCGGCCCGTCACCCCGCTCGCACCGGTAGACGTACCAGTAGTCGTCGAACGTGTACCGCAGTTCGGGATGCGGGTTCCGCCGCTCCGCCCGGGGGCTGGACACGCCGTAGTCCCCGTAGAACACACCGGGACGGGAGGCCGTGACGGTTCTCCACAGGGCGGCGTCCGACCGGAGGACGGGTGTCGGCGCGCCGAACGGCACGGTTCCCAGATCCTTCGGGAACGCCCCGGCGGCCACGGTGACCGAACGCACCGGGAACCGGCTCGCCCAGGCGAGCGCCGTGAGGGCGTCGGCGGTACGGCTTCTCAGCAGCGCGTCGGAGTCGACCGCCCACAGGTCGATCACGAGATCGACGTCGGTGAACCTCAGGTTCGCGTGTTCCATCCGGCGTGACAGCCGGGAGCCCTCCACGCGGGCCCGCGACCCCGGCCAGGGCACGCGCAGGCACACGCCCCGGCCGTGGCGCCTCGCGGCGTGTCCCGCGTCCCGGAACTCGCAGTCCCGATCCGTCGGTCTCACGACCGGAATGATCCGGCGGCCGAGTTTCTCCATGACGTTCGACACCATCGTCATGGCACCGCACGCGTGCGGATGCCCGTATCTGTCGAGCAGCGGCCCGCAGTCCACCACGAGATCACATTCGGCGGAAAGGTGTCCTTCCACGCGTTCTTCGAAAGCGGCGACGCTCTGCAGCACCGTCCGTCCTTCTTCTCCTCGTTTTCGTTCCACGGGCATCACCTCGACCAGTGCCCGAATGAACGGCCGAAGCTCCTCGGCGACCTTCCCCAACGCCAGGAAATCGCCGGCCCGGCCCTTCAGGATCGGCATGTACCCCGTCATGAATCGGTTCTCCGTATGCTGGGCGAACCTGCGACCGGTGAGGTGAGCGACCCCGCGCCACGGGGCGTACCGTCACCTTCCCGGCCTTCCGACGGTCCACTCCGGCGGCGGGTCCGTCAATATCCCCGTGGTGAGGTTCCGTATGAACCCCGTACCGGAGATGCGTTTGTGACGGGGGAGATGAACGAGGTCTCCGGCCCCGGACCGCGTATGCCGACATGTCACGACGAGGCTTTGAGCGGCAGCGGAACGTCACATCGGCCGCGCCGGCGTTCGACTCCCGTACCACTCGGCGGAAGCGGTCAGGAAAGTCCGGGCAGAAATCCCGGAACGGAAAATCCTGCCCCGGGAAAATCGTGCCGGAAAATGCGGTATCGAGAAGGCGGGAAAGGGCAACACCTGAATGGAGAAGACCTGAATGGAAACATTGCGGGCCGACATTCGTTTCCTCTTCGAGGAACGCGCGTGAATGCACGGAAACGCGTGAGAACGCGTACACGGAAGGGTCCTGGCCGCTTCGCGAAGCGGCCGGGACCCTTCCGTGTACGCCCGAAGGTGTCCGAGGACGTCCTGAGGGTCTCCGGACATGCCTGAACGTACCCGGGGTGTTCGGACGTGCCGGAGGGTGTCCGGAGGCGCCCGACGGTATCCGAGGGTGTCCTGAGGGTGTCCGATGTGCCCGGGGCCCTCGATGGTGTTCGGAGGTGCTTGACGGTGCCCGGGGGCGCCCCAGAGTGCCCCGATGGTGTTCGGAGAGGCCTGAGAGGCCTGAGAGGACGGGGAACGGGGGACGGGGGACGGGGCCCCCTTGCCCGGTCCCCGCCCCCGCTCCCCGTGCACGAGCGCGAGGCGCTCCCGCTCAGGCCCTCCGCGGGATCTCCTCCGGACCTCCCGCGGGACCTCGTTCAGTTCTCCCGCAGGACCTCCCGCACCCTGGAGGCGAAGACGTCCGGGATCTCGGTGAAGGCGATGTGACCGCCGGGGAAGAGCGTCGGCTTCGTGCCCAGCGCCGTGGCGAGCGCGCTCGACGTCAGGTCGCAGAACTGGCCGGCCGACTCCTCGCCGACACCGACCACGATGCGGACCGGCCCGTCGCGCAGGGCGGCGATGTCGGGCTTCCAGCCGGTGCTCCCGCGCATCTCGTGCAGGAACCAGAAGCGCTCGTCCACGGCCTGCTGGGGGTCGGCCTGGGCCAGGGCCTCCGGCGAGGGCGAGGACGCGGGCGCGTCCTCGGATTCGTCGAACTCGGGCATCTCGATGTTGGCGTTCTTCAGGAACTTGGCCCACGCGCCCCCGACGTCACCGGAGGCGTAGGTGGCGACGATGTCCTCGACCGCGGCGTGGCGCTCCTCGCGGTCGTCGAGCACCTCGTTCAGCGGAGCCTCGTGCGCGATCACGGTGTGCACCAGCGCGGGGTGGGCGACGGCGAGCGCCAGCGCGCTGACGGCGCCGCCGCTGGAGCCGAACACCGCGGCCGGGCCCGCGTCGAGGTGGGTCAGCAGCCGGGAGAGGTCGTCGGCGCGCATCGGCGCGGTCGAGTCCTGTTCGGGGTCGTCGAGCGTGCTGCGGTTGACACCCCGGGGGTCGGTGGTGAGCACCGTGTGGTCGGTGGCGAGCAGGTCCGCCAGCGGTGCGAAGGACACGGCGTGCATCGGCGCGCCGACCAGGACCACGAGCGGACCCGAACCGCGCACCTCGTAGTACAGCGTGGCGTCGGAGACCCTGAGGGATCCGGCGGTGACGGTCGTCTTACTGTCCATGAACATCTCCAGAAACGGTGCCGTGGTGTTCCGTACAAGGGAAGACCTCGGCCGTAGGGCAGAATCGTCGCTCGTGAGCGAACTTTCTTCCGCCGACTCCGGGCAGCTCGCGGACTCCGGGCAACCCGCGAAGATCCCGGGTCCCGTGAGGACGGCCGGGGACACCTCGGGGCCCGCGGGGACGGCGGGAAAGACCTCGGGTCCCGCAGGAGCGGCCGGGGAGCCCTCGGGTCCGGTGGGAACGGCCGCGGAGGGCGCCGAGGATCCCGACCTCGCCCGCGCGCGCGGCGGGGACGACGCCGCGTTCACCCGTCTCGTCCGGCCGTTGCGGCGGGAGCTGCACGCCCACTGCTACCGCATGCTCGGCTCCTCCCACGACGCCGACGACGCCCTGCAGGACGCCCTGCTCCGGGCGTGGCGGGGACTCGCCCGCTTCGAGGGCCGCGGTTCGCTGCGCTCGTGGCTCTACACCGTGGCCACCCGGGTCTGCCTGGACGTCGTCGAGACCCGCGGCAGGCGGGCTTTGCCCATCGACCTCGGCCCCTCCAGCGACCGCGCCGTGACCCCGAACGTCCCGCTGACCGACGTCGCCTGGCTCGGCCCCTACCCCGACACGGGACTCGCCTCCGGCCCGGCCGGCCCCGGCGCCCGCTACGAGCAGCGCGAGGCCGTCGAACTCGCCTTCGTCGCCGCCTGCCAGCACCTGCCGGGCAACCAGCGGGCGGCGCTGCTGCTCTTCGAGGTCCTGGGCTTCTCCGCCGCCGAGATCGCCACCATGATGAACACCTCGGTCACGTCGGTGAACTCCGCCCTGGCGCGGGCCCGCAGGATCGTCGCGGAGAAGGTGCCCTCCGTCACCCAGCAGCGGACGCTGCGCCGGATCGACGACGCCCGGGTACGGGAGATCGTCACCGGCTACTCCACCGCGCTGGAGCAGGGCGACGCCGACGCCCTGGTCGCGCTCCTCACCGAGGACGTCACCTGGTCGATGCCGCCGATGCCGCACTGGTACCGCGGCCTCGACGCCGTCACCGACTTCGCCGTACGGGTCCCGCTGGACGCGTGCGGGCACTGGCGGCACCTGCCGGCCAGCGCCAACGGCCAGCCCGCGGTGGCCGGCTACCTGTGGAACGAGGAGGCCGGCGCGCACCTCGCCTGGTCGGTCAACGTGATGACCCTGCGCGAGGGACGCATCGCCGAGATCGTCTCGTTCGTCGACCCCGCCCACTTCACCGCCCTGGGACTCCCCCTGTCCCTGCCCTGAGCGGGCGCGCGGGGCTCCGGTCCCGTCCCCGCGCGGCGGGCACCTCCCGCTCCGGCGGGCCACGGTCCGGCATACCGCTCCCCGGCATCCCGGACCGTGTCCCGCCGTGACGGTGTCCCGCTGTGACGGTGTCCCGCCGGGTCGTGGCCCGGCGGGAACCCGCCCGGTCAGCCCGTGGTGCCGGTGACCGTGCTCCCGGATGTGGTGACGTTGTACGTCACGGTCGTGCCGCTCCAGAAGTGCAGGGTGAGCGTGACCCGTGAGCCGTCGTTGACCTCGGCGAAGAAGGCCGGCTTCAGCGTGATGGCGCCGGCGGCGTAGTCGGGCGCGAACGCGACGTCGAACTCTTTGAACGACGTCCAGTCGTGCGGGCCGGCGTTGGTGCCGTCGGCGTACCTGGCCTCCATGGTGGCGAGCCTGTCACCCTTGAACGCGGTGGGGATGGAGAAGGAGGCCGTCGTCCCGCTCGCGTTCTGCACCGTGGGCCTGTCATAGGTGACGATGTCGATCCGCCACGGAACACCCTGGGAGAACCGCGCCGACAGCGTCGCGTTGACGCCGTAGGCCCGTGAGCCCACCAGGCGGGTCAGCGCGGACGCCGTGAACGTGAGCTGGTCGCCCGAGACGGTGTAGTCGGTGCCGCGCACCAGTTCCGTGTTCCCCTGGCGGATTCCCACGAACGAGGCGCCGTTCAGGTTCAGCGTGAGCGTCTTGCTCGTGATGGCGGACGCCTTCGCGACGAACACCTGGTCCGACGACGCCGTACCCGAGCGTGTCGTCCAGCTCGACCTGATCTGCGTGAACAGCTCGGGGTCGGACCACTGGAACGAGGTCCGGCCGAAGTGCTGGCCGTTGTCCCAGAGCATGGTGGTGAGCTTCTTGGTACGCGCGTAGTGGCCGAGGAACTCGAAGAACTTCAACTTCTCACCCTGCTGGATCGTGCCGGTGTGCCGGTCGAAGCCCAGCAGGCCGTACTCGCCGATGATCACGGGGATGCCGCGGGCCACGAAGGTGGTGTGAACGCGGTCGAAAGCGCCGGTCAGGTCCTGCTGGACGGCGGCGTCGAAGCGCGTGCCGCCCGCGACGTTCACGCTGAACGGCCAGTACCCGTAGAAGTGGACCGTCGCGATGAGGTTGGGGTCGTTCATCGCGGTGAACGTGGCGGCCAGCTCGTCCAGCCTGGCCTGGTCGGCCGAGGTGTGCAGGGTCGGCAGCACGAGGAGCCGGCTCGCGTTGTCGCCGCCCGACTGGCGCACGACGGTCCGGAAGGACGTGTTGAGCTCGTTCAGCAGCGTCGCGTTCTGGGCGTCACCGGAGCTGCCGGTGAACTGCGGTTCGTTGACGCTCTCGAACACCAGCTTGGCCGAGGAGTCGCGGAACGTGCTCGCGATCTGGGTCCAGGTCGCGTTGTACCGCGCGAGGACGTTCGCCCGGTCGGCCGGCATCGTGTTGATCCACTGCCACGAGTCGTGGTGAATGTTGATCATCACGTAGAACCCGTCGGCGAGGGCCCAGTCGACGACCTCCTTCACCCGGTTCATGTACGCCGTGTCGACGGTGTAGCCGGGTGCCCCGCCCTGGTGCTGGCCCCAGGTCACCGGGATCCGGATGCTGTTGAAGCCCTGCGCCCTGATGTTGTCGAGCAGCGCCGCCGTGATCCGCGGGTTGCCCCACGAGGTCTCGTCCGCGCCGGTGGCGTCGAGGGAGTTGCCCAGGTTCCAGCCGGGCTGCATCGCGGTCACGACGGCCTGCGCGTCACCGGGCCTCGGCGTCGGCGTCGGGGTCGGCGTGGGGGTCGGCGTCGGGGTGGGCGTCGGGGTGGGAGTAGGGGTAGGGGTGGGCGTGGGGTTCGAGGGTCCCCCGCAGGTCACACCGTTGACGCCGAACGTCGTGGGGGCGGCGTTGGTGCCGCTGTAGCTCCCGTTGAAGCCGATGGTGACACTCGCTCCGGACGCCAGCCCCGGGGCGTACGACGGGCCGGTCGCCGTCACGTTCCTGCCCGACTGGGTCCAGTTCCCGTTCCAGCCCTGGTCGACCTTCTGGTTGCCGGGCCAGGCGTAGGTCAGCGTCCACGCGGCGACCGGGTCGCCCAGGTTCTTGATCGTGATGTTGGCGCCGAACCCGCTTCCGCCGTCCCAGGTCTTGGCGTACGTCACGGAGCAGGCGATCGCCGCGTGGGCCGTGGCGGAGGTGAGGGTCACCCCGATCGCCGCGAGGAGCGCGACCGCCGTGGACAGGGCCCACAACCGTAGTGTCTTCATCTTCACGCCTCCATGAAAGGAGCACCCGTGCGGGAGCGCTCCCATGTTTGGCCTGTTTCGCGCACGTGTACAGCGTGTTTCCCCAGGCCCGTCGCTGACCTGCTTCTGGACGCGAAGAATTCAGCGGAGGTCTGAAAATTTCACGCGGCGGTCGGGGAGGCGTCCGGAAAGTCGTCAGCCGTGCCGGCGGGAGGCGTCGCGGGACGCGCGGCCCGCCTTCCCGGCCCGCGCTTCCGGCCCGCGCTCCCGGCCCCCGGACGGCCCCCACCCCACCCTTCCGGCCGGGCCTCGCCCGATCTCCGGACGTCCGACCTGGGCGAACAAACGCATGCTTGACGATCAGCTCAAGACGCGATCTCTTAGGGGAAACGGTCGGGCCGTATGGAGACATTGACGCCATCGGCGCGGCATGTTGTGATCTACCCATCCGGTATTTCAGGTAAGTTTAGTAGGAAATGAGGCTGTTGTGAGGGTTCTTCGGCGTGCGGCCGCGATGGTCGCGCTCCTGGTCGGCGCGGTCGGCATCCAGGTCGTCCAGGGCGGGGTGGCACAGGCGGCCCTGCCCACCGCCGCCGTCGCGCTCGGCGACAGCTTCATCAGCGGGGAGGGTGCGGGGGCCTACCAGCCCGTCGTCGACGTCTCCGGAACGGCACAGTCCTTCCCCGGCTGGTCGGCGGCCAACAACAACGCCTACTTCTGTCACCGGTCGGCGAACGCCTCGTTGTTCAAGGCGTCGTTCCCCAACGTCCAGGACCGCTTCAACCTCGCGTGCTCCGGCGGCCAGCCCACCGACATCGCCAACGCCTCCAACTCCCGCCCCAAGGGCCGCTCCGTCGCCTCGCAGCTCGACCAGCTGCGCGCCGTCGCCCAGACCCACGACATCGACGTCGTCCTCATCGGCCTCGGCTCCAACAACAGCCAGTTCACCTTCGGCGACGTGGCCACGCTGTGCGCCAACCGCTTCATCGCCGACGCCTGGACGGGCTGGTGGGAGTTCTGGGCCTACCTGGGCGGCGACGTGCCGCAGGAGCCCTGCACCGTCTCGGACCTGGCCTCCGACGCCGAGGTCGCCGCGGCCACCACCGAGACCACCGCAGCCCTGCGCCAGATCCTCGACACCCTCGCCCAGATCGACGCCGACGGCGTCCACCAGGTGGTCCTGCAGACCTATACCAACCCGCTGCCGCTCGACGTCGTCTCGGAGTACCGCGAGGAGGACAACCGCAGCGACACCCGCGACAAGTTCCGCGCCCTCGGCGCCGAGCGGTACGCCGCCGGCTGCCCGATCCACCGCGCCAGCCTCGCCCCCGGGCACGTGTTCTCCCAGAACCTCGGCTCCCTGGTCAGGAACTCCTACAACACGCTGGCGGCCGAACGCCCGGGAGCCGACCTGCGCGTGCTGGACGTCCAGAAGGCCTTCGACGGCGCCCGCCTCTGCGAGAACCCCGGCAGCCCGTCGGGCGCGCTCGCCACACCGGTCCGGATCCAGGAGTCGCCGAACGGCAACGTCGTCACCAGCCTGTCCGGCTGGGACAAGATCCGCGTCCAGAAGGCGGCGAACACCTGCGTCACCTACTTCCAGACCTGCCAGGAGGCCTGGCACCCCAACGCCGCGGGCCACGCCGTCCTCGGCCAGTGCCTGACCGGCGCCCTCGCGGCCGCGTCCCGGACGGTCATCACGTGCGCCCGTAACCCGAACGGCACACTCACCATCTCCTGACGGTCCCTCCCGACGTCCGACGGCGCGTGCCCCACCTCCGGGGCACGCGCCGTCGCGCCTTCCCCGGCGGCCGAACCGGGAACGGCACAGCCGGCAGGAACGCGCGAAATCGGAGCCGTCCTGTGGCTTCGAGGCCTTCGACCCATCTGAAGATCAGAATTTCGTACAGGCCCTGGGAGAGAGGTCCATGACGCCTGTCAGGCTCTTCTCCGCGCCGGATTCGGCGGCAGGCTCCTTACGTCCTGACCTGCCGCGAGATCCGCGTCGCGCTGCGACGGCCGGGCCGGTGTGGTCAGTTCCCGGCGGGACGGGTGAGGGTGAGGACGAACCCGCTCGCCGGGCGGGCCGGGATCCGGCGCAGGGGGATGCCGAGGTCCTGGTCGGGGACGTGGTAGTCCAGCCGTGCCAGCCGGACGGCCAGGGCCTGCAGGAGGGCGACGGTGATGGGCTCGCCGGGGCAGCGGTGGCCGGTGCGCGGGTCCCCGCCGCCCTGGGGGATGAGGTCGAAGTCGCCGATCCGCCGGCCGTCGAACCGCTGCGGGTCGAAGGCGTACGGCTTCTTCCACAGCAGTGGGTCGTGGTTCTGGCCGTAGATGTCGAGCAACACCAGCGAGCCGGCACCGATCGGCTCTCCCCGCCAGGACAGGTCCCTGACGGCCCGGCCGCCGACGAAGGGGGCGAACGGGTAGAAGCGCCGGACCTCCTGGGCGAACATCTCTGCGAAGGACCCCTCGCCGTCACTGCCGCGCAGAGGGGTGCGGTGCTCGGGCCAGCGGTGCAGGGCATGAGCCGCGAACGTCACGTACCACGTCACCGCCACGGTCGGGCGGATGACGTTGAGCAGTTCCACCGCCGCCACGCGGGGATCGAGCAACTCGCCGCCGGGATCGCGATGGTGGGCGACAACGTCGGCCACCGAACCCTCCGGTACCGGAAGGGCGCCGCGGCGCACGTCCCGTACCAGGGCGGCCAGCCACGCCTCGCGGCGCCCTCTGGCCGCGCGGGCCCGCCAGTGCCGTGGTCCGGCGGTGGCGAAACCGTCGACCATGGCGAGGAGGTCGCCGGCCGCGTCCTCCACGCCGGTGTCGTCCAGGGGGACGCCGGTCCACCGGCAGACGCCGCGGGTCAGCACCTTGGCGACCTCGTCGAAGAGCACCACCTGGCGCCCGTCGGCCCACGAGGCCACCGCCTCGTCCCACGCGGCCATGGTGTGGCCGGTCAGGGCCGCGACGCCCTGGCCGGTCATCAGCGACGTGAACATCGCCTTGCGCAGGCGGTGGTCGGCGCCGTCGAGGGTGTGCACGGCGCCGTGCCCGGTCAGGGTGCTCATGACCATCTCCGGCAGCGCGGTATCACGCCGGAGGTGGTCCTCGTCGTAGAAGAACCGCGCGGCCTCCGGCCCGCACAGGCCCACCACGCGCCGGCCCATCAGCCGGGTGCGGACCACCCCGCCGGGGGTGCGGCGGCGCAGATTCGGCAACCAGCCATAGCCTTCGAGCAGCAAGGACAGTGTGTCGTCGAGTTCAGGCATGATCCTGTGGCTGCCCGCACTCCCCGGGAGAAAACGCTCTCGTCGGCCACGGCCACGGCGCGGGGTTCCTCCCGGGTGTCGTCAGAGGTCGTCAGGTGCCGTCGCGGTCGTCGCCGACGGGCTCGGCCATGGCGCGGTGCATGCGTGCCTTGGCGGTCTCGGGCGCGACCTTGGCGGCGGCGCTCTGCAACCTGTTCTTGACCGAACCGGCCACGACGTGGTCGTCGCCCGCCATCAGCGCCTTGAACCCCTGCTCGGCGACCTGGACGGGGTCGTCCTTGCTGCCGGCGCCGACCTTGGTGTCCAGCATGCCGGCGCGGCGGAAGAAGTCGGTGTCGGTGGGGCCGGGCAGCAGGGCGGTGACCGTGACACCCGTGTCCTTGAGCTCCTCGCGCAGCGCCTCGGAGAAGGAGAACAGGAACGCCTTGGAGGCGGCGTAGACCGCCTCGAAGGGGCCGGGCATGGTGGCCGCGATGGAGGAGGTGAACAGCACGCGGCCCCGTCCCCGGCCGACCATGTCCGCCAGCGCGCGCTTGGCCAGGTGCACCGAGGAGGTGACGTTGAGGTCGATGAGCTTCAGCTCGGCGGTCAGATCCGTGTGGCGGGTGAAGTCGCCGCCCACCCCGACGCCCGCGTTGATCGCCACGGCCTCCAGAGGCCGGCCCAGGGCGGTGGCGCGGGCGTACAGCTCCTCGACCTCGGCGAACTCGGTGAGATCGGCGCGGACGGCGGTGACCTGCACGCCCGGCTCCCGCATCGAGTCGGCGGCCTCCTCGATGCCCTCGTCCTCGGCGGTGACGACGAGGTCGAAGCCGTTGTGCGCGAACTGCTTGGCCAGTTCGTACCCGATGCCGCTGGAGGCTCCGGTGACGAGTGCCAGCGGCCGGGGGGCGGGACTGCTCATGAGCTTGCTTCCTTTCCGGTCGACGCTCCACGTCCGCGAACGCGAGGGAGACGGGCCGATCGAGGGACGGGCTTTCGATGTGGCGGACGCCGTCCCGTGCCGGGACACAGGAGGCCGGGACGTTCACGGGGCCGGGTACCCGGCTCGTCCGAGGGAAAACATGGCCGGTGCCGCACGGCGAACGGAGTCCGTACGGGATTCACGCGGGGCATCACAGCCGAGGGCGGAAGCGGCGGCGAGGGCGAGGAGACCGTCGTGCCGGACGCCGAGACGGGCCGCCGGGTGGACGACCCCGGCCGGACACGTCGTGACGTGTCGCACGCACCGGCGGGCCACGATGTGATAACCACGGTTTGGTGGGGCAGGAGCGAGGGATGAGATTCCATGACGTGTCGGCGGTCGCGGCCGGGGCTGTGCTGCTGGCATGTGTGGCGGGATGCGCCTCGGCGGCCGCGCCGCCCGCTGCGCGGGCGGCGCAGGACTTCTACGCCGCTGTGCAGGGCCGTCAGGTGGAGCGGGCCTGCGCGCTGCTGGCCCCGGAGGCGGCCGAGAGCCTGCGCGCCGGGGGGCAGAGCTGTGTGACCTCCATCGGCGGGCTCGACCTGCCCGGCGGGCGGGTACTGGTCACCGAGGTCTGGGGGGATGAGGCCCGGGTGCGGCTGAGTGACGACACCGTGTTCCTGCACCGCTTCCCCCAGGGGTGGCGGATCCGTGGCGCGGGCTGCGTCCCTCGCGGTGACCTGCCCTACGACTGCGAGGTGAGCACCTGACATGCGCCTCATGTTCATCACCACCGTGACGATCATCGTGGTCGGGCTGGTCTGCTTCTTCGTCATCGGCCTGCTGCAACGCTAGGAGGGGAGGATCGCGGTGAGACGCTTCGTCAGGGACAACGCCCTGAGCCTGTTCTTCCTGGCCGCGTTCGTGCTGGCCCTGGTCGGGCAGTCCTTCGCCGGTAACGCCGCCGCCAACGCCGACCGGCTCGCCGAGGGCGGGACGGCGCTGTCGTGGCCGGCGTACGTCACCTCCTCCGACTTCGCCGTCGACGTGGCGGAGAACTGGCAGTCGGAGTACCTGCAGTTCCTGCTGTTCATCCTGGCCACGGTCTGGCTGGTGCAGCGCGGCTCGCCGGAGTCGAAGAAGCCGGGCGAGCAGGGGGAGGAAAGCGACGCCGAGCAGAGGATCGGCCGCCACGCGGACGCGGACAGTCCGGTCTGGGCCAGGGTGGGCGGGTTGCGTCAGGGTCTGTACGGCCGCTCTCTCGGCCTGATCATGGGGTTGATCTTCGTGCTGTCGTGGCTGGCGCAGTCGGTGGCGGGTACGGCCGCCTACAACGCCCGCCAACTCGCCCAGCTGCAGGATCCCGTCAGCTGGGGGGAGTACGCCCTGTCGGCCGATTTCTGGAACCGGACCCTGCAGAACTGGCAGTCGGAGTTCCTGGCCGTCCTGTCGATGGTCGTGCTCTCGGTCTACCTGCGCCAGCGCGGATCGCCCGAGTCCAAACCCGTCGGCGCCCCGCACGAGGCGACCGGCGTGGAAGGCTGACCCGCTCCCCAGGACGGCCGGTCCTCGTCCCCGCCGATGTCCCGGGATCCCGACGGAAAACCGTGTCCCTTCCTCCCGGAGCCGGATCGATCCGCGGGACGGGTGTAGACCGAATCGGCGGGGGCGGCGGACCGCGCCGAGTCCGGTACGGCACCCGGAACGCCGGTCGTTCCGCCCTCACGGGCCGTGAACGGCCGGCGCCCTGTTTCCTCACGGTCTCTCCGATCGGCTCCGGCCCGCAGGGCAGGGCGAGGCGGCGGGCGAGGGCACCCCGTACACCGGCTGCCCGAGGGAAAACCGCCGGCCGATCCCGGGTATCGACGCGTTCGCCGGGGTAGCGGTGCCGTCGTGAAAACCCCTCAACGTCCACATCGGGGAGGCGTCTCGTCAATGGTTCGGAACACACAGGCCACAGCACCCCACGTCGTGGTCGTCGGGGCGGGCTTCGCCGGTCTCGCCGCCACGCGGGAGCTGGCCCGGGGAGGCGCCCGCGTCTCCCTCGTCGACCACAACCCCTACACCACGTTCCAGCCCCTGCTCTACCAGGTGGCGACGGCCGGCGTCGCCCCCGGTGACGTGTCGTTCCCGGTCCGGGCCTTCGCCGCCCGGTACCGCAACGTGCGCACCCGGCGGGCCGGCCTGTCCAAGGTGCGTCCCGGCGAGCGGCGCGTGGAACTCGACGACGGCACCAGCCTGGAGTACGACTACCTGGTGCTGGCCAGCGGAGTGACCACGAACTGGCTCGGCGTCGAGGGGGCCGAGGAGAACGCGCTGCCGATCTACTCGGTCGGTGACGCGGTGACACTGCGCGAGCGGTTGCAGCGCGGCCTGGAGGAGACGGCGACGGGCCGGCGCGAGAGCACCCACGTCGTGGTGGTCGGCGGCGGCGCCACCGGGGTGGAGATGGCGGGCACGCTCGCCGAGCTGCGCCGCCGGACGATCCCGCTGACCTACCCCGAGCTCACCTCCGAGCAGACGAGTGTCACCCTGGTCGAACGGTTCGACCACGTGCTCGCGCCGTACAAACCCCGGTTGCGTGCCGCGGCCGATCGCGCTTTGCGCCGGCGAGGGGTACGGATGCGGCTCGGCTCCACGGTGGCCAGGGTCGAGCCCGACGCGGTCGTGCTGACCGACGGCACCCGGCTGCCCAGCGACGTGACCGTGTGGGCGCTGGGGGTGACCGCCCCCGAGGAGGTCGCGGACTGGGGCCTGCCACAGGGCAAGGGAGGCCGGATCACGGTCACTCAAGAGCTCAACGTCGGCACCCATCCCGAGGTCTTCGTCGCCGGTGACCTCGCGGGCCTGCCCGACCCGCTGCCGCAGCTCGCCCAGCCCGCGATCCAGATGGGGGAACACGTGGGCCGGCAGATCATCGCGACGGCCCAGGGCCGGCCGGCCACCCCCTTCGAGTACCGCGATCCCGGCATCATGGCGACGGTCGGCCGCGCCGAGGCGGTGTTGCAGCTGTCCAACGGCTGGACCATGCACGGTCTGCCGGCCTGGCTGGCGTGGATCGGCCTGCACGTGGCCTACCTGCTGGGCGGGAGGAACCGGATCAGCGTGCTGATCAACTTCCTGTGGCGATACGTCGGGCCACGCCGTACCGCCGCCTCCGTCATCGAGTGACCGACGGGCACGGTGAGTCGTCTTCCGGGAAAGGCGAAACTCGGCGGCCCCTCGCCGGTCGGCGGCGACTGCTCTCCACGGAACCTGCCGGCCGGCGGCGGGCACCCCGGGGACTCGCGGCCGGCGGTGGCGGGCGCCCCGGGGAGAGGACCCGTCATTCCAGGCAGTGGTCGGCGGGCAGCAGGTCGGCGCGCATGTTGCGCTCCATCATCCGCAGCGACGCCTCGGCGAGGTCGGAGTGGATGTGGGCCACGCAGTCGGAGGCCACCCGGACGGAGAAGTCGCGTACGTAGGCGTCCAGCGCGCTGTAGAGCACGCACTGCTCGGTGACCTGCCCGGCCAGCACGACGGTGTCGATCTCCTCGCGGCGCAGCAGGTACTCCAGCGGCGTGCCGAAGAACGCGCTGTGGCGCACCTTGGGCATGAAGTCGCAGTCGTCGGGGGGAAGCACCGGCTCGACCAGGTCGGGGCGCCGGCCCTCCAGGGCCCGCCGCCGCAGGTCCTCGGTCGTGGCGGTGAAATCGCCGTGGTTGTCGTTGACGACGATCAGCCGGGCGTCCGGATGCCGGTGGGCGCGTCTCATCAATCCCGCCAGGGGCTCCACGATCTGCTCGACGCTCTTTTGCAGTGTGTCGGCGTCCTCGTGGTCATAGGGATTCAACATGTCCACCACGATCACCGCAACAGCACCCATGTACCCGCTCCCATGATCCGGACCAAAGGTGATCACGGCCTTCCGGGCGGCAAAGCCATGATCACCTGCGGTCTCAGCCCTGTCCCGTCTCTTCCTTGCCGTGTCCGAGCGCCTGTGCCACGTCCGCCAGGGTGTCGGACTGCGAGCGAGCCCTTACCCGCTCTCCAACGGGCAAACATCCACGTGAGAGGTGTACCGTCCGTTCGTTCGCGCGGCCGGGCGTACGTCCCGGCCGTCATCCGCTCGCCGTCACGGACGTCGGCGGAGGGAAGTCGGCGTCGGCGCCCAGCGTGAGACCGCTGCCGGGTTTGAAGGCACAAAAGGGGGTACCCGGGTTTGCTCACACTCCTGACTGTCTTTCAGGAAGGGAACGGCATGACCTTCAATCCTCTACAGGAGCGGGGCATCCCGCTCGACCGGCAGCTGCGCAACTGGCGTGAGCTGAACGTCACCCCGATCGATCCCGACCACGGCGACCCCTACACCCGGTGCCGGATCATCGCGCTGAACGGCATCGAGGTCGAGGCCATCATGTTCAGCCACCAGTTCGCCCGGCACTGCCCCGACCCGGCCGTCAAGCAGCAGCTGGCCCAGGTGCGCTTCATCGAGGCCCAGCAGCAGAAAGTGGTCAACTGGCTGCTGCCCGGCCTGGCGTCGGTGCTGGAGACCACCATCGCCTACGAGCAGGTCGCCGTCGACCTGACCGCGTGGGTGGCGCGGATGGAGCCCGACCCCTACCTCAAGCAGGCCTACCAGTTCGGGGTCCTGGAGGACTTCGACCACCTGTACCGCTACGCGAACCTGTACGAGATGATCGAGCACCGCAAGGCCGAGAAGATCGTCGACAACCTGACCGAGGTGATGCCGGGCAGGCCCACCTACCTGCACCACCGCCATCCGATCGACAACCTGCGCGAGCCCTACGACAAGAGCGCCACCGCGCCGATCTCCAAGCTGCACGCGCTGACGATCATGGCGGCCGAGCAGCAGACCATGAACTTCTACATGAACGTCGGCCCCACCTACATGGAGCCGATCGCCCGCCAGCTCTACCAGGAGATCGGGCTGATCGAGGAAGAACACGTCACCCACTACGAGTCACTGGTGGACCCGGGTGAGACGTGGTGGGAGATGCTGCTCCACCACGAGTACAACGAGTGCTACCTGTACCACTCGTTCATGCAGACCGAGTCCGACCCGAAGGTCAAGGCGGTCTGGGAACTGCACCTGAACATGGAGCTGGAGCACCTGCGCCTCGCCGCCGAGCTGTTCAAGCGCCATGACACCCGCGACCCGCAGGAGGTCCTGGCGCCCTCGCTGCCCGCGCCGGTGACCTTCGAGCCGAACAAGGCCTACCTGCGCGAGCTGCTGGCCACGCAGATCGACGCCACCACGATCGGCACCGGCTACGTCCAGGACATGCACGAGCGGTTCGAGAAGTACCAGGAGGCGATCATGGGTGGTGAGAAGCCGCCCAGCGAGGTCGTCATCGACGAGAACCGCGGCAAGTCCGGCCGGGAGTACCGGCTGGAGACCGAGGGCCCGCACCCGGTGGAGGCCCTGCGCGCCGACCGGTGATCTCCTGGACCGGGTGCCGGGCCCCTCCGGGGGCCGGCACCCGGCGCCGGGCGATGAGCTCACTCCACGCGCCCGGGGGTGGAATCCCGCCTCACGCGCACGGCCCGCGTTCCCGGACCCGGGGACGCGGGCCGTACGCCTGTCAGGCCGGCCGCCCCGTTCAGCCGTCCTTGCCCATGGCCCTGCGGATCACGTCACGGGCCCGGTCCATCTCCACCTCGTCGAACAGGTCGCGGATCAACGCGTGCCGAGCCGGCCGCAGATCCACCACATCGTCCTCGCCCGTCAGCTCGGGCACCGCCTGACGATCGGCCATGACTCCCTCTTTTCCCGGACCCTCCCGGTGCCCGACCCGCCCTGCCCACCCACCGCGAAAAGGTGGACGCTGATGCCGCCGATGACCTTCGCCGGCCACCGGGTCAGCATCGCCGCGGCGCTGGAGCCGGCCTACCAGCTACCAGGTCGGCGGGGACGCCTTCGACCACGCCCTGGCCGGGCCCGCAAACGGCTGCATCTGTGAGACGCGGGGCCTGAGTCGGCGGAGCCGGATCTTGACCACCGCACTACCGGTCCGATCGGCCGACTGCCCGCAACGCCTCATTCAGGTTGGAATGGATCTCGAAGGCGGTGCTCAGGCCGGTGAGGGACAACACCCGCTCCACGGTGCCGTGCACGCCGCTGAGCACCAGCCTGAGGCCCGTGGCCTGGCTGTGGCGCAACGCCGCGATCAGAACGCCCAGCCCCACAGAGTCACAGAAGAAGACCCCGGCCAGATCGACGATCAGTGCCGACGGGGCCTCCGGCAGCTCCCTCACCTGGAACAAACGCTCACGCAGCACCGGCGCGAAACCAAGGTCCAGCTCCCCCGCGGCGCGGATGACGGCCACGTCCTGGCGCAGCTGCAACACGGCGGTGAACGGCGAGTTGGAATGCGGCTCGGACATCGTGCTCCTCAACTCCTCGGGTACGCCGTCGGCGCGGACGTTCCCTCCTTCCTACCAGCGGCATGAGATGAGGCGCACCGCCCGATGACGCGCCCGAACCCGGCCACACGCGCGCCACCGGCCGCGGTGGACACCAACCGGGGCGGACGAAACAATCAAACGATCATTGGTCGTCAGCCACCCGGAGGTATCACCGTGGCACCCGCGCCCGAGGTGTCCGGGCGCGCGCCGGTCACCGTTCCATGATCACTGTCAGGTCGAGGGGAGCGGGGAAGATGCCGACGCTCTTACTGATCTGGAGGACGCGTTTGAGGACTCCGTGGACGTAGGCCAGGCGCAGCCAGCCGCCCGCGGCCGAGGCGTGGCAGTGGCCCTTCATCAGGGTCCACACGCCGGTGGAGTCGCAGAAGGCCAAATCGGCGACATCGACGATGAGATGGACCCGGCCCGCGCTGATCACCTGGTCGAGCACGTGGTTCAGGTGAGCGGCCGAAAGCCGGTCGAGCTCCCCGCCCAGGGTGATCACCGAGCAACTGTGGTGATCGGTGACGGTGATTGACAACAAGGTCACGCGGGCGCCGCCTGTCGCGTGACCTGACGCGAGGGGACGCGGCGCGCGAGCATCTCGCCGATGGCCCGGCTCATCGGGCCGGCGTGCCGGCCGCCGACGACGGCGAAAGGTGGCGGCGCACAGCGCCGGGAACGGGATATCACGAGAGGCCGGCGCCGGCCAGTGAGGAGCGGCGAAGGCCGTTCTCGCCACGCAGAGCCTGGGCGAGGCTGGGATAGATCCTGATCGGCTCAGCGGGCGGATCACCCTGCGGTGGTTGCAGCAACGCCGGCAGCCGCCGCAGGAAGAGAGAAGGCGCGGCGATGACCAGGGCGCCGCGGATGGCGGTCACGATGGTGTGCACGCTGGCCGGTACCCGCAAACCGTACAGGTCGCAAAAGCGCAGCCGGTCGGCGGCGACGATCAGATAGCGGACACCCTGGCCGGGCAGCGGCAACAAGATCGCGTCCAGCAGGGCGGTGGTGGCGAGGTCCGGTTCGCCGTCAACGGTGGCCACGGCCGTCTCCGGGCGAACGATGGCCGGCTGAACCGACAGCTTCATCGCACGCTCCGGAGGATCCAGTACCGCCTGTCGGCGATCTTCCGGCTGTTGTGCCGCCGAGAGCGGCGACGGGAGCGGGAAAGCTGGGGTGAGAACATGAGGCGGTCACCTCCGCGGGCATGACGCGAGAGTGGCCTCGTCTCTGGACCAGTCCTTACTTTACCCATGCCCGCGGTTGAGAGCCGCTCGGGGTGTGCGAAGGGGGAGGGGTCACCGAGGGCACCTTGTACCCGTCATGCAGACGTCTCATCGCCGGTGGCCGCTGGGCCATAGCCCCGGAAAACCGCAGGCACGCCATTACCGCACCGGCGAAGACCCGTGCCTGGAGACCCTGGCCACCGGCGAGCTCCACTACATCGCCGGCACCTCCCTGGAGATCCTGCGCACGACGGCCTCGCACAAGGCACGGCGCCTGCCGGTCATCGACGGCCACACCCTGGTGGGCATGGTGGCACCGGCCGACGTGGCCCGCGCCCCGCCCGACGCACCGGTCGGCGACCTCCTCGACGCCCTCACCGGCGACTGAGGCAGCGCCCCTGACGATGGAACAGTGGCTTTCCTCGCCGGGGAGGCCTGTTCTCCCGCGGGAGACGGTGCCCGGCCACGGTGATGGTGGCTAGGCCGGTGCGGAGGTGGGGTGCAGGTACATCCGCAACCGGACGCGGGAACTCGCGTCGGCCTGGTCGATGGTGAACTCATCGCACAGGTGGCCCATCAGCCACAGTCCGAACCCGCGGGTCGCGCCCGGAGCGGGGCGCTCGCGGCGGGTGTGCTCGGCACGTAGCCGGCCGACGGCGTCGACGACGTCGACGGTCAGTGCTTGCGCGTCGTGCCAGATGCTTACGGTGCCGGTCGCGCCACCGTGCTCCAGCACGTTGATGACCGCCTCGTTGGCGGCCAGCACCAGGTCATCGCGCCGTGGCCCGGCCAGCCCGGCCTGGTCGATATGGTGATACAGGTGCCGGCGTAAACCGATCAGATCATCGCTGATCGGCCAGCGACACCGCTGCTGACTGTGCACGCCTCTCTCTTTTCCTGTGAACGCCGTCTGTGGCTTCACCGGGGGGCTACCGACGCGCCTACCAGAACCAGATGATCGACGAGGAACGACATCAGGGTAACTACCCGCCGGGACCGGCGTAACCATCACCGATCGATGGGAGCGCTCCACATGGGTGGCCACAGGTGAGCTGCGGTCTGGACCCGTCGAGGTCACCGCGTAAGGGCGGGCTCTGCTGTGAGAGAGAAGATGAGGCCCGCAGCAGGGGCAGGGTGTCGGTGCGGGTGGGCCGCAGGGCGAAGCGCTGCACCAATGTCTTCTCGCTGAGCAGGAGCGCGGCTCGTGCCCTCGCAGCGCACCGCCTCGGACAGCGTCAGGCGGACCTCGAAGTGCGGATCCCCGGCCGCTGACCACCGTCGATCTGGGCCTGCTCGACCCAGTTATGCAGGGATTCGGATCCGATGCCCGACTGCCGGGCAACGTGGATGATGACGCCGAATGATCCGAGCCGAAGCACAGCTGCGTCGTGAACCGAACCGCAGGCGGCAGCTCACCCGGGACGACCCTGCGAAGGTGACGAACACCATGGGTGACGCGGCGCGGCTTCTGGGAAAGGCTGAGCCGGTCAGGAAGGCCCGGCTGTACGCCGGGCTCGGCGTTCGGCTGACCTGTCACCCCGGTAAAAGAAGAATCCTGGTCAGCTCTGCGTCTGACCAGGACCTCACGGGCGAATCGAACGTGTCCGAGGGGGGACTTGAACCGTTCGCCCATCTCCTGAGCAGCACCGACGCTCCGTGGCTGGACCTCTCATGCCCGGAATAGGCGCGCGGAGAGGGGGCGGTGCCCACACCCACCTCAATGAGATCGGGTCCTACCTCGCGGCACACGCCCATGCCGGGGAAGCTCAGCAACCGCCAGTTCAGGATCCTCAGCAGACGATCTCAACTGCGCTCAGGGCAGCGGTGGTAAGAGGGCAGGAGTTCGGTGATCGCAGCACCGAACCCCTTCCTGCATCCCAGCAACCTGATCAACCCGGAAGCCAGGCCGTGCGCCACCCCTCGACACCAGAAATCGCCGGGGAGGTGGTTCCGGTCGAAGGGGCTTGGGTCGAGCGTACTCAGCGCGATCGGGCCGGGGACCGGGTCATCCTGGGCTTTGCGGTGGCTGTCCTGCTGGCGGTTGCCGGCGCGGCTGCCTACGTCTCGTACCACCACTTCTACGGTCTGGCGATCGCTCTGGGTGAGCGGCACGACATGGCCATCCTGTATCCGGCGATGTCCGACGGCGTGATCGTCATGGCGTCGCTGGTGATGGTCTACTGCTCGCGTCGTCGGCTACGTGTGCCGGTGCTGGCATGGGTGGCGCTCGCATTGGGCGGGGCGGTGACGCTGGCGGCGAACGTGGCGCACGGCTGGTCCGGCGGACTCGGATCGCGGCTGGTCAGCGCTCTGGCACCGCTGGCCTTCGCGGGCGCGTACGAACTGCTCATGTGGATCGTCCGGAACACCCGGCAACCGTCCACCGAGACGCTGGCCAAGGACCACGTGTGCCAGCCCGTTGAGACCCTCGTTGAGGTGGAACGCGTGGTGCCGCTGCTGCCCACCGACCGGTACGAGGCGGCGCGGCTCACCTACATCGAGAGCCTCAGTGAGGGCAATCAGCGGGTCGGCCGACGCCCGCTGATGAGCCGGTGGGGACTGGAACAGCGTGAGGCCGAGGAGATCATCGCCGAGGTGGAGAAGGAGCGGGCCCACGCCATGAAAGCGAAGAGTGTCGAGGTGGACGATTCGGAGAGTGTCGTGCCGCCACTGGGCGGCCTCCGTTCAACCGGCACGAGCGAGGCTGTGGCGCGTAGTAAAGGACATCGGTAACGGGGTAGTCGGGTCGTCCTCCAATCGCCCAGTTCGATCATCGGGCGGTCTCCCGTTCTGAAACGATCCAAGTTCTGGGCCGCGATAAATCATTTATCGCGGCCCGGGATTGACACCAAGATCAGTTTGAGTTCCGCGAAGCATGGGCGCGTGCAGCCGAACTCCGCTTGCGACTAGAGGATTCGCACGTCCGAAGCAACGGCAATCATTCGTGTGGATACGTCACCGACAAGCTAGAGATCCTCCTCCTCAATGGAGGAAGTGACGCCAGGTAGCAGTTCAGCTTTGGACAAAAGCGATCTGGTATGTGAGGTGGTGGGACGCCAGGGATTCGAATTCTGAACCTACGGATTAAAAGTTGGTGGGTTCGATGCCGTCCGCTGTCAGGGCATGTCGAGTTCTGCCGTTTTGCCCGCCAGTATCCATGCGATAGTGCCGGTCGATGGGGCCCGTGCCGCGTTGTATCGCGTACCCGCGAGCAACCGTCGAGCAACCGTGAACTACCCGGTCGGGCTTTACTGAACCGCGATGACGCGACCTCTGCTCCGAAATCTACACTGACTCGCCCCGGCGAGAAGGCGAACGGCATCAAGCGCTGTGGAACCGGCGGCGTCAAGGGGTGACGGCCCTCGATGGGAAGTGGGAACCCAACCCCACACCACACGGCTTCGCGCGTTCTCACCCGATCAGTGCCTGCTAGTCAGATGGGCCGTGTATCGGCCGGAAGGAGGCGATCGTGCTGGTCAGCACGTCGCCGTCGGAGGGCCGTGCCCGCAGATGCGTGGCCACCAGTACGAAGACACTGCGCAATCCGCCTGGGGATCGCGTCGGCATCTCTGTCGCCATGATGAGCCGACGCAGCGTGAATCCGTCGATCACCGTGATGGACTCGCGTAAGGTCAGCGGACGCATGTCCGCTGTCTTGATCTCCGCGTCGGCGAGCGGCGTGGTCACCGTGTCGGAACCGACATCGTCGAGGGTCCGGTCGGCGACCTCGTCGAGCGTGATCTCGTCCGGCAGGCGTTCGCCGAAGATCACCAGGTTCGGCCGGAAGCCGTCGGCTTCGGGGCCGAGGAACGCGAGCAGCGCGGTGGGCAGTTCGATGGCCCGCCAGTCAGAGGGGGCGTCGATGTCGAATGCCTCGAGTCCGGGTGACACGAGGTTGGGCCAGCGCATGGGTGGGGTCATCAGTCGAAGATCCCCTTGACGCCCTTGGCCACCGCTCCGGCGGCGTCCTCCACATGATTGGCGACCTTGGGCACGTCGACCTCGACTCCCATGCTCACCTTTCCGCCGATCCCCAACGCCAAGCCCACGCTCGCCCTGGCCTTGACCTTGCCGTCCGCATAGCCGAAGTCGGCGTTGGTCGAGCCTCCGATGCCCGCCTGACCTTCAACCCCGGCCGACGGCTTGATCCCCGCGACATCGACCTCCGCGTTCGCGCCCATCTTGGCGCCCGCGAACAGTTCGCCTCCGGCGCGCAGGCGCGCACCGCCAGGCCCCGCGTACAGGTCGGCACCGGCGGATGCCTCGGCGCCACCGATCTTGGCGTCCGCTCCGGCCTTGCCGCCCACTGGGCCCAGCCGGATCTTCCCCTGCGCGTTCGCCCGCAGCGCGTACGCCTCGGCCCCCGCATCGGCCTTGACGCCGTAGTCTCTGCCGATCCGGCCGAGGCCGGCCGAGGCCTTGTACTCCCCGTGTCCGAGCCGGACCTCGCCGCTTGCGTCGCCCCGCTTTCCCCGTACGTCGAAGAGCCTGCGCTTGGAGAGCACGCCCTCGCCGGACGTCATGGCGTGCAGGAGAGAGAACATCGGAGTCCGCGGGGAGAGCCCGTTGCGCTCCAGCCGGCGCCGCTCCCGCGGGGTCAGTCCGGTGCTCGCCGAACGCCGACGCCCCACTGGGGTCAGGTCCTTCTGATGCCAGATGTCCTGAACTCGGGGGCCGAACAGAAGCGTCCACGGGGGAGCGCCCGGGGCTGCGGGCGCGGGGGTGAGCGCGGTCGCCGACCGGCACACGGCCGAGAACCGTTCGACCGCGCGGCGCCGGTCGGCGTCGGCTTCCTCGTGCCGGTGTTCGGCCCGCCGGAACGCCCGCTCGGCCTCCTCGACCTCGTGCCGTGCGGAGACGAGGGCGGACCGGTCGATGGGAGTGTGATCGCCCGACATGGCGCGCAGGGTCGTGGTCCGCTCCAGCGCGGCGATCCGGTGCTCTTCCGTCGCGAGCCTCTGGCGGGCGTCGTCCAGCTCACCTCTGGCCTTCTTCAGCACCTGCCGGGCCTGCTGTTCCGCCTCGATCGGCCCCGCGACCCGGCTCAGCGCCTCCGCGACCTCCTCGTGAGCGGTCCTGGCGGCCCGAAATCCTTCGTGCAGGGCGGCGAGAGAGGCTTGGAACCGGACTCCGCAAGGTCCGACGAGCGTGCTCCCGGTGCTCAGCCCGGTACGGGCGATCTGCAGCGACCGCACCCCACCGTCCACGGCGGTCGAGAGGGTCCCGATGGCACGGGACGACCGTCGGAGGTCGTCCGGTACGGCCGGATCATCGGTGATCGCCATCGCGTCACCCTCCAGCGATTCGGAAGGACAGCGCGGTCAGGTCCGCCTGCCTGGCGGCGAGGCCGGTGACCTCGCTCAGCTCCCCCAGGCGGTCCGTCCACCGGCTGGTGAACTCGCGCATGGCCGCGTCCGCCGCCGGGCACCCCACCAAAGCCTCGGCTTCGCCGGAACGGGGGAGCGCCGCCGCGGCGGCCCGGAGAGTGAGGCCGATCTGTCCCAGCGCGGCGGGGTCTGCCGCGATGTGGTGTTCGCTCATGCTCAAAGGCTAGGAACGCCGGAACGTACGGGAAATGGGAAAGGGTCCCCATGCCCGCAGGCGCCGGCCAGGCGACATGCCCTTACGGAGGCCTGTGCGCACCGCGTCGGCGAGGGCCCAGGAGCGGTCGCCGTCCGGCGCGTACACCTGACCCGGACTGTAGAAGACGTTGTCGACCAGTGTCGCCAGCTCGCGGGTGCTGTCGGCGACCAGCGGGTGGTGTGCCAACGCGCGTGCCGAGACCTCCCCGCTCGTCGTGGCCGGCCCGAAGACCAGCCCCGCCCCCGCGTAGGAGTCGAGCACGTCGCGCCATGCCCCGGCGATCCTGCTGCCCGGGTCGGCGGCGCGGCGGCGGCGCGCCCGCAGGATCGCTTTGGCCGCCGACGGAGCCGCACCTGCGGCGACGGCCAGTGCCAGTGCCAGGGCCAGCCAGGGGGTGCCGCTCGGGAGAGAAGGCTTCCCCGCGTCGGCTGCCGGGGCGGGCTTCGCCGACTGGTCGTCGGCGTCGGCAGGAGGCGCCGAGTCTTCTTCCTGGCCTGTGGCCGCCGCCTCCGATTTCTCCGGGTGTTGGTGACGGGGCGCGGGATGGAACGGAACCCATCCTGATTCGGCGAAGCGGACCTCCGCCCAGGCGTCCGCGTCACGTCCGGTGAGCTGGTAGCGACCGCCCGAGCCGGCCTTGGCGGACCGGAACCCGACCACGACGCGCACGTCGTAACCGAGTTCCCGCGCCATCACGGCGAACGCGGAGGCGTACTGTTCGGCGGTGCCGCGCTGTTCCTTCAGCAACTGGTTGATCTGGAAGATGCCGTGCCCGCCGGGGGCCTGGAGCGTGGTGTTGAGGGTGAAGCCGCCGCTTCGCGCGAAATGATCGCTCAGCCGGTGGAGCGCCTCATAACCCTGCGCGCCGTTGATGATCGTGACCGCCCGCCTGGCCAAGTCTGGCCATCGCGGTTCGCGCCGCGCGGGCGTGCCGGTCGCTTCGGCTGCCAGCGTGGCCGGCTGATGGTCGGCGACGAGGCTGTGAACCGTGTACTCCTTCGGCACCGGACGATCCTTGGGGAACACGACGTCGCCGCTCGCCACGTCGACCCCGAGGCCGTTCACCGAGATCTCGGTGGGTCGGCCGCTCGCGACCACCCAGTTGAGCGGCCCCGGCTCGTCGACGCGAACCTGCTCAATGAAGGTACGGCCGCCGTCCTGCGGCTCTGGCGGCAGCCGGGTCCCGGCCCTCCAGTAGGTGGCCCTGCTGGTCCAGTAGGACCCGTCGAAGTCAGTCAGGGTGGCGAAACGCAGCCGGAGCGGCCGGTTCTCCGACGTCACTCGCAGGCTCAGCGGCAGCCTGCCGTTGCGCATTGCCGGGAACTGGGACAGCGGGCTGACGACCTGCCGTGGCTGCACCGGCTGGTCGATCAGCTCGCGGGCGTCCATCGGGCGCGGCTGGCCGTAACGTTCCGGCAGGCCCGCGCCCAGCAGACTCGCGACCGTCCCCGCGACGACGATCGCCGGCAGGGCTCCGCCGCTCAGGACCTTCACCCACAACGGCGTCTGCCGGCCGGCCCGCAGGGTGGCGTTCGCGTCGCGCCGTTGTAAGGCGAGGAGCGCGGCGCACGCGACGACCGGGGCGATCCAGGCTGGCGCGCCGGTGGGGGCGGCGACGGCCAGACCGGCCGCGGTGGCCAGGAGTGGCGCAGGCAGACGCCATACGGCCGGGGTGTCCCGCAGCGCGGGCTCGACGGCGCCCAGGGTCGCCAGCCCACAGATCATCGCCACGAAGGCGAGCTCAGGACCCGCCGGATCCAGCGGCGGCAGCGAGATCAGCAGCAGCCGGGGAGCACTGAAGATGTCCGAGGGCACCATCAGCGTCAGGTACGCGGCGAGCGCCGCAGCGGCGGCCGTGAGCCGGGTGACCGGGGCCAGCCGGGTGGTCAGGGCAGCGAGCATGCAGACCGCACTGGTGACCAGCGCCGCCCCTGCGACCGGTGCCACGTAACCGGGGTTCCCGAGCGCCTCCACGGGTGTCACGCCGAACGCGCCGGCGAAGGCCACCATGGGCGCCATGCCAAGCAGTGTCGCCGTGCCCACGGCGGAGATGGATGGTCGGTTCATCGCCCGGCGCCCGCCAGCCTGCCCAGCGCCGACACCGCGTCCGCGCCGGAAGCGGCACGGATGATCACGTTGCCTGCGCGTTCCGCGACCGACGAAGCGGAGTCGGTGCCGGCCATCTCGACGACGGCCACCCGGCGGAGTCCCCGCGTGGCCGTGATCCGGAGGACAGCGGCGCCCTCCTGGCCGGTGACCACGACGAGGAGTCCATGCGCGGGCGCCTTGCGGATCAACGCGGTCAACGCGTTGATGTTCTGGTCGTTGGAACGGCGCACTGCGGCCAGCCGGTCCATCGGCCCGCGCGCGCCTGCCCGCGCGGCATCCGCGACGTCCTCGCCGAGCAGGGCCAGGGTGACATTCCGGCCGGTACGGTCGGCGGCGGCGACCAGCGACGCAACGACCTCCACCGCCGCCTCGAACTCCTCGGCGGACAGCACATCCGACCTGGTGTCCAGCACCACGGTGAGAGCCGGCACGGTCGTGTCGGCCTGTTCCCGGACGACGAGTGTGCCGATCCTGGCCGTCGACCGCCAATGGATCCGGCGAGGGTCGTCCCCGGGCTGGTATTCACGCAGCGAGGAGGAGGCGGTCGTGCCTGGCGTCGCCCGAGGGCTGCCCCCGGAGTCGATCGCGCCGCCCATCGGTAGCCGCTTGAGGGGATGGACTCTCGGATGCACCCAGACGCGGGTGGCGGGAGATGTCCAGTCGGCGCTTTGGGCCAGCCCCAGCGGATCCCGTCGCCGCAACGTGAGCGGGCCGACCGTGACCAGCCCGCGGTGGGGAGTCTCCAGCTCGTAACCATGGCGGGCGTCGGCACCGACCGGCAGCGCGGGCACCGTTAAGCACGTCCGCGCGCCGTCGATCAGATCTGTCGCCTCGATCCAGAGTGCGGGCAGCCGTCCCGTGTTGCGCACTATGAGGGTGCCGCTGGCGCCCGCGTTCACCGTGACCCGTTCGGACGCCAGCGTCCGGGAGGCGGTCAGCTTGGCGGGCACGCACACGAGCAGGAAGGCCAAGAGCACAGCCGCCTGCGCGGCCAGGCCCACCCCGGCCAGCGCCGGATAGCCGACGGCCAGTCCTGCGGCGAGCAGCCCCGCCCCGCCGGTGGTCACCGCCAGGCCTGTGCCGGTGACGCCGGGAAGACGCGCGGCCCTCATGGCGCCGTGGTCAGGGCCGGCGCGGCGACGGTGGACAGCACCTCGTCCAGCACCTCGGCCACGAGCAGCCCGTCGATCTCGGCCTGCGGGTCGAGGATCAGCCGGTGTGCCAGAGTGGCCGAGGCGACCGCCTTGACGTCGTCCGGCACGACGAAGGAGCGCCCTTCACCCGCCGCCCACGCCTGCGCCGCACGGACCAGCGCCAGGCTGCCACGGGGGCTGATGCCCAGGCGCAGCCTCGGGTGGGACCGACTGCTCTCGGCGATGCGCGCCACGTAGTCGGCGACCGACTCCGCGAAGTGGATCCGGCTGACGTACTCGATCATCCAGCGGATCTGCTCGATCTTGGCCACCGGTGACAGCGTGGGCGGCGCGCCCTTCCGGCTCCGCCCGACCAGGATGTCTCGCTCGGCGGCGACGTCCGGATAGCCGACCGCGATGCGCACCATGAACCGGTCGAGCTGCGCCTCCGGCAGCCGGTAGGTGCCTTCCAGGTCAATGGGGTTCTGGGTGGCGACGACCATGAACGGCGTGGGCACGGGATAGCTCCGCCCGTCCACGGTGATCTGCCGCTCCTCCATCACCTCCAGCAGCGCCGACTGCGTCTTCGGGGAGGCCCGGTTGATCTCGTCGGCGAGCACGATATGGGCGAACGCGGGACCCGGCCGGAACTCGAAGCGGCCCGACTTCTGGTCGTAGACGGTGGTGCCGGTGATGTCGGAGGGCAACAGGTCGGGAGTGAACTGCACCCGGTTCCACGTGGCGTCGACGGACGCGGCGAGCGCCTTGGCCAGGGTCGTCTTGCCCACGCCAGGTACGTCTTCCACCAGCAGATGTCCACCGGCGAACAAGCAGGTGAGGGCGTACCGCACCACCTGCCGCTTGCCGCTGAGAGCGCGTTCGACGTTCTTCAGGATGGTGCTGTAACCAGCGGCGAAGTAGGCCGCCGCGTCCGTTTCGGTGTCGGCCGAACCGTGGGACATGTGTCCTCCATGATCACTTCTGGGTGGCGGGACGGCCGTCGGCGACCCGGCAGGCGGGCTTCGGCGCGGGCGGGACGGGCTTGTCGGTCTCGATCAGCGCCCAGACGCGGTAGCAGTACCGACTCTTGTGGTCGACCCCGGGGATCAGGTACGGCGAGGTCTGCCCGTTCCGCAACTCATCCAGCTTCCGATTCCCCCGGTAGACGACGTACATCTTGAAGCCGGGCAGCTGGGAGACGTCGGTGAAGTCCAGCTGGATCGTGCCCACCTTCGGGCTGGTCGCCGTGACCGGCAGGTAGTAGGGCTGGTACGGGGTCGCCGGCGGCGGCGCGGGAACGGTGGGTTCTGGGCGGCCGAACCAGAATCCGATCGCGGTCGCACCGGTCAGCAGCGCGAGGACTCCTAGTGCCGGACCCAGCCAGCGGCGCTTCGGTCGCGGGGGCTTCGGCGGGGCATCCGGGATCGGTGTCGTGGGCCCGGCGGTGAGCAGGATCTCGGGCTCGTTCAGAGCAGGGGGAGCAGCCGGCATCGGGGAGACCGACATGGGGGCGGGTAACGGCGGTGGAGCGCCCGCGGGGAGCGGGGCGGCCCGTCCGGTGACCGCTGCGAACCCTTCGGCGAGCGCGTGCGCCGGTGGCCGGTCGCCGGGCCGTTTGGCGAGGCAGGCCCTGACCAGATCCCACATGGCGTCACCGGCGGTGGGCGGACGCTCTGGCTCGTCCTCCAGATGCGCGCGGATCAGCGCCAGCGCGTTGTCCGCGGCGAAGGGCCTGCGGCCGGCGAGCAGCTCGTAGGCGGTGACGCCCAACGCGTACACATCGGCGGACGAACCGGCCGGACGGCCGGTCGCGATCTCCGGGGCGAGATATTCGATCGTGCCAACGAACTGCGACTGCTTGGTGATCGCCTGCCCGTCGGGCATCCGGGCCACGCCGAAGTCGGTCAGGCGCGCCCACGGGTGCCCGCCGCGCCAGGTCACCAGCACGTTCTCGGGTTTGACGTCGCGATGCACGATGCCCGCGCGGTGGACGACCGCCAGCGCGTCGGCGATCTGGCTGAGGAGAGTCGCCGCCTGGCCCGGTTCGAACGCCATCCGCGCCTGGGTCACGCGGAGGTTGTCGCCGTCCACGAGCTCCATGACGATGGCGAGCGTCTCGCCCTCCACTACCAGGTCGTGGATCGGCACCAGATTCGAATGGCTCACGCTCAGCAGCGCCGTGCGCTCGCGGAGGAACCGCCCGACCGCGTCCTGATCCGAGGTGAACTCCCGGCGCAGCACCTTGATCGCCAAGGGCTGGCCGTCCTTGCGCCGCCGCCCCCGCCACACGTGCCCGGCGGCCCCGTAGCCGATGATGTTGTCGAGCAGGTACCGGCTGCCGAGCGGGACTGGACCGTCCACGGTGAATCCGGGACCTCCCGCAGGCGGCAGGGTGGGCGACGTCGCCGGGTCGTTGTCCAAGATTTCACTGGTCTCCGCAGACAGGGGGCCGGCCGTGGTGCCCTCGTGGCACGGGCGTACTATATCCATCCAAATACTCGCCGACCGGGTCATTTCTCAACCGTTCCAGGGCACCTGAACCACGGACCACTGCCCGCGATTGACGTACACGCCGCGACCGCACGGCCAGCCGCCCCGGGTGGACGACGGCAGTTTGAGGTCGAACAGCTCTCCGTCCGTGTTCGACGACGGGTTGAGCAGCAGCCCGGTCCGCGCCCGGCGAAGCACGGCGAGCCAGCCCCGATAACGCTGAACCTGAAGGTCCTCGGTAGTGCCCGCGGCGATCAGCAGGCTGCCGTTGTCGCGGGCGCCGCGGGCAAGGTGCTCCAGCGCATCTGCGGCGGCGCCGTCGCCCACGTATTCCGCGTCGTCGACGAGCACCGCGCAGGGCGAGGCCAGCTCCATCAGGACGTCGGCGGCGTCGTGGGGTGTGACGACCCGAGCGCCGGTCACCGCACGCAACGGAGAAGGACGTGGGCTGACCACCAGCAGCGGCAGGGTCACCGAGCGAGCGACGGCCATGAGGGCGCCGCTGCGTCCGGAACCCGGGGGACCGGCGATCAGGAAGCAGCCGCCCTGCGTGCCGAGGTCGAGGTCGACGGGACCCAGGTGGTCGCCGCCGGCGCCGATGGTGCAGAGGGACGGGATGGCAGGCCGGTCACCGGCCCGGAGCGCCTCGACCTCCTCCGTTGTGATCGATTCCGGTAGCGGGTCCACTCGGAGCGGCACATTGCCCGGTTCCCAGCGGCTTTCCCGCGCCACCCGTTCGACGGCCGCCGCCTGCGCGGCTCCGTCGGGATCGGGGTCGAGCAGCGCCACCTGCACCTCGACCGCCCCCGGCATCGCGATCAGGCGGCCGGGGGGCATGTCGCGGGGCATCTGCTTGGGGCTGACGCCGTACGCGGAGACGTCCTCAGGATCGGCGTGGCGCAGCACCAGACGCCTGGCCACGGCGCCGCCCATGCGCAGGGTGAACCCGGACCGGTCGGTGGCCATCATGACGACCAGCCCCACCGACGGGCCGCGCCGCATCAGTCCGTCGAGCACGTCGACCAGCCGGCCGCCGTCCGCTTCCCCGTACCGTGCCAGAAACGTCTCGTAGCGATCGACGAGCAGCACGAGGTACGGCAGCGTCCCGGGGATGGCGGCGCGGTATTCCGCGAGAGAGGCGTGACCGCCCGCGGCCAGCAGCCGCTGCCGGATGCCGATCTGCTCGGTGAGAAGGGCCAGCACCCGCGCGGTCCGGTCGGCGTCGTCGCCCTCCACGTATGCTCCGCAGTGGGGCAGACCGGCCAGTGGCGCGAGCGCCTGGTTGCCCTGGTCGAGCACGTACAGATGCACGTCGGCGGGGTTGTTGCGGCGCGCCGCCTCGGTGGCGAAGGTGCAGAGCAGCGTCGAGCGTCCAGACCGGGACATGCCGCTGACCAGGATCGGCCCGCCGTTCTCCAGATCGAGGAGGTAGGGCCGTTGCGCCTGCTCCAGCGGGTGGTCCGCGAGCCCGATCGGTACCCGCAAGCCGGTGGCATCCAGCTGGTCGGCGGTGACCCGTTCCGGCAGCGGCGGCAGCCACGGGCTGCGGGCGCGGGCGTGCCCGTCCTGCTCGGCCGCCGACCGGATCGCGGTGACGAGAACGCCCAGGTCCGTCTCACGGTCCTGTTCGAGGTCGTCCACCGGCTGGGCCTCGGTCACCTCGCCGAGGTCGTCGACCCGCCGGGGGCGTACCGACAACTGAGTGGGTCGGCCGGTCACCTGACCGCGCGGCCAGCCGATGCGGGCGGTCTGCAGCAGCGAGAGATCGGCGTAGCCGGCTCGCAGGTAGGCCCGCCCGGGGAGGTGCCGCGAGATGCGGGCGGCGGAGGAGTCGTCGATGACGTCGGCGCTGTCGGACGAGCTGGTGACCCGCAGGCAGATCCTCAGGTTCAGGTTCGCCCGAAGTTCGGCGTTGACGACACCGGCGGGCCGCTGCGTGGCCAGGACCACGTGGACGCCGAGGCTCCGGCCGCGCATGCCGATGCCCACCAGCCCGGGTACGAATTCGGGGACCTCTTCGGCCAGGGTGGCGAACTCGTCGACGACGATGACCAGACGGGGCAGTCGCCGTCCCGTGGCCCAGTAGTCCTCGATGTCCTTGGCGGCGGCCTCCGCCAGGAGTTCCTCCCGGCGGCGGAGCTCCGCGCCGAGCGAGGCGAGGGCGCGGGTGGCGAGATGGCCGTCCAGGTCGGTGACCATTCCGGCGCAGTGCGGCAGGTCCGCGCATTCGGCGAACGCGCTGCCGCCTTTGTAGTCCACGAGCACCATGGCCAGGGACTCCGGAGTGTTGCCCAGCGCCAGTCCGGCGACGAGGGTCTGCAGCAGTTCGGATTTTCCGGCGCCGCTGGTTCCGGCGATCAGGCAGTGCGGGCCGTCCCTGCGCAGGTCGATCGTCACCGGGCCGTCGGCGCCGACCCCGAGCTTCACCGCCGTGCTCCGCCCGCCCGGCTGCCCGGCCCAGAGCGCGGCGACCGCTTCCGGGGTGGGTTGGTCGCCCAACCCGACCAGGTCGAGCAGCCGGATGCGGTCCGGTATCCCGGCGTTCTCCTCCAGCCGGCAGCCGAGCACGCGGAGAGGAGCCAGGGCGTGCCCGAGGACCATGGCGTCGTCGGCGTCCAGACGGTCGAGCAGGACGTTCTCGGTGACGGTGCCGTCGGTGCCGCGGATCCGCGCCCGGGTACCCGACGCACTCGTGATCACGGCGGTCGCCCGGCACTCTCCCGGCAACCGGGTCTCGTCGTCGTCCAGGCAGATGGCATAGACCCCCGATTCGGGGCCGGTGGCGAGAAGTTCCGCCATACCGGCCAGGCCCCGCAACCGGCGGGCCCCGTCGGCGACCACGACCAGCCGCCGTCCAGTGGGCGGCCCGGCGCGCAGCGCGTCCTGGCGCGCGGTCCGGCGTTCGTCCACGATGCGGGAGACCTCCGATAACCGCGCCGCCGCCTGGCGCGCGTCGGTGGCGATCATCCGAAGGCAGGTCTGCTCGCTGCTGTGCGGCAGGGTGTGCGGCAGCCAGGTCGCCCACTCCCACTGCGCCGCCTCGTCCTGCCCGGTCAGGATGACCAGGCCGAGATCGTGGGGTCCGTGCAGGGTGGCCAGGTGTGCCAGGGACGCCCGTACCGCGTCGAGGAGTTCCAGGCGGCGGCCGGCCAGCCCGATGACGCCGGCGGAGGCCAGGTCCACCGTGATCGGAGTGTGCTCGATCGTCCCCGGCGGGAGTTCGTCGTCCTGACCGGTGAAGGTCACCTCGACCGGCTGCTCCGCGAGACCCAGGCGGAGCAGCAGGAAGTCCTGGTCATGCGGGCGGCGCTCGAACAGCCGCCGGGTCGGCCCGGTCGCGATCCGCAGGATCCGGGAGGGGTCGGGGAACGCCTCCCGGCGAGCCCGTCCCTGCTCGTCGGCCAGCTTGCCGAGCCGGTCGGCGAGGTCCGCCCGCGCCTTCTCGTAGTCCCGGTACGCCTTGCGGTGGTCCTTCCGGCCGCTACTGCGGTCGAACACCGCGTTGGCCAGGATGAGCAGCGGCGAAAGCGCGAGGAAGATCAAGAAGTATCCGGCCCCTGGAAAGAGCACGTACGCCACCGCGGCCAACACCAGCGGCAGCAGAATCGCCACGAGGGGAAACCGCACCCCGCGGGGCTCCTCCGGGCGGCGCGGCACGTCGAAGTGCGGAACCGAAGGGCGGAACGAGATGCGCGGGGGACGGTTGTACAGCAGCACGTCCCCCGACGGCGAGGGCTCGGTTTGCGCGTCGGCCGGGTCGACCGCGCGCATCGTCAGGACGGTCTCCCCGACGCCGAACACGTCGCCGGGGGCCAGGGCGGCCGGCTCGGTCAGTCGTACTCCGCGCCAGGCCGTGCCGTTGCGCGAGCCACTGTCGGTCAGCTCGGCCGTGCCGTCGTCGGCCAGGCTCACACTCACGTGGACCCGGCTGACCTCACGATCCCGCAGCGACAGGTCGGCGACCTCGTCTCGCCCGACGGTGAGGCCGCAGGTCAGCGACGCCCGTCCGGCGCCCCCCGCCCCGCCGGCCACGGCGATTTCAAGATCCGCCGTGTCCAGCTCGCCGGGCACGGCACCGGCCGGGTCCAGCCGGGCACCGATCGGCAGCGCGAGCGCCGCGAGTCGAGTGCCCGACAGGAGGGCGCGTCCGGCCACGTGCAGCCGACCGCCCTCGGACAGCGCCGAGGCCAGGTCGTCGACGGTGGCCTGCGGGTCCGCCCGGACCAGCACCGGCACGTCACGCCCGTCGATGACGGCGATCAGTTCCCGTTCCACTGCTTAGCCGCCTACCTGCTCCAGACCGGTGGCGCGCCGGCGCACTTCCACCGCGGCGTCCTGCAGTGCGGCCGAGAGGCGGGTGAGCGCGGGCTCGTACTCGGAGCTCCATGAGGAGCGGAACCGGTCTGCCGCACCGCCACGCCAGTAGGCGTTGGCCAGTTCGTTGCGCAGTTCGCGCAGCAGGGTCTCCACGGTGGCGCTCTGCCGCTGGAAGTTCCCATGAAGCGAATGCAACTGGGGGATCTCGGCACCGATGATCGACATGTGCTTCCTCCTTCGTGTCGGTGGCCCGAGGTTATGAGCGCGCCGGATCGGCGGGGAATGGGAAGGGATCCCCAGCGGCGGGCGTCAGCGGCGGAGCAGGAGCAGGTCCTCGCGGGTGACGAGGCCGCGGCTGATGGCGTATTCGGCGAGGTGTACCAGCGCGTTGAAGCCCGTCATGTTGGGCACCCCGGCCGTGTCCAGCCGCTTGCGCAGATACTCGATGCGCTTGATCAGGGCGGTACGCGTCCACCCGAGGCGGGCTGCGGCCGCTGCGTAGTCCTTGGGATGCGGGTCGTACCGCGGCGGGTCTTCGAGGTAGCCCGCGAACAGCACGACCATCGCCATCCGGTCGGCATCGTTGATCATCACATCCTCGCCGACGGCGGTCGGCGAGGCGCTTTCCAGCCGGACCACACCGGTCGTGTCACGCGGCCCCGGCACGGGGGGAACGAGGGCCAGCGAGTGGCGGCCCCGGGTGCCGTCGACCAGCACCTTGGTGGGCGACTCCACCGCGACCCGGCGTCCGGGCGGCAGGACGCTGCGGAAGCCCAGCTCGTCGATGACCGCGAGGGGACGGGTGGTGGAGCTGTTGGCGAGCCACCAGGTGCCGCCCTCCCTGGCGATCACACCCGCGATTCTAGACATGCCCGTGTCTTCGGGGTCGAGGCAGATAGTGCACTCACGGGCCCGGCCGAAAGTCAGCTGTTCGTCATCCGACAGTTCCACAGCAAGGTCCATCGTCTTTATCCGCATTTTCCCGTTTTCTCCGATTCTCCCTGCAGAAGCTGGAGCTCCCGTTGCATTGGGAATCCCTTACTACGCCCAACCGGCGCGCCGATGGCCAGCATCGCCCTATTATCTGACTCTCTGGGAATGTTCGCCGGGATTTGCCGCACTATGCCCCCCTTGCGGAGGAGCCACCTTGCCACGGCCTGCTGCTGTCGCGATCGGAAAGAAACTACGAGAGAGGTTGCCGGCCCGGAAGACGGTGCTGACCGGCACCCGCGTCAACCGGGTCATCCTGGTGGTCAGCGTGGTGGCTCTGGTGACCGCGATGGGAGTCGGATCCGGATACCGGATCTCCCAGGCCGCCTTCCTGGATAGCGGCATGTATTTGCCGAAAGGCAAGGGCGTGGTCCGCGTCGATCTGGACAATCGAGCCGTTGATGCGCAAACAGCCCGGAATCTCGCAACGGGCAAAGAAACCCTTGAAGTCGTTCAGGTAAGTCCGGATTCGGTATTCGTCGTCAACAACGACACCGGCGTCGTCAGCCATCTCCCCACCGACACGCTCATGGCGGAATCCGTCGAGGAGCGTCCGAAATCGAAGGGTGAGCTCGACCTGATGGCTGGCGGGGGACAGGCGTACCTGCTCGACGGCACCGCGGGCACCCTGAGCAAACTCGACGGCAAAGGCACCAAACCGGGACCGGTTCCCACTCCGAACCCGGTGACGGAGGCCGTGGTGGACTCCAAGGGCGTCGTCTGGGCCTATTCGGCCGCCACCGGTGAGCTGATGGAGATCATCGACGTCAAGGTGAAGAACACCTGGAAGGTGGCCGACCCCGGTGAGGCGGTAGAGCTGACCTCGGTCGCCGACGCCCCGGTCGTCTACCGCCCTCAGACCGGACAGGCTGGTCTCTACGGTCCTGAGGGGTTGCGGGGACAGCTCGAACTGGGCGCGCGGCACGGCATCCCGTCGTCGCCCGGCCCGGGAACCACGGTCGCGGTCGCGGTCCGCAGCGACGGCACACTGGTGACGGGAGACTTCAACTCCGGCGACATCGGGAGCATCGAGCTGCCGGATCGGGCCGGGCACGTCTTCGGTCCGCCGGTCGTCAACCACAGCCGGGTCTACGTGCCCGACTACACCGAGCGGCACGTGGTGATCGTCGACCTGGCCGGTGGCAAGGTCACTCATGAACCCGTCCCCGGCCCCGACGAGGATTTCCAGATCGTCGCGCGCGATGACCGAGTCTGGGTCAACAACCAGCACGACCGCATGATCATCGCCTTCGACGCCAACGGCCGCAAGACCCAGTTCGACAGCGGCGTGGACGACAAGCCGCTGATCACCCCGACGCCGACGCCGACCCCGACGGCCCCCACCATCGAGCCGCCGCCCACGGTTCAGCCCACAGTGCAGCCCACCGCGCGGCCACGCGTGCTCCGGCCGAGTGCGCGGCCGGAACCCGTTCTTGACACGGTTCCCGACGTCGTCGGGCTCGATCGCCGGGCGGCGTGCGCGAAGCTCATGCCGAAGCTGCGGTGCGTCGAAGTCTCACAACCCGAAGGCAGCGGCGAGACGGACGTCGTTCAGTCGAGCGTTCCGGCGGCTAGGGAACGCGTCAAGCGCGGAACAGCGGTCAAGGTCTTCTACCGCGGGCCGACCATGGTGCCCTCCGTCCTGGGCGTCTCCGCGGACGAGGCCTGCCAGGCTCTGGCTGAGGCAAAACTCACCTGCCGCAAGCTGGCCCAGGGACTGGCGAAAACCTCGACCGAAGTGGGCAAGGTGACCACCCAAACTCCCCAGGCCGGGACTCCCGCCACCACGGGCACCGAGGTGAACGTCGTCTATCCGTCGCTGATCGAGGTCGGCTCCTATCTCAACCAGCCCATCGAAGCGGCCTGCGCGGCAGTGCAGCAGGCCGGATTCAACTGCGAGCAACGTGAGGTGGGGCAGGGTGCCACGGTTGGTGTCGTCCGGGCGCAGAATCCGTCCCCGGCCACCGGCCTCGCCGCTGGCCGCACCGTGACCATCGACTTTCTCGGCAACCCCGCAGTTCCTAACCTGGTGGGGCTGACGCCGGACGCCGCCTGCGCCGCCCTGCAGGGCGCGCATCTCAAGTGCAATCCCGTTGATGACGCGGTCACCCTTGATGTCAACAAGGTGCTCACGCAGAACCACCCGGTGGGCACTCGGCTGGCCCCCGGCGAAACCGTGACGTACGTCTTCGAGACAACCGCCCCGGTGCCGCTGAACCGTACCAAGGCACCCGCGCCCGGCCGCGCCAACCACCTCTCTCTGGCCGGCGGCCCCGCTGGCTGGAGCCAGCAGAGTTCGCTCGGGCGGGTCTACCCGCCGACGGGCGGCATCAGCGGACTCCAGGTCATCCACCAATTCAGGTGCGGTCGTCCGGAACTGTGCGACGAGCCCGGCAGCTACTACTTCTCGCCTGGAGCCGGTGAGCACGCCGGGTTCATCCTTGAGGGGCCGGCCTTCTCCTGCTTCACCACACAGGTACCCGGCACCGTCCCGCTGTGGGCGACGATGAAATCCGGGGGTACGTGGGTGTGGGCCGTGCATGGCAGCCAAGAGTGGAATCACTTCGCCAGCACCGGATTCGGCTCCAGGTTCGACTTCGCCGTGTGCTACATCTGGCCGCCCGGGTAACGTGTCGTCGTTTTGCCGGGGCCGGGTTCATTTCCACCAGCCTGGCCCCGTTCGACGACACGACTTCTTGCTCACCTCCACGGCCCTCGGCAAGTACGCGATGAGCCCTTTGAGCCCTTAGCTCCCGCCCTACGCCTGCCGATGATCAAGAGCCTTCTGCTGCTAAGAGGCGGCCAGGAGTGGGAACGTCTCTCTCCCTCTCATCTCGGCCAGATAGTCGTACTGCTGAGTCGGCGATGCTGCGGTTCAAATGACGTAGTTCGTCTGCGCGTGACTTATCTGTTGCTGTTGTGGCATTGAGGTCATTTTTTTCGGAGGCGAAGCACGCAAATGCCCCGAGCGAAGCGAGCTCGATCCGAGCGGAGCGAGGCCTTGCCAAGGAGCGCGCGGGGCGGAGCCCCTTAGGAGCTGTTCTGAGTTCGGATCATGTGGTCGAGGCGAGGGCTTCAGCCACATGATCGAGCCTCATAAGTGGAGTCCGGTCTCGTAGCTCTGCTGGGATTTGTCGTAGCGGTGTTAACCCGCGCCAGGCCTTGATCTTCTGGAAGCAGCGTTCGACGGTGTTGCGTTGCTGGTATCGCTGCGGGTCGCAGCCGACGGTGTGTGTGCCTGCTGATAATTCCATCCGCCACAGGGCACGGTCTTGCATGCTTCTCTTGCAGGCAGGCTTCGGCTCTTGTAGAGGAGCCAGTGCGGCAGGATGACCGGTCGTGCTCCTTCGCCTGGCCTATCTCGCCGTCACGAATACCTTCGCGGCGCTGCGGTTGCTCCCGATGGGAGATCGGGATAAAGACATCGAGATCCTCGCCCTGCGTCACCAGATCGCCCCCATGGAACGGCAGCTCGGCACCGACACCCGGGTGAGGTTCGCGCCCGAGGACCGAGCCTTCCTGCCGCCCTCCTGGCGCCGCTACCCCGCGACGTCCTGCGCCAGCTGAGGCGTCTCATCCAGCCGGATACCGTCGTGCGGTGGCACCGTGATCTGATGAAACGGCGTCACGCTCGTGCCTGCGGACCGAAACGGCACGGGCGCCTGCTAACCGTCCGTTCCATCTGCCTCCTCCTGCGCCTGGTCCGGGAGAATTCGTCCTGGGGCTACCGGCGGGTCCACGGGGAACTCACCACTTTCGGCATCACGGTCGCGCCATCCACGGTCTGGGAGATCCTCAAGCAGGAAGGCATCGATCCGGCACCCGAACAGGCGTCCACCACCTGGGCCGACTTCCTGCGCTCCCAGGCCGAAGCCCTGCTGGCCTGCGACTTTATCGAGACCGCCACCCTCGATGGAGGGCGTCAGTACATCCTGGCCGTCATCGACCATGCAACCAGACGCGCCCGCGTACTCGGCATCACCGTTCGCCCGGCCGCGAACCGGGTCGTCCAGGCCGTCAAGAATTTGGTGATAGATCTGGAGGATACCGGTTACCGGCCTCGCTATCTGAGCCGCGACCGGGACGGGAAGCTCCCCGCGCTCATGGACGAGATCCTCGCTGCGGCCGGCATTCAGACCGTGCTTACCGGCATCCGGATGCCGCGGATGAACGCGATCATGGAGCGGTGGGTGCAGTCCTGCCCGCCGCGAACTACTCGACTGCTGCTTGCCCTGGAATGAACATCATCTCCGGCACGCCCTGCGCGAGTACGAACAATTTCACAACCGGCACCGTGCCCACCAAGCCTTCGCCCAAGCCGCCCCACTACGTCCCGTCCCGGATTCGATCATCGATCAAGAGCGAATCGCGAGCTTGCCCATACGCCGACGAGACCGGCTCGGCGGAGCCTCCAAGAGTACATACATGCCATTTGAACTGCATGGACGGAATTTTCGGCAGACGCAATGTCGCGAGCATTTGATCATGGCCCACCCAGGGTGCGCTGGCGGCAACTGCATGGGCTTGACTGTTCGATTTGCTCTGGCCAGGGGCTTGGCGCTCATGACCCTTTGCGGTTGCTCCACGTCGCGCCAGAGCCTTTTCAGCCAACCAGTGCACATCGTCGACCTGAGCATCCACCGACGCGACCGACCGGAGGATTTTTTCAGGAATACACGTGCCGTTTGAACTGTATGGAAGCAATTCTTGACAAGTGTACGTTCCCTTTGGAGAAGGGTGCTCTGAGTCTGTTGATGCGTGTCAGCTAGACGGCAATCCCAGCTTATCAAAGAAGGCCCTATTTCGCTCTGTGGCCGCATTTACGAGTCTATCGAATGAAATGACCTCGATATATGCCTTCGCGGACTCGTTAAAGCCGAAGTAGCCGAGGCCATCATGAGTCCGGCGCAAATTTGCATACTCGCACCGGCTCACTAGCGTCGGCGTGAGATCGGCCACGATGTAGCAGAAGGCGGGAGATTCCTGAGACGCTGGGATTGGCCGCCCCGAAGCCGTTAGCACACCGCCGCTACGAACACGCTTCACATAGTCTAGGGACTGAAGGATGGGGTCCTTATCCTCGGAGGCATCGTTACGCATTGGCCTCTTGATCTCGATAACGACGATCGAAGCCAGCGGCAATGTCTCACCCTCCGCAGCAAGAACTGGCGTATCGATGAGTCTTGTTGAGAGTATGTCCGGCTCCCTGGTTGAATCAGAGCCAGTGATTGGCATGCTCTTAAGCGTCTTGTCCGAGGCAAGGTAGTCATGGAATGCGAGTCGCTCGTCAATAATCCACAAGTTCGATGCGTCTGTCCCAATTTCGTTCGAGTCTGTACGCATGGGGATCAACAGAGCATGAATCGCATCTTCTCGACTGTACGTGCCCTGTTGGCTGGATCGGATGAGCTTTGACAAAATGTCGAGAACCACCCGGCGGCGGGAAATATAGGCCGCGAGGTCAGACTGATTGATATCGTTTAGAGTGCTGAGATATTGGCCCAGTCTCTCTTGATAATCCTCTAGAGGGGTGGAGCCAGCCTCTGCGAATACCGCTTGACCTTGAGTGATCGCATCAGCCTCTAGCTTCTGAAGGCTTCGATGAAGCAGAATTTCAAGATCTGCATCCTTAATAGATGGATCCACGGTTGTGCCTAGGGACTCCAATCGGGAAAGGACTGGCCTATACCTCGGAGCATGCCTGCTCACAAACTCATTGACCCGGGCCTTGCCCTCCTTGCGCGCATTGGCCAGCGGGTCGGAGAGAAATCTCTCCACCTCGCCCAGAACGCCCGATCGAATATCTTCTAGCGATATGTCATCTTCCAGCGTGGCTTCTGTAAACCGCTCGCTGATGTCGAAATCGGTTCGATCGGCGCGAACATGCGTATCGAGATAATCGGAGGAGAGGTAGCACACATATGTGAACTCGTCTCCTGTTTCATCCTTCAGTCTTCCGTAGAGCCCTGGAATCTTGCCGGCAAGGTTCTCTTCGAGAACAACTCGGCTTGCTGCACACCAATACAGCCGCGGAGTCTGATTTCGCGTCGAGGATTTAAGACAGAGATTGACCATGTCAAATTTCTTGCCCTTGACATTTATGGAGGTGTTCGGCAGCTTGGAAAAGATGAATTCTTCCATTAGCTTGTTGAGTGAGACAATCTCGTCATCGACGATGGATATATTTGGGGCGCCCCCCGGGCGAAGGAAGTACCAGATGCAATGCTCAAACACTTCGCGGGCAATAGCATCCACGCTCTTTGGGGCGCTCCGCTGAAAGGCTTCTTTGAAACCGCTCAGGTGCACAATCGCCCCAGTTTCGGTGAAGTCCCCCGACTCGTCGACATGCTCAACTTCGTGGGCTACAGAGAATTTAAACTTCCGAACGCGAAGATTCCCAGAATGATCCTTGTATCCGCTGCGCACGGAGACCCTGTCGAATGCTTTGAGCCAGAGCAGGCGCCCTACTCCGCGGCATCCGATACTCGCTTTGTAGTCACTATCCAAGGTCTCAAAGGAGCTCATGTTGTCCGGGGTAAAGCCCACGCCGTTGTCCTCGATGGTGAACCCGGCGATTGGCTTCAACGCTACGCGACCAGGGCCTGAAGGGCCGAAGTCCAACTCGTCTTGTCCACTTCGCTCAATCGTGACTCGCAGGCGACCCTGCTCAACGTCTTGATCGAAGCGTGCATCGATCGCCTGGAGCGCGTTGACGACAGCCTCCAGAAGGGGCAGGAGGGCGTGACTCTTGGGAAGGCTCGTGTTCCGAACCCGCCCCGCCAGAGAAGTCGTCAGCGCCATCGTGTCCCTCTCTACGTTCGGACATCCCACTCTATAGATGCAAGGCGGGTGGGGCGGTGACGCTGGCGGTGGACGTGGCGCACGGTTGGTCCGGCGGACTCGGATCGCGCCTGGCCAGCGCTCTGGCACCGCTGGCTTTCGCGGGAGCGTACGAACTGCTCATGTGGATCGTTCGGAACACCCGGCAACCGTCCGTCGAAAAGCTGGCCAAGGACCACGTGCGCCAGCCCGTTGAGACTCTCGTTGAGGTGGAACGCGCGGCTCAGGAAAGGCCCACCACCACGGCGGCAACATCCAAGCGCTGTTCGTCCTCGACGGCATGCCCATCCTGGCCGATGCCGGCTACGACGGCGCCGGGATCGGTGTGCGCATCCTCGTCCGTCACCCCACCGACGGCAACGTCCTCGACGTCAACACCTGCAACATGCTGCTGCGCTGCCTGGGCGAACGCGGCTTCGCCCTGCTCACCCAACGCTGGCGCACCCTGCAGCACATCACCACCAGCCCCAGCAAGATCGGCAATATCGTCCGCGCCGCCCTCGTTCTCACCCAGTTCGAGCCCTGCAGACTCATTTAAAAGTCACTGAGATCACCTCAATGAGTGGGAAAGCACTGCTTCGCTGGTGTTCAGTGCGATGGAAAGACCAGCCCTCGACCGCACCGGAAATCTCCGGTGTCCCATAGCGCAGATCTCCACCACTCCGGCGAGCTTGCGCGTCTGCTCGCCGGTGAGTAGCGCGGCGCACCCCTCATGGGCCAGCACCTCACGCGCCGCGTATCCATCGCGGGACGCTATCGCTCGCTGAATCAGCGTGGCGGCGACATCCCTCACACCGGGATGCTCTGCGCCCTCAGCGGCGTCGAGAATGGACAAGCCCAGCCGCACGCTGAACACCGTCAGGCCAGGCGCGGGAACGAGCCGCTGGTAGTGGTCCACCAGCACGGCCAGGTTGTCATCGACCGGCTGGTGGGCAGCACGACGGGACAGCACGGTCAGGCACGCCGTCACCGTGTTTTCCCACGGCTCACCAGGAACGGTGTCCGCGAGCAGCGCCAAGGCGCCTTGAGCGTCGCCCGCGGTGCTGCTCGCGATGACCGCGACCTGGCGGCCGTCGAGCATCCGTCGGCCGACACCGTTGTGCTGTTGGAGATGCGCGAGCGCGTCCTGCCAGCGGCCCGCGCTGGTCAGGGCGCGAGCTCCCTCGGCTAGCAAGACGCCCCACAACCACTGGCGAACCTCTCGGTGATCGTCGGTGGTCGAGGTGAGCGTTCCCGCCCGCACCGGTAGACCGTCGAGGATGGTGTCGGCGCGGGTGGTGACGGCCTCGTACAGGTCGGTGAGGAGCCGCAGAGCGCCGTCGCCGTCACCGTCGCGGATGCGCAGGCGAGCGAGGTTGACGAGGGGTTCCAGCGCACGGCGCGCGGCCTTCCCGCTCAGAGGACAGGCATGCAGGTAGAGCTCGGCGTGACGGTGACACCAGGCCCGCGCGAGGTCTGGAAGCCCGAGATCGGAGGCCAGCAGGGCAGCCTGGTTGAAGACGACGGAGGCCGACGATGGATCTCCGTCGCGCTCGGCCGCGTCGGCGAGGGCGCATAATTCGCCGACGCGGGCATCGAGCGGTGTACAGGCCGGGCGTGAGCGCGCGACGAGGGGAAACCGGCGCGCTACTGGCCCGGCCGGATCCATGCCGCTACTCCCAAATGACCGTTATGGGTCGGTGTGGCCGATCCAGGACGAACCGGCCCGAGACGGGATCGGAGGCCTCGGGGTTATCGGGCATTTCGAAACGGACGGTACGGGTGCGGTACTCCGTACCCCAGATCCGGACCTGCTCGGCCACCAGGTCCGCGAGGTTCTGACCAGTGGGCCCATGGCCGATGACGCCGATCTCGTACAGTTTGCCGCCATCGGCCGGCGGGGGAGTGGCGGGGCGGATAGCGAGGTAGGCGAGGTCAGCGCCTCGGGTAGTAGCCATGGAGCCCCAGGGGAACATGGGGGTGACCTGGCCACGGTCCTTGGCCGCGGGCTCGACGTTCATCCGCATCAGGGCATTGTCGAGACGCAGGCACAGCCACAGTTCCATCCACTCCAGCAGCACCCCCGGCGGGAAGAGCACTTCGGTCCACCTCTCATGCCGTTCGGTGTCCAGTACCCCAGCCAGGGCGTGGCCGTCGACGGCCTGGTCCTTGTGGACCTGCAGGGTCACGCCCTCCTCGGGGGTGAGGGTGACGATGCGCCGTGCGTCGTCGCCGATCCCGCGCAGCGGCATGAAGACCGCCAGTTTGCTGCCCACGCTGTGCCAGCGGTCTTCGCCTCGCTCGAAGGCGATGGTGCGTGAGTTGGTTCCGCGCAGGCGAAGCGGCACAAGCAGGCGCCCGCCGGGGGCGAGCTGCTCCAGCCACGCGGTCGGCGTCTCGAACGCGCCGACGGTGGCGATGATCCGGTCATAGGGAGCGCGCTGAGGATGGCCAAGCGCGCCGTCACCGAGGATGACCTCGACGTTGTCGGCCCCTGCGGCGGCCAGGTGCTCGCGGGCGCCGTCCACCAGATCTTCGTCGATGTCGATCGTGACGATGTGGCCGCTCTCACCGACGATGGCGGCCATGATCGCCGCGTTGTAGCCGGTGCCCGCCCCGGCTTCCATGATTCGCTCACCGGGGCTCGGGGCGAGCTGTTCGAGCATTCCGGCGACGATCCACGGCTGTGAGGCGGCGCTGATCTGGGTGCCGTCCTCGGTCGTCTTGGTGTAAACGGGGTTGTCGGCGTACGCCTGGTCGAGCGGTACGCCGGGAAGGAACAGGTGCCGGGGAGTTCGCCGGAAGGCCGCCTCGACGGCGGGGGTGCGAAGCACCTGTTGCTCGCGCAGCCGGTCGGTCAACTCGGCGCGGAGCCGGTCGGCGGACAACGCGGGGTTATCGCTGAGAGTAGTCATTCGGTCGACCTTAGTTGTTTCGAAGGTGGTGGCAGGTCGAGACGCGAGGTCCCGGTCTGTGGTGAACACGGTGTCCAACGCCAGCGCGGCAAGGGCGGATTGGTCGGCTGCGGGGAGCCCGGCGCGGTTGGCGTGGAAGATGATGTGGTGGGCGAGGACAGCGCGCAGACCTCGCGTCAGCCGTCCATGGCGCGACAGGTCCGCCAGGGCTTGCCCGGCCTTTTCGAAGGCGGTGACCCACCCGTCGTAGCCCACGAGGGGACCGGCGTTCGCCGGATCGCACAGATCGCGGACGTTGACGGTCATGAGGCGGCGCATCGCCGCGACCAGCCTGGCAGCCCGCTCGGGGGCGACGGTCCCGGGCTCGGCGGGGCGTAGCTCGGCGACCTTTTCCCAGACGTCGCCTTGCTCGTAGAGGTCCAGACCGGCGGCGCGCAGCATCGCACTACACAGCAGGGCCGTGGTCTCACGCTGCCCCAGGACCGGACCGTCGTGGCGTGCGGCGCGGGTGAGCAGGTGGTGGCTGTCATGGTGGAACAGCTCGTGGGCGACGCTCATGGCCGCGGTCCCGCCGAACGCCGTCGTTTCAGGCTCGTAGATCCCGAGCGCCCAGCTGACGATCCGGCCGTCGGCGGCCAGTTTGTCCAGCAGGTCGGCGACGACGGTGGAGATGGGATCATCGGGCAGGTAGCGCAGCCGCCAGGGGTGCTTGCGGACGAACCACCAGCCGTGCAGGAGACCGGCGCCCTGGGCTGCGGTCAGCGTCGGGCGCAGATCCCAGATGGCGACGTGTTCGGCCGTGGCACGGTCGGGGACCTCGATGTTGTACTGGCGCCAGTCGATAGTGAGCATCAGGTGGGGCGTCCTCACAAGGTAGGTCGGTCGCGGGCGGTCAGGCGATGAGCAGGCATGCATCCCAGCCGGTTCGGGGCAGGGTCGCGGTGCTGGGGGCAAGGGCGGCCAGGGCGACGCCGGCGGCGCCGTCGAGAAAAGCCGGATCGCATCCAACGTCGCCCAGGAGAGCGGCGGCGGTGTGTTCGGGATCGACAGCGGCGGGCTGGACGGCGTCCAGCAGGTCAGGGACGAGGGCGTGCAGCCGGGCCGCGGCGTCCGGGGTGGCGTCAGAGGCCGAGATGGTGGCGATGTGGGCGAGCCCGGCGTAGCCGTGGCACAGCGAGGTGTCGGTGATCGCCGCGCGATGGAGAGGGTCGGTCAGAGCGTGGATCAAGGCGTCCTCCGCTATGTGTCGGCGGTCGGTATCTCCGGTGGCCAGGGCGGCGAGTTGCTGGGCGCGTGCCAGGCCGACCGTGCCGTAGCACCATGCGGGACGTTGCGGGCCGTCGAGGTCGCGATGTCCGGCGCGTAGCTGAGAGCGGTTGACCCAGTACGGCCACAGCGGGCCGGCGCCGGTGTCGGTGCGCCACCGATCCAGCCACGCGCAGATCCGGCCGATGGCGTCACGGTGGCCGGGCACGGTGACGTCGCGCCGGGCGGCGAGCGCCAGCAGGGCCAGCGGACCGCCGATCCCGTGGGCCACCCCGCAGTTGCCGTGTCCCCCGGTGAACCGGACGCTGTCGCGCCCGGAGGGCCCCGAGGCGCTCCACCAGCCCGGCAGTGTCTCCCCATTGATCTTCAGGGGCTCGGTCAGGCGCACCATGTACTCCAGGACGGCGCGGACCACTTCGCCGCCGGGGTCACGCCGCAGCAGGTAGGAGCCGACGCCGGCTAGGCCTCGGATCACGTCGAACTCGGCCAATGCGGGCAGGCGCCCTGCGGTGATGCGGGCCTGCGCGAAACCAGCCCGGCGTCGGACATCAGCGGTGATCACCCTGTCGAGACCTTCCAGGGCCTTCTCGTAGGAGCCGGGCCGGGCGGCGGCCGCGCAGGCGAGAACGTGAGCGAGAGCAGGAGCACCATGAAACAGGTGGCTGTCGGCTCCGGCGGTGAGCGGAACTCGGGTGGCGTAGGTGAGCCAGTCGTGGGCGCGCCGCCACGGTGCGAGGCCTACGGCGGCGCGTTCGATGTGCAGCAGGGCGATGCCCGGCGCCCCGTGCGCCAGCGACTGGCGCCACCACGGTTGAGCGGTCGACGGCCCGGCAACGGCATCGGGATGCGCCAACTGGTCAGCGACCGCTTCGGCGAACGCGGCGGCGGGGTGGTCATCGGTCACGAGCGGCCACCGCAGGTGCGAGCACGCCAGGCCAGGGCCGTGGCGCGGGTGAGGTACATGCCCACGGCCTCGTCGTCGAAGTCGATGCCGCAGGCGCGTACGAAGTGGATGTGCATCAGGGAGCCGAGGACGTCGTCGACGTCGATGCCCACGGTGTCGGGGCCGGCCAGGTGGGTACGGTAGTCGGCCAGGGTCTCGTCTCGCGGCTTCCAGGCGGCGACGATCGCGACGCCGCCCGGGGCCGCGCGCAGCGCCGCCCAGTCGTCGCGGGGGTCGGCGATTTGGACGGCCTCGGTGAACACCGGCCGCGCGACCCGGCCCGGTGCGGTGGCGGGAATGTGGTCGATCAGCCACTGCATGCCCGTGGCGACGCTGCCGGTGAACGCCACGGCTATCGCGACATTATGGGCGGCCACCAGCGCTTGGTGGTGGGGGCGGACCGGCTGGCCAAGTTGGATGAGCAGGGCGCGCGAGTCGGCGCCGAACACCGCCTCGGCCGCGCCCATCGCCGGGCCGGATCCCCAGCGGCCGGTCTCGGGGTAGGAGGTGGGGTAGGTCACCTCGCGTAACAGACCGGCCCGATGCAGTTCCTCGGCCCAGGTACTCACCGTACGCACGGCCAGGCCGAATCCTGTCGGGTCGGACAAGGCGATGCGCAGGCGCAGGTGATGGTCAGGGTCGCGGTAGCGGATGTACCACCAGACCGGTTGGCCGAGCCGGTCGAGCAGGATGGGCAGATGCTCGGTGAGGACGACGTCTTGGCGGTGGATGTTCCCATACAGGCTGGTCAGCAGCACACGGGAAGTGGCAGGCATCTGACCTTGGGTGCGGCCGACGATCCGTGCCCGGGTGGGTGTCGGCAAGCGCGGCCACGGCGGCGGTTCGACGGACGTCAGCGTCACGATCACCTCATGAGGCCGTCCTTCGCACCAACCGGCGTCTTCGGGGGCTGAGACTTCGGTCAGCACGGCGTGCGACGAGGTGTTCAGGTGCGCGCGCAGCAGCGCCCGGTGCCCGGCCACGTCCAGGTCCAGAGGCAGCAGCCGGTCCCCCTCGGTCAGGCGCACCAGATTCGGCACCCGACGCCGCACCTGCCAGGCGGTCAGGGCCTCATCCCATACCGTCCACGGTTGCGAGCGCACAGGCAGCTCGGCCGCCTTCAGTCGCCACCTCGCCGTGGACAAGATCGTGCGGCCGAAGCGTAACCTCGGCAAAAACGGCAGGCGTGCGGCGGCCCCCCAATCGAACATCGCCACCTGGGCGCACTGGGCGCGGGTGAGTTCGGTCAGGAAGCGGGCGAGCGGCGGTGTGTGGGTCTGCAGGTTCAGCGCGTGCATCCCTGCGGCCTCCAGCCGCTGTCCGAGCGCGGGCGCGGCCAGGTACATCCGGCGGCCGTCGCAGCCCACCGCCAGATCCTCGGCAGTCAGTGTCCCCTCGTCGGCGGTGCGGTGCTCAGCCAAGCTGATCACGGTCGGCAGGGTCTGCGGAGCTCGGGTCACGTGTGTGGTTGCCGGGTCCAGCGGCGGGAAGGATAGCTGCGCCGCCATGGTGTCGGGGTCGCCGCCCGGCAGGTCCGCCAGCTCAGCGGCCAACTCTTTCCGGTCCCGCGGGTGAAGGACGCTCAGGAACCGGCCGGTCACGACCCCCGCAGCTCGTGAGAGAGTCATGATCTCCAGGCGGAAGTCACCGCGCTGCAAAGCCTGCTGGTCGGCGGCATGAATACGTACGCCCAGCTCCAGGTGCGACGGTGGCCGCAGCTGTTGGGAACCCAGTTCCAGGGCCGCGATCAGCTGTTCGTCCAAGACCACCTCGGCGCGGCCGTCGAGTGCCGCGTCTTGAGCCAGCGCCAGCAGCACCTCGTCGCGGCTCGACATCGGCGAGCGCTGCGCGGGTGTCACCGTGCCCGGGTATCCATCAGGCCAGCCGATACCGCTGTCGCTGACGACGTCCAGCAGCGGCACCATCGACCCGATGCCGAACCGTTCGTAGAACCGCTGGTGGTAGGCCCTCCAAGCGGGTGTGCCGTAGGGGTAAGCGCTCAGACGTACCAGGGTCAGCGCGGCACGCTCTGCTTCACGGGCGACCTCTTCGGGGAGGACCGCCTGCGCGTCCAGCCGCAGATCCACCGCCAGCGGGTGCCTTCCGGTTCGGGCGAGGCGACGCATCCGCGCGGTCGCGTCCGTACGAACCACGCGCCCCTCGCTCGCAGGCGCCTGGTTGTGACGCTCAAGGAGCGCGTGGACCTCCTTCAACTCGACGGCCAGGCCGGCGACCGGTGCCACCGTCGCGGCCCCAGCTGCCTCCAGTTGCTCCACCAAGTGGCCCAGGGCGTCGGGTTCGGTGCTGGGCGCATGCAAGCTGGTGATCAATGCGCCACGAGTGACCAGCTCGATGAGCATCACCGAGATCTTCGCCGACGCGGCCGCTGGGAATTCTGCCTGAATCTTCGCTTCCAGGTCCTCCATGCGGATTGGTGCGCGAGCCGCGTCGATCGTGGCGCGCACCGCGGCGGTGTGGCGCAGCGAGATCTCCACCGCCCCTGTTCCCCGCGGCTGGTAGGGCACGATCAGACGGTTTCCGCGCACCATCAGCGTGGTGTTGGCCACCACCGGCAGCCGGGCCATAAGGCTGGAGCATCCCTCCAGTTGTGCGACGACGTCGGCCAGCCATTCCGCCCCCGCTCGGGCAACGGCGTGATGCCGGGTACCCCAGCTCAGTTGCGCGGTGGCCCCGAAGGACGCCGGGGCCACCCCGGCGAACAAGCCGAACGGCGTCGCTCGCCCCACCATGCGCTGCAGGTAGCGGGCCACGGACAGCACCGCGCGCCACGTCTCGCGGACGGCGGGCTCCTCGGCCGCGCAAAGGGTTCGCACCTGCGCGGCGAGCACGGGGCTGGCGTGGTCCAGGGCTTCGGCGAGGCCGTCGACCGCCCACACCTGCCGGAGCCAGTGCGCCCAGGAAGCGACGCGCTCGGGCGCGGGATCGGTCAGGTCAGGCCACGGCGGCAGATCTGGCCAGGAGTGGGCGCTGGCACGGATGAGGGCCGTGCCGGCAGATCGGAACCCCGGACGAACGTGGGAGGGCATGCATACCTCCGTGATGTCGCGGTGATCAAGGGATGGCCGGCGCCGCTGCGGGAGGGCCCATGCAACGGCACCGGCCTGAGATCAGGCGTGCGCCCGATCAGGGGGCGTTGGTAACGCAGGCACCGCAGGTGCTGGTGCAACCGTCATCGGTCATGTTGATCAGACCGGCCGAGTCCGCTACCTCCAGTGTGCGGACGTCCAGGTCGAAGAGGTCCGACTCGGCCGTCTCCTCAACCTGCAACTCCAGTACTGTCGCGGTCATCCGAAATCTCCTTTCCGCTCGATTGCGGAGCTTGGAATGGCCCCGCCCTAAGTTCCGTACGAGAGCGGATGCCTGGCGATATGCACAGCCAGCACCCACGTTCGCTGGTTACGTGCTGCTGACGCAGCTGCTGCCGCACGTGGACCCGCACCCGCCGTCTGTGGTCGAGATCAGGCTGTTGATCTGACCGCTGGTCTCCACGACACGGATGTCCAGGTCGAAGAGGTCCGAGTCGGCCGTCTCCTCGACCCGCGACTCCAGCGTCATCGTGCTGGCGCTCATCAAAGGCTCCTTCCGATTTAACGATTGATTGGAAGTGCTCCGTATTTCATGCCTTCCACTTGAAGTTGTCAAGAGTTTTATTTTCGGCGCCTGTTTGGCGCGATGCTATTTTCGGCTACCTTCTCAAATACCGGGCAGCCAAAAGAAGCAATCGACGATGATGTGATGCCTGACTGCGGGCACGCTTAACGTCAGGCTGTTTGCTGAACATTTATTGCAAGGGTTACAGAATGAGGCTTTCGGGTTTACGGAAAGTCGAAGTGATTAAAGGTAACCCTACCCGCGAAAGCGGCATGCAGATATCGCGACCGGACCCTATTCGACTCTGCGGCTCCGGACGGTGGACGTCTATGTATTCGCTGACATCCTGCTATGGATCAGCGGCTCTTCATGTTGAGGACCATTGAGTCATACAGTGGCGCCTCGTCCCAAGGCCGCGACTCCCCGACCTTCTTGTATCCCCACGACTCGTACGCCAATTGAGCCGGTCTCGCTTCCGGCTCGGGTCGCATCGTCAACGTAACCCGCTCGACCTCCAGACCTTCTATCAGAGCGGTGTGAAGCTTTTTGGCAATGCCGCGCCGCCGCCACGATTTTCGGACAGCCAGTTCTATGATGACGAAAGTTCGATTCCCGTTTTCCCGCGTGAACTCCTCCGGTGCCGGTTGAAGCAGTCCTCGCCACCACTGGGTGTCCGGCGGCAACAGGTATCCGAAAGTGAAGCCGACGACCTCCGTATCCTCATACGCGATCGCAAGCCGGAAACCGGGGCGTTCAACCTGGCGTTGGAAGCGCTCAATGAACTCTGCGACATCTCGTGGGCCCTCCAGGTACGGAGGCTCGGCGTATACCTCTTCGTACGCTGAAAGGATCGCGTCCAGCTGCGCCACCGCCCCGCTGCCGTCCCATCGCTGGATGGTCACTTGATCAGTCATATCGCCCTCTCTGTTAGGTGATTCGATAAGACCTCTACCGAACCGGCTGTTGTTCGACTGTCGGTCTTCGCGAGAAGATTGCGGACTTCCCTCAGCCGCCGGATCACCCGCCCGGATTCGACTTCTTCCAGATGAGGCAGAGAAGCAACCGCTTCGGAAGCGGCCTCGTCAGCCTCTCCAGCCAGTACCAGGCTGCGGGCCAGAGTGATCCGATAAAGAGCAGCATTACGGGTGTAGGTGCGCTCTTGATGGGCCAGGGCAGCGCGCAGAAACGGAACAGCCGCGTTATGGTGCCCGGTTTCTGCGTAGATCAAGCCCTGCGTGTAACCAAGTTCGGCCTGTCCATGGAAGGCTGCCCATGACGGTGCCGGCCGCTCTCGGTCGGAACGTTCAATCACGCGCATCGCACAAGCGAGTTCCCGTCGCGCACCGCTGTTGTCTCGCATTTTCGCCAGAGCGCGAGCTTCACGTGCGACGATCATCGATACCAAAATTGGCGACTGCATAGCCTCAGCACGCAACCGGGCCGCGCGGGCTAAGTCATAGCCGTCCCGCGGCCGGTCCTCGTGAATGGCTTGCATGCTGAGGCTGGCGAACACCATAACTTCAAGACTTGGATCACGCAGCATGGTGGCGGTGGTCAATGCCTCGCCCCAGAACCGGCGAGCCTCGTCTTGCTGGTCGGCGTCATAATGTAACCAACCACAATGCTCCGCTGTTTCTCCTGCTAGAAGCTGGAGTTGTCGGCCGACACTGGCGGGGTAGCTTCCAGTGTTGATCACACGACGAATCCGCTGCAGATGTCGTATGGCAAGAGATCGCACATCACCCCCGCCATAGGCATCGTCGAGAGCATAGAGCGAACGCAAAACCTCGCGCAGCTCAGCGATATGGGTGGTGCCTACAGAGCCGGAACCGGACAGGCTAATACTCGCAGCAGTGCCGAGGGTATCGGCCAGGAACATTCTACGGTCCAGGCCGAACGTGTTTTCGGATGTCCGCTCAATGTATTCCGTTCTACTCGGAGGCGGCGACGGAAATCCCAGTTCAGCAGGACTCATGCCGAACATCGCGTGCAGCACCCGCCATGCTCGGGGACGAGGAAGGGGCGGATTCGGTTTGCGCCAACGACGTAATTGTCGCTCGGTCAAATTAGCCTCCTCCCCCATCAACTGCGCTGACCTCGCGTATTCCGCAAGGAACGCGGCCGCTTGTCCCCAGCCACGCAGTCTGCACTCGCGATCGAACGCCGTCCACTGCTCGGTCATGTCCGCCTCGGGGTAGTCACCGTTCCTCACGGTAGCGCAGGACTTTTCCAGCGAAAGTCCGCCGAGAGACGGAAAAGTCCGGTGAAAGGTCCCCCTTCGCGTCCGGTCTGGTGGCCCGCCCGCACAGTTGCATGGAGGGGAGGGCAAGCAAAGGCAAGGAGAACACGATGACTAGCCCGGAAAGTTCCATGATGAGTGAAGACCTCAGACCATACGTTGAGCTGCCCGGTTCGCCTCCTACATCCGCTGGCGTGTATGACACGCTGCGGGGTGGCAAGGACAATTTCGGGGGCGACCGCGCTACGGCCGAGCAGCTCACCGAGATCATTCCTGAACTGCCCGAGCTGGCCCGCGCCAACCGACAGTTCCTCATCGAGAGCGTTGAGACCCTCGCCCGCATGGAGATGCGATGGTTTCTCGACCTGGGGTCGGGCCTGCCTTCGAACAGTCCCGCCAAGGATGATCTGCATCGGGTGGTCCAGCGGATCGTGCCTGACGCCCGGTTCGTGTATGTGGACAACAACCCGAACGTCGCAGCCCACGGCCGGGCGCTGCTCGCGACGAACGACCTGGTGCGCATCGTCGAGGCCGATGTCCGAAACACCACCAAGTTGCTGCAGCACCCGGACATAGAGGCACTGCGGTCCGGTGGTAAGCCGGGCGCGGTTATCGCCGGCGCGCTGTTGCACTTCATGCCCGACGACGAGCCGCAACGGATCCTGACCACGCTGCGGGAGTGGATGCCCGAGGGTAGCCACCTGGTGCTCTCACACGCCTGCCCTGGTGCCATGAGCAAAGAGGATCTGGAGAAGGCGACCGCCGCCTACGTGGCTGCGGACGCGCAGATCTACCCGCGCCCGATGGAGGAGATCGTCGGGTTGTTCGACGGGTTTGAGGCGCTGGAGCCGGGAGTGGTGCCACTGAAGCCCCACGGGCCTCGCCGGACAAACGCACCGGTGACGCAGAGCGGGCACTTCGTCGGGGGTATCGCCGTGCTGCGAAACCGATGATGCACAGCGAGGGCATCCCCGGCCGACGGCGAGCGCCGCCCACCTTCACACGCTATCTATCGACCTCACGACGAAAACGGCGGTGATCAATGTGACGGACCAGCCCGGCGACGAGATCATTCTGCGTGCCCTCGGCCGGGCGGTGGAGGGTAGAAGATTCCAGGCGACCCTCACCACGCGATCACATCTGTCTCTCGTCGTCGTCAGGCGCGACAACGCCGCCTTCGGAGGACGGATCACCGTGAGACCCCGGCAGGGCAAGCCGTGGCTGTGGTGGATCTGGGGAGCGCCCATCGCCCCCGCCAGTGAGATCGAGGCCGCCACCTCGCATATCGCACGAGCTCTGACGCGTCCGATCGTTTCCCCTCGATCTCACCCCATGACTTCGCTCAGCCCTCTCATGAGAGCCAAGTTTCCCCCTCTTCGCTGAGCGGCAGTCGCCGCCCACTCATCTGACATTTCCTTTTACGATTCGGAGCGGTCCTTGCGTTCCCCCCAACGGACACTTTCAGTAATTGCTCTATTGCTTACTGTCGCCATATCGGCCTGTGGCGCCACGGATCCCTCCAAGGACGACGCAGAGTCTCCGCTGACCGAGATCAAGGTCGGTGCGTTGTCGGTCCCGGACGCCTCCACCGCGCACATCGCCAGAAATCGCGGTTACTTCCGCGCCGAAGGGCTCGACGTCAGCATCGCGCCCATCCAAGGTGCTGGTCCCGCCCTGGAAAGCCTCATCGGTGGCAGCTTCGACGTCATCCAGGGCAACTACGTCACGGTCATCCAAGCCGCTGACGCCGGGCGGAAACTCACGGTGCTCGCCGACAACTACCAGGCCGCGCCCGGCACGTTCGTCGTCATGGTCCCCAAGAACTCCGCCATCAAGAGCATGGCGGACCTGAAGGGCAAAACCATCGGGGTCGCGACGCTGCGCAGCATCGGGACGCTGACGGTCACGGTGGCCCTGCGGCAGGTCGGCCTGACCGCGAACGACGTGACCTTCAAGGAGTTCCCGCTCCCTGAGATGAAGACGCATCTCCTGGCGGGCAGGGTCGATGCCGCATGGGTCACCGAGCCCTACAGCACGCAGATCGGCTACTCCGGCGGCACACAGATCGGGGACATGACCGCGGCCGGCGGCCCTCTGGATATCTTCCCCATCGCCGGGTGGATCGTCTCCTCAGAGTGGGCAGCCCGGAACCCGGACCTCGCCGCGAGGTTCCAGCGCGCCATCGTGCGGGCTCAGCATGACGCCGCCGGTGACCGCAACGCCGTCGAGGAGATCCTGCCGACCTACACCAAGATCGACACCGCGACCGCCGCCGTCATCGCCCTGGGCACCTGGCCCGTCACGCGCGACAAGAACCGCCTGCAGCGCGTCGCCGACACCATGCACGAGATCGGCTACCTGACCAAACCGTTCAACGTGGACCAGTTGCTGACGACGCCGACACCAACCTCAACGCCGAAAGGGTAACCGCACCCATGAGCCAGGCCAGCCTGCCCCAGCGCGTTCGCACCACTCCACCACCCAGCACCGACCATGTGAGCGCCCGGCAGCAGGAAAACATCCAGGACATCATCGACGGCATCGCGCTCTTCGGTGCGCTGCACGCCTTCTGCGAGCTCGGCGTCGCCGACGCCCTGGACGCGACCGACGAGAAAATCCTTCCGGTGCACGAGGTCGCCGAGCGGTGCGGCGCCATCCCGGACCTGCTGGAGCGGATCCTGCTCCCGATGGTCGCCGCGGGCGTCGTCACCCTGACCCCCGGGGGCGTCAGCTTGACCGACCTGGGGGCCGCGTTGCGACGCGATGTCCCGGGCTCTATGCGGCAGGCGGTGACCTGGGCCGCCACTCCCGTCAGCTGGAGCGCCGTGCCCCAGCTGGGTGAGGTCGTTCGCACCGGCCGGCCCGTCCTTCCCGGCGGCAAGCACTCGCTGTATGCGTACCTGGAAGGCCACCCGAAGCAGAGGGAGATGTTCGGCGAGTTCATGTCCTCCCGCTCCCACCCGGTCGCGAGAGCACTGGCCGATCAGGACTTCTCCAAGGTGCGGACCATCGTGGACGTGGGTGGCGGCACCGGCATGATGCTCGCGACCGTCCTGGAGGCCCACCCGCACCTGAACGGAGTTCTGCAGGAGCTGCCGTCGGTCGCCGAACAGGCCGAGGCGGCCATGGCCGCTCGCGGGATGGCCGACCGCTGGCAGGTGTTGGCAGGCGATGCCTTTGAAGGCGTCCCCTGCCTCGACGCGGCGCCCGGGAGCGGGGTGTACCTGCTGGGCAGCATCCTGCACAACTGGGGTGATGAGGACGCGTTGCGGCTCTTGGCGCGGGTCCGTACCGCCATGGTCATGTCGCAGCGCCCGACCGCGCTGTGGTGCATCGACAAGTTGACGCTCAACGCCCTCCTGGACGTCACCATGATGAAGTTCTTCCCCGGCGGACAGGAGCGCACCAGCAGCCAGTACACCGAGCTGTTGACCAAGGCCGGGTTCGTGCCACGGCGCAACAAGCCTCTGGCCGGCGGTCTGAACCTGGTGGTCGCGACGCTCAAGTGAAGCTCGGCAACGCCAGCGCGTGCGTACGGATCCCACACCGTACGCACGCGCTGGCGTTGCCGATCAGCTCTGGTGCACCGAACCTTTCAACCTGCCCCCTACAGGAACCCCCGTGATTCGACTTAAGCGCGTGAACGATGTCACCAAACTGATCCACATCACTCCCGCCGAGCTCGACCAGCTCGTCGGCGACAACGACGAGCTGTTCAGCCTGCTCGTCGTGGCCGAGGCCGTCTTGACCTCTCCGCTGCAGGGCCGCGCTACCGCAGTCACCGATGCGCCCATGCAGCGGGTCCGGCTGGAGACGGCTTACGGGCACGTCCTGCTTTCGGATCGGGTCACTGTGGATGATGGGGTGGTGATCCTCGACCGTGCCGCACGCGAGGCCGCGCAGCACGGGCTCGCGCACCAACTGCGCAGCATCGAGGGCATCCAGCGGACCATCCAGGGGGAGATCCGCCTCCCTCTGCCACGGCGACCAGGGAGCAATCGAGTGAGCGTCAAGCAGCAGGTCATCACCGACGAGCAGTGGCAGCACGCCTGCACCATCTGGGACTACCATCAGATGCACCACGACCTGAGCCGGTGTGACGTGGCCATCGGTCTGGGTAGCCACGATCTGGGGGTGGCACGCGCGGCGGTCGACTTGCACCGCGCCGGTTGGTTCCCGCTGCTCGTCTTCTCCGGTGCCACCAGCACCACTACGGCGGCGCGCTTCCCCCGAGGCGAGGCCGTCCACTACCGCGAGCACGCGCTCGACCTCGGCATGTCCGAGGAGGCGATTCTGCTGGAGCCGAACGCCACCAACACCGGCCAGAACATCGCACTGTCCCGCCAGGTGCTGGCCGATGCGGGTATTCGGCCCGGTTCGGTGCTCTTGATCTCCAAGCCGTACATGGAGCGCCGGGCCTACGCCACGGCACGAAAGGTATGGCCCGAGGTCCAGGTGGTGTGCGCCTCCGAGCCGCTTGAGCTGGACGACTACGTCAGCTCGATCGGTGATCCGAAGCTGGTCATCGACATGCTCGTCGGCGACCTCCAGCGCGTGATCGAGTACCCCAAGCTCGGCTACGCCATCGAGCAGCCCGTCCCAGGAGAGGTCCATGACGCCTACCAGGGTCTTCTCCGCGCCGGATTCGACAGCAGGCTCCTTACGCCCTGACCCGCCGTACGGCGAGGTGTGCGCCATCCACCAGCCCAACCTCTTCCCCCGACTGGTGACGCTGGCCAAGCTGTTCGCCGCCGACTACTGGATCGTCCTGGACGACGTGCAGTTCGCACGCAGGGACTACCAGCACCGCGCACGCCTCGCCTCGCTCGACAGCTCGTGGCAGCCGCAGTTGCCCGTCGCGGCGATCGAGGCCTGGAATGCCCACCTGGCCGCCCAAGAAGCCGAGCAGCGGCGCCGGGCCGAGGAGATCGCGCTCGGCGAGCGCCGACCGGCCGGAGCGCGCGGCGCGGTGTGCCCGGGCTTTCGCAGCTCGTTCAGGTACGTGGTCTTCACCGGCCCGGTCGTCATCGCGCTCGTCAACACCGCCGACCCTGCCGCGGGCGTCCAGGCGGCCGTGGCCGACACCGACCCGGCGACGGTCGATGGCTTTCGTGCGCTGCGCCTCGTGCTGGGAGCCGATGGGAGACCGACCCCGTGAGCACGGCGCCCCGGCCTACCGCGCGGCTGCCGACATCGCCGAGAACGCCTCCTGGAGCGACGTGGCGTGGGAGGCGACCAACCCCCACGTCGTGGCCGAACAAGAGATGGGGCGGGCTTCGCGCATTGTGCTGGCCCACAATTCAGCCCGGGGGGGAAGGTGCGCCGGGTCACCCGCTGGGAATGGCTGACCGGCCTCACTGATGTTGAACGCGAGCAGCTGCGCCGCCAGCTCGTGACCTAAGGGTAAGCGCGCGCGCGTGGGGTGAAGCGCCCTTGAACCGCGCCGTGCTGATATGGCTGACAAGAGCCCCTCAGGTTCGCCAGCGTCGTTCCCGGTGTGCTCGGTCCCGAGCTCGAGTCAGCGATATTATGCGCGGATCTTGTTCATCGTCGGGGTCGGGTGGGCACCACGGCTCGGCTGGCCACTTTGCTGCGCTCTCTACCGCTGCTTGTGCCGCCTTGTCGGCCTTATCCCACCGCTCCTTGTCCGTGCGGTAATTCTCAGCAGGACTACTTTTCGCGGCTAGCTCCCGAGCGCGGATCACCCGCGCGGCCCTGGGAGAAGCGTTGCTCAGCAAGAACCGCGCCCACTGGGCCGCCTGCAGGGGCGTCGCACTGGCCTGCGCGAGCTCTGCCGCCCATTTCTGACGTTGTTGATGCTGTTCGGCACGAAGGCGCTCTGCTTGTTCCTCAAGCACCACATGTCGCGGAGCGAGCGGATAGCCGTGCCCATCCCGCCAGGCGTTCAGACGCTGCTTGGCCCAGTCATGGGTTCCGTGGACAAACGGCGTGTACTGCCATGGGCTGCCGTCCGGATAGTGGTCCAGCGCATACAGCACATCGCTGATTCGCCAGCCTGCCTCCAGGAAGGGATCGGCCGCCTCCATCGCCCAGCGGGGAATTTTCAACACGACGTTCTCCGGTAACCCACCGCCTACAGAAATCAGCCGCTGAGTTTTCTCCGCCTGCCGATGGCGTTCCAGCACGGCACACGCGACTTGGAATTTCGTATGCCAAAGACGCGCCCGATCAAGAACCATCGCGGCCAGAAGCGTGCCGGACATCGCACAGGCCGTGAGGTGCACCAGAGTGCGGACAGCAGCGCTGTTCCTTGAAGCGCAAGTCACTCAGGCTGGATCAAGCTGCTCCAGCAACGCGGCCGCAGCCGCCGCCCGAGCGGCCGCCTTATTGGCCCCGCTCCCCTGGCCGCGCACCGGCGTGTTCGTGGCGAGCAGGCGGGTGGTGGCGGCCGCGGTGAAGGCCGGCGCGTGCGACGGGCCGGTCGATTCCACCGTCCAGATGACCGCCTCGATGCGGCCCTGCTGGGTCAGTTCGTTCAACACGCTCACCGGATGACGCCCCCCTGCCTTCACCCCGACCAATGCCCCCTACGTCCCCGCCGCCACCGGTGCGGCCGAGGCCGGGCTGATCTGGATGCCCGCTTCCTTCAGCCACGTCTTCAGGGTGAAGGTCTCTACGTTCAGGCTCTTGGCGATGTCGACGACGCGGGTGCGTTCGCGGCGCCGGTCTTCTTCGGTGGGCAGGTCCATCCGGGCGGCGTGCTCGGCCGCCCCGGCCTTCAACATCTCCCCCGCGCGCACCAGACAAGCGACGCTGCAGTACAGGCCGAGGCGGATGTGGCGGCCCTTGCCGCCGGGCGCGCGCTCAAGGAGATACCAGCCCGCTGGCACCCATACCCCACGCTCGGCTCGCTGGCAGATCCGGCAGAAGAACGACCGCTCACCCTCCTGGTGGCCACCCCGGGGTGGCCACCAGGCCGCCGTGGCGACGCGAGGCCGGAATCAGATGCTGCTCGTCGGTACTCACGACAGCCCACCCTGCCAGAGCGGCCTCACCGCCGAGGGCTGCAGAGCCAGCGAGCGGCACGGCGGAGGCGGCCCTTCCGACGCCGAACATGACAAGAGCCATGACAACGACCAACGATCAAGAGCACAAAAACAGCACTCAACGATCGATCGGACAGCATCACAGCAGCACAACCCATAGACACCATATGAACCATTTGTCAGACTCATCATCACAAAATAAAAAGATCACAGAAAGGATCTTGGACCCAAGGTATCTGGCGATACGAACGGCCTGCGGCCGCAGAAACCGGCGCCGAGCTGGGCGGACGTGAAGGGGGTGATTTTGGTGGCGTGGGTGAGCACGCTCGGCCCCGACCAGGCACAGGTCGACTACCGCCTGCAGGAGGGCGCCGGCTGCCAGAGCCACCACCTCGTGCGCGGCCAGGAGGAGGGGCAGATCTCCTACCGGCTGGCCGGGGATCGTCCCTTGATGTGGATCGGCGACGGATTGCGCGAGGTCGGTCTCACCCCCGGCACCCCGCTCACCGCCGACCAGCACGAGGCGGCCCGCGCCCTCATGGACGGCCGCCACCCGCACACCCGCCAGGTCCTGATGAAGGCCAAACAAGCCGTCGACCCGCGCGCGATGCTGCCCGGCGGCCCGCTGGCCGACGCGCTGGAGAAGGCCGCGACCGAGCGCGGCGTCGCCGACGTCGCCGCGCTGGTGGCCGGCAACAAGGAGATGGCCAAGCGTGCGGTACGGCTGGCGCGGGGCGTGCGGCGCAAGGGCGAGGCCTACGTGATCCCCTACGACGACGCGCGCCGACTCGCCAAGGCCGCCGGGCTGGACCTGGCGGCCGTCTACGACGCCGACCAACTTGCCGAGGCGCGACGCTGGCGCGCAGCGCGGGTGCGCGTCGGCAACCGCGGCTACGACCTCACCCTGGACCTCACTAAGAGCATCAGCGTGCTGCACGGCCTGGGCAGCCCGACGGTCTCCGCTGTCGTCGACGAGGAGTTCACCGCCTCGGTCATCGAGACCGTCGACGCGGTGCAGGGATGGGTCGCTTACGGCCAGCGCGGCCACCAGGGCGACGGCCAGCTCGCCGACCGCGCGCCCACCGGCGGATTGCTGGGGTGGGTGATGTGGCACCAAACCGCCCGCCCCGTCGGCGACGCCATGCCTGATCCGCACCTGCACGCCCACGTCCAGATCGCCAACATGGTGCGCGGAGTCGACGGCAAATGGTCGGCCATCGCGGCCGGTGGCAAGGACCTGCACCGCCACGCCCACGCCGCTGACGCCTTCCTCAAGGCCCGCTTGCGACGCCGCCTGACCACCGACCTCGGGGTGCGCTGGGAGCGCGACGCGCACACCGGCGCGTGGGAAATCGTCGGCGTCGACGAGGAGATGCGCACCCGTTTTTCCAAACGCGACGGCCAGATCAAGGAACTGCTGGCCGAACACGGCCTCACCTACGACGAGGCGCACCCGCACGCGCGCAAGGTGGCCAGCGCCACCAGCCGCCAGGCTAAGCACCGGCTGCCGGACGGGGACCGGCGCGCTGACTGGCACGCCCAGTGCGCCGCCGACGGCATCGACGCCACCAGCACGCTGGCCCGCTGCATCCACCCCGGGGAAGGCCTCCCGCCCCGGCCCAGCGCGCAACAGATCGCGGAGTGGATCTGGCGCCCCGAGGGTGGCCTGACCGCGCACACCAAGACCGTCAGCCACGCCGATGTCCTGGCCGCCGTCGCCGACGCTTGCCCTGATGGCGTCGCCGATCTGGCCGACCTGCAGGCGCTGACCGACGCGGTGCTGACCCACGACCCCGCCGTGCGCCTGGCCGACGCGGGGGCGCGGCACCTAGTGAACTCCGCCCGCTACACCTCCACCGACATCCTCGAAGCTGAGCAGCAGGTGCTGGGCATCACCCGTCAGCGCTACACCGAAGGCGCCGCCGTCCTGGACACCGCGGCGATCGAGTTGTCGCGCGAGGCCTTCGAGGTCGCCCACAACCTCACCTTCTCCCTCTCCCAGCGCGCCGCCTTGGACCGCCTGCTCGGCGACGGCCATGGCGTTGATGCGCTCATCGGCGTTCCGGGCGCGGGTAAGACCATGCTGATGGCCGCTGCCCGGGCGGGGTGGGAAAGTCGCGGCCTGGTGGTGGCCGGCGCCGCGACCGCCGCGGTGGCGGCCGCGAACCTGACCGCCGAATCGGGCATCGGCGCGTACACCCTCGCCACCTGGATGCAGCGCATCACCGACCCTGAGGGCCCCGGCGGCCGCGGCCTGGACGGCGTCGACGTCCTGGTTCTCGACGAGGCCGCGATGGTCGACGACCGCGACCTGGCGGTGGTCCTGGGCGAGGCGCACCGCACCGGCACGAAGGTCGTGGCGATCGGCGACCCGCTGCAGCTGCGCGCGATCGGCGTCGGCGGCACCTTCGCTGCGATCCACCGCCAAGTCGACGGCCTGGTGCTCGGCGAGAACCGGCGCCAGCGCGACCCGATCGAGCGTCAGGCGCTGGCCCAATGGCGCGACGGCGACCGCACCGAGGCGCTGCGAACGTGGAGTCGCGGCGGGCATGTGCATGCCGGACGCGACGCCACCGACACCCTGGGTGCGCTGCTGGCCGACTGGGCCACGGTGCGTACCGGCTACCGCGACGACGTGCACGACGAGCTCGCCGCGGTCCTGGTGCTGACCGGCACGAACGCCGAAGCCGAACGCCTCAACGCCGCCGCCCGTGCGATCCGCCGCCAGGCCGGGGAGCTATCGGGGCCAGATGTCCGGTACCGGCTTCCCGGTGGGCGCATGGTGGAGTTGGCGGTTGGCGACCATGTGCGGGTGCGGGCCAACGACTACCGCTCCCGTAAGAGCAAGGGGCGGCGCGCGGACGTCCTCAACGGCTACCGCGGCGTGGTGGTGGCGATCCACCGCGACCGGTCGGTGGACGTGCAGTGGCGACGGCTCGGCGCCGACGGCCCGGCCCTGGTCGTCGAGCGGGTGAGGCCCGCCTACATCGCCGCCGGAGGCCTCTCGCACGGCACCGCGATGACCGTCGCGGCCGCCCAAGGCCTGACCAGCCACCACACCCTCATCTACGGCATGGGATTGGACCCGCACACCTTGTACGCGGCGATGAGCCGCGACCGGCTGTCGGCGCGCCTGTACCTGCCGCGCACCGTCCTGGAGTCCGATGCCGATCGCGCTCGCCACGGCGAGCCGCGCAACCGGGCCGAGGAGCTGCACCGCGCCTTGGACGCCTACGCCGCCACCTTGCAGGGCGATCGCGCCGACCAGCTCCTCACCCCCGAGCCTGAGCCGATCGCCGCGGTGCGGGCCCGCGAACTGGCGGCCATCGAAGCCGAGGCGGCCCGGGTGGTGGCCGCCCGCGTGGCGCTGACCGAGGTCACCCGCCCCGATCGCCCGCACGGTCTGCTCAGCGACGCGGCCCTGCGCGCCCGCATCGAGGCGACCGCCGCCCAAGCGACGACCCTGGCCGAGCAGGTCGCCCAGCAACGGCGCCACGAGCGCGAGGAGGCCGACCAGGTCGCCGCCATCCGCGCCCAGGTGAAGACCGAGCTCACCGACGAGCGCGAGTGCCTAGCCCGTGCCCTGGACCAGGGCCGCACCGCTGGCGATCGGCGACAAAACGCCCAGGGCACCTACCAGCGCGCTCAGCAGCGCGTTGCCCAGCTGCGGGCGGCGCTGGCCGAGAAGAACAGCGGGTTGCGCGCCTTGTTGCCCAGCAGCCAGCGCACCCGGCTGCAGGAGAAGCTGCAGGAGGTCTCTCAGGCGATGACCAGGGCTGCTCGCCGGGCTGAGGCCGCCGCGCGCGCCGAGCAGGCCGCGCTGCACGCCGCCCGCCGAGCCTCTCCTTCGTGTGCGAGCGTGGCCGACCTGCAGGCGCGGCGCCGCCTCTTGGGCGACTCGAGGTCCTTCGCCAGGGTGCTGGAGACGACGATCGCTGAGCGCGTGGAGCAGGTGATGCCGGGCCTGGCCGACCGGAAGCGCGTCGCGGCTGCCTGGCTCAGTTTCCGCACTATCGCCGACTCCCCGGCTAGCCAGTACGAGCGCGCCACCCGCCTGCTGGCTGATCTGGTCGCCGAGCGCGACCATCGCGGCCAGCTCAACCAGGAGGTGCGACGCGGCCAAGACCTCGCCCGCCAAGATCCGGCCGCAGCCCAGCGGGTCCGCACCCGAAACGAACAGGCTCGCGAACGCACCGAAGCGCAACAGCGCCAGGCCACCGCCCGGGCCAGCAACCGCACACGCCCCTACCGCCCACCCAGCACTAAGAGCCCCCGCCCAGGGTTGGGACTGTGACCCGCGACGGTGGAAATCTTGGAGTTTTCGGAATCCCCTGAGAAGGAAGCCGAAAGCGGCCGCAGCTTCTGCAGTAGTGCCACACCGTGGTGAACCGCAGACTTCCCCTCGGTGTCGCCAAGGTTGTCCTTATCGCCCTGAAACCGCATAAAGCCGCTGGTGGGATGGATTCGCCGGGGAGCTCAGCCCTCGGAACTCTGCCTCACCGAGCGTGCGCGCTTCGCCGTCTCCGCAGCCACTAGATCTGCCTCGTCTTGGCGCTTTTTCGCTCGGACCGTTTCCTGTCGGCGGCGCTCAGCCCGCGCCTCAGCGCGGTTCACGTCAAGACGGGCGACTTCTTCGGGAACCCGGCTCAACAACGCGACGTAATCCGGTACCTTTGGAAATCCACTCGGCGGTGGCTGCTTCGTCGGCAACCAGGTGTCTTGCTGACTTCTGAGGAGACCGAGCTCCGAGCGCACCCTTCCCAATTCCTCAGCCTGCGCCGCGAGAGCCTCCAGCACCTCGCGTCTCTGCTCTTGTCCTTCCTCCTCCCCAGCCGCCTGCTCGACCAGCTCAGCAACTTGCGCCTCCTGATCGGCCTCCTCCTCGGCCAGCTTCGCCGCCTCAATCTCCGCCAGATCGATCTGACCGCCCGGATACGACACCGCCGTCACCCGGTCGATCAGCCGGCCGAACGCCGCCTTGTGCCGCTGCATGATCAACCACACCGCGAGCACGATCGCCACCGGCCACGCGATCGCACCCACCAGGCCCGCAATGGCCTCGATCAACTTCGCCCATTCCGCCACCCTTCGATCGTCGCGCCCGGCCCGGCTGTGAGGGAGGGGAGTGCCCAGACCGTGATCCTCCAGACAACACGAGAGCCACCCCCTCCGGGGCAGGGGGGTGGCTCTCGCGTTGTCTGCCCTACGGGCCGATCAGGTTCCGCACTCGCCGACCGATGTCCGCATGCCGCTCCTCCGGCAGCGACAGCACGAACTCGGCCAACCACCCGCGCGGTGGTTAGAGCGCTGCGCTGAGTCGGACGAGGCTCGGCTGGCACTCTCAGGGGCGGGGTTTGGTCATCGCGGCCCGGAGTATGGCGGTCGGCTCCGCGGCCCTCAAGTCCACGGGTCCTCGCTGCGCTCGCCCCGTGGCCTTGACCGCCGCAATCACCGACCGCCTTACGGGCCACCCCGACGACCACGCGGCCCGAAACGCGGAAATGAATCAACGTCGTAAAGGCGGGAAGGTGGAACAGTTCCCTCCGCTTCAGGGCCGAGAGGAAAGCGGGCAAGGGGGCCGGGAAGGACCTGACGCGGTTTCCGGGGCGGCGTAGCGTCGAGGTAGGGCCGAGGAGCAACAGGACCCGCCGATCTGCGGCACCTGCTTGGGCGCGAGCGGCGAATGGATCGACCGCAACGGCAGCACCAAGAAGCAGAGCATCTGGGCGGCGTGTACCTCGTGCGCCGGGACGGGGCAGCAATGAGCGACCCGATCACCTGCCCCGAGTGCGAAGGGGAGGGCGGCCAGCGGCTGGGCCGGCTGCGCATCGCGTGCCGGTTCTGTGATGGCCGGGGCTGGGTCGGTGCCGAGCAGGAGCCCGCCGAACCTCCCCCACCGCCAGCTGAGCAGCCCCCGGCGTGGGAGCACCGCATCTGGTTCGACTCTGCGGCCGCCGCCGTCCTGGGATGCCGCTACTGCCTGGGCTCGCAGACGGTGGCCCACCTGGACGCGGCCACCCGCACACTGGTGATGACGCCCTGCCGATACCAGAGGCCCGGGACCCTGTCGGCGAGCGCGTAGGAAACTGCGGCCGGATCCCAGCTGCTGACCCCGACCATGCAAGCCGGGCTGGCATGCGGTGCCCGCCCAGCTAAGTCGTCATCGACCGTGTGCACGATGCATGAGGAGCGCACCCGAAGGTTGGGGCCGTTGGTGTAGCTGAGCATGACACGGTGGCGATCGTGGCCAGCGCCTCGTGCAAGCTCGGTGTCGAAGCGGCGTTGTCCGTAAGATCAATCTAAGCGGTGATCCACAGGCCGCTCACCGAGTTATCACCCCAGTGATTGGTCTCTTTGATGGCGCCCAGCGGTACGGCCGACACGGGATGATCGCTTCTTGACCTGCGAAAACGTGATGAATTTCGCGATGGCGCGAAGTTCATCTGGCGCCACAGAGATTGCGGGTCCGACCCTTCGGTGAGTTCGTGCTAGGTGAACCCCCAGTTGTGACTGGAATCACAACCAGCGATCGCTGGAGGCCCTTTGTCCTGGTAGAAGCGTCACTCCGTGCTGCAAGCACAGATGTTCGTTACCGTTCCGTGACCAGTCGCATTGGCAAGAACCATGCATCGGAGATAGGTTCCACGACGCGTCGTCAAAAGTGTTCCGCTGGATGATTTTGTGGGCGCAAGCGAAAGGCTCTGCCCCGGCGGCCTACCAGAACAGAGCCTCTCGTGCTACCGCGAGCTCAGGTAGATGATCATCTACTTGGGCTCGCTGTCTTTACACCACTCCCACAGGAGGTGGCTTGCTCGCATTGCGAGCGGCCCCCACACGGGGGCGGTCCGTCGCGCAGCTTCGATGCCCTCAAGACTCTTTCGCTTACAGCTCTGAGCCCGTTCGCGTACCCAAGCTCCGCAGACCGCAACCCGTCTGCGAACTTTCTCCAGATGCCACCTTCTGGCGGTCACCCCGTACCTCCTCCGGAGCCCGGTAGATCGGGGATCGATCAAGGCGCCGGCCGATCGATCCCGTACGGGGCAACCGATCGGAGAGGTGAGATGGCTGTTTGAATGTGGCGTCGCGTAACCTACTCCGCTGGGCGATGGCGAGCAAAGCGATCCTCAAATCGGAAGATCATCCACCTCGAATGTCGCGACGTATCTGCTGATCACAGCTTTTTATGCTGCAGGAGTATGAAACTCGTCACACTCAGAGAAGCTGAGCCTCGAAACGGCATTTTTGTGACCTGGATCACTCTTGAGACAACCCTTCCATAGGTGATTTCGTTCTGGCTCGAACACGAACACCTGCGTCGCCAAGAAAGACCTCCCGCCAGACCCACAGATTCCCAGCTCAGAAGCCTACCCAGCCATATCCGCCCGATTTTCGGCGAGTACTACGGGAACCCAATGGCGCCCACCTCGCCCTGGGGCAGCACACCGAGGACTAGCAGGAGTGCTGGTGGCTGCGATGGCTCCCCGAAGGGTCACGCGAAGTTGCCCAGATGCCGGCCTGCCCGCACACCCTCGGGGTGGGGATGGTGTGCCCTCTGCCTGCCGAACATCCCGGCCGATGCCGATGACGACCTCGCCGGTGGCGGCGCTTGACGTCCTCCTACGTTGAGCGGCCGCGGCGCCGCTGGGCGGCACGACGGTCGGCGACGCGCAGCACCGGCGCGAGCTCCTCCCAGGTGCCCCCGGCCCGGCGGGCCGCATCGACCAGGTCGGGCTCGGCGTCGGCCAGCCAGTCCCGCAGTGCCGCCAGCAACGTGAGCCCGGCCAGCGCCTCGTCGCCGGTCAGGGTGTGAGAGTGCGGGCGCGGCTCGGTGAACTGCAGCAGCGAGGCCAGCTGGTCGACGTAGATGGGCTCACTACCGGGCAGGCGCCAGCGGGCCCCGCCCGCGGGGTCGTCCTCCAGGAACCGCCGGGCGTCATCGGGATCGGTGAGGTCGTAGGCAGGTTCCACAGCGCGGCCTCCCGGACGTCGTCACAGTGATGACAGATTTGTCGTCACCACGATGACACGCTCCCCGCTCCTGGAGGGTGCCGGTGCGATGTGTGGAACCGTTCGCGATCGCCACTTCGGTGCTCGCCGTGACGGTCGACGGCGATCGACGCCACGCCAACTCCTTCGTCGTCGGCGTGCCACCGGACAACGTCGTCGCCCTGGTGCTCAACGTCGACGCAAGGCTGGCGCCTGGACAGTCCGTTTCTGTGAGCGGGCTACGCGCTGCACTTTCCGAGCTGCTTCTCGCCGTAGAAGGGGCACCAGCGGTAGTAGCTGGTGTCGATGTTGCGGCTGCGGGGGGCTCGGCCGTGCTGGGGTTGCCATCCGCTCCAGTGGCGGGTGTTGCAGGGGTTGCACAGCGGTGCGCGGACGAACTCGTGGGTGTGGCAGTGGTCCCAGACGCGTGCTCGCGCGCTCATGCAGCCGGTGCACATGAACCGCGAGGCCGTGGGCCAGTCTTGGCGGCCGGCGCGGTCCACGCGGTAGCGCCTTCGTTGCAATTCGCCGTTGTAGAGCGCGGTGCCCGCCTCGTCTCCTTTCGCGCCGTAGACGACGGCGGTGCGGGTGATCTCACCGAGGTTGGCCACCACCACGTCCCCGATGCGCTCGAACCAGCCGCTGGAGTTCCCGCCGTGGTGAGCCCCCATGCACGAGCAGTCGCATTCGACCCCCTCGGCCTCCAGGCACTTTTTGGAGCAGCGCGACAGCTTCGACATGTCCCGCCACACCACGATGTAGCCGTAGCGGTCGATCGCGGCCGTCACCAGCTTGAGCAGGCAGTTGCGCGGAAGGTGCCACCGGTCGTTGTCGAAGTGCGGGGAACGGATGCCCACAATCTGGTGCAGCCACCGCCGATCGTCTGTCATCGCGGGGATCTTCGCGATGACCTGCCCGTCTCGTGGGAGCCAGACCATCGCCACCGGCCCGATCCCGGGCGCGGTGACCACGCGTCCGTCAACGACGCGTACCTCTGGCACATCGCCTTGCATGCTTCCACGGTGACACGCAGGTCAGGCACGTTGTAGTTGCTGAAGACAAGGTGGGCCGAATGTGGCCAGCCGGGTACACCGAGCTGCGCCCCCTGGGAGAGCGGCCGAACGCCCGCGCATTCTGCGCGGGGGGGCGTTTCGGGATGAGCACCCCGGTGTCCTACGTCGTCAACGGGTGGTTCGCGTTGACGACGGGCTGGATCCTCGCCGCCAGTCCGGCGCTTTGCGCCCCCGGTAGTCTCCCCCGCCAGGATCCGCGCTCGCGCTCGCATGGCTTGTGCGCATGCCGGGTGCGCCCACCCCTGCTCGACCCTGTCGATCAGCGTCTGGGCCGGGTAGCCCTACCCGCAGCCGACGCAGGTGCTGGCGAACCGCGCCGCGACCACGCGGCCCGTCGTGCCCGTGTTGCCAGCTTCGCTCTGCGAACCGCTCGGTGCCTTTCTCGCCGGTTTCGCTGGCTTGCCCTCGACCGCTTTGGGGGTGGGCATGCAGCGTGCGTGCCCACCCCCCGACCTTGGTTTTCTGTCAGCGCTGGCCTATACCGACGGGCTTCTTGCAGACCGGGCAGGCTCGCAGAGGTTTGCTACCCTTCGCGGGGGGCTTGCCGGCCCCGGCTGTCGTCATAGATCGTGACCGTACCTCCCGCGCCCAGGCAGACGGGCCCAGACGCGGCAATGTCCTCAGCGGATGGCCGATCTACGTCGAACGGCTCACCTGCGTCAACGGACCGTTGACGCATGCTTCTGGCCTACGCCAGATGAGAGCTGGTGAGCGGCCTCGCGTCCAGGGATCGTCACGCCAACCGGTCGAGGAGTTTGCCGAGTCGGTCGACGGCCTTGCCGTGGCGGCCCTTGGCGAGCATCGTCCCGAGAATGATGTCCTTCGTCAGTCCATCTCGCCCGTATGTGCCTTGAAGGATTCGCATTGTCTGATTTTGTCCGAATCCCCGCGTCCACCCGTTGTTTCCATTGACGCGAACGCGCTCCAGGGTCTCTCGCTGGCTGTCGGTGCGGGTGTCGGCGGTCACCTCACCAGTCAGCAGGTTGACGGCCCGGGCCTCCATCGCCCAGCCGATCAGCGGTGTCGCCCTGGTTTCGATCACCGCGAGGCAAGAGCCGCGGGCGTAGCCGACGGCCAGGTCCAGCGTTTCGAAGTCGGGCGCATACACCAGCACCGGGCCCGGGCCGCGTCGGGCCTGCTCGCGGCCGCTGCGCAGTGTGGTTGCCGGATAGGCATGGGCGAACCGGGTGATGGAGTTGACGCCGGTGTTCCACTGGTTCTGGGTCGGTGTCACCAGCAGCGGGGTGGCACCTTCCTGTTTGGCCTGCTGGAGCACCCAGGCGACAGCCAGCTTGGCGGCATCTTCCCAATCGCGGTGGGGATCGTCATCGGGAACCCACGCCGCGGTGTATCTGACCTCGGACATGGAAACGGACACTAACAGTGACCACCGACGATCTGAATGGGACAACCCTGCGGGGCCGAACTGCAGGCTAGGCCCAATGCGGCGGGATGATTTCTCGCTGGGAAAGTGATCGCTTGTCGGCCCCGGTGCGAGGACCGCCTGGCGTGCTGCGTTGCGAGGCGCCGGCGAAGTGCAGGACCACGGCTTTCGCCCCGGCGGCGACCTCATCGCTGATCTCTTTGCTGCGTGGGGCAGCGGGGTGAGCCATCACCCAGATCATGGCCACCTTGATGATCAGGTCAATGTCACTGGGGCGCAGCAGAACGGCCTCGCCGGTGTGCAGCGGCTCTGGTTCTCGGTGCTGCCATAGGCGGTAGAAGCGGCCCTCCTGGTGGTTGAATCCCAGGCGCCGCTCACCTGTTGGGCTGATCAGGTGGGTGATCCACGGCAGGTCCTTGGGGCCGGGCGTCCCGGTCGCTCTGGCCGGCTCATCTACCGCCCCTCGCTTCGGCCCGTTGGTGGGCGGCTCGGGCGCGCCGGGCGGTGCCTCACCGGAGAGAAGAGGGGGCGAGCACGTCGGCCAGGCGCTCGATCGCGGCGGCTACAGCCAGGGTGGCGTTGGCCTGTGCGCAGATGGCTAGGGCCACCTTCGTGTCGTCGGAGAAGCGATCCTGCTGGGCACCGGAAACGTAGTGCTCCGTCATCTCGGCGTAGGACTTGGGGAAAGGCATCGACATGAGCGGGGAATCCGTTTCCCGCTTTCCCATCTTCCTTCGCATCGCCGCGCAACTTCAGAGTGTGCCGCGAATGCGAGACAGCACTCCTTGACTCGTACGGAAATCCGTACGATGGTGACTCGTACGGATTTCCGTACGGAAGGAGGGGCATGCCCCGCAACAACCCTGGGCTCATCACCCGCGATGACGGCTCCCATGATGCCGTCATCCATATGCCCGCTGACCTCGGTGTCGATGGCGCTTGGCTTGCCGACTGGGCCCAAACTCTGCTGTGGGCGCTGGACCGGCTGCGCTCGGGCGCCTGGGACACCCCGGGCGAGGAGACGCTCGATGAGATCCAGACCGCGATCAACGATCTGGAGCACCAGCTTGCCCCCCGCTTGGATGGCATGCGCGACGCGCTGATCCGCGCCCATTTCGTTGCCGGCGGCTCCTACGCCGACTTGGCCCTGGCCCTCAATCGCCGTAAGTCCACAGCCCAGTACCGCGCCGACAAAGTCCTCAAAAAGGCCCCATCGAAAATGGAGGTCTGGGCGCGCGGCACACCGGGTCCCTCACCGACCGTGGTCGAGCCGACGCAGGACTGACTTCGGCGATACCGGAAAGCGTATGGTGAGACGCCGACCGCTCACGCCCCTTGGTGTCTTCGCCCCTCCGCTTCCAATGTCCCCGGATAACTCACATTATCCACTGAAACCTATTAGCAGCTAAGGGGGTAACAACGCCCCAAAGCGCTCAGAACCTGAGACGAAGCCCAGCAGATAAGAAGCCATCTCGCTTCGTGTGAGGGTCGCCACGTGGGCGCCTCTTGTCGCAGGACGCTGCTCTAGGTGTACATCTAGGGCATTTTCATGTCTACGAAGCGGCTGTAGTGGCCTTGGAAGGCCACGGTGACCATGGCAGCCGGTCCATGGCGATGCTTGGCGACAATCAGGTCAGCCTCGCCGGCCCGGGGTGACTCGCGAACATAAGCATCCTCGCGATGGAGCAAGATCACTACATCGGCGATGTGTGCCACCGCGCCTGAATCGCGGAGATCGGTACATAGCCAAGGTGCCCTGTCGGGGCGAGCTTCCGGCTGGCGGTTAACCTGAGCCGTCACCACGATCGGGATGCCCAGGCGCATGGCCAGCCTCTTCAAGGCCGAGGTGGCCTCGGTGACCTCTCGCTCCCGAGTATCGCTGCGCACATCCGCTCGCATGAGGTGCAGGCTGTCTACTGTCACCAGTCGCGTTTGGTGCTCGGCGTGCAGCCGGGTGATCTGCTCGCACATCTGTGTGACGGTCCAGTCTGCAGGAGTGGCGATGTGCAAGGGGGCTTCAGCAACCTGCTTCATGACCTTTGCTATCCGGCACCAGTTTTCGTCGGTCATTTTACCATTCCGAATGGAGTGAAGAGGAATACGTGCTTCTGCCGAGAGTAGTCGCCAGACAATGTCTTTTTGCAGGGATTCATAGTTGATCAGGAATGTTGGTAAATCCTGCCGCAATGCTGCGGATCGGCAGAAATCGTTGAGCAACGTAGAAGTGCCGATCGCAGGCCGAGCGGCCACCACGATCAGCGTCCCTGGATGCAGTCCTCCGCCCAGCAACTCATCGAGGTCTTGAAACCCTGTGGCGACAAGCGCAGGATCTCCCTCGGCGCTGGCAACGGCCTCCATTGCGTCCAAAACGCCAGGCAATATCTCCCACAGCTGCTGTGGCTCGTCTACCACTGAGGCAGCGTCGAGTTGCTCGGCAGGGGCGGGATGATCGTCGGGTGAGGGTGTGTCCATGGCTGATTACCGTAGACTCTGAGAGCCTCCGTCGGGCATGGGTTTCCGCACTTCCTCACGCGTATGTGCGAGGCTGTCTGGGTGAACTGCCAGTAAAACCTCTATTGCGGCCACGAGATCACGCTGACGGGCTCTTTACTCCCCAAAGTCGCACACAGCCGCTCGTTTCAGCGCAGGCCAGCAAATGGCCACCAGGATGGAATATTGCCGCGTTGATTCCTCCCGTATCTGCAGTGAGGGGATGGCAAGCAGGGGAATAGGTAGGTAGGTTCCACAGCCGTACCGTGTCATTATCGTCCGCAGTGGCCAGTAGATGGCCGCCAGGGTGGAACGCAACCGCAGTGACATCCCCCGTGTGTCCGCCTAACAACATAGGAGCGGCCTGGCCGGAAAAGTCAAACAAATCCACGTAGCCGTCGGCGCCACCAACGGCTATCAGATTACCGCCAGGATGAAACGCCAACACGTTGAGGCTTTTTGCTTTGGTCATGACTGGCGAACCGATAAGCTTACCGGTCCCCACATCCCATAGCCGCACTGTGCCATCGAGGCTTACGCTGACCAGTACGTTGTCGCCAGGCTTGAAGGCCACCCCTCTTACGGCATTGGTGTGACCAGCAAGGGGAGGACCTGCGGACTGGCCAGTGGCTGCGTCCCATAACCGCACCGTATGGTCGTACCCTGCAGTAGCCAGTAAGTGACCATTTGGATGGAACGCCATCATTTTGATTTCTTCTTGGCCGGTTCGTACCTCAACGAATTTCCCGGTAGACAGGTTCCAGAGCCGCACCAGGTCGTCAGCATCCGTACTGGCCAGCATGTGCCCCCAGGGATGAAAAGTGGCATGAAGAATAATCCCGCCGTCGCTACTGGGCAGCGCACCGACGCTGACAGGCGGGCCGGCAGTCGAACACTCCCATAAGCGTATTTTTCCATCATCGCCACAACTGGCGATCAGACGGCCACCAGGGTGGAAAGCAACCGCATTGGCTTCGCCTTTATGGGCATCCAACGCCGTATTGGGCACAAACCATTCACCATATAGTGGACTGGTGCGAGCCTGGGCATTTTTGAGCTCACCGGAAAGGCTCGTAATACGCGCATCCGATTCCTCAAGCCTTCGTCGTAGCTCTAGCTGATCACGTCGTAATACGAATGTCCGATTTTGGGACCGTCGAATCCGTTCATAAAAGGTTTTGCGGTCAGGCTGACCAACCTTGATGTCCCATAGCCGCACTGTGTGGTCTTCACTTGCGGTGGCGAGGAGGTGGCCGTCGGGGTGGAAGGCCAGCGCGTACACGGCCTCGGTATGGCCGGTGAGGGGCTCTCCGACAGCCTGGCCGGTGGTCGGATCCCACAACCGCACCGTGTGGTCGTCGCTGCCGGTGGCAAGGAGGTGGCCGTCTGGGTGGAAGGCCAGCGCACAGACGGTCTCGGCGTGGCTGGTGAGGGGCTCTCCGACAGCCTGGCCGGTGGTGGGGTCCCATAGTCGCACTGTGTGGTCGCCGTTGCCGGTGGCGAGGAGGTG
>NZ_JBNCLF010000001.1:1069558-1113290 GCF_049844535.1 Streptosporangium sp. DT93
GGCCGTCGGGGTGGAAGGCCAGCGCGTACACGGCTCCGGCGTGACCAACCAGTGGGGTGCCGACAGCCTGGCCGGTGGTGGGGTCCCACAACCGCACTGTGTGGTCGTCGCTGCCGGTGGCGAGGAGGTGGCCGTCGGGGTGGAAGGCCAGCGCGTACACGGCTCCGGCGTGACCAACCAGTGGGGTGCCGACAGCCTGGCCGGTGCTCGGGTCCCACAACCGCACTGTGTGGTCGTCGCTGCCGATAGCGAGCAGTTGGCCGTCGGGGTGGAAGGCCAGCGCGTACATAGCCCCGGCGTGGCTGGTGAGGGGCTCTCCGACAGCCTGGCCGGTGGTGGGGTCCCATAGTCGCACTGTGTGGTCGTCGCTGCCGGTGGCGAGGAGATGGCCGTCAGGGCGAAAAGCTACTGCCAAGACGGCCTTGGTGTGGCCAGTGAGGGATTCGGCAGTGGTAAAGCTCATCTCGCCGCAGTCGTCGGGGCGCACAAGAGCGACGGCGTGGTGGCCAGCTGGGGCGGGCGGATCATCGACCGGAATAAGGGCGGTCGCCTGATGATCTTCGGCATCGAGAACAGCGACCCACAGGGCCTTGAACTCCTGGACCTCGCCACCCAATGCCTCTACGACGAGCTCTAACTGGCCCCATCGCGGGTTCTTGGCGCAGCGCAGTACGCCGTGCACGGTGGTGTGGCTGATCCCCTGGGCGCGCCGAGCGATCTCTCGGGTGCTGGGTTTTCCGCTGTGGCGGTGCAGTCGCTGCAACCGGGCTCTTAGTGTGTCAAGGAGGGACGCGGCTGAGTGCGTCGCGGACGGATCGGTCATGGTGCTCATGAGCATTCCAGGCTGTAAAGAAACGTAAAGTGTTTTTTCGTCAATTACTCCAAATTGACTCATCTCGGTGGCGTCCGTCAGATGCTGTATTGATTCGTCCGACCTGTGTAAGAGCTTGGTGGAGATCGTCAGGGGGCTTTCGTCGAGTCCAGGCTGAAGGCACGCCATCCGCTTCCGACGGTGGCCGCGCTATGGCTGACGCCCGCGCCGAACTTGTCACAGTTCACCGGCGCGGCCCCCAGGCGCTCCCCATATGTGAAGGGACACCCACACCGATGATGCCCCACCTGGCTCTGATCGCCTTGATCGCCGTAGTCCTGATCATCGCGCTCGCAGCCGTCTACTTATGCTCGGCCAACCCCGGCCGCCGCACCCGCGCCTGGCGGCTACTCAAGCTCTTGCTCGGCCGCTGACACTCACCACGACCACTTGGAGCTCCTACGTTGGCGATCCCTCTGCCAGTGGCCGTGTTCGGATACGGATAGGTGTGGAGGCGACTCGCCGCTTCCCACCTCCCTGGATGAGTAACATTATCCGGGGAGTCCCGATAGGATCTCCCCGGATAACCACCGGGCGCAGGTGTGACTTTGATCCCTTGATGGCGTCATAGCTTCGGGCGTACGTGCCGCGTCCACCCCAGTTGCTGATCACTGCTTGACGGCATGTTGCGCGTTTATCGCGACCTGTCGGCCAATGAGCCAGCCTCACGCTGTTCCTTGCTGCATTCGAGGTGCGCAGCGTCCAGGTTTGGGTTGATGATGACGGACATGGTGGGGACAGGAACGTCTGGGCGTAGATGGCTGCTGTTGGCGGCCTCGGTGGTGTTGCCGGTCGCGGTGGCGGTGGCCAGCAATCAGATCCTCAACAATGGGGTGTGGAACTGGTGGTGGATCGTCATCGCGGTGGCGCTGACCGCGGCCAGCGCGCTGGTCACCTACGCGTTGACGCGTACAGCCACAACGGACACCGCGCAGGCTGAGCACCCTCCGCCTTCACCCGCGGCTGACCAACCGTCATCCGCCGCGCCGCCGGTCCAGCTCCCGTCGGCACCGGGCAGGCAGACGCAGTTGAACATGCCGTCGGCGGGCGGGATCGTGAATGCGGTCCAGGGTGGCACCATGAACATCCACCACCCCATCACCCCTACCCAACCGCCTGGTGGTGGCGAAGGCTCGCCCACATGACCGACTCGCCCCGGCCCGCCGCGCCTTCGGCCGCCGGAGGTGACGCTAGCGGGCCGCAGGCCGCCAGCCTGGTGCAGGTGAATGCGCCGGGTGCGGGTGGAGTGGTCAACGCGGTGCAGGGCGGAGTGCTGAATGTCTTCCAAGGGAAGCCCGCCTACCACCTGGAGGACTTTCCGGGCGAGCCGCGGCCGGTGCGGCCGGCTCGGGCACGGGCGCAGCCATCGCTATTGTTGCGGGCTGGATCTCGGGTGGTGCCCTTCACCGGTCGGCAGGACGAACTGCGAAGACTGACCGGATGGCGCGACGATGAGGACATGCCCGGCTTGGGGGTCCGGCTGCTGCACGGGCCCAGTGGGCAGGGCAAAACCCGGCTCGCCACGCATTTCGCCGAGCTGTCGCGCCAGGCCGGGTGGCGGGTGTGGCAGGCCACCGCTAACGCGCCGGTCGGTGTCGCCGTCACCGTCGAGGCGGGTGAGCCCGGGCCGAGGCTGCTGGTGGTGGATTACGCCGAGCGGTGGCCGGTACCGGCCTTGTATGAGTTGCTGCAGGAGCCGGTGCTGCAGGCGGGCCGGGTGCGGGTTTTGCTGCTGGCCCGCCCGGCCGGGGTGTGGTGGGACAGCATCGCGGCCTGGATCGAGCGGGTGCTGGACGTCGACGCCGACGCCCAGGTACTGCCGTCGCTGGTCGCCGAACCGGCGATGCGGAAGCGATTGTTCGCCGAAGCGCGCGATCACTTCGCCCGTCATCTTCACCTGCCGTCCGAACAGGCAGTCCCGATCGCCCCTCCCGCCGACCTGGCCGACGATGATGAGTACGCCCAGGTTCTGACCGTGCATATCGCGGCGCTGGCTGCGGTCGATGCGCACCATCACGGTGAGAAGGAACCTGCCGATCCGACGCGCGCCACGGCCTATCTGCTGCGGCGCGAGCGGGAGCATTGGGCCGAGCTGCACCGCCGCCTACCGGAGCCGCTGGCCAGCGACCCAATCACTATGGGCCGCGCGGTTTTCACCGCCGCCTTCACCCGGCCGCTGGCCCGCCCGGATGCGTGGCAAGCGTTGCGGCAGGCCGGGCTGGCCGACAGCACCGAGCAGGCCAACATTCTGCTGGATGACCACAAGTACTGCTATCCGCCCGCGCGCGCCGGCACCGTGCTGGAACCGCTGTACCCCGACCGGCTGGCCGAAGACTTCGCTGCCCTGACCATCCCCGGCCACCCCCTCACCGACATCCCCAGCGACGACTGGGCCGGCCATGCCTTGCCCGGCCTGCTTGCCGCTCCTATGGGGCAAGCCGGCGATGCGCAGGTGCTGCCGTGGACCCGCACAGCGTTGACCATGCTGATCGAGACCGCCCACCGCTGGTCACACGTCGCCACCACCCAGCTGTACCCCCTGCTCACTGCCTGGCCCGAGTTGATGCTGCACGTTGGCAGCGCCGCCCTAACCCGCCTGACCACCCTGCCCCACATCGATCCCGGCCTGCTTCAAGCCATTGAGGCCTACCTGCCAACCGGTCGGCACGTCGATCTGGACATAGGCATGGCCGCGCTGTCTACCCGGCTAACCACACACCGCCTGGCCGCCACCATCGACCCGGCGCAACGGGCCGCCATCCTGGTCGATCACGCCAGCCGCTTGGGCAACGCCGGCCAGCACCAGGCCGCGATGGAAACCAACGAGCAGGCCGTCGCCCTGTACAGCGAACTGGCTGAGCTGAACCGCGACGCTTACCTACCCCACCTGGCCACTGCACTGAACAACCACGCCAACCTGCTGGCGGAGGTAGGACAACGTGCGGAGGCGATGAAGGTCAGCCAGCAGGCCGTCGAGTTTCGTCGCGAGTTGGTGAAGCTGAACCCCGCCGATTACCTGCCCCACCTCGCCGTCTCATTGAATAACCACGCCACCCTCTTGGCGGAGGTGGGGCGGCGCGCCGAGGCGATCGAAGTCAGCCAGCAGGCCACGAAGCTTTACAAGGAACTGGTGGAGCTGAACCGCAGCACCTACCTGCCCGACCTGGCCACCTCGTTGAACAATCACGCTAATCGGCTGGTGGAGGTGGGGCGGCGCGCCGAGGCGATCGAAGTCAGCCAGCAGGCCACGAAGCTCTACAAGGAACTGGTGGAGCTGAACCGCAGCACCTACCTGCCCGACCTGGCGATGTCGCTGACCAACCACGCTAATCGGTTGGCGGAGGTGGGGCGGCGCGCCGAGGCGACCGAGGTCAGCCAGCAGGCCGTCCGTATGTACGGCGAATTGGCTGAGCTGAACCGCGACGCCTTCCTGCCCTACTTCGCCGGCTCACTGGCAAACCATGCCAATCGGATGGTGGAGGTGGGGCAGCGCGCCGAGGCGGTCGAGGTCAGCCAGCAGGCCATGGAGCTCTACGAGGAACTGGGGGAGCTGAACCGCGATCTCTACTCGCCCCACCTGTCCATGTCGTTGAGCAACCACGCTGTTCTTCTAGTGGAGGTGGGACGGCGTAGTGAGGCCGTACCCATCTCGGAGCAGGCCGTCGAGTTTCGTCGCGAGTTGGTGGAGCTGAACCGCGACGCCTACCTGCCCGACCTCGCCAGCTCGCTGAACAACCACGCCAAATTATTGGCGGAGGTGGGACGGCGTAGTGAGGCCGTACCCATCTCGGAGCAGGCCGTCGAGTTTCGTCGCGAGTTGGTGGAGCTGAACCGCGACGCCTACCTGCCCGACCTCGCCAGCTCGCTGAACAACCACGCCATTCGGTTGGTGGAGGTGGGACGGCGCGCCGAGGCGCTGGAGATCAGCTGGCAGGCCAAGGATCTCTGCGAGGAACTGGTGAGGCTCAACCGCGCTGCTTACCTGCCCCGCCTAGCTAAATCGTTGAATAACCACGCCAGTCTGTTGGCGGAGACGGGACAGCATGCCGAGGCGGTCGAGATCAGCCGGCAGGCCGTGAAGCTCTGCGAGGAGTTAGTGGAGCTGAACCGCGACGCCTACCTGCCCGACCTCGCCAGCTCGCTGACCACCTACACCAAACAGTCGGCGAGGGTAGGGCGGCTAGCCGAGGCACTCGAGGCCAGTCAGCAGGCCAGGGAGTTCTGGGAGGAGTTGGTGGAGCTGAACCGCGACGCCTACCTGCCCAACCTCGCCAGCTCGCTGACCAATCTCGCCACTCTTCTAGTGGAGGTGGGACAGTGCGCCGAGGCGCTGGAGGTCAGCCAGCAGGGCGTAAAGCTCAACAGGGAGCTGGTGGAGCTAAACCGTGCTGTCTACCTGCTGGGCTACGTTCGTAGTTGTACTGTTCAAGGGCTGACCCTGTGGCGCGTGGGACGACATGGTGATGCCGTTACGCCACTGGTCGAGACTTTGGCCATCGGCCAAGAACTGCCAGCATACGAACCCGACGTCGTCGGGGCTGCTGTGGGCCTTCTTCGAGATGTATACCGTGCCAGCCCGCAAGAGGTGGCTGACGCGTTCGAATCCCTTACGGGGTTGGCTCTCCCAGCCTGGCTCAAGGAGTGAGCCGTTGCTCCCACTTGCCTCCTGTTTGTGAACGGTCAGCTCGAACGTTGGAAACCAAACCGATTTGTACCGCGAAGACGCCATCTACAGGGAGCCGATGACGAGGGATTCGCGAACGGTCTCGACGACTTCCTTGGTGATGGTGTGCAGGTCGTTGATCTCCAGGATGCGGCCGATTTGGGCGAAGAGGCGTTGAAGAAGCCGGAAGTTGCCGGTGGTGATGCGGTGTACGGCGGCGATGGCTTCGATGTCGGTGAAGTCGTCGGCCGACAAGGGTAGCCCGAGGGCGGCCCAGTGCCGCTGCAGGACGAAGGTGAGCTCGTCGGCGGACAGCGGCCGGTATTCATGGACGAATCCGATGCGGCTGTAGAGCTGGAGGTAGCGGGCGAGACGCTTTTCTATGCCCGGCATGCCGATGAGGATCATGCCGAGGCGGCTGCGGTCGTAGTGGTCGCGCAGTTGTTCCAGGCCGGCGGTCTTGAGTCGGTCGGCTTCGTCGACGATGAGCAGTTCGGCGAAGGGGGTCAGCGCGTGCGGGCTGGTGAAGGTGCGTCGGTCGTAGGGGTCGGGAGCGCGGAGTGTGCCGAAGGTGGTGCTCATGCTGGTGAGCTCTTTGTCGATCAAGCGTGGAGTGGCGCTGACGGGCGGGGTGTAGAGCAGGGTGTGCCAGCCGTGGCGGTCTTGGCCTTCCCCGTCGCGGGCGCGAGATCCCCGCAGGAAGGGCTCGACTTCGCGCCAGTGGGCGTACCGGCGGGCCGACAGGGCCTTGCCCACTCCTGGCGGGCCGTAGCACAGGCCAATGTATTGAGCGCGGCGGACGGCGTCGGCGAACTCGGTGAAGCGGCGATGTTCCTTGGTGGCGATGAAGTCGATCTCATCGATGGGGACGTCGGGGCCGGACAGCTGCGGGCTTGGCAGGGTCCTTTCGACCAGGGCCGCCAGTTCCTGGAAGCGCTCAGATTCGGTGTCGTCCCAGGTCACGGTCAGTCCTCTCGGTACCGCTTGAGTCGCGGCCGAGCCGGAGCCTCCGGGGTCGGCGCCTGGGCGGTGGCGGGGAGGCCGGGAGCGGCGGCTGATTGGTGGGCTTCGATCAGCCGGTCGACGATGCTGGTCCGGTCGGTGATCTGGGAGCGCAGATCGCGGCGGCGCGCGGTACGGGCGGCGGTGATCTCTTTGAGGCCGATAGTGCGGTCGGCCAGTTCCGGGCAGATGGCCCGGCACAGGAAGTGGTCGTGGTGGAAGACGCGGATCTCGGCCATGTCGCGGGGGTCGTAGCGGATGACGACGTCCTCGCCGACGTAGGCGGCCAGTACGGGGTCGAAGTAGCGCAGGGCCTGGAAGTGGATGCCGTCGGGGTGGACCTTGCGGGGTTTGGCCACGGTGAGCAGGAGCAGGTTCAGTTGGTCGAGAGAGTCGGGCATGCGGGGGATGAACGCGCTCTCCTCCCAGCGCTGCTGCGGTGGCGTGCCGGTCTCGCTGTGCGGGGTGACGTTGTAGACATCGCGGATGAAGGTGCTGATTGCGCGGTCCAGGTCGGCCAGGCTGAGGCGGGCCTGGCCGGCGCGGTCGGGGGTGCCGCGGGGTGCGTGGCCGGGCAGGGCTGGCAGGCACATCTGGTTGAAGGTGGAGAAGATCCGCTCCACTTTTGCCGCGGCCGCGCGGCTGGCCGGGTAGGGAGAAGTAGGCGCGGATGCGCAGGTCGGCCATTACCTGTTCCAGGTGGGCCGAGGTGAAGTCGGAGCCGTGGTCGACGTGGAAGGCGTCCAGGATGCCGCACAGGTGCCAGTCCAGCTCGCTCTTGCGCCAGATCGCGTGCCGGAAGGCAAGCGCGGTGGTCAGCGCCGAGGGCGCGGTGAGGTTGACCGCGTAGCCGGCGATGGCCCGGGAGTGGTCGTCTTCGACGACGGTGCGCCAGGGCCGGGCCGGGTTGCCGGACGGGGCGATCACCCACAGATCGAGCTGGGTGTGGTCGGCCAGCCAGATCTGGTTGAGCCGTTCGGCCTCGCGCCGGTACACCAGCTCATACAGCTCCTGGTAGCGGCGCGTTCCCTGTTGGACCAGCACGGTCAGGGCCGGGTCCAGGCCGCGGACGATGGCATACACGGTGGCGTAGCTGGGCACTGGCCAGTTCTGTTTGGCGGCGACCGTGGCGACCTGGCGGTGGATGGTGGCGACGCTCAGCGCTGGACGCTGCAGCGCCAGTCCTTCGATCAGTAGCTGTAGCTCGCCAGGGAGGCGCCTGGTGCCGGCATCGCGGCGGGGATGGTCCCGGAACAGAATCCATGTTCTGTCCTATGCGCCCGCCGCCGTTGCCCCTTTCCGGCTTACTTGGTCTGCCCCTCACTGCCTTTCGCGAGCTCTGGGAGAAGACGCAACCCAGCCGGAACCGTTAAAAACGATCTTCTTCAACGGCGGGCGAGAATCGCGGCCGCCCGAGTCTTCCTCGCAGGCCGATTCGGCTGCTGCCAGGAAGAACCCGGAGCTCCAAGAGGGAGAAATCTCGAAGGTGCGTGGCATTGCACGCGCGACGTTCTGAAGGATGGAGCTCGAAGGGGCGCGTGGAGGGGGTCAGCGGCCTTCGAGGTCTTTCACGCGAGACTCCAGACCTTCTACGCGTTCGGCCAGCCGGCGCACCTCGGTCATCGCCTGCTGAAGTTCGGAGGACGGCTCATCCTGGTCGGGAGTCTTGACCACGTATGTGCCGCGCGTCGATTGCGTGCTGATCAGGCCATCGTGCGCGAGTTCGTCCAAGGCTCGACGGACCGTCTCGACGGCCACGCCGTAGCGCTGGGCCAACTGCCGCCGCGCCGGAAGCCGCTCGCCGAGCTTGAGTCGACCTGCCGCCACCTCTTGACGCAGGTCGTCTGCAATCTGCAGGTAGGCAGGCTGAGGATCGCTGAAATCAGGCACGGACACAACACCAAGGCTAAGCCCTTCAGCTGTACTAGGAAAGCACAGTTGAGCTATACCTAGGTTGAACTAGTACAGTAATGTCTATCTAGACCAAACTGGTCGCCAGGCAAGCAGGAAAGGTGAGCAATCGCCACGGGCTGATGGCTCCGGCCAGGTGTGATGTCGGCCGCGCCCTAGATCGCTAGCCGGATGGATGTGCGCGCATGGCAAACCAGCGGCGCGGCGTGAAGGTGATGAGGGCAGGGGGATCGCGAGGCGCTCAAGCGCGAGGCGAATCTTCTGACTCTCTTGAGTCAAGACCGGCAAAGTGATTTGTGTCATCATGGAAGATACGTCCGCTACGTACGTGATTCCTGGAACACAAGGGGGGGAGGCGTCTGGGGTATCACCAGCAGTTGGGAAGCGGACAGCTGCGCATGTCGGCGTAGCTGAACAGCTCCCGCCAAATCATGAAGTTGGCCCTCTGCAAGTTCACTACAGGAGGACCCGGCGCCTGCACTGCTTGGACGCTCGCCGGCGCCGGGCCTTCCGTCAGACCCACTCGAAGGGAGTAGGTCATGTTCAGCATCCCATCGATCGCGAGCACGGACACCCTAGGGGTGCCTCAATGGCTCATGCGTCGACTGCTGACTCTTGTCACCACTCTGACGGGACGCAGGCATCTTGACAAGATCTCGGCGATCGGAGTCAACGCCGATGGCTGACACCGTTTGGCTGTCGTCAGATGGCCCCCATGGTGACGACTACACCAGCGAGGTCGCCGCAGCCGTGTCCGAAGCCGTCCGGGTCCTCAACCACGCCACGCTCTCCCATGTCGGCGTCACCTATCCGTCCACCGTGTACGACGTCCTCGGCCGTATCGGCATTTCGACAGCCGGGCTTGACCAACTGCTGGGGCAACTCGGCGAGGCGTTGCGGCGCATGAAGGAATCCGGACAACTGGGTGACGACCATGGCGACCCCGACGAGCGTCTTGACAAGGCTCTGTCAGAACTTACGGCGGCCCGGAAGACAGCACGTGACCTCGCGCTCCGAATCGACCGTGCCTTCAACACCACGGCCGCTCTGCATCTGACAGACAGAGGCAGGCACTAGATGAAGCGGGAAGGGCTGTACTTCGACGACCGATTCCCGACTCGGAGGCAGGTAGCAGGCCTGTCGGACGCCGCGTTTCGTATACATTTCACAGCGATCTTCTGGTGTGCCCACAACCTGACCGACGGTGCGGTACTCCAGGAAGACCTGATCGACGTGTGTCCGCGAGTGCGGAAGCCGCTGCGCTTCATCGCCGAACTCGTGTCCCGGGGTACCTGGCATCCGCCTGGCGAAGAGTGTCCCTCCGATCTTTGCCCGGCGCCTGTGGCGAAGGGGTGGGTGATCCATGACTTCTTCGCATTCGTGCCCGCTAAGGAGCGGGTGGAGAAAGAGCGGAAAGCCAACGCCGAGCGGCAGAAAAGGTGGCGAGACAGGCGACGCGACCGGACCGAGCCACACGCCGTCGACGGTGGCGTTGGTAACGCCAAACGTAACGCGTTACTAACGCCACGCAGTTCCGTCCAGTCCCCGAAGGGGACTAGGACGGAAGAAGATGAAGAAAATCAGTCATCTTCTCGTCGTAACGCGCGTGCCTGGGCGAACGACGACGACTCCGTCGATCGCGGTATCGTCCAGCTCCTGGCTGAGTTGACCGGCCGCGAGATCCGCCTCCTCGACGCGGCCGCGATTCGCCACACGATCCTCGACGGCCGGTCCGTCAAGCATCGAAGTCGCTACGTGGCCAAGGCAATCGAGCAAGACCCCGACAAGTTCTTGCCTGTGGTCGAGGGCGTCGAGCCCAGTCCGTCGCTGAGAATCGCCCCAGACTGGTGCGGTCACTGTGACGAGCGCACCCGGCAGAAGGAACTTAGCGACAACACTGTGGCGCGCTGCCCGGCGTGCCACCCACTCGTGGCTAAGAGACCTGCGTCATGACCAGACGCAAAGCACTGTCCTGCTTGAGAAAGCACCGCAGGCAGCCCGTGCTTTCGACGTCACGGAAACATCCGGCCCGCTGCCCTGCCGAGGTGCCAGCCGCAACGTGCGGATCTACGCCAAGGTACGGCGGCAAAGCGGCCCCGACTCCAGTACCGCCAAGCACGTCGCCGGGGCCGTACCCCTACCCGCCAGCAACGAACGCATAGGAGCGCCTCTCATCATGACCGCATCCACCACCCGTAAACAGCGGACTCCGCACATCGTCTTACCCGGTGGACCGCCCCGCCTGACGCCCAGCGCCGCCACGGAACTGCTCGCCATCCTGCTGGAGGCTCACCAAACCATGATCGTCAACCGCCCCAACGTCGCATAGGACCCATGAACACCATCCGCTTCGCCTTCTACGGCCGAGTCTCCACCGAGGACAAGCAAGATCCCCAGTCCTCGCGAGGCTGGCAGATCACCCGCTCCCGCGCGCTCATCGAGTCGCGCGGGGGCGTGATCGTCACCGAGTTCTTCGACGTCGACAAGTCCCGCTCGATCCCCTGGCAGCGCCGCCCGCACGCGGCGGCGCTGCTCGCCGAACTACGCAACCCCGACCGCGGCTTCGACGCGGTGGTGATCGGCGAGCCGCAACGAGCCTTCTACGGCAACCAGTACGGCCTGACCTTTCCCGTCTTCGAGCACTTCAGGGTTCCGCTCTGGGTGCCCGAGGTGGGCGGCCCCATCGACCCGAACAACGAGGCCCATGACCTGGTCATGAGTGTGTTCGGCGGTATGAGCAAAGGTGAGCGCAACCGCATCAAGATCCGCGTGCGCAGTGCCATGTCAGCCCAAGCCCAGATGGAAGGCCGCTTTCTGGGAGGTCGGCCGCCTTATGGCTACCGGCTGGCCGATGCGGGCCCACACCCCAATCCGGCCAAGGCGGCCGACGGCAAGCGTGCTCACCGGCTGGAGCTTGATCCCGTCGCCGCGCCCGTGGTGGAAGAGATCTTCGCGGTCTTCCTCGACGGCTACGGCCTGTTCGCCATTGCCGAGAGACTGACCCGCAACGAGATTCCCAGCCCATCAGCTCACGATCCGGATCGGAACCGTCACCGCTCCGGCATCGCCTGGTCCAAGAGCGCGGTGCGCGCCATCTTGACCAACCCCCGCTACACCGGCCACCAGGTGTGGAACCGCCAGCGCAAGGACGAGGTCCTCATCGATGTGGACGACGTCGGCCTGGGCCACACCACGAAGCTCAGGTGGAACTCCAAGCAGGACTGGGTCTGGTCGAAGGCAGTCGTTCACCCGCCGATCGTGTCCACGGAGGACTTCGACGCCGTGCAGATGACACTGACGGGGCGAGGTGATCGCCACACCGACAAGACCCGCAAGCGCACCCCCAAGCCGTACCAGCTCCGGGGGCTGCTGTACTGCGGTGTCTGCGACCGCAGAATGCAGGGCCAATGGGTCAACGACGCGGCCTACTACCGCTGCCGCTTCCCCGAGGAGTACGCCCTGGCCAACCACCTCATGCATCCCCGCAACGTCTACCTACGAGAGGACCGCGTCGTCCCGCGACTGGACCGCTGGCTCGGCCGGCTGTTCGCGCCCCACAACGTCGATCACACTCTCGACGTTTTGGCGGCCGCACAGGACGTGACACCGCCCGAGGCCCAAGCACTCGCTGTGGCACGCCGCCAGATCACCGAGTGCGACCGCAAGCTCGCCCAGCATCGGGCTGCCCTTGAGGCGGGCGCAGACCCGGCGCTCGTCGCCGGATGGATCCAGGAAGAGCTTGTCCGCAAGACCGCGGCCGAGCAACGCCTCGGCCGCGCGCACGTACTGCCTCAGAGGCGGATGGGGCGTGATGAGCTGGCGGAGATCACGCACAGGCTTGGAGACATGGTGCGAGTTCTCTCGAATGCCGACCCGATCCGGAAGGCCAAGATCTACACGAACATCGGACTGCGGTTAATCTACCATCCGTCAAAACAGAAAGTCCTGGTCACGTCTGCACATGACCAGGACCCCATAGGCGACCGGTTTGTGTCCGAGGGGGGACTTGAACCCCCATGCCCCGTAAAGGGCACTAGCACCTCAAGCTAGCGCGTCTGCCTATTCCGCCACCCGGACGTGGCGCCTGCACGAGAGATCGTCATCCCGCGTCGGCGGACTTAGGTTAGCAAACTCTTGGGCGTGCGTCATATCGGTAAGAGTCCAGGTCCGGCCCGGGGTGCCGCGACAAGGGCCGCGACGGCAGGATGGGAGGTGACGCCCACCCAACCCCGAGGAGCCCCACATGACCGCGATCAACGCCGAGGACGAGGTCGCCGGGCTGTGCCGTGACCTGATCAGGATCGACTCGACCAACGCGGGGGACAACACGGGCCCCGGCGAGCGGGCCGCCGCCGAGTACGTGGCCGGGAAACTCGCCGAGGTGGGGCTGGAGCCGCGGATCCTGGAGTCGGACGACCGCCGGGCCAACGTGATCGCCCGCGTCGCGGGAGAGGACCCCTCGCGGGACGCGCTGCTGCTCCACGGCCACCTGGACGTCGTCCCGTTCGACGCCGACGACTGGACCCGGCACCCGCTCAGCGGGGAGATCGCCGACGGCTGCGTCTGGGGACGCGGCGCCGTCGACATGAAGAACATGGACGCGATGATCCTCGCGGTCGTACGGCAGCGGCTCAGCGAGGGACGCCGCCCGCCGCGGGACGTGGTGCTGGCGTTCACCGCCGACGAGGAGGCCGGCGGCAACTACGGCGCGCAGTGGCTGGTCGACGAGCACAAGGACCTGTTCGACGGGTGCTCGGAGGCGATCGGCGAGGTCGGCGGGTTCAGCGTCACCGTCGACGAGGCGCGCAGGCTCTACCTGATCGAGGCCGCGGAGAAGGGCATCGCCTGGATGCGCCTGACCGCTACCGGCCGGGCCGGGCACGGGTCGATGCTCAACGCCGAGAACGCGGTCACCGAGCTGGCCGAGGCCGTGGGGCGCATCGGCCGCTACGAGTGGCCGCTGCGGATGACGCGGACGGTCGAGGTGTTCCTGCGCGAGACCGCCGGGGCGCTGAAGCTGGATCTCGACCTGGACGACCCCGAGAAGACCGTCGCCAAGCTGGGGCCGCTGGCACGGATGATCGGTGCCACCCTGCGCAACACCGCCAACCCCACGATGCTGGACGCCGGCTACAAGGCGAACGTGATCCCGCAGACCGCGACCGCGCACGTGGACGGCCGCTTCCTGCCGGGGTACGAGGAGGAGTTCTTCGCGACGCTCGACGAACTGCTCGGCCCCAACGTGACCAGGGAGTTCGTCTACCACGACATCGCGGTCGAGACCGGGTTCGACGGGCCGCTGGTGCGCGCGATGGCCGATGCCCTCGTCGCCGAGGACCCGGGCGCGCTGGCGGTTCCGTACACGCTCTCCGGGGGCACGGACCTGAAGGCGTTCAGCCGTCTGGGCATGCGGGGATTCGGGTTCGCGCCGCTGAGGCTCCCCGCGGACCTGGACTTCTCCGGGATGTTCCATGGGGTGGACGAGAGGGTTCCGGTGGATTCGCTCCAGTTCGGGGTGCGGGTTCTTGACCGCTTCCTGGACGGTTGCTGAGGTGTTCCGGGGAAAACCGTTGCGTTGACGCCGCGTGGTGCTAGCGTGACTCTCCGTCGAGGGATGGCTCGTGTCGAAGCGGGCCCGTCCAGGAGTTCTGGGGAGGTCATGTGGCACGCGCGCCGCACGTGCAGTGGAGGGCGTTCTCGCCCGCTGCTCGACGCGCGCTCGTGATCCTTTCCGTCGACGACACGATCCCCGGCCGGGCTGACCGGATGGCGCGGTTCGCGGCCGGCACTCGGCGGGGCGTCACGCGGGCCCTCGCCATCGGCGGTCTCCTGACCGCCGCATGGCTGCTCGCCGTCGTCTTCGGCCTCCTCGGCGCCACTCCCGCGGTCGCGGACTCCACCGCGGCGGCGGAAGACGCCCACTCCCAGACCCCTCACACGGCCGCTTCCGGATCGGCCACGACGGCCGATGACTTCCCCACGGGCAGCGGCGGGCCGTCGGCGACGGACAACGCCGAGGCCATGGCGGGGCGAGGTGTGGACGGGCTGACCAGCCAGTCCACCCCGGAATCCCCGGCACCCGCCACCGTCGACCATGGCTCTGGCGCCAACGGATTCGTGCCCCAGAGCGGTGGTGGATCCGGCTTCTTCGGGCCGGGTCCGGGGGATGTCGCGTGGTTCGCCTACGACCCGCGACTGACGACGCAGCGTGTCCCGCGTGCGTTCGTGCTCCCCCCTGTCGTCCGCACAGCGGCGGACGACCCTTCTTTCTCTCCTGACTGACATCGTCGCGCGGACCGGCCCGTCCTCCCCTCGGGGATGACCCGCCGGTCGCGAAGCCTGCCTCCATCCTCCCCGTCCCCGGGAGAGCCGCTCCATCGGTGAGCGACGGGCAGGCCGACGTGACAGCGATCCCCTTCCTCGTGACGGCCGTCAAGGCTTCCGCTGTGCGGACCTGTCCGGCCCTCGCATGGCCTCGCACGCCCTCACGAGGTTCAGTTCCCCCCGAAATGCTAGGAGTCTCAATCATGCGTACGTGGGTCACAGGTACGGCTCCCGCGGCACTGCTCGCACTGGGCGTCATGGCCATGGGCGGCGGTACGGCCTTCGCCGACACCGACGGCGACCATTCGATCGGCGGCGGCAACCAGATCAAGGCACCGATCACCCTGCCGATCGACATCAGCGGCAACGCCGTCGGCGTGCTCGGCGAGTCGGCCGCCTCCTCGCAGGGCGGCTCCTCCGCCGAGAGCCCCGGCGGCGACGAGCTCGCCGGCGAGACCTCCGGCCGGGGCAGCATCCTGGGCGGCAACCAGATCACCGCTCCCGTCACGGCCCCGGTCAACGCCTGCGGCAACGCCGTGTCGGTGTTCGGCCGCTCCGAGGCGGGCTGCCGCGGCGGCGCCGCGGTGCGTGGTCGGGGTGACGGTCCCGGCCGTCCCGGTGGCGGGGGCGGCGCGGGCGGCAACCGCACGGACGGCGCCCACAGCATCGCCGGTGGCAACCAGGTGGTGGCTCCGATCACCGCCCCGATCAACGCCTGCGGGAACTCCTTCGCGATCTTCGGCGGTGCCACCGCCGGGTGCCGGGGAGGCGCCTCGGTCAGCGGCCAGGGCGGCGGTGGGGCCGGTGGCAACCGGACCTCCGGCCGGGGCAGTGTCCTGGGCGGCAACCAGGTGGTGGCTCCGATCACCGCCCCGATCAACATCTGCGGGAACTCGGTCGCCGTCGTCGGCGGGGCGTTCTCCGGCTGCCGGGGCGGCGCCGAGGTCGTGGGCGAGCGGCCGGGCGGCCCGGGTGGACCGGGACGTCCCGGTGGCCCGGGGCGTCCCGGGGAGCCCGGCGGTCCCGGCAGGCCGGGCGGCCCCGGGGGTCCGGGTGAGCCCGGCGGCCCGGGACGTCCCGGTGGCCCGGGCGAGCCGGGCCGGCCCGGCAAGCCGGGCTACGGCGGTCACGGGAACCAGGGCGGCCAGGGCAACCACGGAGGCCCGGGCGGTCGTGGCGACCACAGGGACCACGGCGACCACGGCGGCCGCTGGGACCGGGACGGTCACGACGACCACGGCAAGCGCGGCCCGCGTCCGGGCGGTCCCGGCTGGAACGGGTCGGGCTGGGACGGCCCGGGATCGGGTGGCCCCGGCGGCTGGGGGCAGGGCCCCCGCCCCGGCGGTCCCGGCTGGCCGGGCGGTCCCGGCCAGGGGCCCGGCCGTCCCGGCAACGACACCGACGGGCGCTTCGGGGCGGGCAGCGGCAACCAGGTGGTCGCCCCGATCACCGCTCCCGTTGAGGCCTGCGGCAACACCGTCGGCAACGGCCGGGCGGGGTGCCCGGGCGGCCTGCACGTCGAGGGCCGCGGCTCCGGCGCCGGTGGCGCGGGCGGGAACGTCACGTCGGGCCGGGGCAGCGTCCTGGGCGGCAACCAGGTGGTGGCGCCGATCACCGCCCCGATCAACGTCTGCGGCAACGCGGTGGCGGTGCTCGGCGGTGCCTTCGCGGGCTGCCAGGGCGGCGCGTCCGTCGGGAGCGGCGGTCCGGGCGCGGGCGGCTCCGGCGGTGCCGGAGGGAACGTCACGTCGGGCCGGGGCAGCGTCCTGGGCGGCAACCAGGTGGTCGCACCGATCACCGCCCCGATCAACGCCTGCGGCAACGCCGTGGGCGTGCTCGGCAGGGCGGCGGCCGGGTGCAGGGGTGGTGCCTCGGTCTCCGGGGACGCGGGCGCCGGAGCCGGGGGGAACACCACCTCCGGCCGGGGCAGCATCCTCGGCGGTAACCAGGTGGTCGCGCCGATCACCGCTCCCGTCAACGTCTGCGGCAACGCCGTGGCCGTGCTCGGCGACGCCGCTGCGGGATGCCTGGGCGGCTCCCGCGTGGGCGGCCCGTCCGGCACCCCGGGCTACCCCGGCACCCCGGGCTACCCCGGCTACCCGGGTTACCCCGGCAACCCGGGACACCCGGGTCACCCCGGCAACCCCGGTCACCCGGGCGGTAACGGCGGCTGGGACGCCAAGCCCGCCAAGCACAGGACCAGCGGCCTGCTCCCCGCCCTCCCCGCCGTCCCCGCCCTGGACGGCGCGACCGGCGCGGCCGGTGCCCGGAACGCGGCGGACCGGTCCCAGGCCCCGATGGCCGGTGCCGTCCCCGCCGGACTCCCTCTGATGCCCGCCACCCCCGCCACCCCCGCCATGGCCGAGAGCACCGAGGGTGCCGAGAGCGTCGAGAGCGTCGAGAGGTCCCAGGAGGCCGGGAGCGGTTCGCCGCTGGACGCGGCCGCCCCCGTCCAGGGGCTGGTCTCCTCGTCCCCGGCCGGTGACGCCCTGCCGGTCCGTGACCTGGGCCTGATGAGCGCCGCCCAGCCGGTCGGCGTGACCGGCATGAACCTCGGTTCCCTCGTCACCCTGCTGATCGGCGCGCTGGCCGCCGGTGCCGCGGCGGTCTTCGGCACCACCCGCCGCATCCGTTTCGGCCAGAAGTAAGGGATTAGTCACCTCATGGACTGTTTTCCTTGGAGCCACTGAGGACGACGCACAGGCGCCTCGACGGCGGCCAGAGGGGATGATCGGCGCCTTACGGCGCGGTGTCCCCTCGCCGTCGAGGCAGTGAAGCTTTGCCCGCTCCGGGGGCGCGGCCCGGGGCGGGCAAAGCCATGTCAGCGGTCACATCGTCCTGCTCACCCGTATGATCTTCCGGCGCAACCGGACGTCCCGGCGGCCGTCGGGATACAGTCGCAGGCGGTCGAGTTCCCAGTCACCGTATTCTGCGTGTTCGGTGAGGATGCGCCGGGCCGCGTCCCGGCTGGTGCCACGCGGAAGGTGGAGAACCAAGTAGGAGTAGTCGAGCACAGCGATTAGTCTCCGAGGGTGGGCCGAGGGACGTCGACACTCATAGGGCTTTATTCTGCGTCCTTACGGCTTCCCTTGGGAGTGCCCCCGAGCGAGATCGGGTAACCCGAGGGGAAGAAAACGGGGAACGAATGCGAACAGCGAGGTAGGAAGCAGCGTGCCAGCCAAGAACGGCAACGCCGGCGGAACCCGCCTGGTGATCGTCGAGTCGCCTTCCAAGGCGAAGACCATCGCCGGGTACCTCGGCCGCGGCTACGTCGTGGAGTCCAGCATCGGGCATATTCGCGACCTCCCCGAGAAGGCCGACGACATCCCGGAGAAGTACAAGGGTGAGTCGTGGGCACGCCTCGGCGTGAACGTGGATCACGAGTTCGAGCCGCTCTACGTCGTCAACCACGACAAGAAGGCCCAGGTGAGCAAGCTCAAGCAGCTGCTCAAGGACGCCGACGAGCTCTATCTCGCCACCGACGAGGACCGCGAGGGCGAGGCGATCGCCTGGCACCTTCGCGAGGTGCTCAACCCCAAGGTCCCGGTTCACCGCATGGTGTTCCACGAGATCACGCAGCGGGCGATCCAGGAGGCGGTGGCCAACCCCCGCACCCTGAACCTGCGGCTGGTCGACGCCCAGGAGACCCGGCGCATCCTCGACCGCCTCTACGGCTACGAGGTCAGCCCGGTCCTGTGGAAGAAGGTCAAGCCCAAGCTGTCTGCCGGGCGCGTGCAGTCGGTGGCGACCCGGCTGGTGGTGGAGCGCGAGCGCGAACGCCTGGCGTTCACCAGCGCGAGCTACTGGGACCTCCAGGCGCTCCTCGACACCGGCCGTGACGAGGTCCCGCACGAGTTCACCGCCATGCTCACCGGCGTGGACGGCAAGCGCGTCGCCCAGGGGCGTGACTTCGCGAGCACCGGCACGCTCAAGAGCGCCGGGGTGCTCCACCTGGACGAGCAGGCCGCCACCGCGCTGGCCGGGCGGCTGGCCGGGGTGTCGTACAAGGTCAGGTCGGTCGAGCGCAAGCCGTACACCCGCAAGCCGTACGCGCCGTTCAGGACGACCACGCTGCAGCAGGAGGCCAGCCGCAAGCTGGGCTTCTCCGCGAAGTCGACCATGCAGGTCGCCCAGCGCCTGTACGAGAACGGCTTCATCACCTACATGCGAACCGACAGCATCACGCTGTCGGAGACCGCCGTGGCCGCCGCCCGCAGCCAGGCGATCAAGCTCTACGGCTCGGCCTACGTGCCCGACAAGCCGCGCGTGTACACCAGCAAGGTCAAGAACGCCCAGGAGGCGCACGAGGCGATCCGTCCCTCGGGCGAGGAGTTCCGCACGCCGGGCGAGACCGGGCTGAGCGGCGACATGTTCCGCCTGTACGAGCTCATCTGGCAGCGGACCGTGGCCTCCCAGATGAAGGACGCGGTCGGCGAGTCGGTCACCGTCAAGGCCGAGGGCACCTCCAGCACGGGCGAGCGGGTCGAGTTCAGCGCCTCCGGGCGGACCATCACCTTCCACGGTTTCCTCAAGGCCTATGTGGAGGGCGCCGACGACCCCTCCACCGACCGCGACGACTCCGAGAAGCGCCTGCCCAACCTGGCGGAGAACGACCCGCTCACCGCCTCCACGCTGAACGTGCTCTCGCACGCCACCAAGCCCCCGGCGCGCTACACCGAGGCGTCGCTGATCAAGGAGCTGGAGGACCGGGAGATCGGCCGGCCGTCGACGTACGCGTCGATCATCGGCACGATCCTGGACCGCGGGTACGTGTTCAAGAAGGGCACGGCCCTGGTGCCGTCCTTCCTGGCGTTCGCGGTGGTCAACCTGCTGGAGCAGCACTTCGGCAACCTCGTCGACTACGACTTCACCGCCGACATGGAGAAGGTCCTCGACGACATCGCCAACGACCGCGCCGAGCGGGTGCCGGAGCTGCGCCGGTTCTACTTCGGCGTGGACGGCGACGAGGGTCTCAAGGAGATGGTCACCGACCTCGGCGAGATCGACGCCAAGGAGATCAGCTCCTTCCCGATCAGGGGCACCGACATCATGATCCGGGTGGGCCGCTACGGCCCGTACCTGGACCGCGACGGCGTCCGGGTGAACGTGCCCGAGGACCTGGCCCCCGACGAGCTGACCGCGGAGATGGCCGAGGAGCTGTTCTCCCGCCCGACGGGCGACCGGGAGCTGGGCAAGGACCCGGTGACCGGTCACGTGATCGTGGCCAGGGACGGCCGCTACGGCCCGTACGTGACCGAGGTCCTGCCCGAGGAGCCGCCTCCGGCCGAGACGACGGGCACGGGCACGAAGAAGCGGACGAAGAAGGCCGACGTCCCCAAGCCGCGCACCGGGTCGCTGCTCAAGTCGATGTCCCTGGACACCGTCACCCTGGACGACGCCCTGAAGCTGCTCTCGCTCCCGCGGGTGCTCGGGGAGATCGACGGCCAGGAGGTCACCGCCCAGAACGGCAGGTTCGGGCCGTACGTCAAGAAGGGCACCGACTCGCGCTCGCTGGCCTCCGAGGAGGAGATGTTCACGGTCACCCTGGAGCGGGCCGGGGAGCTGTTCGCCCAGCCCAAGGCGAGGGGCAGGCAGGCCGCCGCGGCGCCTCCGCTGCGCGAGCTGGGCGAGGACCCCGTCTCCAAGAAGCCGATCGTGGTGAAGGAGGGGAGGTTCGGGCCGTACGTCACCGACGGGGAGACCAACGCCTCCCTGCGCAAGGGTGACGAGGTGGAGCAGATCACCACCGAACGCGCCGCCGAGCTCCTCGCCGACCGTCGTGCCCGCGGCCCGGCGCCCAAGCGACCCCGCGCCACCAAGGCCAAGGCGAAGGCCTGACGCCACCGGATGACCGGCCTCCGGTTCCGGCCCCGGGGTTCCGGAGCCCGGAACCGGGGCCGAGCCGGGGACCGGGTCCATGTCCGGGATCGGACGGGGCCGAGCCGGGGGGCCGAGCCCGGAACCGGGGCCGAGCCTGGACCCGAGCACGAGCCCGGGATGGGACAGGGCTGGGCCGAGGGTCGGGGCCAGGCCGGGGGCGGGACGTGGCGGGAACCGGGGTGGTGGGGGACCGGGCGAAGCCGGGCCGGGATCGGCGCTCGGGGCCAGGCCGGAGGTCGGGGCGTGGTGGAAACCGGGGTGGTGGGGGACCGGGCGAAGCCGGGCCGGGATCGGCGCGGGGAACGCATTCGCGGTCCCGGGCGTTCTTCGGAACGCGCCGGAGACCGCCGGCGGGTTCCGGGGTAGAGGGCGAGTGACGATCGTGGGCTTCGTGTCGCTGGTCATCTGCGCGATCACGGTGGTCCACTACTACCTGTGGCGGCGCCTGATCCGCTCGACCACGCGGCCCGGACGGGTCCGCCGGGTGCTGACGTGGATCCTCGTGGGGCTGGCCGTGCTCGCCCCGGTGACGCTGGTCGCCTCGCGCAGCGAGTGGGGGCACTTCCTGGCGTGGCCCGGGTTCTTCTGGATCGCGTCGATGTTCTACCTGTTCGTGTTCCTGGTGGTCCTGGAGATCCCGAGGGCCGTGGCCCTGCTGACCGTGCGCGCGCTCGACCGGCGGACGCAATCGCCGCCGGAGCCCCGGAAGGCCGGGGCCAAGAACAAGGCCGGGGCCAAGAACGAGGCCGGGGCCAGGACCGAGGCCGGGGCCAGGACCGAGGCCGGAGCCAGGACCGGTGCCGGGACCGAAGCCGCGATCGGGACGGAGGCCGGGACCCGGCGGACCCGGACCCGTACCTGGACCGAGGTCGGTGCCGGGATCGGGGGCGCGGGGACGCCCGCGGACAGGATCGTGGACGAGAAGGACGGCGGGAGCGGGGCCGAAGCCGACGGGAGCGGGACCGAGGTCGGCGGGAGCGGGACCGAGGTCGGCGGGAGCGGGACCGAGGTCGGCGGTGTGATCGTCGTTCCCGGCGCGGGGGGCACACCGCCCGCCGCGGACGCCCCCACGAGGACCGGGATCACCAGGAGGCTGTTCATCGCCCGTACGGCCGCGGCGGCCGCCGGAGCGGGGGCACTGGGCGCGGTCGGGTACGGGGTCCGTACGGCCCTCGGCGACCCGGTGATCGAGCGGGTGGGAGTCGTGCTGCCCCGGCTGGACCCGCGCCTGAACGGCCTGCGGTTCGCGGTGGTCAGCGACATCCACCTGGGCCCGCTCACCGGCGTCGCGCACACCCGGCGGATCGTCCGTATGATCAACTCGTTGGAGGCGGACGTGGTCGCGGTCGTCGGCGACCTCGTCGACGGCACGGTGGCCGAGCTCGGCCCGCTGGCCAGGCCGCTGCGCGACCTCGAATCGCGCTACGGCGCCTACTTCGTCACCGGCAACCACGAGTACTACACGGCCAACGGCCCGGCCGAATGGGTCGAGGAGCTGCGCGGGCTCGGCGTGCGCCCGCTGGGCAACGAGCGCGTCGAGATCGCCCACGCGGGGGCCGTCCTCGACCTGGCAGGGGTCAACGACATCGGCGGTACGCCCTCGGGCGACGGCCCGGACTTCGAGCGGGCCCTGGGCGGGCGCGACCGGTCCCGGACCACCGTCCTGCTCGCCCACCAGCCGGTCCAGGCCGTCCAGGCGTCCGGGTACGGCGTGGACCTCCAGCTGTCCGGCCACACGCACGGCGGGCAGATGGTCCCCTTCAATCTGGTCATCCCGCTGCAGCAGCCGGTCGTCTCCGGTCTCGGCGAGGTGGGCGGCACCCGGGTCTACGTGACGCGGGGCGCGGGCTTCTGGGGGCCACCGGTCCGGGTGGGAGCTCCGCCCGAAATAACCCTTCTTGAGATCCGGAACGAGAAACTCTAGGAACACCGGCACCCGGTGCTTCTTTTCGCGTACGCCGCCTGCGACGCGCACGGGGGAGGTACTACCCTCATCCAACGGGCAGACCGTGCGTTCACGCCCGACACCTGTCCTCCCCCGCCCGGCGAGCACCTGGATACGCTGACACCATGACCATCCCCGGCCGGAGCACCACGCGCCGCAAACCCCCCCACGTGCTGGCCAACGCCCCGTTCCGCAAGCTGTGGACGGCGATGTCGGTGTGCAGCCTGGGGGACTGGCTCAACCTGCTGGCGCTGACCGCCCTGGCGGGCAATCTCACGGCGGGTTCCGGCTACCAGTTCCAGAGCATGGCCATCGGGGGCGTCTTCGTGGCGAAGATGCTCCCGGCCATCGTGCTGGGCCCGCTCGCGGGGGTGTTCGCCGACCGGTTCGACCGGCGGCTGACGATGTTCTTCTGCGACCTGCTGCGTTTCGCGCTGGTGCTGTCCATCCCGCTGGTCGGCAGCTATCAGTGGATCATCGTCGCCACCTTCCTGGTCGAGTGCGTCAACCTCTTCTGGGTGCCGGCCAAGGACGCCACGGTGCCGAACCTGGTGCCCAGGGAGCGGCTGGAGGAGGCCAACCAGCTCAACCTGCTGGTCACCTACGGGACGGCCCCGGTCGCCGCGCTGCTGTTCGCGATGCTCTCGCTCGCCGACGACGTGCTGGGCCGGGTGGTGCCCTTCCTGGCCCAGCGTGAGACGTACCTCGCGCTGTTCGTCAACGCGCTCGCGTACCTGATCTCGGCCGTCATCATCTTCTCGCTCAAGGACATCCCGAGGACCGTCGCGCCGGACGCGGCCGGAACCCCGTCGGTGCTGCGGCAGATCGTCGAGGGCTGGCGGTTCGTCGGCGGCAACCGGCTGGTCCGCGGCCTGATCATCGGCATGCTGGGCGCCTTCGCCGGCGGCGGCGCCGTGGTCGGGGTGGCCAAGCTCTACGTGGGCCAGTTGGGCGGCGGCGACGCGGCGTACGGCGTGGTCTTCGGGTCGGTCTTCGTCGGCATGGCGTGCGGCATGTTCTTCGGGCCCAGGCTGCTGAGGGAGTTGTCGCGGCGGAGAATGTTCGGCCTGTCGATCATCGTGGCCGGGCTGCTCCTCGTGGCGATCGCGCTCGTGCACAACCTGGTGATCGTGGTCCTGCTGACCGTGCTGCTCGGCGCGTGCGCGGGGATCGCCTGGATCATCGGGTACACCATGATCGGGCTGGAGGTGGACGACAACCTGCGGGGCCGGACGTTCTCCTTCCTGCAGTCGCTGGCGCGGGTGACCCTGCTGGTGGTGGTCGCGGTCGCGCCGACCCTGGCGGGTCTGTTCGGCAGGCGCGAGATCCTCGTCGGCCCCGACCCGGTCTACACCTTCGACGGCTCCAACCTGGTGCTGCTGATCGGGGGCCTGCTCGCCGCGGTCGTCGGGATCGTCGCGCTGCGGCAGATGGACGACCGCGGGGGCGTCTCGATCGTCGCGGACCTGATCGCCGCGGTGCGCGGCAGGGGGTACGCCCCCGAGGCGGCCGAGCGGGCGCGCGGCACGTTCATCGCGTTCGAGGGCGGTGAGGGGTCGGGCAAGACCACCCAGTCCAGGCTGCTGGCGATCTGGCTGCGGGACCAGGGCTTCGACGTCGTGCAGACCCGCGAGCCGGGCTCGACCAAGGTGGGCATGCGGCTGCGCGCGATCCTGCTCGACGCCGTGCACCAGGGCCTGTCGGCCAGGTCGGAGGCGCTGATGTACGCGGCCGACCGGGCCGAGCACGTGGAGAAGATCATCGTTCCGGCACTGCACCGGGGGGCGATGGTGGTCTGCGACCGGTACGTCGACTCGTCGCTGGCCTACCAGGGCGCGGGCCGCGAGCTGGAGCCCGCGGACGTCGTCATGATCAACCGCTGGGCGACCGGCGGGCTCGCCCCCGACCTCACCGTGCTCATCGACGTCCCGCCGTCGGTGGGGCTGACCCGGCTGGGCGGTGCCGCCGACCGCATCGAGTCCGAGCCCCGCGAGTTCCACGAGCGCGTACGCCGCGAGTTCCGGTCGCTGGCCGCCGCGGAGCCCGAGCGTTACCTGGTGGTCGACGGGACCCTGCCGCAGAACCAGGTCTCCTTGATCATCCACGACCGGGTCCGTGAGATCCTGCCGGACCCGGTGCCACGGGAGACCGAGGACGTCACCGGGACCATCCCCGCGATCCGCGACTGACGGCCGTCGTCGGCCGGGACCGTCACCGGCGTGGACCGTCACCGGTCTGAACCGTCACCGGTCTGAACCGTCACCGGTCGGGACTGCCATCGGCCTGGACCGTCGTCGGCCGGTCGTCACAGGCCGGGACCGTCGCCGGTCGGCGGTCGTCACCGGGCGGCGGGCGTCATCGGCTGAGGGGGCATCGGTCGTCGGTGGTCGAGAAGCGTCACCGGTCGTCCGTGGCGACGCCGGGTCCGCCGACCGGTACCGGCGGTAGGTTGGGGGACGTGGGAGTCTTCGATGACCTTGTGGGGCAGGAGCGGGCCTCGGTGACGCTGAGCCGGGCCGCGGCGGCGGCGGCCGACCTGCTGGCCGGTGGGCGCGGCGCCGGGATGACCCACGCCTGGCTCTTCACCGGCCCGCCCGGGTCCGGCCGGGAGGAGGCCGCGCGGGCGTTCGCCGCCGCGCTGTTCTGCCCCGACCAGGGGTGCGGCCACTGCGACATGTGCCACCAGGTGGCCGTCGGCTCCCATCCGGACCTGGAGATCGTCCGCCCGCAGGGCCTCTCGTACGGCATCAAGGACACCCGCCGGCTCATCCTGCGCGCGGCCGGGGCGCCCACGCTGGGCCGCTGGCGCGTGGTGCTGTTCGAGGACGCCGACCGGGCGACCGAGGGGGCGTCCAACGCGCTGCTCAAGGCCATCGAGGAGCCGCCGCCGAAGACGGTGTGGCTGCTCTGCGCGCCCTCCCCGGACGACATGATGATCACCATCAGGTCGCGCTGCCGGCTCGTCACGCTGGTCACCCCGCCCAGTGCGGCGGTCGCCCACGTGCTGGCCACGCGCGAGAACGTGCCCGTGGCGATGGCGGAGTTCGCCGCCAGGGCCGCGCAGGGACACCTCGACCGCGCTCGCCGTCTCGCCCTGGACGAGCCCGCGCGGGACCGGCGCGAGGCGGTGCTGTCCATCCCCCGTTCGCTGACCGGGATCGGGGAGTGCGTGACGGCCGCCGAGCGGCTGGTCAAGACCGCCGAGGACGAGGCCGCCGCGGTCACCTCGACGCTGAACGAGTCGGAGATCACCGAGCTGCGCCAGGTCTACGGCGAGGGCTCCACCGGCAAGGGGCTGAACCGGGGCCTGATCCGTGGCGGCGCCGGCGCGCTCAAGGATCTCGAGGACCGGCAGAAGTCGCGGGCGACCCGTACCAAGCGCGACGTCATCGACGCGGCACTGCTCGACCTGGTGGCGTTCTACCGCGACGTGCTGGCGGTGCAGTTCGGCGCCGAGGTGGAGCTGGCGAGCGAGGACCGGCGCGCCGACCTGGAGGACCTGGCCCGCGCCTCCACGCCGGAGGACACCCTGCTCAGGATCGATGCGATCATGAGCTGCCGCAGGCGGCTGTCGGCGAACGTCAGCCCGCAGATGGCGGTCGAGTCGATGACCATCTCGCTGCACCGGCCCCGGCTCTGACCCGTCCCGTGTCGTGACTCGCGGGGGTGGGGCGTCCCGTCGTCGTGATCCGCGGGGGGCGTTCCATGTCGCGATCTGCGGGACCGGGGCGCCGTGATCGACGAGGGCCGCGGGCCCGTCGTGATTCGCGGCACCGTGGCCCGTACGGCCGTGCGCGCCGGGTTGTGCCCCGTGCGAGCCCCGTGCGAGCCCCGTGCGTGCCGTGCGTGCCGTGCGTGCCGTGCGTGTGGACGGTGTCGTGCCGTGGGTGCCGTGCCGGTTTCGATCTTGATTTCGTGTCGCGGCCCGTCCGGGGGTCGTCCCTGATTCGTCGTGATCCCGTTCTCGGCCCGCGCTCCGGGTCGCGGCCCGTTCCGAGGGCGCCCCTCCGGTCCGGTGGCGTCCGAGTCCGGATGAGCTGAGGTGGAATTCCCCGGCATGCCCAGGTCAGGCGGGTGCGATATCGGCCGTTGAGGGAGTACGGACCACCACCCGAGTGGTCACTATCCGCTTTTTTCCGATTAGATGGAACCATTCTCTGCTAAGTCCACTCAAAGTGGAGATGTGAGTCGTTAAGATCCACGGACGAAAATTAGCACTTTCGTTATGAATCATTGGAACTATCTTGCTGCGCGGGGGCGGGCAGCGAGGACCGGGGGACTTCTTGGTGAGCATCGAGGCGCGTCACGGGGTGGTTCCACCCGTCGGTGGAAGGGCCGTGACGAGCCGCGTGGACGACGACGACACGCTGAGGATCGAGTGGCCGCAGCCGCTCGACGCGGAGATCGTCCTGAGGCACGTGGAGAGCGGCGAGGAGTGCCCGGCGGCGGATCTGACGGTCCTGTCCCCCGGGGACTGGACGGCCTTCCGCGGGGGTGAGCCCGTCGCCACCGACGACCCGGGCTTCTCCCTCGACGGACTCTGGGCCTACGCCGAGAGCCGCCGAAGCCGGGAGATCAGAGCCTTCCGCACCCCCGCCGGCACGCTCGGCCTGCGGGTACGCGAGGTGGAGCCGTACGTCGAGGTGATCCGCGTGACCGCGGACGACGGCGTGATCCAGGCCGAGGGCGCCATCGCGTACGGCGACCCGATCCGGGGCGAGGCCCGGCTGGTGGCCGTGGCCCGGCGGGGGCCGGAGCCGGTGAGCGGTCCTGCGAGCTTCCAGGGGCGGTGGTTCGAGGGAGCGCTGGAGATCGAGCCGATGACCGTGAACCAGGTGCGCAACCGGGTCTTCTGGGACCTGTACGCGGAGATCGACGGAACCCGGCTGCCGCTGGCGACCCGCCTCGACGACATCGTCGACAAGAAGACCAAGGTCCGCTTCCCCGCCCAGCGGGTGGCGCAGATCCGGGTCCGGCCGTACTACACCGAGACCGACAGCCTCGCCGTCGCGGTCAGCGTCGAGGAGGCGACCTCGTGAGGATCTCCTTTCTCATCCTGAACGCCTACGGCATGGGCGGCACCATCCGCGCCACCTTCGACCTGGCCACCGCGATGTCGGAACGGCACGAGGTCGAGATCGTCAGCGTCTTCCAGCACGCCGACCGGCCCTTCCTGCCGCTGGGCCCCCGGGTCAGGCTGCGTTCGCTGGTGGATCTGCGCGAGGGGGCCAGGGTCCGCTGGCCGTACAGGAGGAAGGCCGAGCGCCTGAGCGCGCAGGAGAGCGCGCTGATCCACCCCGAGGAGCGCGCCTACGCCTCCTTCAGCGCCTGGAGCGACGCGGTGCTGGTACGCGAACTCCGCAGGCTCCGCAGCGACGTGCTGATCACCACCCGCGCCGGGCTGAACCTGATGGCCGCGAGGTTCGCGCACAAGCGGGTCGTCACCATCGCGCAGGAGCACCTGCACTTCGAGGCGCACCAGCCCGGGATCTTCGAGGAGATCCGGACGTGGTACCCGAAGCTGGACGCGGTCGTCACCCTGACCGAGGCCGACGAGCACGACTACCGGAACATGCTCGACGGGGCGCCCACCCGGGTGTTCACCATCGGCAACGGGCTGCCGAGCGGGCCGCGGCCCCTTTCCCGGCAGGAGAACCGGATCGTGCTGGCGGCGGGCCGGCTGGTGCCGGTCAAGGGGTACGACCGGCTGCTGAAGGCGTTCGTCCGGGTGGCCGAGGAGCGTCCCGACTGGAAGCTGCGGATCTACGGCGAGGGCCGGGTCGGCGACAAGCTGGTGAAGCTGTCGGTCAAGCTCCGCCTGCACAACAACGTCACGTTCATGGGCTCCACCGGCGACATCCAGGGCGAGCTCGCCAAGGCGTCCATCCACGCGGTCAGCTCCCGCTTCGAGGGCTTCGGCATGACCATCATCGAGGCGTTCGCCTCCGGGGTGCCCGTGATCAGCTTCGACTGTCCCCGGGGTCCCCGCGAGATCATCACCTCGGGCGTCAACGGCCTGCTGGTCCCGGCCGACGACGTGGACGCCCTCGCGGAGGGACTGATCCGGATGATCGACGACGAGGAGGGCCGCCACCGGATGGCGGAGAACGCCCTGCGGGCGGCCAGGAACTACGACATCTCCACGATCGCCGACCGCTGGGAGAAGTCCTTCGCCGAACTGGGCCGCTGAGCACGACGGCGGACGGTCCGTCGCGCTCGGCGGGGGCGGCCTGCCGCACCGAAGGCGTGCTCGACGGTGCGGTCTCCTTCGCCGAAGGCGCGGGTCACCGTGCCCGCGCGGTGGGGGCGCCCGTTCCCGGCCGGGCGGACACCCCCACTTCACCCGGTGTGAAGCGTAGGGTGAGCGGGAGCCGTCCCCCCAGCTTTGGAGCCTCATGAGCATGATCATGGCGGTGAGCTTCACCCGCTACGGCAGGCTGTACTACCTCGATCCCGGCGAGCACAGCCCGAAGGTCGGGGACAAGGTGCTGGTCCCCACCGACGCCGGGGCGGAGGTGGCCGAGTGCGTCTGGGCACCCCAGTGGACGAGCGAGGACGTCGGCGGTCTGCCGGTGTGCGCGGGCATCGCGGGTGAGGAGCACCTGGCCCGCGACGAGACCAACAAACGGCGGCGCGCCGAGGCGCGCAGCGTCTCCAAGCGCCTGATCAAGAGGCACACGCTGCCCATGAAGGTCGTCGGCGTCGACTACGTGGACGACGACAACGTCTACACGGTCTACTTCTCGGCCCCCCAGCGGGTCGACTTCCGGGCCCTGGTCCGGGACCTGGCCCGCAACCTGCGCGCCAGGGTCGAGCTGCGCCAGATCGGCCCCCGCGACGAGGCCCGCCTCCAGGGGGGCATCGGTCCCTGCGGGCGCGACCTGTGCTGCGCCACCTTCCTCAAGGACTTCGAGCCGGTCTCCGTACGGATGGCCAAGGACCAGGACCTCCCGGTCAACCCGCTGCGCATCGCCGGGGCGTGCGGGCGGCTGATGTGCTGCCTGAAGTACGAGCACCCCCTCTACCTGGACGCGCACAGCAGGATGCCCCGCGTCGGGCTCAAGGTCGAGACCCCGGAGGGTGCCGGCACGGTCGTGGGCCGCAACGTGCCCTCCGACTCCGTCGTGGTCCGCCTGGAGGAGGGCGGCCGGCGCTGCGCGTGCCCGTCGGCGTCGGTGTGCTCCCCGCGCAAGCAGCACGACGCGGCGTACGGGGACGCGGTGAAGGTCGCCGAGGGCGGCCCGGAGGGCTGACCGTCGTCCCGCCCGGAGCAGGCCGGAGAGCTGACCGTCGTCCCGTCCGCCGGGGAGGACGAGCGTTTCCGTCGGGGAGAATGGGAGTGAACGCGCGTCCCGGAGAACCGGACTCGCCATCTCGGACGTCGCACGACCGGTCCCCCACGCCGGATCGATACGCGACCTGACGACCTGTGAGCGGAGCGACAAGGCGTGAGATCGCGTGCGGCCGCCGTGCTGGTGGCGCTGACCCTGCTCGCGGGAGCCTGCACCGGCGGCGACGACGGCTCCGCGGGCGGCGGTGATCGCGGTACCGCCGGTCCGGGTGCCACGCTCGACTGGGACGGGTGCGGGGACGATTTCGAGTGTGCCCGGCTCGCCGTGCCGCTCGACCACGCCAGGCCGGACGGCGAGCGGATCGAACTCAGCGTGGTCCGGCTCCCCGCCTCGGGACGGCGGATCGGCTCGCTCCTGATCAACCCGGGAGGACCCGGCGGTTCCGGGGTGCAGTACGCGCGCGCCGCCCGCACCGTGGTGAGCGAGGCCCTGCGGGAACGTTTCGACATCGTGGGCTTCGACCCGCGCGGTGTCGGCGAGTCCGTCCCGGTCCGGTGCCTGCCCTCGTCCGAGCTGGACGCCTACGTCGGCCTGGACGGCTCGCCCGACTCGCCGCAGGAGGTCACCGCGCTCGTCGAGGGCTCGCGGCGTTTCGCCGCCGGATGCCGGTCCCGTTCGGCCAGGCTCCTGCCGCACGTCGGCACGGCCGACGTGGCCCGCGACATGGACATGCTGCGCGCCGCCGTCGGCGACTCCCGCCTCACCTACCTGGGCAAGTCGTACGGCACGCAACTGGGGGCGTTCTACGCCGACCTCTTCCCCGACAGGGTCCGTGCCCTCGTCCTGGACGGCGCCGTGGACGTCTCGCTCGGCCCGCTGGAGGTGGGCGCCTCCCAGGCGCACGGGTTCGAGGTCGCCCTGGACTCCTTCCTGAGCGACTGCCTGCGGGTCACGGACTGTCCCTTCACCGGGTCCGTCGCCTCCGCCCGCGCGGAGGTCGCCGGCCTGCTCCGCCGCGCGGACGCCGCCCCCCTGGCCAACTCGACCGGCGACGGCCGTACCGTGACCCAGGCCTGGACCGTCCTCGGCATGATCGCTCCCCTCTACGACCGGCAGGCCTGGCCGACCCTGCGCCAGGCGCTCGACCGGGCGCTCCGGGGCGACGGCACCCCCCTGCTGCGCCTGGCCGACTGGCTGATGGACCGCAGGGAGGACGGGGAGTACGCCAACCAGACCGAGGCGAACCTCGCCGTCAACTGTGTCGACGCCCCCTATCCCGGCGACCCGGCCGCCTACGCGGCCGCGGCCCGTGAATCCGTGAAAAGGTCACCCCTGTTCGGGGCGTACGTCGTGTGGAGCGCGCTGCCCTGCGCGTACTGGCCGGCCAAGGGGGAGGAGCGGGGGAGGATCGACGCCCCCGGCGCCCCGCCCATCATGGTCGTCGGCACCGAACGGGACCCGGCCACGCCGTACGAGTGGGCCGAGGCGCTGGCGTCCCAGCTCTCCTCGGGCGTCCTGGTCGGTTTCGACGGCGACGGGCACACCGCCTACCTGAGCGGCTCGGCGTGCGTGGACCGCCTCGTGGACGACTACCTGATCGATCTGGCCGTCCCCCGGGACGGCATCCGCTGCCCCAAGATCGGTTGATTCCGGGGCGCGGAGAGCCCCTGGAAGCCTGTAGACTGCCGTAGGTCATGTCGAAAGACACGGCACGCCGCCTTAGCTCAGTCGGCCAGAGCACTTCACTCGTAATGAAGGGGTCTGGGGTTCGATTCCCCAAGGCGGCTCCAGGTCAGAGGCCCTCCGGAAGATCCCGGAGGGCCTTTTTCGTGTCCGTACAGCAGCGAAATACAGCAACGACCTCAGGTAGCGTCGTCGAGACTGTGGTTTAGCTGGTCAAGGAGCCTCAGTTTCACGACCTGCGGTGCCTGCCCTGTCGCGTTGCTCTGCGATGTTCCGGACGTTTCACTAGGTTGCCCGTTCGTCCGAGGCTGTTCCTTGCCCTTCTCAGGGGTGGAAGTTGATCTCAACCTTTTCGATCTTGATGAACTGTCCCTTGCCTCCCCGCGGCGGCAAGTCTGAAGGCTCGATCTCAGGCCACCCCTCGGGCGGCATCATCTCGGCCTGCGGGTACTCCAGCGTGGAGAGCTTCCAGTAGTTACGTCCCCGCCACTTGCAATCTGCCTTCGGGAACCTCCCCTGGAAGACCATGCTGGGCAAGCTGGCCGGCTTAATCCCGAGCTTCGCTGCGACCTGTTCGGTCGTGAGCCAGTCATCTCCTTCGTCGAGCGGGGGGAGTGCGACGAGTGCACTCGGGTCAGTGGAACGCTTCCGCCTGTGGGCTTGGGGCGCATAGAACCTCTTGCCGCAGTCCGGACACTCGATAGGCATTTTTTGGATCCTTCCTGATCTCTAGAGCCGGGCGGCTCCCTGGAAAGGTTCTACCTGTAGCCCTGTCAAGCGGTGAAGGGTATACCAACTACGCTATCCATGCCTTGTTTTCCGACAAAAGGTACATATAGTCGAAGATGTATGGATCGTGACGGCGGCGCCACTATGAGAACCAGTGATCCCACCGCCTTAGAAGCTGAGCGTTTCCTGCCGCAACTACAAAGCGAAGGCCCTTTCAACATGAGGGGCCTTCGCTTTTCGAGCAGTAGCGGGCTATGGCGGAATCAACCGTTAAGACTCTGATTTAGCAGGTCAAGAGCCTTGCGGGTCTCTGGGGAGGGGACCTGCGTGTAAACGTTCATGGTCACCGAGATCTGCGAGTGTCGGAGGATGCGCATCGCGACCCGAGGGTGAACATCGAGGGCGGCCAGGAGCGAGGCGCAGGTGTGCCGGGTGTCGTGGACGCGGATACGAGGGACACCGGCCCTCTCGCAGTAGCGCTCAAAGGACCGGTAGAAGTTGCGCGGCTCGATGGGGGTTCCGTTCTTCGTGGTGAACACGAGGTCGGACCCCTTCCACCTCTCCCCGGCATCCTGGCGGGCTTGCTCTTGGATTCGCTGACGATCCCGGAGAGCGGCTATGCACAGCCCGAACAGAGGTAGAGAGGCCGTCGAGTCCTCAGTCTTGGTCGTCTCCCGGTGGAGGAGCTCACCGCGGACTCGGTTGAGCTGGCGGGAGATCCAGAGCTGTTCCCCGTCGAGGTCGACGCAGTCCCAGGCGAGTCCGAGTACCTCGCCTCGCCGCAGGCCGAGAATCAGGATCAGCACGTACGCGGCGTAGAGCGGTTCGTCCACCGAGCGCAGGTGTTCAAGGAACCTCCGCGCCTCGTCGACGTTCCACACGCCGTGGTTCTTGGTCTTCTTGGTCTTGCTCGCGTTGGGCAGGACGGTCAGTGCGGCGACGTTCTTGGCGATCAGTTCCTCGCGGACGGCGTTGCTGAGAGCCGATCGCAGGATGCGGCGGATGCTCGCGATCGTGCTCCGGGACGGATACCCCTTGCAGCACTCTCCCTTGGAGCAGCACCGACGCTTGGCTTCCGGCCGCTGGTGATCCTTCTTCTGGTCGCAGCAGGTGCAGAGCGTGACCAGCGTGTTCAGCCATGTCTGAACCTCGCGAACCGTGAGCTTGTCAAGCCGCTTCTTGCCGAGACCGGGGATTAGGTAGAGCCGGACCAGCGGTTCGTAACCGGCGTAGGTGGTCGGCTCCCGGTTGGGTTCGATCACCTCGGCGAGCCAGCGTGTCAGGTACGCGGCGAGGGTGGGGTGCTTGGTCGGTACCGGTCCCTTGCTCGCGAGGTCGTGGAGTTTGAGCCACTTCTCGTGGGTCTCCTCGCGGGTCTTTCCGTAGGCCCATTTGCGAGTCTTCTTGCCCTCTGGCGTGACGATCCAGACGTAGCCGGCCCAACCATCCTTGTACGGGAAGACCGAACCCTCACCGTTCGAGCGCTTGCCCATCAGGCGGCCTTTCCACAGAGTCGGTTCACGTAGTCGTTCAGGGCGGATTCCGGGATACGGCGACAGCGCACGCCGACCACGATCGAATCGAGTTCGCCGGAGCGGATGAGCTGGTAGAGCGTCCACCGGCTGACCTGGAGAGCGGTCATGGCTTGCGGGACGGTGAGCAACGCGGGACTACTCACGGACGCCTCCCAAAGCAGCGAGGCGGTTTCCGGTAAGAGCGCTTACCAAAAGGGCGTCACCGGCCGAGTGGCCCTGTCCGGCGTACTCCCAGTGCGAGACGACGAGCACGGTGTCTTCGTCGAAGAGCGGCAGGCGGCCGGTGGTGATGGCTTCCCCGCGCATGTACTCAGTGCGGGCGGCGCGGATGTCGCCGAGGGTGGTGGAGTAGCGGCGGCTCTTGGTGGAGAAGTGACCGCGGAAGCCCAGCATGTTCGCCCATTTGATGAGCCGGAGTTCGGTCAGTTCGTCGAGGGCGCCCAGGCGCAGGCACTCGGCGATGAGGCGCCGGGCGTGGTCGCGGATCGGCAGGGCGGTCAGGTCGTCGAGGGGGTTGATGCGCCGATCCAGAGTGCCAACACACTCGGCGGCTTTGGTGGCGTACTTGGCGATGTAGGCGGCTACGGCCTGGTCGGTGAGGTCGCCGGTCATGGTGATCTCGCGGACGTCGAGTTGGGTGCCCCACTGGAAGGTTCGCGTGGGTTCGCCGGGTATCGCGGGGACGGTGACCGCGACGGCGGAGGCGGCGTGTTGTACGGCGTCGGTCAGCAGGTCGGCCGTCGCCCAGGCCGGTGGAGTCGTGGCCGGTCCTTCGGGGCCGTCGACGCGGATGACCGCGTGGAAGTGGACGACGCCGCGCCGCTGGTACTCGGCGACCTTGGCGAAGGAGATGACGGCCTGTTGCCGTAGCTCTCGCTGCGTCAGCCCTGCGTTCTTGGCGGCGCGTCGGCGAAGAGCTTCGGTGAAGCGCCGCCACAACTCCGGGGAGGTGGCGTTGAACAGCACCGAGCCTGTGTAGTCGTAGCAGTCGGGGCAGAGCGGTTCGCCGAGGCGACTGTCGTCGGTGCCGTGCCGGGCGGTGCAGGACATGAAGCGTCCGTGTGGGCAGGTGGTCGCGTCGCGGCGGGCGTGGCACGGCAGGACGGTGCCGTTCTTCTCTCGCCGGGTGTGGACGACGCCGAAGGAGGGGGCGGTGAGGGTGAGGAACAGGCAGGGGTGCGCGGTGACCGAGGCCGGGACGCCTTTGCCGCCGGTCAGGCCGGCGCGGATGAGTTGGTAGGTGTCGGCCCGGTAGGTCTCGGCGCAGGCCGGGCAGCGGGAGGCGCGGCGGGTCTTGCAGGGGACGCGAAGGATGCCGTCAGGTTCGGTCGTGGTGGTGTAGCTGTGCAGGCGCTTGCCGGTGGCGGGGTCGAGGTGGTGGACGTGGCCGCGCAGGTGGATGGGCTGTCGGCAGCCGCCGGTTCGGCGGATCTGGGAGGCCCAGCGGGCGTATTGGGGGTCGTGGAGCCGGGTGATCATCCCGGCTACCGCGTGGGGGTTTGGCATGATGGGGTGTCCCTTCCGGGCTGTGGATGTTCGGTGTGGGATGGCCCCCGACGTGGCGGACGTCTTGGCGGATGTGTGGTCACGCCGGGGGCGCCGAGGACTCTCAGCTGAAGCCGAGGCCCTCGCAGTGCTCGCAGGTCTGGCCGTGGCTGTCGACTCCGGTCCCGCCGCAGTGGCAGCACCGCCAGCGCTTGGGCGTGATGTCGAGGGGCGAGGAGTCGGGGGTGTCGGTCATGTGATCCACCTGCTTCCGGTGCGCTTGGGCGCGGTATCGAGGAACACGCGCCAGGTGTGTGGCCGCTCGTGGAGCGGGATGATCGGCGAGATCGAACCGATCGGGAGGATCGTGCGGATCTTGTTGGCGGCGTGGACGATTTCGGCGTAGGTGCCGTCGAGGCGGATGCGCATGGGGGGCTCTTTCCTGGTCAGGCGGTACGGGACGAGGGGACGGGGTCGGGGGTGACGCAGCCCATGTACGAGCTGTTGGCGTCGTGGCGTGCCTTGGCGAGGGCGAGGACGCCCACGGCCGAGTACTGCACCGGCCCGAAGGCGCGGACGGTCCGGTAGTGGCCGTAGTCGATGTCGCCGGGGTCGATGCCGGTTCCGAGGACTTCGGCGATGGCGTCGATCTCGGCGCACATGTCGGGGTCGGTTCCCGCGGCGAAGTAGAGGAGCTTGGGGAAGACCGGGACGGGGACGGCGGGGTTGGCTTCCAGGAAGACGGCCAGGTCGCGGAGTCCGGCGATGATCGCGGCGCGGTGGTCGGTGGTGTTCATGGGGTGTCCTTTCGCTGTCATGCGGGTTCGGGGCTGTCGCGCAGGGTGCGCAGCAGGTCGGAGGCGAGCTGACTGGACACCCCGAGGCGGGTGCGCAGGGTGTCGCGGGTGATGGGTCTGCCGTGTCGGGCGTGGTGTTCGTCGGCGACGCGGCGCGCGTAGTCGAGGAGTTCGCCCGTCGGTTCGGTGCCGTTCTGGCCGTTCTCGGTGTCGTTCTGATCCGGTACGGCGGGAGCGGGCGAGGGAACGAGTGCGGCGGGTCTGGCCGGGGTCTGCGGTACGGGGTTCGGAACGGGAACGAGTGCCGGGGACGGTTCGGGACGGGGTTCGGAGGCGCGGCGCTCCAGCATGGAGACCGCGATCAGGAAGGCGCCGGCCGGGGTTGCGGCGGTGATCCATCCCCAGGGCGAGGGTTCGGCCTGGGCGAGGTTGGCGGCCAGGGACAGGACGATCCCGCCGATGAGGACGAGGGTCGGCCAGGAGATCCAGCCGTCTCGTTCCCGTCCGTTCTTCTTGTCGCGTTGCCGTTCCCGGGCGGCCATGACACAGGTGAGGTCGACGCAGACGGCCACGGCCCAGGCCATTGGGCCGGACTGTCCGTGTTCGGTGGCGGTGTCGCGGATGTGGGTGAAGCTGGCCGCGCCGGCGATCGCCGCGAGGATCAGTACCGGTGCGGAGTCGGCCAGCCGTACGGCCAGGCGAGGCGCGGTCGCGGTCACGGTGGTTCTCCTTCCAGGTCTGAGAGGTCAGGCGGTGAGTTCGACGGTGTCGGCGCTGGGCAGCTCGTGGCCGAGGCCGGAGGCGGCGACCTGGTTCCACGAGGGAGCCATATGGGCGTAGGCGTCCGCGGCTTGTTCGGCGGCGGTGGTGGAGACGTAGCCGGATCGGGCGCGGTACCAGCGGCCGTCGGAGCCGGTGATCACGGCCACTCCGGGCAGTTCGGGGGCGATGGAGCGTGCGGCTACGAGGGCGTCGGGGTCGAGGTCGCCGAGGGTCATCACGGCGGTTTCGGGGTCGTTGACGCGGTGGCAGACCCGTCCGCCGATCTGGGCGCGCAGCGCTGTCACGCCGGGGCCGAGGTCGGAGCCGATGCGTTGGCCGGACAGGATCAGGTGAATGCCGAAGGCGCGGCCGAGCTGGGCGATGCGGAGCAGTGCGGTGGCCGTACGGGTGACCTGGTCCTTTTCGGCTTTGTCGGCGGTCAGGTACAGCTCTGCCAGTTCGTCGACCAGGACCACGACGGGGATGGGGCGAGCGGCGTCGGGGAGTTGCCAGATGTCGCGTACTCCGTAGCGGCGGCAGGCCAGCATCCGGGCGCCCATGACGGCGATCAGGTCGCTGAGCAGGTCGAGGCACTCGGTGCGGGTGGTGGCCAGCGCGGTGAGCCGGGCGGCGTAGGCCGACAGTTCGACGCCGCCTTTGAGGTCGAAGCCGACCAGGGCGACCGGTTGTGGGGCCAGGCCGACGATGAGGGCGTTGATCAGGTTGGACTTTCCCGACTGGGTGGCGCCAGCGTTCATCCAGTGCGGGATGAGCCGCAGGTCCATTCGCCAGGCCGCGCCGGTCTCCAGGACTCCGACGATGGGCCGGAGCAGGTCCTCGGCCCGCCAGCCGTCGCGTGGTTCGGCCGGCGGGCAGGCGGGGGCGACGTGAGTGAGAGGGTCTTGGGTGATTCCTTGGAGGGTGACGCGGCCGGGGCGGGAGCCGACGACGCGAACCGCCTCGATGCGCCAGGCGTGCGCGAGTCGTTCACAGACCTTGGCGTAGTCGTCGGGCACCTGGCCGTCGAGGAGGTGAAAGGTGATGCGGAAGCCGTGCCGTACGGGCCGAGGTAGGCCCATCCAGGGTTTGGTGTCGACGGCGACCCGCTGGAAGCGTCGCTTGACGCGTACGACGCCGGTGGAGGCGACCAGGCCGGGGACGGTGGTGAACCACCAGCGGTGCCGCTTCTTGGTCAGCCCGCAGCCGGAGGCGACGTGCCGCCAGGTCCAGCGCAGCCAGATGGCCTTACGGGGGAAGACGAGGGCGTACCAGTAGGAGGCCGGGGCCCAGCGGCGCCAGGCGATGAGCGTGAGCAGGATGGCGAGTAGTTTGAACAGGGGGTGGTCGAGGGTGATCACAGGTTCGCCCCCGCTCCGGAGGTGAGGGAAGCGCCGGCGGGGTGGAAGGCGGAGGCGCGGTAGGAGATGCCCCAGCGCCCGCCCTGCTCCCAGACGTAGCCGACCAGGTCGACGGGGACGACCTCCTCGCCGGGGGTGATCTGCGGTTCGGGGGTGGTGTTGACCTTGACGAGCTCCATCCGGCCGAGGTCGTCCTCGAACAGGAAGGTGAGTTCGTACATGACGTTGCCGTCCTTGTCGCGCTTGATCTCGCCGGTGTCCTTGTTGACGAGGCGGGGCTTGGCGGCCTTGACGCAGGTGATCTGGAGCTTGGTGACGTCGACGGGGATGGGGATGGCGCGCATGATCGTTCCTTTGCTGGCTGGGATTCTTGGAACACATAGAACACTTGGAATTCTATGTTGTCAATGAGTTCCTTGACGGCTTGGTTGGTTTCTTTACCGGGGTGTGCTGAACTGGAGTCGTGGTGCAGGACGGTGCATCACGACGCAGCGGGTGCGGCAGATGCGACGAGACGAGACATAGATGGCGGAGAAGACCGGCCAGCCGGCCTACTTGCAGATCGTCGACGAGCTGCGCGGCCAGATCCGCGCCGGCTCACTCGCCCCCGGCATGGCCCTGCCCTCCATCGCCCAGCTCGGCGAGCGCTTCGACGTCTCCGCCAGCGTGGTCAAGGCCGCGATCAGCGTGCTCCGCACCGAGGGACTGGTGATCGGCCAGCAGGGCAAGGGCGTGTTCGTCCGCCAGGTCCCCGCCGAGACCTCCAAGCCCGAGACGCTGGACGTGAACGCCGAGATCCTGGAGCAGCTCGCCCAGACGCGCCAGAGCATCAGAGAGCTGGGGGATCGACTCGCCGCTCTGGAGGCGGCAGTCTTCGCAGAGCCAAAGTGATCTCACCGATCCGGCAGGCCAACTCGTCCAGCTCTGCCCGAATCGCGGTCAATTCCCAGATGATCCGCTGGGGGTCGGCGTTCATCGGTTCCTCCCTTGCTCTGCGGTGTGTTTCGCGTTTCGCGATGCCCTAAGTTCACCGTGAGCTGGGGGTTTCCGGTATCACGCCGATCTAGTTAAGCTTCTTCAGTTCTCCTCAACGACCATTTACACATGCGTTTTCACATGCACGACCGCACGCCGCGCACCGTCCCCGAAGCGTGAAGGCGAAAGTATGCAATCGAAGACGACCCAGCGACCCGGCTGGATACCCTCCCGCCTGCGCGAACACCGCGACGCACACGGCCTCACCCTCGAAGCCGCAGGGGAGCGACTGCGCCAGGCGGCCGGCCGACACGGCCTGAGCGTCCCGGCCGCCAACTTCCAAACCCTCTGGGCACACGAGCAGGGAACCGTGTTCCCCGGGGTTGCGTCCACGGAGGTGGTGTACGAGTTTCCCCAGGTAGTGGGCGTGGCGCCGTGAAATGAGGACGGCCATCGCGTGATCCTTCGAGTGCGAACTACAAGATCGAAGGAGAAGAAAGCGATGGCCGCAAACAACAGTGTGGACCCTGCGACCTGGCTGGCGGAACAGATCCAGCAGAGCGACCCGGATCTGTTGCGATCCATGGTGAAGACCATGGCCGAGACGTTGATGTCGGCCGAGGCCGACGGGGTGTGCGGCGCCGAGTACGGCGTCCGCAGCCAGGAGCGCACCAACCGGCGCAACGGATACCGCTCCCGCGAGTGGGACACCCGCGCCGGAACCGTCGAGCTCGCGATTCCCAAGCTGCGCTCGGGCTCCTACTTCCCCGAGTGGCTGCTGGAGCGCCGGCGGCGGGCCGAACAGGCACTGATCAGCGTGGTGGCCACCTCCTACCTGCTGGGGGTCTCGACGCGCAGGGTGGACAAGCTGGTCGAGCAGCTGGGCATCAAGCACATCTCCAAAAGCCAGGTCAGCGAGATGGCCAAGGTCCTCGACGCTCAGGTCGAGGCCTTTCGCAGCCGGGCGCTGGATGGGGGTCCGTATGCGTTCGTGTGGCTGGACGCGCTGACGCAGAAGGTCCGCGAGGGCGGGCGGATCATCAACGTGCACGTCCTGGTGGCCACCGCCGTCAACGCCAACGGCACCCGGGAGATCTTGGGCCTGGAGGTCACCTCGGCCGAGGACGGCGCGGGCTGGCTGGCGTTCCTGCGCGGCCTGGTGAGCCGCGGCCTGAGCGGGGTGCAGCTGGTCATCTCCGATGCTCACACCGGGTTGGTGGCGGCGATCGGCGCGACGTTGCCGGGCGCGTCCTGGCAGCGCTGTCGCACCCACTACCTGCGCAACCTGCTGACCACGGTGCCCAAGTCGGCGCAACCGTGGGTGGCGACCTTGGTGCGCACCATCTTCGACCAGCCCACCAGCGAAGCGGTGCGCACCCAGCACACCTGGGTGATCGACGCGCTGGAGGCCAAGTATCCGGCCGCGTGCGAGCACCTGGACGCCGCCCGCGACGAGCTCCTTGCCTTCGCCGCCTTCCCGCGAGAGGTCTGGCGGCAGATCTGGTCGAACAATCCGCAGGAGCGGTTGAACAAGGAGATCCGCCGCCGCACCGACGTGGTCGGAATCTTCCCCGACCGGCCCTCGATCGTCCGTCTCGTTGGTGCGGTTTTGGCCGAACAAAGCGATGAGTGGACCGAGGCCCGCCGCTACATGGGCCTGGACGTTCTCGCCAAGACCCGGATGCGCGTCATCGTGGGCGACACACCGCAGCACAATCCCATCCCGCAGACACTTACCGCTTAACCTGCGGAAACAGGATCACGCGAAGGTCAACTCATACACCACTTCGCTGGACGTGACCCAGAACTTGCGAGATGAGGAAGCTCTTTGCCGATGTCGTCGTGGTGGCGGCCGTGACGATCGCTCACTTCGGCGCTGGCCGTAGCCGGTTGGGGCGATCGGCTGCCGCGGCTCTCCTTCGTCGAGCCTTGCCAACGGATAACGCAGAGTGGATCGAAGTTGACGCTTTGCCAGTGTTGGTTGGGGTTTGGTGATTAGAGTCGTTCATGGTGTGAGGGGTGCCATGAGCATGCCGTCAGGGGTCGTCATGACGCATGGGGAGGACTGGAAAGCATGAGCGGGGATCTGGTGACCCTGGCCCAGGAGGTGTCGCCGTACGTCACGGCGGCGGTCGGCGCCTACGGCGGTGCGGTGCTGGCCAGGGCCAACGAGGAGGCTGCGGACGCCACGGTCGGATGGGGACGTGCGCTGCTGCAACGCATCTTCGGCGTGACCTCCGAGGCGGAGGTGCCCGAGGCGGTGGCGGAGCTGGCCGCCGATCCGGACAACGAGGATCTTCAAGCGGTCTTGCGGGTACAGATCAAAAAACTCCTGACGGCTGATCCGGAGTTGGCCGCTCAGGTGCGGGCCATGCTGGAGCAGGCTGATGCGGCCACCGGCCGCACCGTCACCACCACGGTCACCGCATCGGGAAAGGGAGCGGTAGCAGCCGGACGCGACATCACCGGCTCGGTCACCACAGGCGATCAGTCTCCTATCACTCCTGCCTGATATGCCGCAGACCTCACCGGAAGCGGTGGTCACCGCATCAGGTGCAAAAGCGGTAGCCGCAGGAGGTGACATCGGCCAAGCCACTACCGGGGATCACTCGCCGATCTATGCGCCCCGTCTGGAGCCGGGCAGCTTGCTTCCCGCCCGGCAGGTCCATGTCCGGCCCCACGAGCCGGTACGCCACATGGAGGCGCCACGCGCCTGGCAGTTCGTCGGCCGCAGCCAGGAGCTGGAAAAACTGCGGGAGATGCTGACCGGTGAGGGGGCGCCGGTGGTGGTGCGCCAGGTGCTGTACGGCATGGGCGGGGTAGGCAAGTCCGAGTTGGTCCGCCAGTACGCCCACACCTACCAGGATCGCTACCCGGTGGCGTGGTGGATCACCGCTGACTCCCCACGCAACCTGAACCAGGGCTTGGCCGCTTTAGCCGCGGCGCTTCACCCACCGGTCGGTTTGATCGGCGACGTTGAGCAAGCCGCCACCTGGGCGATGGACTGGCTCCAGACCCATCCCGGCTGGCTGGTAGTGCTGGACAACGTCGAAGATCCCGACGACATCCGCCCGCACCTGAACCGCCTGTCAGCCGGCCACCTGGTGATCACCACCCGGCGAGATATCTACTGGCAGGGCCTGACCCCCCTGGCGTTGCCCGTGCTGGACAGCGTGCCGGCACTGGAGTTGATGCGCGCGATCATCGAGCAGTCCCAGCTGCTCGGTCCTGATCAGGTGGCTGACCTGGAGGCCATTGCGGCCGAGCTGGGGTATCTGCCGCTGGCGCTGGAGCAGGCGGCGGCCTACATGCACCAGCAACGCCGCAGCCCTACCCACTACCTGCGGCAGCTGCGTGAGGAACCCGCGCGGACGCACGCACGGTTCCCGCATGGCGGCGAGGCCGAGCGAATCATGGCCCGGCTGTGGCACCACCACCTGACAGCCCTGCAAGACCACGACCGACGTATCGGCCTGGCCACCGAACACCTCCTGCGGGTGCTGGCCTGTTATGCCCCCGACGACATCCCCCGCCTGCTGCTCGGAGCCCTCCCGCCCGGCGATCACCAGGACGAGGCCATGGAAAGCGGAGAGAAAGAGTGGGATGAGGCGTTGGGGGTGCTGGCCTCCTACAGCATGATCACCCGGACCGGAGTGGATGAGGCCGAAACGATCAGCATGCACCGGCTGTTCCAATCCGTGATCCACCACGGCCTCGACTACGACGATCCTCGCCAGCACATCGCCCGCCGCACCGCCCTGACCTGGGTGAATCAGGCGCTACCGACCGATCCGGACTCCAACGTCAGTGGCTGGCCGATCTGGCGCGATCTGATGCCCCACATCGACGCTTTAGTTTCCTGCCACCGGCACGGAAGCGAACCTGTCGAACTCAGCCTCGTCCTCAACCAGGCCACCCTCTTCACCCGAGTGCAAGGTCAGCATCAACGAGCCCATGATCTCGCCCAGCGGGCACTGGCCATCGCCAAAGCCGCCCACGGCCCCGACCACCCCATCGTCGCCACCTTGTTGGGTAACCTCGCGGTCAGCTTCTGGGATCTGGGGCGGCCGGGTGAGGCGGTGCCGCTGTTTGAGCGGGCGCTGGCCATCACCGAGGCCGCCCACGGCCCCGATCACCCCACCGTCGCCACCTTGTTGGGTAACCTCGCGAACAGCTTCCGGGATCTGGGTCGGCCGGGTGAGGCGGTGCCGCTGTTGGAGCGGGCGCTGGCCATCACCGAGGCCGCCTATGGCCCTGATCACCCCAGCGTCGCCACCTTGTTGGGTAACCTCGCGAGCAGCTTCCATGCTCTGGGTCGGCCGGGTGAGGCGGTGCCGCTGTTGGAGCGGGCGCTGGCCATCACCGAGGCCGCCCACGACCCCGACCACCCCGCCGTCGCCATCGGGCTGGGTAACCTCGCGAGCAGCTTTCATGCTCTGGGTCGGCCGGGTGAGGCGGTGCCGCTGGAGCAGCGGGCGCTGGCCATCACCGAGGCCGCCTATGGCCCCGATCACCCCAGC